>NZ_CADEPL010000008.1 GCF_902829295.1 Vogesella oryzae
GCCAGCAACCATGGCCACCAGCGCCGCCGCCCCGCCGGCGCTGGTGGCCATGGTTGCTGGCGACGCCGCTGCTGCTACTGCTGGCGGCCGCCGCGCTGCTGGTCTGGCTCACTGCCAGCCAGGCCGGTTTTGCCACCCTGTGGCGCTGGGCCGATAGCCTCAGCGGCGGCAGTCTCAAGGTTGGCCGCAGCGAAGGCACGCTGTGGCAGGGCTTCACCCTGCAGCAGCTGTCCTGGCAGCGTGCCGGCACGCGGCTGGACATCAATCGGCTGCAACTGGACTGGCAACCGGCGGCGCTGTGGCGCGGCCAACTGCATATCCAGCGGCTGGCCATCGGCGCGATCCGCTATGCCGGCAAGCCGTCGGCCAAGCCGGTGACGCCGCCGCAGCTGCCGCGCTCGCTGGCGTTGCCGCTGCAACTGCGGTTGGACGAGCTGGCGGTAGACAGCTTCAGCCAGCCGGGGCGGCCGCTGCTGTCGGCATTGCGCGCCAGCTACCGTTACCAGTCTGGCCGCCACCAGTTCACCCTGCGCCAGCTGGATACGCCGTGGGGCGGTGCCACCGTCGGCTTTACCGTGCTGGATAGCGCGCCGTTCCGGCTGGCCGGGCAGCTGCGCTACCAGGGCGAGCTGGAGGGCGTGGCCGCGCGCGGCGAGCTGGCATTGGCCGGGTCGCTGCAGCAGCCGCATGTCTCCGGCGACATCACTGCGCAGGGGCTGCTGTTCAAGCTCGATAGCGAGTGGCGGCCGTTTGCCGCGGTGCCGTTGCAGCGGCTGCGCCGGCTGGAAGCGCGCGTCGGCGGCGTCAATCCGCAGGCGCTGCTGCCGGGGCTGCCACAGGCGCGGCTGGCGCTGGCGGTCAGCGCCGAGCCGCTGGATGCCGACTCGGTACAGGGCGGCATCTCGCTGCTCAACAGCGAGCCGGGGCCGGCATCGGCGCAGCGCATTCCGTTATCGCTGCTGTGGGGCGAATTCCGTATCGATGGCGATACCCTGCACCTGCCCGGCTTGCGGGCGCAGCTGGCCGGCGGCGAGCTGACCATCAGCGGCAGCGCCGCGGCCGACGCGCTGGCACTGGACGCGGTGCTGCACCACATCGACAGCCGCCAGCTGTATGCCTCGCTGCCGGCGCAGCTGATCGACGGCGAGCTGCATGCCGCCGGCCGCGCGCGCCAGCCGCAACTGCGGGTCAAGCTGGACAGCGGCGAGCTGGGGCTGGATGGCCGCCTGCGGCTGGCCGAGGCACCGCGGCGGCTGGAAGTGGCGGAACTGGCACTGCGCACCGGCCTCGGCCGCCTGCAGGGCGAAGGCAGCTGGCTGTTCGAGCGCCGGCAGCTGGTCTTTGCCGGCAAGCTGCAGGGCTTCGA
The DNA here is from genome assembly GCF_902829295.1 of Vogesella oryzae. GTDB lineage: Bacteria > Pseudomonadota > Gammaproteobacteria > Burkholderiales > Chromobacteriaceae > Vogesella > Vogesella oryzae. The sequence continues at coordinate 1,367 of NZ_CADEPL010000008.1, forward strand.
TCCGGCCAGGGTCGATCCACGTTGGCCGCACGGCAATATCAATGGCGCGCTGGACAGCCGGGCCGATCTGGCCGCCACGCCGCAGGGCGAGCTGGCGCTGAAACTGGCGGCCAGCCAGCTCGGCGGTGCGCCGCTGGGCGGCCAGTTCCGCCTGCAGTGGCAGCCGCAGCGCATCAGCCAGCTGCTGGCCGACCTGACACTGGGGCGCAACCGGCTGCAGGCCAGCGGCGCCTACGGCCATGCCGGCGACACCCTGGCGTTGCAGCTGGCGGCACCGCAGCTGTCGCTGCTGGGGCCGGCCTTCGGCGGCGAGCTGAACGCCAGCCTGCAACTGGCCGGTACGCCGGCGCGGCCGGACATCAGCGCCAAACTGGCGGCGCAGGCACTGCGGCTGCCCGGCGGCTTCAGCATTGGCAGCCTGCAGGGCGAGGGTAGCAGCGGTCTGCAGCAGGACAGCCCGTTCCGTGTGCAGTTGAGCGGCCGCGAGTTGCAGGCCGCCGGCCAGCGGCTGGACAGCCTGCAGCTGCAGGCCAGCGGCAACCGTGCCGCGCACCAGCTGCAACTGGATGCCCGCGGCCAACTGCAGGGCCAGCCGCAAACGCTGACGCTGGCGTTGGCGGGCGGGCTGGCGCCGCAAACCCTGCGCTGGCAGGGGCGGATCAGCAGCCTGCAGGCCGGTGGTGCGCTGCCGTTGCGGCTGGAGGCGCCGGCGACATTGCAGCTGGCCGCCGATAGCGTGACGCTGGGCGCCAGCCGCTGGCAGGCGCTGGGCACGCAGTGGCAACTGGCCGACAGCGGCTGGCAGCGCGGCAGCGGCTGGCACAGTAGCGGCCGGGTAAACAGCCTGGCGCTGGCGGCGCTGGCGCCGTGGTGGCAGCTACCGCTGCAGCAGGATCTGGTGCTGGCCGCCGACTGGGCGCTGGCCGGGCAGCAAGGTTGGCCGCAGGGCCATCTCAATCTGCGCCGCGAGCGCGGCGATGTGCAGCTGCCGCAGCAGGGGCGCAGCCCGCTGGCGCTGGGCCTGAGCCGCGCCGAACTGCAGCTGGGCCTGGGGCCGGCGGCGCCGCTGCGGCTGCAGCTGGACAGCCGTTTCGGTCGCGTCAGCGGCGAGGGCACCTTGCAGTTGCCGGCCAGCGGTCCGCTGGACGCGGCGCAGCTTGCCGCCCGCGTGCAGCTGGCCTTGCCGACGCTGGCGGCGTTCCGGCCGTGGCTGGGTAATGGCTACGATGTGGATGGTGCGCTGGATGCCGACGTGCGGCTGTCCGGCCCGCTGCTGGCGCCGCTGTATAACGGCGACATCCGCGGCCAGAAACTGCGTTTTAGCGAGCGCAAGAACGGCATCCGGCTGGAAGACGGCGTGCTGGCGGCGCGGCTGCAACAGCGCACGCTGCTGCTGGACAAGCTGAGCTTCGGCAAGCAGGGCGAATTGCAGGCCAGCGGCAGCCTGGCGCTGGACGGCGACCAGCCGGGCGCCGCCGTCAATCTCAAGCTGGCACGCTTCGCGCTGATCGAGCGCCCGGGGCGCCGTCTCAGCGTGTCCGGCAACAGCCGCATCACGCTGGAGCAGGGCAAGGTGTTCCTGCGCGGCGAGCTGGCGGTGGATCAGGCGCGCATGGAGCTGCCCAAGCTGGGCGGGCCGAGGCTGTCGTCCGACGTGGTGGTGGTTGGCCGCGAGGTGGCGGCCGATGACAACACCACCCTGCCGCTGGGGGTGGATCTGAACATCGCCCTCGGCAAGGACTTCCATTTCAGCGGCAACGGGCTGGATGCCTGGCTGGGCGGCAGCGTGCGGCTGCTGGCGGAGCCGGGCGGCGAGCTGCGCGCGCGCGGCCAGGTGAGCGTGGACAAGGGCCGCTTCAAGGCCTACGCCCAGGATATGGACATCGACAAGGGGCTGATTACCTTCAACGGCCCGCTGGACAACCCCTTGCTGGACATCCGCGCCACGCGGCGCAATTCCGCGGTCGGCGCCGGGGTGGAAATTACCGGTTCGGTGCTGCTGCCGTCGGTGACGCTGGTGGCGGACGAGGCGATGTCGGAGAAGGACAAGCTGTCCTATCTGGTGCTGGGGCGGGCGGCCACGCCGGGCGAGAGCGGCAACGACAGCGGCGGCGCCTCCGCCGGCGGCCTGCTGGCCGGCATGCTCAACGACCGCATCGGGTTGTTCGACGATGTCGGCGTGCAGTCGCGCGCCGCCAGCACCGGCAGCGACGGTACGGTGAACCCGGCCGAGCAGGTGGTGACGCTGGGCAAGCAGCTGACGCGCGAGTTGTACGTCGGCTACGAGTACGGCTTGAAGAGTGCCGAGCAGGCGGTGCGCCTCAGCTACCAGTTGTCGCAGAAGCTGTCGCTGATCGCCCGTGCCGGGCGTGAAGCCTCCAGCGAGGTGCGCTACACGCTGCGCTTCGACTAGACCGCTCGCAGACAAAGAAAGCTTGGCCGCATGCCGTTATGGCGCTGCGGCCAAGCTTTTTGACTGCCGGCGAAGCGGCAATCAGGCCAGCGCCTGCTGCGCCGCCACCAGTGCCGCCGCTTCCGGCAGCGGCAGCGGCTTGCCGGTGAGGTAGCCCTGTACCGTGTCGCAGCCCATCGCCAGCAGCGCGGCGAATTCCGCCTCGGTTTCCACCCCTTCGGCCAGTGCCTCCATGCCCAGGCTGCGAGCCAGGGTGATGATGGCCAGCACGATGGCGGCATTGTCGCGGCGGGTCGGCAGCTCGGTGACGAAGCAGCGGTCGATCTTCACCGTGTCAGGGGCAAAGTTTTTCAGGTAGGCCAGACTGGAGTAGCCGGTGCCGAAGTCGTCTACCGCCAGCCGTACTCCCAGCTGTTTCAGCTGCTGCAGCGTTTCCTGCACCACCCCGGTTTTTTCCAGCAGCGCGTTTTCGGTGACCTCGATCTCCAGCTGTGCCGGCGGCAGGCCGCAATCGTGCAGGATGCGGCCAACCTCGCCGGCAAAGCCCGGCTGCGCCAGTTGCCGCGGCGAGGCATTGACGGCGATGGTCAGTGGCGCGGCGCCGTCACGTGGCCAGGCGGCGGCGATATTGCACGCCTCGCGCATGACCCATAGCCCGATGTCGACGATCAGGCCGGAGTCTTCCGCCACCGGGATGAACTCGGTGGGTGGCGTGCTGCGCCCGTCGCGGTCGGTCCAGCGCAGCAGCGCCTCGAAGCCGGTGAGGCGGCGGTTGGCCATGTGGAATTTCGGTTGCAAGGCCAGGTGCAGCTCGCCGTGGCCCAGCGCCTGCCGCAGGCGGCTTTCCAGCAGCAGCCGCTGGTTGGCTTCCTGTGTCATCTGCAGGGTAAAGAAGCGGAAGCTGTTGCGGCCGCTGGCCTTGGCGTCATACATCGCCATGTCGGCGTTCTTCAGCAGCAGCTCGGCGCCGTGGCCGTCGTCCGGATAGATGGCGATGCCGATGCTGGCGCTGATCACCAGCTGCTGGCCGCCGAGCGAGAACGGCGCCTGCAGTGCTTCCAGAATGCGCTCGGCCACGCTGGCGGCCTGGGCGCTGTCGGTCAGCTCCGGCAGGATGATCACGAACTCGTCGCCGCCGGTGCGGCCAACGGTGTCCATGTCGCGCAGCTCGCCACGGGTGCGCTGCGCCACTGCCTTGAGCAGCGCATCGCCGGTGGCATGGCCCAGCGAGTCATTGATGTTCTTGAAGCGGTCGAGATCCATGAACAGCACCGCCACCTTGTGGCTGGCGCGCTGGGCGATGTGCAGCGATTGCTGCAGACGGTCGGCCAGCAGCAGGCGGTTGGGCAGGTCGGTCAGGTAGTCGTATTCCGCCAGGTGCTGCACCCGCGCTTCGGCTTCCTTGCGCTCGCTGATGTCGGCAAACAGCGCCACGTAGTGGGTGAGCTGGCCGTGCTCGTCGCGCAGCGCGCTGATGGTCAGCCACTCCGGATACACCTCGCCGTTCTTGCGGCGGTTCCACACCTCGCCGCTCCACTGGCCGCGGGCGCGCAGGTGATTCCACATGTCCTCGTAGAACTGCTGGTTGTGGCGGCCGGAAGACAGTAGCGACGGGCTGCGGTCCAGCACTTCGGCCTCGGTGTAGCCGGTAATGGTGCTGAAGGCGCGGTTGACGGCCACGATGCGGCTGGCGGCATCGGTGATCAGGATCGCCTCGGTACTGGCCTCGAATACCTTGGCCGCCAGCCGCAGCTCATGCTGTTGCGCCACGCGGGCACTGATGTCGCGCGCGGTGGCGCACTGGTAGCGCTCGCCGCCAAAGCTGATGCCGGAGTACTGCACTTCGACGGTGAGGCTGCCCTGGCGGCTGTCCAGTACCAGTTCCAGCTGCCGGCCGTCCTCGGCGGCGGCCACAAACAGCTGTTCCAGTGCCGCGGCATTGGGCGGCGCGAAGCAGTCGCGGGCGCGCTGGTTCTGGTACACCACGTGGCCGCGCGCGTCGCGCAGCACGATGATGTCGGCGGCGCTGTCGTTCATGTGGCGGGTCAGTTCGATGTCGCGGGCGCCGGCTTCCAGCTGGCGTTGCTTTTCTTCCAGTTGCTGGCGGTATTCGTTGGCCAGCCGCCGCAGCCAGCGCGAGTAGTACAGCGAGAACAGCAGGGCCAGCAGCAAGGTGGCGGCAAAGATGGCGCTGGTGGCGATGATGCGGTTACGCATGGTGGCGGCCAGCAGGCCGGCATCGCTGTAGCTGTAGCTGCTGGTCAGTTGCTCGGTGGGGGCGATCGCCAGGATGCGCCAGCCCCATTGCGGCATCTCGCTGAGGTAGGCGGTGTAGGCGACGCGGCGCGCGCCTTCCTGTTGCACGAAGCTGAACACGCTACCAGAAACGGCTGTGGTGGCCAGTGCCTGCAGCTGGTTGTTGCCGTCCGGTGGCGGCAGGCTGCCGTCGAACGCCAGCAGGCTCTTGCCCTGGTGATTGAAGACACTGAAGCCGCTGCGGCTGCCCAGGATGTGCTGTTTGGCCAGCAGCGCCAGCCCTTGCCGTTGCAGGTCGGCCTCGACGTTGGGCACGTACTCGCCGCCGCCGATCAGCCAGCGGTAGGGAGCGAAGTAGCGGGCATAGGCGATTTTCTCGGCCATGACCGACTCGTCCGGGCGGAACCAGCGGTAGCTGGTAAAGCCGGCCTGCTGCGGACCGCTGACGGCGTGGATCAGCGCACGCATGATGTAGGTGCCCTGGTCGTCGCGGTTGTCGAGCAGCGACGAGCCTTCGCGTTCCGGCGCAGTCGGCAGCAGCAGGCAGTCGCCGTTCATGCTGTCGATAAAGAAATAGCCGCGGCCCTCGAAGTAGCGCAGCGGCCGCAGCGATTCGATGATGTCGCGCTGGATGTGCTCCGGCGGGTGGCTGCCCTTCTGCCGCTGGTATAGCGCGGTCGCCAGCGCGTAGGCGCTATCGACCTGCTCGCGGATGCGCTGCCGCAGCAGCTGCTGGGTCTGGCCGTGCAGGCCTTGCAGCAGCACGCGGCCCTGTTCGCCCCAGGCGCGCATGAAGGTCTGGCCGCGCAGGGTGGCCTGCTGCTGGCTGGTGGCGCGTTCGGCCTTGTAGTCCTGCAGGTGCTGGTAGAAGAAGAATCCGGCCAGCAGCAGGACAACGGCCGTCACCGCTCCGAGCATGCCGAAGAGCTGGAGTCGGGCCAGTTTGTTCTGGACGCGATGCATGTGTGTGGTTTCTTGTATAGGCGGGGGGTGGCTCGATTATATTGAGGCGCTGCCGCGCCCGGGTGATATTTGTCAGCGCCGGCAGCTTTATGACAGCGTATGGAGTACAATCCGCGCCGGGGAGTCGGCCAGACAGTCGCCGCGTGCTTGCACGGGGAGGAAAGTCCGGGCTCCGCAGGGCAGGATGCTGGCTAACGGCCAGGCGTCGTGAGGCGACGGAAAGTGGAACAGAGAGCTGAACCGCCGATGGCCTTGGTAACAAGGCACAGGCAAGGGTGAAAAGGTGCGGTAAGAGCGCACCGCGGACGCAGTGATGCGGACGGCAGGCTAAACCCCATCCGGAGCAAGACCAAATAGGGGTACATTGGCGTGGCCCGCGCTGTACCCGGGTAGGTTGCTTGAGACTGTCGGTAACGGCAGTACTAGAGGAATGACTGTCCAATGACAGAACCCGGCTTATCGACCGACTTCCCACCCCCATTCCCGGCTGCGCAGCGCGCGGCCAACGCGCCCGACACGGGCGCTTTTCGTTTCCGGCGGCAGGCATTGTTGCTGGCAATTGTCATAGCTTAAAAAATAGGCAAAAAGCTTTTTACCGGCGTGACAAAAGGCAGTACAATGGCGACCCTTTTCCGCTGCCATCCCTTTATTTTGCAATGCAAATCGGCCCCTACCAGCTCAAGAACCGCCTGATCGTGGCCCCGATGGCGGGCGTCACCGACCGGCCGTTCCGCATGCTGTGCAAGCAGATGGGCGCCGGGATGGCGGTATCGGAAATGATCACCGCCAACAAGGCGTTGTGGACCACGCCCAAGACCTTGCGCCGTGCCAATCACGAAGGCGAGGTAGAGCCGATCGTGGTGCAAATCGCCGGCGGCGAGCCGCAGATGCTGGCCGATGCCGCGCGGCTGAACGTGGAACACGGCGCGCAGATCATCGACATCAATATGGGCTGCCCGGCGAAGAAGGTGTGCAATGTGGCCGCCGGTTCGGCGCTGCTGCGCGATCTCGCCAACGTTGGCCGCATCCTCGAGCAGGTGGTGAAGGCAGTGGATGTGCCGGTGACGCTGAAGACCCGCACCGGCTGGAGTAGCGAAGTGAAGACCGCGCTGCAGGTGGCGCGCATGGCGGAGGATGCCGGCATTGCCGCCCTCGCGCTGCACGGCCGCACCCGCGAGGACATGTACCGCGGTGCCGCCGAGTACGACACCATCGCCGCGGTGAAGCAGGCGATCAGCATTCCGGTGGTGGCCAACGGCGACATCGACAGCCCGCAAAAAGCCAAGTACGTGCTGGAGTACACCGGCGCCGACGCCATCATGATCGGCCGTGCCGCCCAGGGCCGGCCGTGGATCTTCCGCGAAATCCAGCATTACCTGGACAGCGGCGAGCTGTTGCCGCCGCCGCGCATCGCCGAGATCGCGGTGGTGATGCAGGCCCACCTTACCGAGCTGTACGACTTCTACGGCGAATACAGCGGCTGCCGCATCGCGCGCAAACATATCGCCTGGTATACCAAAGGGCTGCGCGGCAGCAATGACTTCCGCCAGGCAATGTACAAGCTGGAAAGCACCGCCGAGCAGCAAGTGGCGGTGGCAGATTACTTTACCTGGCTGGCGGAGCATTCCGAACGGCTGGAATACCTGGCAGACAGCGTGGCCGAGGCCGACGCGGTGGCCGATTGAGAACCCGGAATAGTCGATAACATCATGCAAAACAATGACGATATTTCCTTGAGCGTGCGCCTGGCGATGGAACAGTATTTCCGCGACCTGGACGGGGAGACCCCGGCTGCCATCTACGACATGGTGCTGGCCTGTGTGGAAAAACCGCTGCTGGAAGTGGTGCTGACCCACACCCAGGGCAACCAGACGCGCGCGGCCGAACTGTTGGGCCTCAATCGCAACACCCTGCGCAAAAAGATGAAGGCGTACGACCTGATCTGATTCACCAGCCATCCGGCCAGCCGGGTGGCTTTTATTTTGACTAGCGAACTCCCCTGCAAGGCAGGGGCGGGGGCGATGAAGTTATCAATAAGGTTGATCACCAGTACTGGCCGGCGCCGTGGCGCCAGCCGGTAGACAGCAAGATTTGAGTTGGCCGCGGGCGTGCCCGCTGCCACGTGTTACTTTGAAGACGGTAGAAAACCATGACCAAGATCGAACGTGCGCTGATCAGCGTTTCTGACAAAACCGGTGTGCTGGAGTTTGCCCAGGCTCTGGCCGGCTTTGGTGTCGAAATCCTCTCCACCGGCGGCACTTCCAAGCTGCTGCGTGATGCCGGCGTGCCGGTAATCGATGTATCCGACTACACCGGTTTCCCGGAAATGCTGGACGGTCGCGTCAAGACCCTGCACCCGAAAGTGCACGGCGGCATCCTCGGCCGTCGCGACCTGCCGGAGCACGTGGCCACCATGCAGGAACACGGCATCGGCAATATCGATCTGGTGTGCGTCAACCTCTACCCGTTCGAAGCCACCATCGCCAAAGATGACTGCACGCTGGAAGACGCCATCGAGAACATCGATATCGGCGGCCCGACCATGGTGCGCTCCGCCGCCAAGAACTGGCAGCACGTGGCTATCGTCACCGATGCCGTGGACTACGTGGCGCTGGTTGAAGAGATGAAGGCCAACGCCGGCAAGCTGTCCAAGCTGACCCGTCTGAACCTGTCGAAGAAGGCGTTCACCCATACCGCTGCCTACGACGGCGCCATCTCCAACTACCTGACCAGCCTGGCCGAAGGCGTGGACAGCGGCGTGCCGGAACGTTTCGCCTTCCCGAACCGCCTCAATGCCCAGTTCGTGAAAGTGCAGGACATGCGCTACGGCGAGAACCCGCACCAGGCCGCCGCCTTCTACCGCGATCTGGACCCGGCTGCTGGCTCCATCGCCAACTACCGCCAGCTGCAGGGCAAGGAACTGTCCTACAACAACATCGCCGACGCCGATGCCGCCTGGGAAGCCGTAAAGACTTTCGACGCCCCGGCCTGTGTGATCGTCAAGCACGCCAACCCGTGCGGCGTGGCCATTGCTGCCGACACCCTGACCGCCTACAAGCTGGCGTTCGCTACCGATACCACCAGCGCCTTCGGCGGCATCATCGCCTTCAACCGCCCGGTGGATGCCGAAACCGTGGAAGCGGTAACCGGCCAGTTCCTGGAAGTGCTGCTGGCACCGGCGTTCACCGCTGAAGCCAAGGCGCTGATCGCGGCCAAGAAAAACGTGCGCGTGCTGGAGATTCCGCTGGAAGCCGGTGCCAACCGCTTCGAACTGAAGCGTGTCGGTGGTGGCGTGCTGGTACAGACCCCGGACATCCGCAACGTCGGCCTCGACGAGCTGCGCGTGGTGACCAAGCGTGCCCCGACCGAACAGGAAATGGCCGACCTGCTGTTCGCCTGGCGCGTCGCCAAGTACGTGAAGTCCAACGCCATCGTGTTCTGCAAGAACGGCCAGACTGCCGGTATCGGCGCCGGCCAGATGAGCCGCGTCGATTCCACCCGCATCGCCGCGCGCAAGGCGCAGGATGCCGGCCTGACACTGCAGGGTGCGGTGGCCTCCAGTGATGCCTTCTTCCCGTTCCGCGACGGTATCGACGTCATCGCCGAGCAGGGCATCAAGGCCATCATCCAGCCGGGCGGCTCGATGCGTGACGACGAAGTGTTCGCCGCCGCCGACGAGCACGGCATCGCCATGGTGCTGACCGGCGTGCGCCACTTCCGTCACTAAGTGATGGCGCAAAGGTTGGCCGCATGCGGCCAACCTTTGTTAACACTCTGCCAACAAACTGCCATGCCACGGAATGTTGCAGTGCAGTAAAATGCCAGGTTTTATTCTTGATCCCGCGGTTGCTGTTGGTCGCCGCGGGGAAGAAAGGTTTGGCAGTGAAAGCAGTAACCCGTGCAGTAGCCGTGGCCGTTGTGGCGATGACCATCAGTGTGCCGGCTTTTGCCAGCGAAGCCGCCGGTCAGTCCGGCAAGCAGGACGACCTTGCGGCCAACTTGCTGGAAAGCAGCCGCCGTGCCGGTGACAAGACGCTGGAAAACATGGCCGAGACCTGGGGGTCGTCGGATTACGAGCTGTACATCCCGCTGCATACCTGGCACAACCGTGCGATGTACAGCGCGGAGAAAATCCGCAGCTACAACGAAAACCCGTGGGGGCTGGGGGTCGGCAAGTACCGTTACGATGCCGACGGCAACTGGCAGGCCTGGTATGCGATGGCGTTTCTCGATTCGCACCACGATGTCGAGCCTATCGTCGGCTACGGTTACCAGAAAATCTGGCGTCCGGGCGGCGACTGGCGACTGGGCGCCGGGGTGACTGCCGGCCTGACCATGCGCAGCGATTACAACTATGTTCCGCTGCCGGTGGTGTTGCCGACGGTGTCGGTGGAGTATGGCCGCTTCTCGCTGCAGTCCACCTATATTCCGGGTGCGGCAGGCGCCGGCAATGTATTGTTTACCTGGGCGCGTTGGCAGTTGTCCGACAAGCCCGGACGATGAGTTAGCAAAATGCGGTGATGGCAAGGGGCAGACCCGCCATCACCCAGATGGAGAGCACACAGCATGAAAATCCTGGTAATCGGTTCCGGCGGCCGTGAACACGCGCTGGCCTGGCGCATTGCGCAATCCCGCCGCGTGTCCAAGGTGTTTGTGGCGCCCGGCAATGCCGGTACCCAGCTGGACCCGAACCTGACCAATGTGCCCATTACCGCCATTGCCGAACTGGTCGAGTTTGCCCGCGCCGAGAAAGTGGAGCTGACCGTGGTCGGCCCCGAGGCACCGCTGGCTGCCGGCGTGGTGGATGCCTTCCGCGCCGCCGGGCTGAAAATCTTCGGCCCGACGCAATACTGCGCGCAGCTGGAAAGCTCCAAGGACTTTGCCAAGGCCTTCATGCAGCGCCACGGCATTCCCACCGCTGGCTACGAGACCTTCACCGATGCCGCTGCAGCCCACGACTACGTTGGCCGCAAGGGCGCGCCGATCGTGATCAAGGCCGACGGCCTGGCTGCCGGCAAGGGCGTGGTAGTGGCGATGACGCTGGACGAAGCGCATGCCGCCATCGACGACATGCTGGTCGGCAACAAGATGGGCGATGCCGGCGCGCGCGTGGTGATCGAGGACTTCCTGCAAGGCGAGGAAGCCAGCTTCATCGTGATGGTGGATGGCGAGCACGTGCTGGCGATGGCCACCAGCCAGGACCACAAGCGGCTGAAAGACGGCGACCAGGGCCCCAACACCGGCGGCATGGGCGCTTACAGCCCGGCACCGGTGGTGACGCCGGAAATCCACGCCCGCGTGATGCGCGAGATCATCCTGCCCACCGTGCGCGGCATGAAGGCCGATGGCCATGCCTACACCGGCTTCCTGTACGCCGGCCTGATGATCGATGCCGACGGCAACCCGTTCACCATCGAATTCAACTGCCGCTTCGGCGACCCGGAAACCCAGCCGATCATGGCACGCTTGAAGTCCGACTTCACCGTGCTGCTGGAGGCCGGCGTCAACTGCAGCCTCGACAAGGTGGAAGCGGAGTGGGACCGCCGCGTGGCGATGGGTGTGGTGCTGGCCGCCGACGGCTATCCGGAAGCGCCGCGCAAGGGCGACCTGATCAGCAATATCCCGGCCGCTACCGAAGAAACCATGACCTTCCATGCCGGCTCCAGCTTCGATGCCGCCGGCCAGCTGGTGACCAGCGGCGGCCGTGTACTGTGTGTGGTGGGGCTGGGTGACAGCGTGCGCATGGCACAGCAGAAAGCCTATGCCGTGGCCGACCAGATCGAGTTTGCCGGCAAGCAGCTGCGCCGCGATATCGGCAACCGCGCCATCGGCCGCCAGAAGTAAGCGGCCAACCCGGCTGAGACAACGGCGCCTGCGGGCGCCGTTGTTTTTTGCAGTGGCCGGAGCACTGATCATGCTTTGTGATATCAGTTCGTGCCGTTTTGTATGATGAATGCGCTATTCTTATGTCGTTGCCTACATCATTGAGAAATCTTCATGAAATCAAACGTTGCTGTTTCATTGCTGCTGGGGGCGCTGCTGACATCCGCGTGCGCGACCCAGACGCTGGATGTGCCACGGGCTGACAACTACGCCGCTTCTTCGCAGAAAAAGGCGAGGGCAGTGCATCACTGGGAGGTATTGGCGGAGGATGTGGCAACACGGGTCGCAGACAAGCTGCAAACCAAAGCGCTGTCGAAGGCGGTCTATGTAGTGCCGGTTGCCAATTCTGCTTTTCATCAGGGTTTCAGAAAGCTGCTTATTAATCAGTTGCTTGCTAAAGGTGTAGAGGTTGCTACCCGTCCCGGCGCTGACTGTGTCGACCTCAAGGTAGATGCGCAATTGGTGCGCCATAACAGTAGTGCAGGCAATAGCGTGCAGCTGAAGGCAACATCGCTGGCTGCCGGTATCGCCGTGCTTCGTGATCTGACCTTCCAGCATTCAGCCACTGCCTATACCTTGATCGGGTTGGCTGCAGGGGCAGGGATTGATGCGGCTAACCTCTCCCTCAATGGCACTGCTAGCGGAGGGCCAACCCGGACGGAGGTGTTGATTACCACCGAGGTAGAAGCAAATCAGCGATATATCGCCAGCACATCGGACGTGTATTACATCGAGCGTGAAGATGCAGGTCTCTACACGGCGCAGGAGCCAATGAACAGCTGGAAGGTGGTGGGACAATGAGAGCGCTTTTGGCTGTATTGATGCTGAGTTTTGCACTGGGTGGTTGCGCATCGGTAGAACCGACCCAAGTGCGCAGCAATCTGATCGCGGCTAACTATGAGGCAGTTGATGCCCTGCTGGCTGGCATGCCGTTGACGACTGACCAACCCTTGCTGGTGGCAACACTGGTCAATGTCGATGTATTGACCGAGTCGTCGCGGCTGGGTCGCTTGTTCTCCGAGCAGATTGCAACACGCTTGACCAAACGTGGCTTCCCGGTGAAAGAGTTGAAGCTGCGTGAAAACCTGTTCATGAAACAGAACGAAGGCGAGTTGTTGCTATCGCGTGAAGTCAGCGAAGTAAGTAAAGCGCACAATGCTCGTGCCGTTGTGGTGGGTACATATGCAGCGTCAGGCAGCATGTTGTATGTCAACCTGAAGCTGGTGCATCCGAGTGGCAATATTGTGCTGGCGGCACACGATTATGCGTTACCGCTGGACAATAATATTCGGGACTTGCTGGGGCAACGGAAGACTTCACCATTCTGACGTTCTCCTGATGGAGTCTGGCCGCCGCTTAGGCGGCCATTGTTTTTCTGGCGCGCAGTTTGTTGCTGTCTACACTCAGAACATGCCACCACGGGGGAGTCTGCCATGCGTCGCCTTGCTCTCTGCCTGCTGCTGGCGGCTACCGGCTACGTGGTCGCCGAGCCGCTCAACCTCAAACTGCTGACCGAAGACTATCCGCCGTTCAATATGCCACTGCCGGGCGGGCAGATCGGTGGCTCGGCGACCGATATCGTGCGCGAGCTGCTGCAGCGCAGCGGTATCCGCTACAGCATCGAGTTGCTGCCGTGGCTGCGCGCCTATAACCGCGCGGTCATGGAACCGGCCACCTGCGTGTATGCCACCACCCGTACCGAGCAGCGCGAGCCCCAGTTCAAGTGGATCGGGCCGGTGGCGGAGACTTCCTGGGTGCTGTACGCGCGCAACGACAACCCGCGGGTGCTGAACAATCTGGAGGATGCCCGCAATTTTCGCCTGGGCGGCTACAGTGGCGATGCGCTGGCGCAGTACCTGATCGCGCGCAATTTCGATGTCGACCTGGCCAACAACGATGTGCAGAACGTGCGCAAGTTGCAGGCCGGGCGCATCGACTACTGGGCCACCGGCAAGTACAGCGGCGCCCTGCTGCTGGCGCGCGAGAAAATCAGCAATGTCCGGCCGGTGCTTACCTTCAACACCACCTTCCTCTATCTGGCCTGTAATGTCGGCATGAACGACCAGCTGGTGTCCCAACTCAACGACACACTGCGCAAGATGCAGAAAGACGGCACTGTCGCTAAAATCAACGCCCATTATCTGCCCGACTGAACGGGAACCAGGCGCGCCGTGGCGCAGTCTGTTCCCCGTTGTCCCGACTGCCATCTGCCGTGAGAAAACTTTTGCCGCAACTACCGCGCGCTGCCGCGCTGCATACTGCCCGTGCCCGTTTCCGTCATGGCGGGGTGCTGGCCTACGCCACCGAGTCCTGCTTCGGCCTGGGTTGTGACCCGTTCAATGTGCATGCCATCCGCCGCATCCTCGCCATCAAGGCCCGTCCCAACCACAAGGGGCTGATCGTGATTGCGGCCAACCTGGCGCAATTGCGGCCGCTGATCCGGCCGTTGACGCCGGCGCAGCTGGCGGTGGTCAACCAGTACTGGCCCGGGCCGTATACCTTCCTGCTGCCGGCCTCGCGCCGGGTGCCGCACCTGCTGCGCGGCCGCCACGACAAAATCGCGGTGCGCATCACCGGCCACGGCCCGGCTGCCGCGCTGTGCCAGGCGCTAGGCTCGCCGCTGGTGTCCACCTCGGCCAACCGCGCCGGGCAGAAATCGCTGCGTACCGCCCGCGCCTGTCGCATCGCGTTCGGCGAGCGCGTCCACACCTTGTCCGGACGCATCGGCAAACGCCGCAAACCTTCTACCATCATCGACCTGGATAGCGGCCGCGTGCTGCGTTGATCCCGAGGAGCCAAAGTGCAGGAAATTTCCATGTTCAGCCTGATCCTTCATGCCAGCCTGCCGGTGCAGCTGGTGATGGCAGGCCTGGCAGTGCTGTCGCTGCTGTCCTGGGCGGTTATCTTCAACAAGCTGGCGGTACTGGGGCGTACCCGCCGCGCCACCCAGGACTTCGAGCAGAAGTTCTGGAGCGGCGTCGACCTGAGCAGCCTGTACGACACGCAATATGGAGCCGGCCAGCCAGACCATTCTGGCGCCGCTGCTGGAAAGCAGCGGCAGCAAGTTGGGCTTCATCGCCAGCTGCCAGCTGGACCACGACGGCAGCCTGTACCTCGACATCCTCGGTCTGGCGCAGAACGACCCCGTCGCCATGGCCTGGCTGCTGCCGCTGCTGCACAAGCACGAGGGCAGCTACCGCTTGTACGGCTTCGACCACATCCTCGCCTCGGCACTGAGCGAGGGCGACCCGCTGGTGATCAACCAGCCGCGGCTGTTTGCCGAAGACGACACCCGGCTGGCGCAGCTGACCTCGCTGCTGGCGATTCCCTGTTTCTGTCACGGTACGGTAAAGGGGCTGATGGTGCTGGCCGACCGCCCGGACGGCTACGAGCAGGAGCTGGTGGCGCAGCTAGCCACCCTGGCCGACAACATCGGCTCGCTGCTGCACGTGCGCGATCTGGAGCTGGCGCGGCAGGCGGCAGAGGCCGAGCTGGCACGGCAGGCCAGTGTCGATCCGCTGACCGGCCTTGCCAACCGCCGCGCCTTTCTGGAGCGCTGCCAGGGTGCGCTGCAGCTGCTGCAGCGTTACCAGACCAGCTTCAGCGTGCTGATGCTGGATCTGGACCACTTCAAGCTGATCAACGACGGCCTGGGCCATGCCGCCGGCGACTACGTGCTGTGCGAGATTGCCCAGCTGCTGCGCCAGCAGCTGCGCGATACCGACCAGATCGCCCGCTGGGGCGGCGAGGAGTTCTGCATCCTGCTGCCAAAGGAAGACGGCGAACGCGCCCTGCAGCTGGCCAACCGCCTGCGCGATGCCATTGCCAACCTGGAATTGAGCTGGCATGAACGCATGATCCAGCTCACGGTCAGCATCGGCGTCGCCGGCATGCTGTCGCCGCAGGACAATATCGACACCCTGCTGGCCCGCGCCGACCAGGCGCTGTACGCCGCCAAGCTGGCCGGGCGCAACCGCTGCCTGCAGGCCGACGACTAGTGCCGCGGCGGCATGGCAGGCGGGTCGGCGGTATCTGCCGCTGTCGCGATCCCGTGCCAGACAGTACCATCGTGCCATGACCACACTTCACTACCTGAACGGCTACCCCGCGGCGCTGCTGGAGCGCATCCAGGCCCTGCTGGCGCAGGGGCAGCTCGGCCCCTGGCTGGCGCGCAAGTATCCTGAGCGCCACGACATCCAGACCGACAAGGCGCTGTACCAGTACGTGGCCGAGCTGAAACAGCGCTACCTGAAGAACGCCCCGGCCATCGCCAAAGTGCAGTTCGACAGCCAGCAACACCCGGTGAAAGGCACGCTCGGCACCAATACCTTCGTGGCGCGGGTGCAGGGCGGCAAGCTGAAGAGCAAGAACGAAATCCGCGTTGCCGCATTGTTCCGCGAGGCACCGGAAGCGTTTTTACGCATGATCGTGGTACACGAGCTGGCGCACCTGAAAGAAAAAGACCACAACAAGGCGTTCTACCAGCTGTGCTGCCACATGGAACCGGACTACCACCAGCTGGAGTTCGACATGCGGGTGTGGCTGACCTGGCGCGAACGCACCGAATAGCCGTCCCGGCCGCCACGCGGGCATGAGCCGGTGTCCCGCGCCGGATCGCGCGGCGGCAGCGCGCCACGGCACCGCAGACTGACGAGGGCCCGCCATGCTCGACCAAATCCTCCACGCCATCGGCCGCGCGCTGGCGCGCTACCTGAGCAAGCCGCTGAAGTCATACGCGCCGGTAGCCACCATCCCGCCGGAGAAACTGGCGGCGATACTCCAGCCGGGCGACGTGCTGCTGGTGGAAGGGCACTCGCGGCTGAGCATGGCAATCAAGTACCTGACGCAATCCACCTGGTCACATGCCGCGTTCTATGTCGGCAACCACGCACCCGGCAGTGATGGCCCGATGCTGATCGAAGCCGACGTGCAGACCGGAGTCCGGCTGGTGCCGCTTGCCACCTATGCCCATCTGCACACCCGGGTCTGCCGGCCGGAGAAACTGCAGCCGGGCGATCTGGAACGGATAATCGGGGACGCACTGCAACGGGTGGGGCAAAGCTACGACCTGAGGAATATTGTCGATCTGGCCCGTTACCTGTTACCGGCACCGCCGGTGCCGACGCGCTGGCGGCGGCGGATGATCGCGCTGGGTGCCGGCGACCCGACCAAGGCCATCTGTTCGACCCTGATCGCGCAACTGTTTGCCAGCATCCACTACCCGATCCTGCCGGAGATACGGCATATCGCGGTTGACCACCCGGGGCGGGCAGCCTGTTACCGCGAGATCCTGCATATCCGCAACTACCGGCTGTTTACCCCGCGCGACTTCGATATTTCGCCGTATTTCCAGATCATCAAACCGGAGCGGCCGACCGATTTCGACTACCGCACCCTGGACTGGGATGACTGAGGACGCGCGCGGGCATCACGCGTCCTGGCGGGCGGACAGGGCAGCCCGGCGGGCATTACCCCGCAGCGGGCTTGCGGCCAACCTTGCCGCGGCAAATCAGATGCGGAAGCGGTTGACCGCCACGCGCAGCGATTCGGCGCGGCGGTAGATGTCCTCCACCTGCTGCACCGCGTTGTCGGCGGCAGACAGCGCGTCTTCCACCACCCCCGCCACCTGCTCCACGCTGCCGGCAATGCTGGTGCCGGCCTTGCTCTGCTCCGACATCGCCAGCGCCACCGCGCGGATGCGCTGCAGCGAGTCGTGGGCCCGCTCGTTGATGCTGCCCAGCGCCTGCGATGCTTCCTGCACCTGCTCCACCCCCAGCGCCACCGACGGCGAGATGGCCTGCACATGCTCGGTCACGCTGCCGGTTTCCGCCACCACCGCCTGCACGATGCTGGAAATTTCGTCGGTGGCCAGCGCGGTGCGCTCGGCCAGCTTGCGTACTTCGTCGGCCACCACGGCAAAACCGCGGCCGGTTTCGCCAGCACGCGCCGCCTCGATCGCCGCGTTCAGTGCCAGCAGATTGGTCTGGTTGGCGATGTCGCGGATGGTCTCGGCAATGCCGCTGATGTTGCGGGTGCGCTCGGACAGCGATGCCACCAGGCCGTTGACCTCGCCCACCTGGCCGGAAATCTGCCGGATGCTGCCCATCGCCTGCCCGGTCAGGCCGACGCCGCTGGTCGCCTGCTCGGCGGTCTGCTGCGCATCGCTCTCGGTTTCGCGTGCGCTGGCGGTAACGTGATCGATGCTGACCGACAGTTGCTCGATGGCCGCGGCAGCGGAGGAGGTGGACTCGCTGGCGCTGTGCGACACCGCCCGCAGGTGCGACATCTGGCCCTGCAGCGCCTCGCCGGCATCGGCAATCTGTTCACTGTCGTCACGAATCTGCTTGATGATGTGCGCCAGGCCGGCCTGCATCTGCTGCATGCTGCCCAGCACGCTGTTGGCCGGGCCGCGTACTTCCAGTTGCTGCGTCAGGTCGCCTTCGGCAATGCGGCCAACCACGCTGGCGGCGTAGGCCGGATCGCCACCCAGCGAGCGCAGGATGCTGCGCGCCATGAACTGCGCCAGCACCCCGACCACCACCACGCCCAGCACCGCCAGCAGCAGCATGGTGCGCGCCTCGTGCCAGAATACGGTGTCGATGTCATCGACGAAGAAGCCGGTGCCGATCACCCAGCCCCACGGCTGCACCCGCACCACGCCATTGAGCTTGAGTAGCTCCTCGTTGCCGCCGGGGCGGGCGGCGGTGATATACACCATGCCGTACGGCTGCGCTTTCAGCGCGTCTTCGTAGACCTGCACCGAGGTACGACCGTCCGGCGTCTTGCCACCGTCATCGACCTTGCCAATACGCTCGGCCTTGGGATGCAGCAGCATCACGTTGCCGCTGTCGCGGGCAAAGAAGTACATCTCGTCATTGCGGATCATGCCCAGCGTCTTGAGCGCCTGCTGTTTGGCATCCGCTTCCGGCAGCTTGCCGTCCTGCGCCAGCTTCACCTGCTGCGCCACCACGTGCTCCGCCACCTTCAGCAGGTTGGTGATCTGCAGTTCCTTTTCATTGACCAGCGTGCGGTGAATGGCATGCAGGGCAAAGCCGCCCAGCAGCACCAAGCCCAGCAGGCTGGCGGCAATCAGCACCAGCAAACGTGTCGAAAGCTTCATCTTGTCTCCCCTGATTTGGCGTTATGGTCTTGCTATGACATTAGCAGCAGTAAAGCCCACCCGTTACGGTTTCCGGTCAGCGGGCGGGTAGGGCGGGGGGGGCCCGGGACAAGAACGACCGGCTGGGGGGTTCAAGGCGGGGGGGGGTGAAAAAAGTTTTGGGGGCGGGGCCCCGCTCCGGGGGCCCGCGTGCCAACGGCATGCCGGAACTGCACAAGCTGCCCCCGCCGCTGGGCGTGCTGCAGGAGCGCGGCTTCAAGGTAGCGCTGGTCACCGACGGCCGCATGTCCGGCGCTTCCGGCAAGGTGCCGGCGGCGATCCACGTGTCGCCGGAAGCGCTGCTCGGTGGCGACATCGGCAAGGTGCAGAACGGTGACCTGGTGCGCCTGGATGCCGACAAGGGCGAGCTGACGGTACTGGTGCCGGCCGCCGAATGGGCGGCCCGCCAGCCGGTGCAGGCGGATCTGGCCCGCAACCAGTTCGGCACCGGCCGCGACCTGTTCGCCGGCATGCGCCAGTTGGCTACAGCGGCGGAAGAGGGGGCGATGACCTTCTCGCACCCGCTGTGGACGCAGCAGGGCTGATCGCATTACGCAATGATTCAGAAGGTTGGCCGCAGCCAGCCATTAACAAGGGCCGCTAACAAAACCCCGCATCGCATCTGCGCCAAGGTGGCGCAACGCAGGATCAGGGGTTTTGTTAGCGGCTCGAAAGGACAGACATGGACGCTTTGAATCTGCTTCGCCAGGGCCCGGTAGTACCGGTCATCGTCGTGAACGACGCCGCAGTCGCCGTGGATCTGGCCGGCGCGCTGGTGGCCGGCGGCATCCGCACGCTGGAAATCACCCTGCGCACCAAGGCGGCACTGGCCGCCATCCGCCGCATCCGTGACGAAGTGCCGGATGCGCTGGTCGGTGCCGGCACCGTGCGCACCCGCGCCCACCTGGAAGCGGCGCTGGATAACGGCGCGCAATTCGGCATCAGCCCGGGGCTGACCCCGGAACTGGCCGCCGCCGCGCGCGCCTCCGGCGTGCCGTTCATTCCGGGCGTGGCCACCCCGTCCGAAGCGATGCACGCGCAGGACGAAGGTTTCAACATCCTCAAGCTGTTCCCGGCCGAGGCGGTGGGCGGCATCAAGCTGCTGAAGTCGCTGGCCGGCCCGCTGCCGGAGCTGCGCTTCTGCCCGACCGGCGGTATCGACGCCAACAATGCGGCCAACTACCTGGCACTGCCGAACGTGCTGGCCGTCGGTGGCAGCTGGCTGACGCCGGAAGCGGCCATCGCCGCCCAAGACTGGGCCAAGATCACCGCGCTGGCCAAGGAGGCCTGCGCCCTGGCCGTGCGTTAAGCGCGCACGGGATGACGTTTTTGCCGGCTCCGGCCGGCGGTTGCTGCCGGCCTGGCTGTCCCGGATTGGACGTCTGACAGCCGGGGCCGGTGGTGGCCACCCTATCCTTTCCGTCAGACACGCGCTGCGGGATGGTGTGTTTTGTTGCTTTTCGTTTCCTTTGAAGGCGTGCCGACTCTCCCCGGCACGCCCTTTTTTTGGCCTGCGCCCGGCCGGGGTTGGCCTGCGCCCGGCCGGGGTTGGCCGCGCGCGTTTGCGGTGCCGCCGCGCGCGGTTTTGGCATACCATCTGCCACTGTCACTTAGCCGGTTCCCACCATGAAACTGTTTGTTGCCGAAGACGATACCGTTCTGGCCGATGCGCTGCTGACGCGGCTGGCGCGGCTGGGATTTGATACCGAACACGCTGCCGACGGCATCGCGGCGCAGCAGCGCTTGCTGGACGACAACTTCGATGCGGTGATCCTCGACATCGGCCTGCCCGGGCTGGACGGTTTGCAGGTGCTGCGCAATGTGCGCGTGCACAAGCCGGCGCTGCCGATCCTGATCCTCACCGCGCTGGACAGCATGGAAGACCGCGTCGCCGGGCTGGACGCCGGCGCCGACGACTATCTGGTCAAACCGTTCGAGTTTCCGGAGCTGGAGGCGCGCATCCGTGCGCTGCTGCGCCGGCAACGCGTCGGCGGCGACAGCCCGCAGCGCGACGAGCTGCGCTTCGGCCGCCTGCGGCTGGACCGCGGCGGCCAGCGCGCCTGGGCCGACAACCAGCCGCTGGAGCTGTCGGCGCGAGAACTGCAGTTGCTGGACATCCTGATGGGTAATGCCGACCGGGTGGTGACCAAGGAACAGATCGCCGGCGAGCTGTCCGGCGACGGCGAGGAAGTGGGTGCCAACGCGGTGGAGGTGTATGTGCACCGGCTGCGCAAGAAGCTGGATGGCAGCGGGGTGGCGGTGCGCGCGGTACGCGGCCTCGGTTACCTGCTGGCGGCGGAGTGAGCATGCCGCGCCGTCTGCCGTTAGCCGCAAGGTTGGCCGCATGAGCGCCAGCCGTCCGCGCCAGCTGTCGCTGCGCCGCCAGTTGCTGCTGTGGCTGCTGCTGCCGCAGCTGGTGCTGTGGCTGGGCGCGGCGTTTCTCGCCTACAAGCTGACACTGGCCTACGCCAACGAGGTGATCGACCGCACGCTGGCCAAGTCCAGCAGTGCGCTGGCGCGGCAGGTGAAACCGTTCGGCAACGGTTTCTATGTCGACTTTCCGCGCGCGGCGCGCGATGTGCTGGAGCAGGACCCGGACGACCGCGTGTATTACATGGTCAGCTCGCCGCCGGAAGCCTTCCTGCTGGGCGAGCCGGCGATGCCGCGCCCGCCGCTGGGTAGCAGCGCCCCCACTGGCACCACCTTTTTCTACAACGGCAAGCTCGGCAAGCTGGATGTACGGGTAGCGGCGCAGTATCTGCCGGCCGGCACGCCGGACAAGCCGGAGCTGATGCTGGTACAGGTGGCCAAGAGCCGTGCGCTGTCGGCGGAACTGGCGCGGCGCATCCTGTTCGACATGGGGCTGCCGCTGTTGCTGCTGATCTCGCTGACCAGCGTGTTGGTGTGGGCCGGGGTCAGCCGCGGGCTGTCGCCGCTGCGCAGCCTGCGCCGCACGGTGGAAGACCGCAGCCCGCGCGATCTGGCGCCGATCGAGATCGACGACGCCCCGGCGGAGGTGCGCACCCTGGCCTCCGCCATCAATACCCTGCTGGACGAAGTGCATGCCCAGGTGGCGCAGCAGCGGCGCTTCATTGCCGATGCCGCGCACCAGCTGCGCACGCCGCTGGCGGGGCTGAAATCGCAGACCGAACTGGTACAGGCCGAGCGGGCCGAGGCCGCCCCGGCCCTGCCGCTGGCGCTGCGCCAGCTGCGGCAGGTGGAAACCAGCGTCGCGCGTTCCATCCGGGTGGTGAACCAGCTGCTGGCACTGGCGCGCGCCGAGCCGGAGGCCGGGCTGCAACTGGCGCCGCTGGACCTGGCGGCGCTGGCGCGCGAGGTGGCCGCCGAGGCGGTGCCGCGGGCGTTGGCCGCCGGGCAGGACCTGGGGGTGGAAGGCGAGGAGGGTGCGTTGCCGGTCAACGGCCACGCCGGCCTGCTGCGCGAGCTGGTGGCCAACCTGCTGGACAACGCCATCAGCTATACCCCGCGCGGCGGCGAAATCACGCTGTGGCTGGCACGCGAAGACGGCCAGGTGCGGCTGGAAGTGCGCGACAACGGCCCGGGAATACCGGAGGGCGAGCGCGAACGGGTGTTCAGCCGTTTCTATCGCGGCAGTGCCGAAGGCAAGGGCAAGGGCTGCGGTCTGGGCCTCGCCATCGTGCTGGAAATCGCCCGTCGCCACGGTGCCCGCATCCCGCTGGCAGACAATCCGGGTGGCGGGCTGCGCGCCTGCCTGTTAATGCCGCTGGCGGTAGCAAACGGGCAATAATCACCCGCCGTAGTGCCAGCCTGGCCGCAACAGGTGTGTAGTTGACACACTACTTTTGGCGGCTTTGTTGCGGTGCAATATCGCGGCAATGCCCAATTCTGGCGCAATTAACGTCAGTGTCATGATGCGGCGCACCCAATATGGGGCGTTTCCTTACAGCAATCCTGTCAAAAACTTACGCAAAGCTTACATCGCGCGGCTATAGTTCACCCAACCGCGGAACCGGCAAGGAGAGTTGCCCCGCGGCGGAAGTCTGCCGGCACATAAACCAATACCGCCGGGCGACTTGCACAACACGACAGGAGATGGAACATGGAATTGAAGCGTCTGACTATGGCCGTACTGGCCGCTACCCTGTTGCCGGCAACAGCCATGGCAAGCGAAGTGGAAGTACTGCACTGGTGGACCTCCGGCGGCGAGGCCAAATCCGTTGCCGAACTGAAGAAAATGATGAACGCCAAGGGCGTGACCTGGAAAGACTTCGCCGTGGCCGGCGGTGGTGGCGATAACGCCATGACCGCGCTGAAGACCCGCGTGGTATCCGGCAACCCGCCGACCGCCGCCCAGATCAAGGGCCCGGCGATCCAGGAGTGGGGTGCCGAGGGCGTGCTGGCCGACATCGACTTGGTTGCCAAGGCCGGCAACTGGGACAAGCTGCTGCCGCCGGTCGTCAGCAATGTGATGAAGTACAAGGGCAAGTACGTGGCGGTACCGGTGAACGTACACCGCGTGAACTGGCTGTGGGTGAACCCGGAAGCGTTCAAGAAAGCCGGCGCTACCGTACCGAAGACCTGGCCGGAATTCTTTGCTGCCGCCGACAAGCTGCAGAAAGCCGGCATCCAGCCGATCGCGCATGGCGGCCAGCCGTGGCAGGACGCTACCCTGTTTGAATCCGTGGCCCTGGGTGTGGGCGGTGCCGACTACTACCGCAATGCCTTCGTGAAGCTGGACAAGGCTACCGTCGGTGGCGCCACCACCGTGAAGGTGTTCGAGACCCTGGGCAAGATCAAGGGCTACATCGACAAGGGCGCTGCCGGTCGTGACTGGAACCTGGCCACCGCGATGGTGATCAACGGCAAGGCCGGCATGCAGTTCATGGGTGATTGGGCCAAGGGCGAATTCACCGCCGCCGGCAAGGTACCGGGCAAGGACTTCCTGTGCGTAGATGCCCCGGGCACCCAGAATGCCTTCACCTTCAACATCGACTCGCTGGCGATGTTCCAGCAGAAGTCGCCGGCAGCCGTGAAGGCGCAGGCTGACCTGGCCAGCACCGTGATGAGCAAGGACTTCCAGGAAGTGTTCAACCTGAACAAGGGCTCCATCCCGGCCCGTCTGGATACTCCGCTGGCCAAGTTCGACGACTGCGCCAAGAAGTCCAACTTCGACATGAACGCCGCCTCCAAGAGCAACAAGCTGGTGCCGAGCTTCGCGCACAAGATGGCGATGCCGTCCGCGACCGAAGGCGCCATGGTGGACGTGATCTCGCAGTTCATGAACTCCAAGATGACCCCGCAGCAAGCTGCCGAACGTCTGGCCAAGGCCAGCGCGGTACGCTGATCCTGACGCTGTAACTGCATCCGCTCCCCGCCGCCCGGCGGCGGGGGTGGGTGTCTTGTCTCGCCGTTCGCCCACGCTGCCGCCAGGCAGCGTGAACGGTGCCGCTTTACCCGAGACAGCAAGGAACTCACATGTCTGCCTCCGCTAATCAAGGCCTGCGTGCGCTGGCCGACCGCTGGCTGCCCAAGCTGGTGCTGTCGCCAACGCTGGCTGCCAGCCTGATCTTCGTCTACGGCTTCATTGCCTGGACTGGCTGGCTTTCCTTTACCGAATCCCGCCTGATGCCCCGTTTTGAATGGGCCGGCTTTGTGCAATACCAGGCGCTGTTTGAAAACGAGCGCTGGTGGACGGCTGCGGCCAACCTCGGCATCTTCGGCAGCCTGTTCATCGTCTGCTGTCTGGTGGTCGGCCTGCTGATGGCCATCCTGCTGGACCAGAAAATCCGCGCCGAAGGCGCGCTGCGCACCATCTACCTGTACCCGATGGCGCTGTCGTTCATCGTCACCGGTACGGCCTGGAAATGGATGCTGAATCCGGACATGGGCCTGCAGAAGGTGATGAACGACCTGGGCTTTGCCAATTTCACCTTCGACTGGCTGGTGAACCCGGACATGTCGATCTACACCGTGGTGATTGCCGGTGTGTGGCAAAGCTCCGGCTTCGTGATGGCGCTGTTCCTGGCCGGCCTGCGCGGTATCGATGATTCCATCATCAAGGCGGCGCAGGTGGATGGCGCCAGCCTGCCCACCATCTACCGCCGCATTCTGATCCCCAGCCTGCGCCCGGTGTTTTTCAGCGTGCTGCTGATCCTGTCGCACATCGCCATCAAGAGCTTCGACCTGGTGATGGCGCTGACCGGCGGCGGCCCCGGCAATTCGTCCGACGTACCGGCGATCTTCATGTACCAGTTCGCCTTTACCCGCGGCCAGCTGGGCCAGGGTGCCGCCTCCGCGATGATGATGCTGTTCACCATCGTCGCCGTGCTGGTACCGCTGATGTACATGGAAACAAGGAGTGCCAAACGTGTTTAAGAACCTTACCGTTGGCCGCGCGCTGGTGTATGCCGCGCTGCTCCTGGTGGCCATCTACTATCTCTTGCCGCTGTACGTGATGCTGACCACCTCGTTCAAGAGCCTGGACGACATCCGCAACGGCAATATGCTGGCGCTGCCGCAGGCATGGGAAGGCGGCGCCTGGGTCAAGGCCTGGGCCGAAGCCTGCACCGGCGTGGAATGCGGCGGCATGAAGGGCTTCTTCTGGAACTCGGTGAAGATGACGGTGCCGGCGGTGCTGATCTCCACCCTGCTGGGGGCGGTAAACGGCTACGTGGTGTCGATGTGGCGCTTCAAGGGCTCCGACGCGCTGTTCACCATGCTGCTGGTCGGCTGCTTCATTCCGTTCCAGGTGGTACTGCTGCCGATGGCGCAGCTGCTGGGGATGATGGGCATCGCCAATACCACCACCGGCCTGGTGCTGGTGCATGTGGTGTACGGCACCGCGTTTACCACGCTGTTCTTCCGTAACTTCTACATCACCGTGCCGGACGAGCTGGTGAAGGCGGCACGCATCGATGGCGCCGGTTTCTGGACCATCTTCGGCCGCATCCTGCTGCCGATCTCCGGGCCGATCTTCGTGGTGTGCGTGATCTGGCAGTTCACCCAGATCTGGAACGACTTCCTGTTCGGCGTGGTGTTTGCCGCCGGCGAGTCGCAGCCGATCACGGTGGCGCTGAACAACCTGGTGAATACCTCCACCGGGGTGAAGGAATACAACGTGGACATGGCAGCGGCGATCATTGCCGCCCTGCCGACCCTGTTCGTTTATATGGTAGCCGGCCGCTATTTCGTGCGCGGTCTGACTGCCGGTGCTGTGAAAGGTTAATGCGATGGCCGCTCTTTCCATCAACAACGTATACAAGACTTACGCCAACGGCACCGACGTGCTCAAGGGCATCGACATCGCTATCGAAGATGGCCAGTTCCTGATCCTGGTTGGCCCCTCCGGCTGCGGCAAGTCCACCTTGCTGAACATGATCGCCGGCCTCGACGACATCACCAGCGGCGACATCGTGATCGGCAACAAGCGCGTCAACGACCTGTCGCCGAAGGATCGCGACATCGCCATGGTGTTCCAGAGCTACGCGCTGTACCCGTCGATGACCGTGCGCGAGAACATCAGCTTCGGACTGGAAATCCGCAAGGTGCCCAAGGCCGAGATCGACGCCACCGTCAACCGCGTGGCCGAGATGCTGCAGATCAAGCACCTGCTGGAACGCAAGCCGGGGCAGATGTCCGGCGGCCAGCGCCAGCGCGTGGCGATGGGCCGTGCGCTGGCCCGCAACCCGTCGATCTTCCTGTTCGACGAGCCGCTGTCCAACCTCGACGCCAAGCTGCGCGTCGAGATGCGGACCGAAATCAAGCTGATGCACCAGCGCCTGAAGTCCACCATCGTCTACGTGACCCACGACCAGATCGAGGCGATGACGCTGGGCGACAAGATCGCGGTGATGAAGGATGGCATCGTGCAGCAGTTTGGCAGCCCGCAGGACATCTACGACAACCCGGCCAACCTGTTCGTCGCCAGCTTCATCGGCTCGCCGTCGATGAACTTCATCCCGGCCACGGTGGTGGAATCGGCCGGCCAGATCGGCGTGAAAGTGTGCGACGACAAGGGCTGCGTGGTGTTGCCGCTGCCGCACGACAAGGCCAAGCTGCAACAGTGGGTGGGCAAGGAAGTGATCTTCGGCATCCGTCCGGAACAGATCACCGACGCACGCACCGCCCACCGCGACGGCCTGCCGGAAATGAGCTGCCATATCGACGTGATCGAGCCGACCGGCCCAGACACGCTGGTATTCGTATCGCTGAACAACACCAAGGTGTGCTGCCGCACCCACCCCACCGAAGCCAAGCATCCGGGCCAGAGCATGGATCTGGTGTTCGACGTGTCCAAGGCGGTGCTGTTCGACCCGGCCACCGAAGCACGGATCGCCTGATGAGCGTGCTGGCTCTGCAAAGGTTGGCCGCAGACGGCCCGCTGCTGTCGCCGGTGGCGGCGGGCGTGTGGCGGCTGGACGAGTGGGGCTTTGACGACGCCGCACTGGCGGCGTGGGTGGAGCATGCCATCAGTCTCGGCATCACCACCTTCGACCACGCCGACCTGTACGGCGGCTTCCGTTGCGAAGCGCTGTTCGGCCGCTGGCTGAAGGCCAATCCGTCGCGGCGCGACGCCATCCAGCTGGTGAGCAAGTGCGGCATCAAGCCGCCGGATGCGGCGCGCGGCTGGCGGGTAAAGCACTACGACACCTCGGCGGCGCACATCACCGCCAGCGTGCATGCCTCGCTGCAGCATCTGGGTACCGATTACCTCGACCTGCTGCTGATCCATCGCCCGGACCCGCTCATGGACCCGGACGAGGTGGCGGAAACCTTCGCGCGGCTGCGGGATGCCGGCAAGGTGCGCCACTTCGGGGTGTCCAACTTCAGCCCCAGCCAGTACGCGCTGCTGGCGTCGCGCACGCCGCTGGTGACCAACCAGGTGGAGGCGTCGCTGCTGCACACCGCGCCGCTATTCGACGGCAGCTTCGACCAGTGCCTGCAGTTGGGCGTGCGGCCGATGCTGTGGTCGCCGCTGGCCGGTGGCCGGCTGTTCGATGCGGCGGCCAACCCGGCGCTGGCGGCGGCGTTGAACCTGCTGGCCGGCGAGCTGGGCGTCAGCACCGCTGCGCTGGCGCTGGCCTGGCTCATGCACCATCCGTGCCGGCCGTTGCCCATTGTCGGTTCGCGCCGCCTGGCCTCGCTGGACGATGCTGCCGCCGCCTGCCGGCTGCAACTGGATCGCCAGCAGTGGTTTACGCTGCTACAGGCGGCCCGTGGCTACGAAGTAGCCTGAGATTCCGTGTTATCTCCTGTTTGCAGGAGCGACTCTCCTTGACGGCCTGCGGGCCGTTTTTCTTTTCTGTGCTCATGCCACCGGCAAATTCGGCTGTAAATCCCAAAACGATTGCCTAAGCTCATCTGGTAATGCCAACGACGAGTTACGGAGGGGATGCGACATGAAAGTTGCCGAGTTGTTCGACCAGGCCGCCGGGCGGCTGCCGATGGTGCCCAAGGTAGTGCAGGAGCTGATTGCCAGCTTCCAGGACAGCAATATCAATATCGACGACATCACCGACAAGGTAGTGCATGACCAGGTGCTGAGCGCGCGGGTGCTGCGGCTGGCCAACAGTGCCCGCTTCGGCGGCAGCCGCAATATCGGCTCGCTGCACGATGCGGTGGTGATGCTGGGCTTCGACAATGTGCGCATGCTGGTGATTGCCTCTGGCATTGCCGGTGCCAGCATGGCGATTCCCGGTTTCGACATGCGCGGCTTCTGGGGCCGTAGCTTCGAGATGGCCAATACCAGCAAGGTGCTGGCCAAGCTGGCCGCGCAGGACACCCAGCTGGCGTATACCTGCGGCCTGCTGGCCAATATCGGCGAGCTGGTGCTGCACGTGGCGGAGCCGGAAAAGGCGGTGCAGATCGACCGCGTGGTGGAAGGCGGTGCCGAGCGGCTGGCGACCGAGCGCATGGTGCTGGGCATGGACCTGACCGAGGTCGGTGCCGAGCTGGCGCGGCGCTGGAATTTTCCGGATGCCATCCAGCAGGCGATCCGCGACCAGCACCATCTGGCCGAGCCGTCGCAGGTATCGCACTACGCGCTGCTGACCGGCTTGTCGTCCTACATCGTGGCCGGTTTCAACCACGGCATGAGCGAGGCGGAAATGCAGGCGATGCTGCCGTTGCCGCTGCTGGCCGAGCTTGGCATTAGCGAAGAAAAAATGGCCGAGGCGCTGCCGCACCTGAAGGAAGTCAGCACCACGGTGGATGCGCTGCTGTAGCACGCTGCAACGCCAGACATGACAAGGCCCCGCCATGGCGGGGCCTTGTTGTTGCGGCCAACGTTGGCCGCCGGCGTTACGCCTGTTCCGCTTCGTCCTGCGGCAGCGGCTGCTTGCGCTCCAGCACCGCCAGGTAGCGGCATTCGATCTCCTGCTGCAACTCGTCGATGCGCACGATCTGCAGCTGGATGCGGTCGCCGTTGGCCAGCTCCGGCAGGCCGCCGATACGCAGCCGCATCGGCACTCCGTCCACCCGCACCAGGTCTTCCTTGATGTAGGTGGCGGTCGGCTCGCTGATGCCTTCCTGGCTGAACCAGCGCAGGCACCAGAAGTGCTCCATCTTGTCCTGGAAGCCGAGGTAGGCGCTGTAGGCGGCATCGAAGTCGCGCAGCATGGCAAACAGCATGGCGTCGCCCTGCTTGTACTGCGGCTCCTCGCCGCGAATCATCGCCACCAGCTGGCGCTGGTTGATGAAGTCGGCGGCGCGGCGCAGCGGCGAGGTACTCCACGCATACTGCTGCACGCCCAGACCGACGTGCGGTTCCGGGCGGGTGGTCATGCGCACCTTGCCCATGCTTTGCGCGCGGTACATGGCCGGAATGTCGGCCTCGGCCAGCATGCGGCCCCATTCGCTGTTGGCGAGGATCATCAGCTCGGACACCAGTTTGTCCATCGGCGAGCCGCGCTTGCGGATGCTGATGATCACCTTGCCGTCGACCACGTTGAAGTTGTAGTCCACCTGCGGCGGGCGGTTCGGGTCCGGGGTCTTGCCGCGGAACGCCTCGCGGGCACCCGCAAACTGCCACAGCCATACCAGTTCACGCTTGAAGGCGTAATCCGGGCCGAAGCCGGGTGCGGCCAACGTGTCTTCGTTGAACACCTGCTCCAGCTGGTCGTGGCGCAGGTTGGCCGCAATGTGTACCAGCTCGATGCGGTTGTCGAACTCCACCAGCTCGAACGCCGGGGTCACGTCCACGTACAGGCTCAGCGCCGGGCAGTCGTGGCCTTCCTTCAGCGTGAACTGCTGCACCACATCGTCCGGCAGCATGGTGATCTTGTCGCCGGGGAAGTACACCGTGGACAGGCGCTGGTGCACGATCTTTTCCAGCTCGGAGCCCTGTGCGATGCCCAGCGTCGGCGCCGCGATGTGGATGCCGACGCGGATGTTGCCGTTATCCAGCCACTGTACCGACAGTGCATCGTCGATCTCGGTGGTGGCGGCGTCATCGATGGAGAACGCCTTGACCGTGGCCAGCGGCAGCTCTTCCGGCATGCTGGCCGGCACATAGTTGCCAAAGCCGGTGCCCTTGGGGAAGTGCTCCAGTTCGAAACCGGCCATCAGGTAGGCCGGCACCGACTGGATGCCGCCGACCTTGTCCGCCAGCCGCAGCGGCGGCAGGCCGGTGGCCTTGCAGGCCTGGTCGAAGGCCTTGAATTCCAGCGTGTTCTTGTCCGGGCGGTACAGCAGGGTCATCAGCTTGTCGCGGATGATGTCCGGCAGGCTGCCGGCAGCCAGCTCGGCGGCCAGCGCGTCGATCTGCTCCTGCTCGCGCTTCTTGCGCTCGATGGCGGCCAGCGCGGCTTTCAGCGTTTCTTCCGGCGCGGCCTTGAAGCTGCCCTTGGCCTTCTTGTAGAAGTACATCGGCGCGGCGTACAACCGCAGCAGGATGGCGGCGTTTTCCAGCGCGCTGGGCGCGTGGCCGAAGTAATCGGCAGCCAGCGTCTCGAAGCCGAACTCGTCCTGGCCGCAGCATTCCCACAGGAAATCCACGTCGATATCGGCAGCGATGGCTTCCGCAGCCGGCAGGAAATCCTGCAGCGGGCTGCTGAATTCCAGAAATACGTTGGCCGCTTTCAGCTTGGTGCGCTTGCCATGCTGGGTATCGATCTGCAGGCTGGCTTCGGCGCGGGAAACCACGCTGCCGACCTTGAAGCTGCCGCTTTCTTCGTAAAAGACGTTCATGCTGCCGTTGCAGAGCCAGGCTCTGCCCTGTCCGAGGGTGAAAAGGAACAATTATAGCAGCTGCCCACCTTCGGCCGGCGTGCTGCCGCTATACTCGCCACATCCATTTGCAATCGTTTGTAATGTCTATGACCACGCCTGCTTCACAAACCCTGGCCAGCGTTGCGCGCGAGATGGACCACGTCGGCCAGCAATTGCTGCAACGCTGGGATCCGGAACTGCAGCGCCGCTTCATGGCGCTGAGCCAGTGCCTGCAGGGTTTGGCCGAGCAGCTGGCCGTCGAGCCGGTGCTGCGTGCCAACGAAGAACTGACCACGCTGTGGCGGCATATCGGCAAGCGCCGGCTGGGCAACGCTGACAACCTGGCACTACGCCAGCAGCTGGCACTGGTGACCCAGCTGGCCAGCCTGCCGTTGCCGGGCGCCGGCAAACCGCTGGCGGCCAACGTGACGCCGAGCCACCGCCTGTTCCTGCTGGCACCCCAGGCTCAGGCGCCGGCAGCGGCGCTGCTGGAGCAGTTGGCGTGTTTCGGTTACGCGCTGGAAGTGTTCCATGACGAGCCGGCGCTGCAGCAGGCGTTGCAACTGCACGAGCCGGGGGCGGTGATCGTCTACCACAGCTTCGAGGCCGACAGCATGCTGCCGCTTATCGGCCCGCTGAACTGTCCGCTGCTGTTTGCCAGCCCGCGACGGGACTTTGCCGCCCGGCTGCAGGCGGTGAATGCCGGCGGGCAGGGGTTTCTGGGTTGGCCGCTGGCGGTACGCGAGCTGCTGGACGGCCTGGTACAGCCGATGCTGCCGGACCGCCGCAACCCGTTGCGTGTGCTGCTGGTGGAGGACATGAGCTCGCTGGCCGGACTGTATGCGGCGGTACTCAACCGCCACGGCATTCTCACCGAGGAAGTCACCCGCCCCAGCCAGACGCTGGAGGCGATCGAGCGCTTCCGCCCGGACCTGATCCTGATGGACATGTATATGCCGGAGTGCGATGGCCAGGTGCTGGCGCGCATCATCCGCCAGCAGCGGCTGATGGACGGCATCCCCATCATTTTCCTGACCATGGAAAAGCGCCAGCACATGCAGCTGGACGCGCTGACGCTGGGGGTGGACGGCTACCTCACCAAGCCGGTGTCCAGCGAGGAGCTGGTGGTGACGGTCAGCACCCGCGCCAGCCGCTACCGCCAGCTGCGGTCCTATATCTCCACCGACAGCCTGACCGGCCTGCTCAACCACAGCCATCTGTTCGCGCGGCTGGAATACGAGTTTGCCCGCGCCCAGCGCGAGCGCCGGCCGCTGAGCATGGTGATGCTGGACCTGGACCACTTCAAGCACGTCAACGACAGCTATGGCCACCAGGCCGGCGACGAAGTGCTGGTCAGCCTGTCGCGCTTCCTGCGCGAACGGCTGCGCCGCTCCGACCTGATCGGCCGTTACGGTGGCGAGGAGTTCGCCATCGTATTGCCGGGCATGGGCTGCGAGCAGGCTACGCAGCTGCTGGATGATCTGCGCGATGCCTTCGCGCGGCTGGAGCAGGTATCGCCGCGCGGCCGCTTCCGCCAGACCTTCAGCGCCGGGGTGTGCAGCAGCGACGGGGTGTGGGATGTGGTGGCGCTGGTGCAGCGCGCCGACAGCATGCTGTACCGCGCCAAGGCGGCCGGGCGCAACTGCGTGGTGCGCTGGACGCCGGAGCAGGAGTAGCCGCTGCGGCGGCAACAAGCACAAGGGCGCCAGCGGCGCCCTTGTCTTTGTCTGCGGCCAGGCGTTACAGCGGGTCGGCCTGGTACATGCGCACGCCGTGTTCTTCCAGCAGCTTTTTCAGGCTTTCCGGCGGCATCGCGTCGGTGAAGATGGCGTTGAATTCGCTGATGTGGCCCATGCGTACCAGCGCATTGCGGCCGAACTTGCTGTGGTCGGCGGCCAGGAAGCGATGGCGGGCATTGTTCATCATTGCCTGCGCCACGCGCACTTCGCGGTAGTCGAAGTCCAGTAGCGAGCCGTCGGTCTCGATGCCGGAGACGCCGATCACCGCGTAATCGACCTTGAACTGGTTGATGAAGTCCAGCGTCGCCACCCCGGTAATGCCGCCATCGGAGGCGCGCACCACGCCGGAGGTGATCATTACCGTGAAATCCGGGTTGGCCGACATGATCGACGCCACATGGATGTTGTTGGTGATGACGCGCAAGCCCTTGTGGGTGGTGGTCAGCGCCTGCGCCACCGCCTCGATGGTGGTGCCGATGCTCATGAACAGCGAGGCATGGTCGGGAATGTTCTCCGCGATCATGTCGGCGATGTGCGCCTTTTCGCTCTGCAGCTTGCCCTTGCGCGAGAAGTAGTCCTCGTTTTCCACGCTGTTGCCCAGCGCGGCACCGCCGTGATAGCGGCGCAGCAGATTGGCTTCGCACAGCTGGTTGATGTCGCGGCGGATGGTTTGCGGCGTCACATCCAGCAGGCGGGCCAGCTCTTCAATCGGCATGAAACCGCTTTCGCGGACCAGCTGCAGGATTTTGTCGTGTCGTGGAGATCGGCTCATGGCGGCGCGTTCGAAAGCGAAAATTATCCTTAGTCTTTATCACACTATTTGCGCATCAGGCAACTTGTTGGATACATAAACGAAAGTCGTAGAAAGCAAAAAACGCCAGTACATCAAGGCACTGGCGTTTTTGTTGCATTGCAAAATAATGCAGGCCGGCTGTGGTTTACTGCACCACCCGGCGCGGCGACACGGTTAGAAGTTGTACTTCAGCGTGGAGATGAAGGCGTTCTGGTAGGTGGCAGAACCCAGCTTCTGGTCGGCGTAGCGGTAAGTCAGGCCGGCGGTTACCGACTTGGTGGCGTTCCACCACAGCGATACCGCGCCGTTGTTGGCCAGTTTGCGGGCGCGGACCACGTCGCCATCCTTGGCCATGGCCAGGTAGGCGTCTTCGCGGGCGAATTCGGTTTCGTGCCACTGGGTGACCATCATCGCCTGGCCCGCCAGGTTGAAGCTGTAGCCCAGCACCCAGCCAGCCATCATGCCGTTGCGGTGGGCGCCGACGCCCTGCTTGAACTCCTGGTGTGCGCCGAGGAACGGCTTGATCCAGAAGTTGCCGCGGGACAGCGCGGTGCCCAGACCCAGTACGCGGTTCTGGTCGTAGAAGTCGGCGTCGCGGAAGTCGTAGACATGGGCGTACACCTGTACCGGCAGATCGCCGATGCGGCCAACGTTGAAACGACCTACCAGCTTGGAGGCGTAGCGGCGGTTCTGGCCGGCGGCTTCATGCGTGCTCTTGTCCGGGTTTTCGATATCGAGGAAACCGTACAGGTCGCCCCAGTTGCCGCCCATGCCGCCTTCGGCTTCCAGGTAGCCGAAATCGTTCTTGCCGCCGAACGGGCCTTTTTGCGTGCGCTGCTGGGTGCCATTGGACCAGTCCAGCCAGTTGGCGCTGACATTGCTGAAGGAGTAGTCGGCGTGGGCAAAGCCGGCACAGGAGGCCAGTGCCAGGGCGAGCAGGGTAGTGCGAGTGTTCATGATGTGCTTCTGTTGCTTGCGTGTTGGATGAAAACCCGCCGCGCCGGCAAGGTTGTTTGTGTGACAAACACTTGTTTGCCTGGCGCCGCGGGGCGCGGAGCATAGCAGAAGCCAACAAAAAACCGGCACGCTTGGCCGGTTTTTGCAGCAGAACTGTCGCATTAATGTCTTATTGCCGACATTTAATGACAACGTTTCATGACTTTGGAATGAAATATTGTGCGGGCCAGCCGTAGCGCTTCAGGTTCACTCGCCCGCCGGCGCCGACTTCCACGCCGTCTTCTTCCAGCAGCAGGATCTGGAAATCCGCCTCCGCCGAGCCCGGTCGCGACACCTTGCCGCTGCCGCTGACCACGCGAAACCACGGCCAGCCGGCGCCCTCCGGCGCATTGCCCAGCAGCTTGCCGACGTGGCGGGCATGGCGCGGGTAGCCGGCAAGCTGCGCCAGCGTGCCGTAGGTGCTGACCTGCCCCGGCGGAATCGCCATGAGCTGCGCCAGCACCGCGCGTTGGAAGGCGGCGTCCATCAGCCGTAGCGGCGGTCGGCCACGAACGGGTTGCTGCGGCGCTCGTCGCCGATGGTGGTGAACGGGCCGTGGCCCGGCACCACCGTCATGTCGTCCGGCAGCGCGAACAGCTTGTTGCGGATGGCGTCGATCAGCTGCTGGTGGTTGCCCATCGGAAAATCGGTACGGCCGATGGAGCCCTGGAACAGCACGTCGCCGACCACGCACAGGTTGGCCGCACGGCTGACAAATACGATATGGCCCGGGGTGTGGCCGGGGCAGTGCAGCACCTCCAGCACCTCGCGGCCAACCTGCACCGTGTCGCCTTCTTCCAGCCAGCGCTCCGGCGTCAGCGCCGGGCTGGGGGCAAAGCCGAACATCTGCCCCTGCTGCGGCAGCTGGTCCAGCCAGAAACTTTCCGCGCGCTGCGGGCCTTCGATCTGCACCCCCAGCGCATCGGCCAGCGCCCGCGCGCCGCCGGCGTGGTCGATATGGCCGTGGGTAAGCAGCAGCTTGGTCACCTGCAGGCCCTTGGCGTCGATAAAGGCGCGGATGCGGGCGATATCGCCGCCGGCGTCCACCACCGCCGCTTCGTTGCTGACATCGCACCACAGCACGGAACAGTTCTGCTGGAACGGGGTGACCGGAATGACGTGAAGCTGCAAGGCCATGATCTGCTACCTGAAAACGGGAATGGCACATTGTAAGCCAGCCGGCCGGTGACTTGACCAAGGCGCTACAATAGCGGCAGTGAAAATCGAGAAAGCATCATGAGCCTGATCCCGGAAATCAAACCGCAGCAGTCGGTCGAACTGCTGAAAGAACTGCACATCCTCACCCGCGACGGCAAGATCAACCAGGACACTCGCCGCAAGCTGAAGCAGGTCTATCACCTGTACCAGTTCATCGAGCCGCTGATGGCCGACGTGCTGACGGAAAAAGGCAGCCTGACGCTGGCCGACCACGGCGCCGGCAAGTCCTACCTCGGCTTCATCCTCTACGACCTGTTCCTGAAGGACAAACCCGCCGCCTACGTCTACGGCGTGGAAACGCGACAGGATCTGGTGGACAAGTCGGTGGATCTGGCCAAACGGCTGGGTTTTGACGGCATGAGCTTCCTCAACCTCACCGTCGAGCAGTCGATCACCTCCGACGCGCTGCCGCCGCAGGTGGACATCATCACCGCGCTGCACGCCTGCAACACCGCCACCGACGACGCCATCCGCTTCGCGCTGGCCAAGGACGCCAAGTACATCGTGCTGGTGCCGTGCTGCCAGGCCGAGGTGGCCGCCGTGTTGCGGCAGAAGAAGAACGAGACCTTCGGCAAGACGCCGCTGTCCGAGCTGTGGCGCCACCCGATCCACACCCGCGAGTTCGGCAGCCAGCTCACCAACGTGCTGCGCTGCCTGCAGCTGGAAGCGCGCGGCTACCAGGTCACCGTTACCGAGCTGGTGGGCTGGGAACACTCGATGAAGAACGAGCTGATCATCGCCAAGAAAACCAGCAAGGGCAAAAAAGCCGCCCGCGAGCGGCAGGAGAGCATCCTGCGCGAGCTGAACCTGGAAGAACTGCGCGAGCGCTTCGCCTACTAAGCCCGCCGCATGAGCCGCCGCCTCGACGCTACCCTGCTGGCCGACCTGTGGTTCTTCCACGCGGTGGCGCAGTGCGGCGGTTTCCGCCGCGCCGCCGAACAGCTGGCGGTCACGCAGGGCGCGGTCAGCCAGCGCGTGCAGCGGCTGGAAGCACGGCTGCAGCTGAGCCTGCTGCAGCGCGGCGGCCGCAGCCTGCAGCTCACCGCCGCCGGGCAGCAGCTGTTTGCCGCCTGTGACAGCGGCTTCGATACCGTGGCAACAACGTTGGTCGCATTGCAGCGTGATTCCGCACCGGCCAGCGTGCAGCTGGCGGCACCACCGTCGCTGGCGCTGGAATGGCTGCTGCCGCGGCTGGGCCGCTTCGCCCGCCTGCAGCCGGACATCAGCGTCGATCTGCTGGCCGACAACCAGCCCTACAGCCCGGCGGCGCTACGTCAGGCCGGCATTGACCTGGCGCTGCGCTACCTGCCGCACGCGCCGCAGGATGCCGCCTTCGTGCTGCCGGAGTACGGCTACCCGGTCGCCGCCCCCGCTTTCGACCCCGCCGGCCACGGTGGCCGCCTGCTGCACGACGATGCGCCGTGGAGCACGCCAACACCGGCCGGCAGCGAGTGGGCGCTATGGTTGGCCGCCCACGGCCGTCCATCCGGCTGCGACGCCGGCGAACGCCACTTCAATCAGGCACAACTGGCCTACCGCAGCGCGCAGGCCGGCGATGGCGTGGCACTGGGCCGCCAGCTGCTGGTGGCGCGCTACCTGCAGGATGGCAGCCTGTGCCGGCTGGACGATCAGCCGCCGTTGCTGCTGGGCTATTACGCGTTGTATGCGGTTGGCAGCAGCGCGGCGGTTGCGGCACTGGGGGCGTGGCTGTGTGGGGAGATGCAAGCCCGGTAGCTCGATAAGTGCCGCGAACCCCGGTAAAAGGCAGGCACTCCGGCCCCGGATGCGCCGTTGGCTTATCCGATCTGCATGTTCACACCAGCTCATGGCTGGTCTGCTAACATGCCAACAGCTTGTTTGACCATATCGCTCATGGAGCCCGCATGCCTTTCATTTTATCCCACTGAGCTGTAGCGCTGACCATCGGCTTAGCTGTGTTGCTGTCTGAGTTGTAGTGGATATGGCTGTTAGCCAGTGCGCCGGGACTGTTGATTGCGTTGTGGCTGCGTCTGGTGCGGAGTAAATATCTGTTTTGTATGATTTTCTAACGGATAGCCGCTATAAGCGGGCCTCAATGCGCTATTGATTTTGCAATTTTGTAATAAGGGGGCGGTATGATTGGAGTTATTGTTGGATTTTTTATTGTAGCTTTGATGTTTGCGTCTTTTGCCTACTTTATTCGTCAGTCAGAGAAAAATGGCAATGGCGCCATTGATTCGCATAAACCAATTGTCTTGCTTGTAGATAACAATCCTACCTATGTGTCCTATAAAGAAATGGGTTTTTGGGCGGTTCGTATGTCTGATAAGGAATCTCACAGACTTTTGGATTCAATGAAGGACTCAAAAGTAGCTAATGATTTCATTACATACTTTATTACAGTGGCGCTGCAGTCGGCAATGTATAGATATCATGTGGTGAACGTCCTTAAATTTGGGGACGAGGCATTGCACGATATGAAAATTGGTGAGGATGATTCAATTAACACCTTCACCATG
This sequence comes from Vogesella oryzae, assembly GCF_902829295.1. Taxonomy (GTDB): domain Bacteria; phylum Pseudomonadota; class Gammaproteobacteria; order Burkholderiales; family Chromobacteriaceae; genus Vogesella; species Vogesella oryzae. The sequence continues at coordinate 39,474 of NZ_CADEPL010000008.1, forward strand.
GGTAATGGTGAAAAATTGCCAGATGAGCTATATCGCAATTTCTCTACTTTTGTTGATTTTTTTTCGCAGCCATACAAGATGATTTTAATAGTGCAATGGATAAAATGGGAACATTTGGGAGTAGCAAAATTTCCATAACATTCGATGCCATGTTAGACAAGTACAATGGAAAATATGTGACGGTCGATGCATTGGACCGCATGATGACTGGCCAAGTATTGGATGCTGCTTTATTGGCAAAAATGGAGGTGTTGAGTAGTGTCATTAGGCGGAGATAGTTTAATTTTCTAAAAATGGCTGCAGAGTGAATGAGCATGTCCGGAACTCTTCTGTTTAATCCTGCCGCTGACCACTATTACTGGGAACGCAGTCATGGTCGAGTTGTAGTCTATGCTAGACAACGCGGTAAGTCGGGGGGGGTAGGCTGGTGCTGAGTATCGCGAAGCCCGGCGTTTACCTCGAATGAATAAAAAAGGTTGGCCGCAAGCCATGAGCAGCTTGCGGCCAACCTTTTTGCGTTTGCTTGATTGAGTAATCAATCAGCCAGCAGCGGCAGGAATACCTCGTCCGGCAGGCCGTTGCCGCCGGTGGTCCACACCACCGGGATGATGTCGCCCGGCCATTGTTCGCCGGCCAGCTGGTGGGCGACGAAACCGGCGGCGGCGGAGGGCTCCAGCCGCAGGCGGTGCTGCTGCCATTGCCGGCGCACTTCGGCCAGCAGGCTGGCGTCGCTGACGGTGATCACTGCGTCGATCAGCGGGCCGACGATGCCGGCCACGGTGGCGGAGGCGCGCGGCACCGCCAGGCCGTCGGCCACGGTGCGGTTGTCGAGGCCGATGTCGTACACCGACAGCGTGTCGTCGTCCGTGGCGAGGCGCAGCAGCATGCAGGGCGAGGCCACCGGTTCCACCAGCACGCACTGCACCGCGTCGCCGAACAGACACTTCAGGCCGAAAGCCACACCGCCTGGGGCGCCACCCACGCCGCACGGCAGGTAGACGCGCAGCGGCTGCTCGGGAGTTGGCCGCAGGCCGGCGGCTGCCAGCTGCGGCGCCAGGTCCCAGGCCGCGGCGGCATAGCCGAAGAACAGCAGCAGCGAGCTTTCATCGTCGATGAAATAGGCGTGCGGGTCGGCAGCGGCGATGTCGCGCGCGGCGGCCACCGCCAGTGCGTAGTCGCCCTGGTGCTCCACCACGCCGGCGCCCAGCGCGCGCAGGCGCTGCTTTTTCCACTCCTTGGCATCGTGCGACATATGCACTTCCACCTGCAGACCCAGCGCACGCGCCATCACGCCGACGCTGTAGCCGAGGTTGCCGGTGCTGCCGACCAGGATGCGGTGCTGCGCGAACAGCGCGCGTGCCGGCGCCTCGGCCAGCACGGCGTAGCTGCTGCCGGCCGGCAGCAGGCCGGCGGCCAGCGCCAGCTCCTCGGCATGGCACAGCACCTCGTACACGCCGCCGCGCGCCTTGATGCAGGCGGTGATCGGCAGCGCGTGGTCGGCTTTCACCCACAAGGGTTGGCCGTGCTCGTCGATCTGGCTTAGTAGTGGTGAATCGATGCGGCCATCGGCGGCGACGCTGTCCGGAAACAGCCGCGCCAGCAGCGGCGCGAAACGCTGCCAGCGGGCGATGGCGGCTTCGATGTTGGCGCGGCCGTAGCGGCTGGCGGCCAGCGCCTCGGCGGCGGGTTGCAGGGAGGGGTTGTGCCACAGCAGCGGTTGGCCGTGGCGCAGGGCGTTAGGGAGGGTATCGAGAGGGAACATGGCGCTTTCCGGTCAGAACATGCCCGGCAGTGTGCGCGTGGCCGCTGGCGGCGACAAGCCAGCATTACTGCTGCGTGTGATTAGCCTGGCTAATCGCTTGTCTGGCCCAGCTGCGCCGCCAGCCACGCCCGCTTCTGCGCCGCGCTCATCGCCTTCACCGCCAGTTCGGCGCGCAGTGCCTCGCTCTTGTCGGCAAATGCCACCACCAGCGCGATGCGCTCCGGCGGGAAGCTGCGGGTGTAGCGCGCACCCTTGCCTTTGAGGTGGGCGGCGTAGCGTTTCTCGACGTTATTGCTGATGCCGGTGTACAGGCTGCCGCCGCGGCATTCCAGCAGGTACAGGTACCAGCTCATGGTGTGCAAGGTTGGCCGCAAGACATGCGGCCAACGTTTTGTGCTGTTGGGGTCACTCGGCCAGCGCCTGCTGCAGATCGGCGATGATGTCGCGGATGTCCTCGATGCCCACCGAGCAGCGCACCAGCCCGCCGGGGATGCCGAGCGCGATGCGCTCCTCCTCGCTGCATTCCACGTGGCTGGTGGTGCTGGGCACGCCCAGCAGGGTATCCACCGTGCCCAGCGTGGCGGCGCGGATCAGCAGCTGGCAGCGCGGCAGCAGCCGGCGCACGGCGGCAAAACCGCCGGCCAGCTCGAAGCTGAGCACGCCGCCGAAGCCGTGCATCTGCTCGCGGGCGATGGCGTGCTGCGGGTGCTCCGGCAGGCCGGGATAGTTCACCTGCCGCACCGCCGGCTGCTGTTGCAGCCACTGTGCCAGCGCCAGCGCGTTGTCGTTGTGCTGGCGCATGCGCAGCGCCAGGGTCTTGATGCCGCGCAGGATCAGGAACGCGCTCATCGGGTCGAGGCAGGCGCCGTGGATTTCGCGGTAGTGGCGGATACGGTCGGTCAGCATCTTGCTGCCGCAGACGATGCCGCCCATGGCGTCGGCGTGGCCGCCGAGGAACTTGGTGGCGCTGTGCAGCACCAGGTCGGCGCCCAGCGCCAGCGGGTTCTGGTTTACCGGGGTGGCGAAGGTGTTGTCGATCACTACCACCGCGCCGGCGGCATGGCCGGCGGCGGCCAGGCGGCGGATGTCCTGCACTTTCAGCAGCGGGTTGGTCGGCGATTCCAGGTACAGCAGGTCGCAGCCATCAGCCAGCGCGGCGATGAAGGCGGCGGCATCGGTGGTGTCGCACAGCGTCACCTGCACCCCCCACTGCGGCAGGGTGTGCTGCAGCAGGTAGTGGCTGCCGCCGTAGGTGTCCTTGCCGGCCACCACGCGCGCGCCGGGCTTGAGCAGCGCCATCAGCGTGCTGCTGATCGCCGCCATGCCGCTGCCGAAGCTCACCGCCGCCGCCGCGCCTTCCAGCGCCGCCAGCTTGGCTTCCAGTGCCAGGCTGGTGGGGTGGGCGGTGTTGCGCGCGTACAGCGGGCCGGGCACGTCGCCACGCGCCACCTGCTCCCAGCTGTCCACATCCGGGTAGCCGTGGGCGATGCCGAACTCGATGGGTACCGCCAGCGCGGCGTGCGGGCGGTGGGCTTCTTCGCCGGCGCGGACGGCCAGCGTGGCAGGGTGCAGGGTGGGGGCTGTCATGGCGGCTCCAGAGAGGGACTGAGCCGCATGCTGGTGGCCTGCCGCCGGGCTGTCAAGCCGGCGGCGGGCAGGTGCTAGCGGCCGTAGGTAGCGATCAGGCTGGTCTTGCCCAGGCTGTTGGCATTCAGCATATAGCCCACCAGCGCCGGCATGGCATCGGCGCCCAGCTCCAGTTTGTCCACTTTCAGCGCATGCACGGTAAAGATGTAGCGGTGCGGCCGGTCGCCCTGCGGCGGGCAGGCGCCGCCGAAGCCGGGCACGCCGTAGTCGGTGCGGCTCTGCACGCTGCCGGCCGGCAGCACGCCGCCCGGATTACCGGCGCCGCTGGCCAGTTCGCGGGTGTCGGCCGGCAGGTTGAAGACCAGCCAATGCCACCAGCCGCTGCCGGTGGGGGCATCCGGATCGTAGACGGTGACGGCAAAACTCTTGCTGCCGGCCGGGGCATCTTTCCAGCGCAGCGCCGGCGACACATTGCCGCCGTTGCAGCCAAAACCGTTGTATTCCTGCGCCTTGCTCATCGGCTTGCCCGGCAGCAGCTGCGGACTGGTGACATCGAAGGCCAGCGCCGGCACGGCGGCCAGCAGCAGGGCGGCGCTGCTCAGAATGTATCGCATGGGATGACTCCTGGTGGTGGCGGACAAACACAGTATGGTTGGCCGCAGGCGCTTTGGCGCGCAGTCTACAAGCTTCATCCGCTGTGCTTGCCGCAAGCCGGGCGGCATCATCGCCGCTGCAACCATTCCGCCACCGACGCCTGCCAGCCATCGGCCACGCCGCTGGCCAGCAGATGTTCGCTACTGCCCAGTTGCAGCCGTGCGCCAGTGGCATCGAACCACAGTTCGCCCTCGGCGAAGCGGCGATAGGGCTGCGGTTCGCTGGTCATGGCGGCGAAGGTGAGCTTTTGCCAGCCGCCGCTGCCAGCCGGTTGCCACAGCCAGTGGTACACCGCATCCGCTGCGCTGCCGGCGGGCAGGTCCAGCCGCTTCACTTCCAGCAACGTGCCGTCCGCGCCGCTAAAGCCGTACAGGCATTGCAGCAGCATCAGTTGCCTTTCGGCTGTGCGCCCGGGCGCAGCTTGATGCTCAGCCCCTTGAGCAGGTAGCGCAGGAACTGGTCGCCGCACAGGCGGAAGTTCTTGTGGCCGGGCTTGCGGAACAGCGCGCCGACTTCGGCGCTGGAGACCTGCAGGCCGGTGAGGGCGATCAGCGCCTCGATGTCTTCCTGCTTCAGCTCGAACGCCACGCGCAGCTTTTTCAGGATGTCGTTGTTGTTCAGGCGCAAGAGTGGTGCCGGCGGCGGCGCATCGTCGCGGCGGCCGCGTTTTTCGATGATCAGGCCATCGAGAAACGCCGACAGCAGTTCGTCGCTGCAGGGCTGGAAGCCGGCTTCGTCGTCTTTCTTCAGCAGCGCGGTGAAGTCGTCGTCGGCGTACGGTTCGGCGTGCTGCAGGATGGCCAGCATCTTGGCGTCGCCGATATTGAGGATGAAGCGCACGCTGCGCAGGATGTCGTTGTTAAGCATGGGGTGTCCGTAGTGGGGTGCGGCCGGCGATGGCGTGCTGTCGCGGCTGGCCAGCAAAAAGTTTGGCCGCATTGCTGCGGCCAACGTGGCAGGCGTGGGCGGCGCGTTATGGCGCCAGGCGGCAGCGTTCCCAGCCGGCATTGGCCTGCAGGGTATATAGCACGCGATCGTGCAGCCGGCTGGGGCGACCCTGCCAGAATTCCACGCGGTCCGGCACGATGGCGTAACCGCCCCAGTGCGGCGGGCGCGGCACGGTCAGCGGGTGCTTGAGGCCGAAGGTGGCGGCGCGGGTCACCAGCACGCTCTTGCCGTCGATGACGCTGCTCTGTTCGCTGGCCCAGGCGCCGATGCGGCTGGTGTAGGGGCGGCTGGCGAAGTATTCGTCGGAGACTTCCGGCGCTACCTGCTGCACCTTGCCCTCGAGGCGTACCTGGCGTTCCAGCTCCGGCCAGAAGAAGGTTACCGCGATGTAGGGGTTGGCCGTCAGTTGGCGGCCCTTGCGGCTGAGGTAGTTGGTGTAGAACACCAGTTGCCCGTTTTCCACCCCCTTGAGCAACACGATGCGCGCCGACGGGCGGCCGTGCTCGTCCACGGTGGCAATGTGCATGGCGGTGGGTTCGTTCACCTCGGCGGCGATGGCCTCGTGCAGCCACAGCTCGAACTGTGCCACCGCATCCGGCAGGCAATCGTCGGGGGAAAGTTCTTTCTTGCTGTATTCCAGACGGATATCGGCGAGATTCAGCGGCATGGTGCCCTCCTTGATTGGCGACATGATACTCGGCTCGCCGCTTGCCGGCACGTCGCCCCGGCGCGCTAGCTGGTATAGAATGCCCGTTTTCTCCCTGCGCGTTATTGCCCTGCCCATGCAGCTGGTTGCCATCGGTCTCAATCACCACACCGCTCCGCTTGCCATCCGCGAGCGTCTGGCCTTTCCGGCCGAGACGTTGTCGGCAGCGCTGGCGCAGCTGGTGGAGTCGCATGCCGCGCGCGAGGTCACCATCGTTTCCACCTGTAACCGCACCGAGCTGTACTGTGCCACCGCGCAGCCGGAGCAGGTGCTGCGCTGGCTGGTGGGTTACCACGGCATGGCGCTGGACGAGGTGGCGCCGTACCTGTACCAGCTGGATGCCGCCGAAACCGCGCGCCACGCTTTCCGCGTCGCCTCCGGGCTGGACTCGATGGTGCTGGGCGAGACGCAGATCCTCGGCCAGATCAAGGACGCGGTACGCAATGCCGAGCGCGCCGGCACCATGGGCAGCCTGCTCAACGGCCTGTTCCAGAAAACCTTTGCCGTGGCCAAGGATGTACGTAGCCAGACCGCGGTGGGCGCCAGCTCGGTATCGATGGCCGCCGCCGGGGTAAAACTGGCGGAGCAGATTTTTGCCTCGGTGGGCGAGCTGAATGTGCTGTTCATCGGCGCCGGCGAGATGATCGAGCTGGTGGCGACGCACTTTGCCGCCCGCCAGCCGCAGAAAATCACCGTCGCCAACCGCACACTGGAGCGCGGCCAACGGCTGGCTGCCGAGTTCGGCGGTAACGCGATCACCCTGTCCGAGCTGCCGGATCAGCTGCAGCACTACGACGTGGTGGTCAGCTCCACCGCCAGCCAGCTGCCGATCATCGGCAAGGGCATGGTGGAGCGCGCGATCAAGGCGCGCCGCCACCGCCCGATGTTCATGCTCGACCTGGCGGTGCCGCGCGATATCGAGGCCGAGGTTGGCCGCATGGACGACGTCTACCTGTACACCGTCGACGACATCGCCAGCATCGTGGAAGTGGGCCAGCAGGCGCGCAACCAGGCGGCCGAAGAGGCCGAGACCATCATCAACCACCGTGTGGTGGAGTTCGTCGACTGGCTCAAGCGCCGCGAGTCGGTGCCGCTGATCCGCGCGCTGCGCGACGAATCGGAACGTATCCGCCGTCACGCGCTGGACGCTGCGCTGAAGCAGCTGTCGCGTGGCGACGCCCCCGAAAAAGTGCTGGAAGCGTTGTCGCTGCAGCTCACCAACAAACTGATGCACCCGCCGACGCAGGCGCTGTCTACCGGCAGCGGCGCGGCGCACGATGCGCAGGTCGAACTGATCGCGCGTCTGTATCGCTTACACCCGGAGCAGTAATGAAACCGTCGATTGCGGCGAAACTGGCCACCCTTTGCGAGCGGCTGGAAGAAGTCACCCATTTGCTGGCCGCCGAAAACGCCACCGCGGACATGGACGCGTTCCGCAAGCTTACCCGCGAACACGCCGAACTGACCCCGGTGGTGGAGGCATTCAATGCCTATCGCCAGAGCGAAGCCGATATCGCCACGGCCGGCGAACTGCTGGCCGATCCGGAGATGAAGGAATTCGCCCAGGCCGAGATTGAAGAAGCCAAGGCGCGCATGGATTCCCTGGACCTGGAGCTGCAGAAGCTGCTGCTGCCCAAGGACCCGAACGACGACAAGAACATCCTGCTGGAAATCCGCGCCGGCACCGGCGGCGACGAAGCGGCGCTGTTCGCCGGCGACCTCTTGCGCATGTATACCCGCTACGCCGAGCGCAACCGCTGGCAGGCCGAGATCCTGTCCGCCAGCGAGTCCGACCTTGGCGGTTACAAGGAAGTGATCGTGCGTATCGCCGGTGACGGCGCCTACTCGCGGCTGAAGTTCGAGTCCGGCGGCCATCGCGTGCAGCGCGTGCCGGCCACCGAGACCCAGGGCCGCATCCATACCTCCGCCTGCACCGTGGCGGTGATGCCGGAAGCGGACGAGATTGCCGAAGGGGTGCTGAACCCGGCCGACCTGCGCATCGATACCTTCCGCGCCAGCGGCGCCGGCGGACAGCACATCAACAAGACCGACTCGGCGGTGCGTATCACCCACTTGCCGACTGGCATCGTGGCCGAGTGCCAGGACGGCCGTTCGCAGCACGCCAACAAGGCCAGCGCCATGCGCGTGCTGGCGGCGCGCATCTACGACATCCAGTTGCGCGAGCAGCAGCAGAAGGAAGCGGCGGAGCGCAAGAGCCTGATCGGCTCCGGCGACCGCTCCGAGCGCATCCGTACCTATAACTACCCGCAGGGCCGCGTCACCGACCACCGCATCAACCTGACGCTGTACAAGCTGGATTACGTGATGGACGGCGACATGGTGGAGCTGACCGACGCGCTGCTGGCCGAGCGCCAGGCCGAGCTGCTGGCGCAGCTGGCAGAGTAAAGCGTGCGGCCAACGTTGGCCGCAGAGGCAAACGACAAGGGCAAGCCGATGGCTTGCCCTTGTCGTTTGCGGGTGGGCGAAACGGGTACGGAGCTGGCTCAGCTCCAGCGTTTGCCCAGTTCGTCCAGCCCGGCCTGCTGCAGTTCGGCCGGCGTCATCAGGATGCGGAATTGGCAGCCGGCGTTGAAATTGAGGAAGAACTGCTCGGCCAGGGCCGGTACCGCGGCACCATTGGCGACTTCCACCACGAAGATCGCGCAGCGGTGACCGTCCTGTTCGGTGAAGTAGGCGGCTTCCGGCTGGATGCTGTCCAGAATGCGGCCGATGACGGCGCCGGCCTGACCGTTACGCACCAGGGTGTTGAACGGTTCGTGCGGAAAATCGACGGTGAGTAACATTTTCATGGGGACCTCCTGTTAACCCGGGAGGCAGGCGGCTGTCTGCCCTGCTACAGGCATAGGCCAGTTCCGCCGTGGCGGCGGGGTAATTGCCGGCGATTATCGATGCCAGGCGACTGCGGCGCGGTGGGCGCTTGTTTGCGCTGGCGCAAGCGCGCGCGGGGGCTGCTTTGCCAATCACTATATTTCTGCATATAGTAAGACCGTCAGCATGCCACGGAGATTGGCAACCATGTTCCAGCGCAATATCGGCAGTACCGAACGCATCATCCGCATCGTGGCCGGCGTGGCCATCACCGCCTTGGCCTTTGTCGGCCCGCAGTCGCCGTGGGCATTCCTCGGCCTGGTGCCGCTGGCAACCGGCCTGCTCGGCTGGTGTCCGCCGTATGCCATGCTGGGGATCAATACCTGCAAGAAGTCCTGAGCGGCAGCGGCAGGCAAATAAAAAACGCGAGGCTATGCCTCGCGTTTTTGTTGTTTACCGTGTTGCCGGCCCGGTTTAACGGGTGATGACGGGTGCCACGTTTAGCGCGTTGGCTACCAGCAGCGCCTCATGGTCGTCACTGAACGGACCCATGCGTACGCGGTACAGGCCGTCCTGGTTGACGATGCCCAGCTTCTCGTCATGCGCGTTGGCCGGATTGGCCAGCAGCGCTTTCAGCTCGGCCTCGGCAGCGGCCAGGCGGCTGAAGGAAGCCAGTTGCAGGTAGTAGCTCTCGCCCGGCGCCGCTTTCTGCTGTGCCGGCGGACGGGTAGCGATACGGTCGCTGCCATCTACCGGGAACACGCGTTCCACCACCACGTTGCCGAAACCCGACTTCACGATGCCCAGCTTGTAGGCAGCGGAGTAGCTCAGGTCCATCAGGCGGTTCTTGTGAAACGGGCCACGGTCGTTGATGCGCACGATGACCGATTCGCCGTTTTTCAGGTTGGTAACCCGGGCGTAGCTCGGAATCGGTAGCGTCGGGTGCGCGGCGGTCATCGCAAACATATCGTAGCGTTCGCCGGAGCTGGTTTTGCGTCCGTGGAACTGCTTGCCGTACCAGGAAGCCTTGCCGGTCTGGCGGTAGGGCTTCTCCGATGCGTCCGGGCGGAAGCTCATGCCCAGGGCGGAGTACGGCTTGTTGGCTGAAGCGATCAGCGGCTCATCCTGCGGAATCGCATCCGGTATCAGGTCCAAGTTGACCGGGGTTTGCAGGGCCGGACCGTCGTTCTGGAAGTAGGCTCCGGAGTTGACGGCAGATTTTTTGTAACTGACCTTGGCAGTCTGCGTCGCAGTTGCCGGTCTGACGGTGGTACAAGCCACCAGCAAAGCACTGATGAACACTAGCCACAGCCATCGGTAAAAAGGTTTCATGACCTCTCCTTATGCTGTTGTGCCAACGGTGAGTTGCAGGCGCGGCTAGAACCCTCCGACAAAATCATGCTGGCGCCAGGCTTCGAACACGAGCACGGCGACGGCATTGGAAAGGTTCAGGCTACGCGATTCGGGCCGCATCGGCAGTCGCACCCGCCGCGTAGACGGGAGCGTGTCGAGAATCTCGGCGGGCAGGCCGCGTGATTCGGGACCGAACAATAAAACATCGCCGGGCTGGAAGGCGATGCGGTCATGCCGCGTGGCACCCTTGGTGGTGGCCGCGAAAATGCGGCGCTCGCCAAGGTGGGCCAGGCAGGCTTCCCAGTCCTCGTGAACCACCATGCGGGCGTACTCGTGATAGTCGAGTCCGGCGCGTTTCAGTTTGGCGTCTTCGAGCGGAAAACCCAGTGGCTTGACCAAGTGCAATTCACAGCCGGTGTTGGCACAGAGTCGAATAATATTGCCCGTATTGGGCGGTATTTCCGGCTGGTAGAGAACAACGGTAAACATCGTTGCGGGGCGAATATTCTAGTAAATCAACAGGTTGGTCAAGTGTGACGAAAATGGGCCTTGGCCAGCACCCATGCTTCTACCCGTTTTGCCCCTGCTTTTTTCAGGGTTTTGGACAGGGCATGCAAGGTGGCGCCGGTGCTTGCCACGTCATCGACAATGGCAATGAAAAGACCGTCACAGCGGTGTTTTACGCCGAAGGCATCACGCAGGTTGGCCAGCCGTTCGGTACGGTCGAGGCCGGCCTGCGGCACGGTGTTGCGTTTGCGCCAACACAGATCGCGAGCCAGTGGCGCGCGCATTGTAACAGCCAGGGCGTCGGCCAGTGCATCCGGCAGATTAAAGCCGCGGGCGGCCAACCTGGCGGCCGCCAGTGGCACCGGAATGATGAGGTCGGGCACAGGCAGTGCCGGATGGCGTTGTAACAGCGTTCGCATCAGCCCGGCCAACGCGCCTTGCAGCGCCGGCTGCGGCCCGTATTTGCAACGCGCGATCAGGCCATCGAGCGGGTAATCGTAGTCGTAGGCGGCCAGCAGGCGGTCAAAGGCCGGCCGCAGTTGCTGGCAGTCGCCGCAGGGGGCGTGGCCGCTGTTGACCTGGGCATGGCATTGCGGACAGCGCGCGGTGATCTGATAAGGCAGGGCCGGCAGGCAGCACTGGCACACGCCGTGCGGTGCCGGACGTTGGCCGCAGAACTGGCAGTGCTGTTCAAATAATGAACAGCTGTCAACAAGGTGGCCAAGCAGGTTTGACAGCATGCGGCAGTCCTCGGCATGATGCGCCTAGTTTTTACTCTAATTTATGACGGTAGCACAGATGACCCAGGCCACCATCGCTTTCCAGCGCCCGCCCAAACTGCATCCGGAACAAGCTCTGTGGAGCCAGCAGGAAGTCGAGGCTTTGTACGACCTGCCGTTCATGGAGCTGGTCTTCCGTGCCGCCGAGGTGCATCGCCAGCATTTCGACCCCAGCCGGGTGCAGCTGTCGACGCTGGTTTCCATCAAGACCGGCGGTTGTCCGGAAGATTGCGGCTACTGCCCGCAATCGGTGCATCACGAAACGCCGGTGGAAAACCAGCCGATGATGACGGTGGAAGAAGTGGTCGAGGCCGCGCGTCATGCCAAGGCCAACGGTGCCGGGCGTTTCTGTATGGGCGCTGCCTGGCGCGGCCCCAAGGATGCCGATCTGGAAAAGACGCTGAACATGGTGCAGCAGGTCAAGGCGCTGGGTCTGCAGACCTGTGCCACTTTCGGGCTGCTGAAAGACGGCCAGGCCGAGAAGCTGAAAGATGCCGGGCTGGACTTCTATAACCACAATCTGGATACCGCACCGGACAAGTACGCCGACATCATCCAGACCCGTGAGTATGAAGACCGCCTCGACACCCTCGGCAAGGTACGCGGCGCCGGCCTGTCGGTGTGCTGTGGCGGTATTGTCGGCCTCAACGAAACCCGCGAGCAGCGCGCCGGGCTGATCCTGCAACTGGCCAACCTCGACCCGCAGCCGGAGTCGGTGCCGGTGAACAATCTGGTGAAAGTAACCGGTACCCCGCTGGACGGCGCCGAGGAACTGGACTGGACCGAATTCGTGCGCACCATCGCCGTGGCGCGCCTGACGCTGCCGAAGAGCTATATCCGGCTGTCGGCCGGCCGCCGCGAAATGCCGGAGGCAATGCAGGCGCTGTGCTTCCTGGCCGGCGCCAACTCCATCTTCTACGGCGACAAGCTGCTGACCACCGGCAATCCGGATGTCGATGCCGACCGCGCGCTGATGGACAAGCTGGGTCTGCAACCGCTGTAACCTGCTGCCGGCGCTAACCACCGCCAGCACTGACGCTACACTGCGTCACCGAACAAGCACCTTGCCGTCGGCGGGTGCTTTTTTTCGACCATTGCACTAGAAAGGTTGGCCGCATGCGTCCCGACGAAATCGATTCCGCCCTGGGCGAGCTGGCTACCGAGCACCGCCTACGCCGCCGTCCCACGCTGGCTTCGCCACAGGGGCCGCGGGTGACGATCGACGGCTGCGACTATCTGGCATTTGCCAGCAACGATTACCTCGGGCTGGCCAATCATCCGGCGCTGCGGCAGGCGATGCAGCAGGGCATAGACGACTGGGGCGTCGGCGGCGGGGCGTCGGCGCTGGTGGCCGGGCATTTCGCCATCCAGCAACAGGCGGAGGAAGCGCTGGCGGCATTTGTCGGCTGCGAGTCCGCGCTGCTGTTCGGTTCCGGTTATGCGGCCAACCTCGGCGTGATCACCAGTTTGGTCGGGCGTGGCGATGCGGTGTTTGCCGATCGCCTCAATCACGCGTCGTTAAACGATGGCTGCCTGCTGTCGCGGGCCGAGTTCAAGCGTTTCCGCCACAACGATCTGGCGCAGCTGGAGCAGCTGTTGCGCGATACCCCGGCCCGCAGCCGGTTGATCGCGGTGGACGCGGTGTACAGCATGGATGGTGACGAGGCGCCGCTGCGCGACTTACTGCAGCTGGCCGAGCGCTACGATGCCTGGCTGTATCTGGATGATGCCCACGGTTTCGGCCTGCTGGGCGATGGGCACGGCGCGTTGCTGGAGTATGCGCTGCACCACCCGCGGGTGGTGTACATGGCGACGCTGGGTAAAGCCGCCGGCGTGGCGGGGGCGTTCGTGGCCGGCAGCCGCCAGCTGGTCGACTGGCTGGTGAATACGGCGCGCACCTACATCTTTACTACCGCCCATCCGCCGGCGCAGGCCGCTGCGGTTTTGCGCAGTCTGCAGCTGATTGCTGACGAAAAATGGCGTCGTCATTTACTCAATGAGCATATATCGGTGCTGCGCAATGGTTTGCGCGCAACTTCTTTATCGTTGTGCTCTTCCCGTGCGCCAATTCAACCGATTATTATTGGCAGCAATAAGGAAGTCTTGAAGCTGGCAGCAGCACTGCGTGCGCGCGGAATCTGGGTGCCGGCGATCAGACCGCCCACTGTGCCGGCAGGTAGCGCGCGTTTACGCGTATCACTGACGGCCGGGCATACACGCGACGACGTGGCAGAGTTGTTAGCCGCATTACTATCTGTAATTAGTTAAAACTGCTGCTTCATTTGTTGTAAAAAGCTGCCAATATAAAAACAGCCACTGTGCATGGGGGGATGCCCCGTGCAAGCGCTCACGAGTGGGTATACACGAACTGTATGAACAGTACGGCTGATTTCCTGTTTACACCGGAAGAAGCTGCCGAAGCGGCGCTGGATTTCCTGGCCCGCTTGCAGGCTCCTGACGGTGCAACAGTCTGGGGGAAGATAGGCACTGTCTGGCATTGTCTGGCCAGGCGGGGCGATACGGCTTGTCTGCCGAAACCGGACAAGCTGCACGCCGCTGCCAGCCTGCCGGACCATGTCCGCCTGCACCGGCTGGGTAGTGAAAGCGCCCCGCTGGGATGGCTGCTTTGGCACGGGCAGAAAGTGGCCGACGAGCTTACCTCGCGCCTGGCCTACCTGCTGTCGGGCCACCTGCTTGGCGCCGGTCTGAACGAGGCGCTGTCCACCGCCCGCCTGACCCATCACATCCTGCTGGAAATCAGCCGCCTTGCCAGCGAGGCCGACGACCTCGCCACCGTGCTGCCGCAGCTGCACCAGGCGGTGCGTTTCCTGATGCCGGCCGACAATTTCTATATCGCGCTGCACGACGAAAACGCCGGAGTGTTGCGTTTTCCCTACTTTGTTGACCAAAGTGATGCATTAAAACCACAGCCGGAACAGACCTTTCCGGCGCGTGGTCCGGATGCCTCGCTGACGGCCTGGCTGATCCGCGAGAACCAGTGCCTGATGCTCGGTGGCGACGACCTGGTCTCGCTGTGCCGGCGCGAAGGCATCCCGCAACATGGCGCCGCCTGCGACTGGTGGATGGGCATGCCGCTGAGCAATGGCAGCGGCCGGGTGATGGGCGCCATGGTGATCCAGGGCTACCACGGCCAACCACGGCCGGAGCCGCATGCCGAGGCCGCCTTCCTGTTTGTCGGCCACCATATTTCCGCCGCGCTGGACCGGCTGCTGTTCCGTGCCGATCTGGAAAAGCAGGTCTGGCGCCGCACTACCGAGCTGGAAACCGCCAATGCGCGGCTGCGCGCCGAAGTTGCCGAACGCCAGCGTACCGAGCAGCTGCAGACCATGCTGTTCCGCATGGCCGAGCTGTCCAATACCAGCCTGTCGATGGAAGCATTCTTCGCCGGCCTGCACCGCCTGCTGGCCGAGCTGATCGATGCCGGCAACTGCCAGGTGGCGCTGTATGACCTGGAACGTGACGAACTGAGCTTCCCGTACTGTGCCGACCTGTACCAGTCGGAACTGGCGCCGCGCGCGCCGGGCCGCGGGCCGGTAGAGCAGGTGCTGCATAGCGGCCGGCCGCTGTTGCTGGCCGATGCCCGCTGGCAGCTGGATGGCGACGAGGCACTGGAGTCGCCCCCCTGCTGCTGGCTGGGCGTGCCGCTGTATAGCGGCAGCGTGCTGCGCGGCGTGCTGTCGGTGCAAAGCTATACCGCGGAAACCCGTTACAGCTGGCGGGAGCAGGAGATCCTGGAGTTTGTCGCCAACCATATCGGCAGCGCGCTGGCGCGGGTACAGGCGCTGGACGATCTGCAGCGTGCCTACGCCGACCTGGAGCAGCGGGTGCGCGAGCGCACCACCCAGCTGGATGCGGTCAATGCCCAGCTGCAGCACGACAGCCTGCACGATCCGCTGACCAAGCTGCCGAACCGCAACTATTTCGGTCGCGTGCTCAAACGCAGCTGGGACGCCTTCCAGCTCGACCCGGAGCAGCGCTTCGCGGTGCTGTTCATCGATCTGGACCGTTTCAAGCTGGTCAACGATTCGCTGGGCCATCTTGCCGGCGACCTGCTGCTGATCGAGGCGGCGCAGCGCATCCAGGGCACCTTGCAGTTTGCCGACTTCCTCGCCCGCCTCGGCGGTGACGAGTTCGCGGTGCTGCTGTCCTGTGTCGATACCATGGACCAGTGCGAGGAGATCGCCCGCCAGCTGGTGGCGTCGTTCGAGCGCCCCATCGTGCTGTCCGGCCGCGAAGTGTTCACCACCGTCAGTCTCGGCGTGGTGCTGGCAGACAAGAGCCACTACAGCCGTGCCGAAGACATGCTGCGCGATGCCGACCACGCCATGTACCGCAGCAAGCAGCGCGGCCGCCACGGCTACACCCTGTTCAACCAAGAGTTGCGCCGCGACCAGGCCGACCAGCTGGCGCTGGAGGCCGAGCTGCGTCACGCGCTGACCAACGACTACGAGCTGGTGCCGTACTACCAGGCCATCGTCGACAGCCAGACCGGGCGTCTGGCCGGCTTCGAGACGCTGGTGCGCTGGCACCACCCGCAACGCGGCATGATTTCGCCCAGCGTGTTCATGCCGATGGCGGAAGAAAGCGGCCTGATCCTCAAGCTCGACCGCTACATGATCGAGCGTTCCTGCGCCCAGTTGGCCGCCTGGTATGCCGAGGGCCGGCTGGACGGCGAGGTGTGCCTGCACATCAATCTGTCGTCCACCCATTTCCACGACCGCACCTTGCTGGACTGGCTGTTGCCGCTGTTGCGCCAGTACGGGCTGCCGGCCGGCACCCTGCATCTGGAGGTGACCGAAAGCGCGCTGATCGACGTGCCGGATCTGGCCATCCGCGTGATGCAGGAGCTGAAGGAGCAGGGCATCTGCCTGGCGCTGGACGATTTCGGTACCGGCTACTCGGCGCTGTCCTATTTGCACCGTTACCAGTTCGATGTGCTGAAGATCGACCAGTCCTTCGTGCGCGAAGTGCACTGCCAGGACGAGTCCGCCGCCATCGTGCGCGCCATCCTGGCACTGGCCGCCGCGCTGGGGCTGGAAGTGGTGGCCGAGGGGGTGGAAACGCCGGCGCAGGTACAGGCGCTGCGTGAACTGGGCTGCACCCGGCTGCAGGGCTACTACTTTGCCCGTCCGGCACCGGCCGCACAGCTGGACTGGGATCGTCTGGGCGGCATCGAGCCCGCCACTGCCGCGCTGAGCGCCTGATAACCAGACCGGCGTCACAACGCCGTGCCGCACGCCGCCCCGTTGTCATGACCGGGCGGCGTTTTCACGCCCCGGCACAACGGCGGGTATCTTTCCGCCGGCAGTATTGCGAAAATGCGCTTTTGCCCCACCTTGTTGTTTCATGAGCCTTTTTATCGAAAGCCACGGCCGTGGTCCGGATGTGGTACTGCTGCACGGCTGGGGGTTGCACGGCGGCGTGTTCGACCGCATTGCGGCCAACCTTGCCGGCGAATTCTGCGTCCATCTGGTCGACCTGCCCGGTCACGGCGGCAGCGCCGCCAGCCTCAGTTTCAACCCGGATACCATCGCCAGCCAGCTGGCCGAGCGCTTCCCGCTGCCGGTGCAGGTGGTGGGCTGGTCGCTGGGCGGGCTGATCGCGCAGCACTGGGCCGCCCGCCATCCTGCCGGCGTCAAGAGTCTGGCGCTGATCGCCACCAGTCCGCGCTTCGTGCGCGACGACAGTTGGCCGCATGCGCAGCAACGTGCCGCCATCGAGGGCGTCGGTGCCAGCCTGGACGGCGCCTTCGAGCAGACGCTGGAGCGCTTCCTCGCGCTGCAGATGCTGGGCGCGCCGGCAGCGCGGCAGACGCTGGCGGCACTGAAAGAGCAGATGTTCGCCCACGGCCGCCCTCAAGGGCTGCTGCCGGCGCTGGATTGCCTGCTGGCCGCCGATGCGCGGGAACTTGCGCCGCTGATTACCTGTCCTGTAGGGCTGTTCTTTGGCGCCCGCGATGCCATCACCCCGATCGGGGCGGGTCGCTGGCTGGCCGCAGCGCTGCCGGATGCCACCCTGTACGAATTTGCCCAGGCTTCGCATGCGCCCTTCCTCTCGCACGAGAGCGAATTTCTGCAGCACCTGCGCCACCATCTGGAACAACACGCATGACTGAAGCGTTTTACACCGACAAGACCCGCGTGCGCGCCTCGTTCGAGCGCGCGGCGCACAGCTACGATGCCGCCGCCGTACTGCAACGCGAAGTGTCGGACCGCATGGCCGAACGGCTGGACTACATCAAGCTGCAGCCGGCAGTGATTCTGGATGCCGGCAGCGGTACCGGTTACGGCAGCGCCGAGCTGCGCCGCCGCTACCCGGAGGCCCGCGTGGTGGAGCTGGACCTGGCGCACGCCATGCTGTGCGCCTCGCGCGAGAAGCAACGCGCCGGGCAGGGCATGCTGTCGCGGCTGTTCAAACCGCAAAGCCCGTGGCAGGTGTGTGCCGATGTCGAGCGTCTGCCGCTGGCCGACAACAGCGTGGACATGATCTGGTCCAGCCTCACCATCCAGTGGCTGAACCTGCCGGATGCGGTGTTTGCCGAGTTCCAGCGCGTGCTCAAACCGGGTGGCATGGTGCTGTTTGCCACCCTGGGGCCGGACACGCTGTTCGAGCTGCGCACGGCGTTCAGCCATGCCGACGGTGCCAATCATGTGAACCAGTTCATCGACATGCACGATCTGGGCGATGCCATGCTCGCCAGCGGCATGTCGGAGCCGGTGATGGACATGGAAAAAATCGTGATGACCTACGCCAGCGCGCGCGAGGTGATGCAGGACCTGAAGTCCATCGGTGCGCATAACGTCACCGACGGTCGCGGCCGCGGCCTGCTGGGCAAGCATGCCTGGCAGCGGGTGTGCGAAGCCTACGAAGGCTACCGCCGCGACGGCCAGCTGCCGGCCACCTATGAAGTGCTGTACGGCCACGCCTGGAAGGGTGAGCCGAAGAAGAAAGCGAACATCCTGCCCGACGGGCGGCAGGTGATCGAATTTACCCGTACCCCGCCCAAGCGTTGATGATTGCCGCATGACTGTTACCCGCCGACTGTTTACCCTTTCCCTGCTGGCCATCCTGGCCGGCTGTGCCAGCCAGACGCCGCCTCCGCCGGTGGCCAAAGCGGTGCCCAAACCCAAAATCGCGCTGGCGCTGGGTGGCGGTGCCGCCAAGGGCTTTGCCCATGTCGGCGTGATCCGTGTGCTGGAAC
>NZ_CADEPL010000009.1 GCF_902829295.1 Vogesella oryzae
GTAGCGCAGCGCCTCGCCATCGATGCCCGTCGCGTAGATTGCCCCCACTACGCTGCCGGCACCAGCGCCGGCAGCGTAGTGGGGGCAATCTACGCGACGGGCATCGATGGCGAGGCGCTGCGCTACCGCGCGATGGGCATCGACGAGAGCCAGCTGCGCGACTTCACCTTTTCCACCACCGGTTTTCTCAAGGGCGAGAAGTTGGCCGCATTGGTGAACCGGCAGGTAGACGGCAAGAAGATCGAGCAGATGGTGCGCAAATTCGGCGCGGTGGCCACCAATCTGGATACCGGCGCGCGGGTGGTATTCCGCAGCGGCGATACCGGCACCGCGGTGCGTGCCTCGGCGGCCATTCCCAATGTATTCCAGCCGGTGAGCATCGCCGGCAAGCGCTATGTCGACGGCGGGCTGGTGAGCCCGGTGCCGGTCAGCGCGGCGCGCGAGATGGGCGGCGACGTGGTGATCGCGGTGGATATTTCCGCCAAGCCGGTAGGCAAGGCGGCGGACAGTTTCTTCAGCCTGCTGGACCGCAGCCTGAGCATCATGAACATGGCGGCGCTGGCGCAGGAACTGAAGCAGGCTGACGTGGTGATCCGTCCCAATGTGCTGACCATCGGCGCCGCCGATTTCGACGAGCGCAGCAGCGCCATCGCCGAAGGCGAGAAAGCCGCCCGCGCCGCGCTGCCGCAGATCAGGGCGGCAATCAGCCGCTGGCAACAGCAGCATGGCTAAACTGCGCCTGCTGCTGGCAACGTTGGCCGCTGCCGTGCTGGCCGCTTGCACTACGCCGCAACCGCCAACCAGCCCGGC
Source organism: Vogesella oryzae (assembly GCF_902829295.1). Classification (GTDB taxonomy): domain Bacteria; phylum Pseudomonadota; class Gammaproteobacteria; order Burkholderiales; family Chromobacteriaceae; genus Vogesella; species Vogesella oryzae. The sequence continues at coordinate 811 of NZ_CADEPL010000009.1, forward strand.
GCTGCCGGCAGTCGCTTCCGCTCCCGCCGCAGCCAGCAGTCCGGTGGCCAGCGTGCCACCGCCGGCGGCCGCGCCTAAAGCTGCGCCGCCGCTGGCCCGCCCGCCCGTGCGCGCGCCGCGTATCGCGTTGGCGCTGGGCGGTGGCGCCGCCAAGGGGTTTGCCCATGTCGGGGTGATCCGCGTGCTGGAGCAGGCCGGCATCCGCCCGGAAATCATCGCCGGCACCAGTGCCGGCAGCGTGGTGGGGGCGATCTACGCCTCCGGCATCAGCGGCGAGAAGCTGTACCGCCGCGCGCTGGCGCTGAACGAGGACGAACTGAAGGATTTCACCCTGTCGGCCAACGGCTTCCTGAAAGGCGACAAGCTGCAGGACTTCGTCAATCGCCAGGTTGGCCGCCGACCGATCGAGGCCTTGCCGCGCAAGTTTGCCGCGGTGGCCACCAACTTCGACAGCGGCGAGCGCTCGGTTTTCCGTAGCGGCAACACCGGGCAGGCAGTACGCGCCTCGGCGGCGATTCCCAATGTGTTCCAGCCGGTCAGCATCAAGGGGCGGCGCTATGTGGATGGCGGGCTGGTGAGCCCGGTGCCGGTGGTGGCGGCGCGCGAGATGGGCGCCGACATCGTGATCGCGGTGGATATCTCGGCCAAGCCGGTACAGCGCAAGAGCGGGCTGTTCGGCAATCTGGACCAGAGCCTGACCATCATGAATCAGGCGGCGCTGGCGCTGGAGCTGAAACAGGCCGACGTGATTCTGCGGCCGCGGGTGCTTGCCCTGGGGGCCGCCGACTTCGACCAGCGCCGGCTGGCGATACGCGAAGGCGAAAAGGTTGGCCGCGAGGCGTTGCCGGTGATCCGCCGCATTGTGGCGGCCTGGCAGCAGCGCGCGCAGCTGGCCAGCCGCTGAGAGCATGTTCACGATCTGCTGCGCTTCGGCGATACGGCGTTGCATTCGACTCGGCGATGCGCATTGATGCCATGTCACAGCGCGCCCCTCAGTTTTCGTCTTGTCTCGCTCTAGCTCGCTAGATCGTGAACGCGCGCTAAGCGGCACGCACCAACCCCCTGATCCTGCCTTACACCGCCAGACGCCACCGCTTAGCCGGTGGCGTTGTCGTTGGTGGTGATATCGAACAGCTGCAACTGTTGCGGCACGCGCTGCGCCTCCTGCAGCCGCACCCCGACCCCCAGTAAACGCACCGCACGGTTGCCGCGGGCAAAGCCGGTGGCCAGCAGGCCGTCGATCACCGCCTCGTCCAGTAATTGCGCCACGGTTTCCACCGTGGTCTGGCTGAAGTCGGCAAACTTGATCTTGATGTTGACGCCGCGAAACGGCGGATCGCCGGCACGGCGCAGGCGGTCACGCAGCCGCTGCAGCAGCGCCGGCAGTTCGGCGCGACAGGCGGCGAGGTCCGGCAGGTCGCGGGTGTAGGTTTCTTCCACGCTCACCGATTTGCGCTCGTGGTCGTTATGCACCGCGCGATGGTCGATGCCGCGTGCCAGCTCGTACAGGTTTTTGCCGAACTTGCCGAAGCGGCGCAGCATGTCCAGCAGCTCCAGCTGTTGCAGGTCGCCGCAGGTATGAAAGCCCTGCTGTTTGAGCTTGGCGGCGGTCACTTCGCCCACGCCCCAGATCTTTTCCACCGGCAGCACGCGCACGAAGTCGGCAACATCCTCTGGTCGTACCAGAAACTGGCCGTCCGGTTTGTGCCAGTCGCTGGCGATCTTGGCGAGGAATTTGTTGGGGGCGATGCCGGCGGATGCGGTGATGCCGACCTCGCTGCGGATGGCGTCGCGGATCTCGGCCGCCATCAGGCTGGCGCTGCCCTGGCAGTGCGGCTGGCCGCTGACATCCAGATAGGCCTCGTCCAGCGACAGCGGTTCGATCAGGCTGGTGAAGCGCTGGAAGATGGCGTGCACCGCCTGGCTGGCGGCGCGGTAGCGGGCAAAGTCGGACGGCACGATCAGCAGTTCCGGACACAGCCGCAGCGCCAGCGACGATGGCATGGCGCTTTTCACGCCGTAACGGCGTGCCAGGTAGTTGCAGGTGGAGATCACGCCGCGCTGGCCCGGCTGGCCGCCCACCGCCAGCGGGATGTCGCGCCAGGCCGGGTTGTCGCGCATTTCCACCGCCGCGAAAAAACAGTCGCAGTCGATATGGATAATCTTGCGTTGCACTGACATGGTGCGGCCAACCCTGGTCTAGCTGGCGGGCTTGTCGCTGTGGCCCAGCGATTTTTCCGGCGCCACGCGGTCGCGTACCCGCTGTTTCAGTTCCTTGATGTCGGGAAAGCCGCCATCGCGGGCGCGATCCCAGATCAGCGCGCCGTCGATGCTGACCTGGAACACGCCGCCGCTGCCCGGCTGCAGTGCCACTTCGGCGACGTCTTTTTCAAAGGTGGTGAGCAGCTCCTGCGCCATCCAGGCAGCGCGCAACAACCAGCGGCAGCCGGTGCAGTAACGGATGGCAATACGGGGCAGAGTGCTGGAAACGGGATCGCTCATGACAGGTTGGCCGCAATGAAAAGGCGATGGTACTGGCCGCTGGCGATACTGGAAACTGGGATGTGCTATCGGGGGGAATGCTGGATGGGGAAGAACCCCGCGGGGGACGTTGCACCGTCGCCTTGTTCCGCTTGATGTCTGTATTGTGTCTGTTGTGGCCCATGCTGAGCTTGTCTCTCCTCCATCACCCGGTCTTTGGTAAACCTGGCGCAGTGCTGGAGGCGGCAGTGCAACGTGAGGGGCAGTGTGCATCATGTTGGCGCATCGGGGAAGCACAAGCGGCAACTGTCTGACAATGTTGCACTGCACGATGTGACATCGCTGCAACAATTCGTTGCAATTTTTATAACGTTCTGTCGAGAAATGCCGCTGTTATGCCCGCAGCGGCAATGGTCTTGCCGCGGCCAGGAACTGCTCCAGCGCCGGAGCCGCCAGCGGCCGGCTGATCAGGTAGCCCTGGGCAAAATCGCAGCCGTGCTGCGCCAGGAAACGCGCCTGTTCGATGTTCTCGATGCCCTCGCCGGTGACCGATGCGCCCAGGGTGTGGCCCATGGCCACGATCATGCGCACCAGGTTGCTGCTGCTGTCGTTCTCCGGCACATGGTCGAGGAACTGCTTGTCGATCTTCAGCTTTTCCACCGGGAAGCGGCGCAGGTAGCTGAACGAGGCGTAACCGGTGCCGAAATCGTCAATGGCGATGGCGATGCCCAGTGCGCGCAGCAGCTGCAGGTTGCTGTCGATGGCCGGCGTGTTGCGCAGTGCCAGGCCTTCGGTCACTTCCAGTTCCAGTGCCTCGCCCGGCAGGTGGTAGGTGGCCAGAATCGCCGCCACCATCTCGGCAAAGCGGGCATCTTCCAGTTGCAGCAGCGAGATGTTGATGGAAATGACAAAGTTGCTCAGGTAATGCTGGCGCCACTGCACGGCATGGCGGATGCCTTCCTGCAGCACCCATTCCCCCAGCGCGTGGATTACGCCGGATTCCTCGGCCAGCGGGATGAAATCCACCGGCGGAATCAGCCCCAGCTCCGGGTGCTGCCAGCGGACCAGTGCTTCGGCACCGGCCACCTTGCCGGACTTCAGCGACACATACGGCTGGTAGTTCAGCAGCAGCTCGCCGCGGGATACCGCCTGGCGCAGGTCGGCCTGCAGCCGGTTGCGCCGGCGCCAGTTACTGTTGATCTCCGGATGGAAGCGCACCCAGCTGCCCGGGCTTTCGCGCGACAGCAGCAGCGCGGCCTCGGCATTGTCCAGAATCGCCTCGGCTTCGTCGCAGTCGTGCGGGTAGATCGCCAGCCCGACGCTGAGGCGCAGGAACAGTGGCTGGCCCTGCACCTCCAGCGGCTTGGCCAGCTGGCTGGTGATGTCATCCACCCGGCGCGACAGCTGCTCTTCATCCTGCCCCAGCAGCTGCAAGGCGAAGCGGTTGTCGGCACAGCGCGCCACCATTTCGCCATTGCCGATACTGCTTTCCAGCCGGCGTCCCAGCTCGCGGATCACCAGGTCGCCGTTGTCGCGGCCGAACAGCTCGTTGATGTTGGCCAGCCCCTCCACTGCCATCATCATGCAGCCCACCGGCTGCGCCTCGCGCTGGCTGCTGTGCTGGCGCTGCTGCAACAGCTCGTCCAGCTGCATCAAGAGGCGGGTGCGGTTGGGCAGGCCGGTAAAGCGGTCGTAGTAGAACTGGCGGTACAGCTCGCCTTCGGCATGCAGCCGGGCGCGTGACTCCATGACCAGGGCGATCACGTTGGCCGCAGCGGTGATGAAACCGATCTCGTCCGCTTGCCATTCGCGGCGCGGGGTTTGCGACTCGGCGCACAGCACGCCCTGATGCATGCCGCCGACCACAATGCTGGCATCCAGCAAGGCGGTGACGCCGCGGGAATACAGGTACTGCTGCAGCGACAGCAGCCGCGGGTCGTCCTGCGGCTGGTTGCTGGCCAGTACCTGTTCGCTCTGCAGCGCCTGCAGGTAGTCATCGTGCTTGCTCTCGTCCAGCGTCTCGCCACCAAGGCGCTCGCCGGTGAGGGTGTTGATGCCGGCGATGCATTGCAGCTCCTTGCGGTCAGTGCTGAATTGCCAGACGCTGACCCGCGAGATGCTCAGGGTTTGCGCCAGCAGCGGCAGGACATCCGCCAGGTAATCGTCCAGATCCTGCTGGTCGTCGTGGCGCAGGTTCATCAACTGCTGCAGGGTGTTGCCGTGCTGCCGCTGCCGTTCCGATTGTTGCTGTTGCCGTTGCTGCAGATGGCGCGAGCCGCGGATCACCAGCATGCTGAGCAGGAACACGCTGCCCAGCAGTATCAGGCTTTGCGGCAGTACCCGTTGCAGTAATGCCTGGCCCGGACTCTGCCTGGGCCAGCTCAGATAGGCCAGGTTCTGGCCGCTATTGTTCTTCAGCGGCAGCACGTCCTCCAGTGCCGGATCGCTGATGCTGAAGTTGAGCGTCAGCCTGGGCAGGCCATAGGCCGTGGCGATCTGTTGCAGCAGGCTGCTGTCCAGATGCCGGGCGAACAGCAGATAGCGTGGCACCGGCCCCGGCAGTTTCTGCGGGTCTTCCGGCGAGATGCGCTGCAGCGACAGCATCAGCAGCCGCGATTCGGGCTGTCCCGATTGCGGGTTCAGTGCGTTGTACTGCAGCAGCTGGCTGAATGGCTGGTCGTACTGGTTGGCCGCAGCATAGCGGTCGGCGTTGCGCATCAGTTGCTGCCACTGCGCGGTCGACAGCGGCAGCAGCTGCGCCGGCTTGTCGACCAGTACGCCGTGCTGGCGGCCGACCAGCACGCCGCGTTCCTTGTCGACCAGCAGGGCCAGCTGTACGCCCAGGTTGTGGTAGATGGACGGGGTGAGGTTGTCGTTGAGCCAGAGCAGGTCGGGTTGCAGCGCGTTGACATGGGTAGCCATGTCATCCCAGATCGCGTAGTCGGCCAGATTGGTGGCCAGCTGGCGACGCTGGCGCAACAGCTCCTGCTCCAGCCCCTGCTGCACCAGCTGGTGGGCGGCATTGTCCAGTTCGCTGGCGGCACTGCGGGCAATCTGCCAGATGCCGGCCAGGCCGAGCAGCAATAGCAGTAGCAACAGAAGGGATGAGCGGTAGCGGGTGTTGAGCATGCGCGGCGCCGAGGGTGCGGCCAGGGTCGATGAGGCAATAAGCATAGCAGGACAGCGCATTGCCCCGCCGTGCTTTCCGTCGCAATGGCGGCTACACCGGCCCGCCGGCGGGGGCTGGCTGTTGCAGGAAGCGGAATTTCCCCTGCCGGCAGCCGCGGATGGCGTGCCGGCAATAAAAAAAGGCCACCGCAGTGGCCTTGCGCCGTGACGGCAATTATTGCGGCATTTTCATGCCATCGTGCTGCATCGGCATGGCGCCGCCATCTTCCACCTTGACCTCGACATTGATCTCGCCGGCCTTGTCGAACTTCAGCGTCAGCGGGAATTTGTCGCCGGCATGCGGCTGCTGTTTCACCCCCAGCAGCATCACGTGCAGGCCGCCGGGTGCCAGCGTCACGGTTGCGCCTGCCGGCACGGCAATGCCGCCCTCGATCTGGCGCATGCGCATCACGCCGTTGTCGTTCTGGTGGCTATGCAGTTCCACGCTTGCCGCCAGCGGGCTGCTGGCGCCCAGCAGCTTGTCGGCGGTTTTACCGTTGTTGCTGATGGCGAAGAAGGCGCCGGTGGTCGGGGCCATCGGCGGCATGGCGCGGCTGTACGGGTGGGCGATCTTCAGCGCGCCCAGGGTGTATTCGTGCGCGGCGGCAGGCAGGGCGATCAGGGCGGCTACGGCAATGGCAAGCAGGGAACGCATGGACAATCCTTGGACAACGGGTTGAATCGGTAAGTTGGCCGCCACGCTATCACGTCACGGCGGGCGGCGGCAGTGACAAAGTGTCGCAGGGGCGGTGGCGACGCGAACAGTGTGTTTGCGCAGCGCAGGGCGCGACTATGCCAGAATCGCGCTTTTTGCGGCGGGAGAGGGACTATGCAGCAGTTCGAAGGCGCTTGCCAGTGCGGCCAGCTACGTTACCGGGTGCGCGGTACGGTGGCGGCGCTGTTTGCCTGCCATTGCCGCGATTGCCAGCGCCAGTCGGCCAGTGCCTTCGGTATGGCGCTGTGGCTGCGCGACGCCGAGCTGACCCTGCTGCAGGGAAGCACGGCCTGCTGGGCGCGGCATACCCCCGGCGGGCGGGTAACGGATTGCCGGTTCTGCCCGCAGTGCGGCAGCCGCTTGTTCCACCAGAACCGCGATACCCCGCAGTTTCTCAGCATCAAGCCGGGCTCGCTGGACGATACCTCCTGGTTGCGGCCGGCGGCGCATATCTGGACGCAGAGCGCCCAGCCATGGCTGCCGTTGCCGGCGGAGGTGCCGGGCTGGCCCGGCAACCCGGACGATTTCGCCGAATTGATGGCGGCCTGGCAGGCCGCGCCGCATGATTGCCGCGGCTGAGGCAGATGGCCCGGTCGCTGCTGGCAAGCGGCGGCCAACCTTGTGGAGATAAAACATGTCTGACCGTGTTACCGCGCTGCTGGCCGGCAGCCGCGACACCATTCCGATGCTGGTGGGCGCCGCGCCGTTCGGCGTGATTTTCGGCACGCTGGCCATCGCCAGTGGCATTCCGGCCTGGGCCACGCTGGCGTTGTCGGCGCTGGTGTTCGCCGGCTCGTCGCAATTCGTTGCCGTCGGCCTGATCGGCGGCGGTGTGGCGTTGCCGGTGCTGTGGCTGACCACCTTCGTGGTCAACCTGCGGCATGCCTTGTATAGCGCCACGCTGCTGCCGCATGCGCGGCATCTGCCGGCGCGCTGGCGCTGGCCGCTGGCGTTCTGGCTCACCGACGAAACCTTTGCCGTGGTGGAGCACCGCCTGCGCGAGCATGGCGACGATATGGCCGGTGCTTGGTACTGGCTGGGCTCCTCGCTGGCGATGTACCTGAACTGGCAGCTGTGGACCATCGCCGGCGTGCTGCTGGGCAAGAGCGTGCCAGGCCTGGCCGAGCTGGGGCTGGATTTCGCCATGGTGGCTACCTTTGCCGCCATCGTGGCGCCGCAGCTGCGGCAGCGGCCGGTGTTGCTGGCGGCGCTGCTGGCCGGCACGGTGGCGCTGCTGGCGCGGCATTTGCCGTACAAGCTGGGGCTGATGCTGGCGGCGCTGGCCGGTGTGGCCGGCGGCATGCTGGCGGAAAGGTTGGCCGCAGGCACGGTCGCGGAGGAACAGGCATGAACCTGACGACACAGCAATTGCTGCTGGCGATCGCCGGCATGCTGGCGGTGACCTACGGCATCCGCCTGAGCTTTCTGGTGTTCGGCCACCGGCTGGCGTTTCCGCACTGGCTGGAGCGCAGCCTGCGCTACGTGCCGGCGGCGGTGCTGACCGCGCTGATCGTGCCGATGGCGCTGGCACCGCAGGGCGACATCGCGCTGAATCTGAGCAATGCCTACCTGCCGGGGACCGTGGCCGCCGGCGTGCTGGCGTTCTATACCCGCCAGACGCTGCTGGCCATCATCGGTGGTTTCGTGGTGTACGGACTGTGGCGCTGGCTGCTGTAGCGTTGCCGTTTACGGTGCCTGCAAGTCCGTGGCGGCATCGCTGAGCAGTGGCCATAGCCGTTCGGCATCGGCCGGATCGAAGTCGGCGTGTTTGTGCTTTTTGATGCCGTGATCGGATAGTTCGATGCAGCGGTCGGCGCGAATGCCGGCCTGCAGCAGACAGCCCTGTACGCAGGCCAGCGGGCAGCCGTCCAGCGCCAGGATGCGGCGGCCGCTGCGCGCCAGCCGCAGCAATGCCGGCACCTGGCCGCCGACGCCGGCGATGCACGACATCTCGGCCAGACCGGCGCGGGTCAGGCGTAGCGCGAAGTGGTTGGCCAGCTGCGCGGCACTGGAACAGCCGGAGCAGGAATAGACCAGCGGCAGGGCGGGATCGGGCTTCATGCTGGCAAGGCTAGCGCTGCCAGATTGCCACGGCTATTGGCCGGGTGGACTAGGCCAAAAGACGATGCGGCCAACCCGAGAGGTTGGCCGCATCGTGTGGTGTGTAGGCTTAGCGGTTGCGGTTGCCGATACTCATCAGCATGCCCAGCGCCACCGCCAGTGACACCGTGGCGGTACCGCCGTAGGACATGAACGGCAGCGGTACGCCGACCACCGGCAGGATGCCGGCCACCATGCCCATGTTGACGAAGGCGTAGACGAAGAACGACAGCGTGATGGCGCCGGCCAACAGGCGGCCGTACAGCGTCTGGGCACGGGCGGTAATCAGCATGCCACGGCTGATGATGCACAGGTACAGCACCACCAGCGTCAGGTTGCCGATCAGGCCGAACTCTTCGGAGTACACCGCGAAGATGAAGTCCGTCGTCCGCTCCGGGATGTAGTCGAGGTGGGTCTGGCTGCCGTTGAGCCAGCCCTTGCCCCACGGCCCGCCGGAGCCGATGGCGATCATCGACTGGATGATGTGGTAGCCGTCGCCCAGCGGGTCCTGCATCGGGTCGAGCAGCGTCAGCACGCGGCGGCGCTGGTAATCGTGCATCATGTTCCACACTACCGGCAGGCTGGCGGCGAACGCCACCAGGCCGCCGATGATCACCTTCCACGACAGGCCGGCAAAGAACAGCACGAAGAAGCCGGCGCTCATGATCAGCACCGCGGTGCCGAGGTCCGGCTGCTTCAGCACCAGCGCGCCCGGTACGGCGATCAGCAGCGCGGCCACGATGTAGTGTTTCCAGTTGAGCGTGGTCTCGTATTTCTGGAAGTACCACGCCAGCATCATCGGCAGCGCGATCTTCATGATTTCCGAGGGCTGGATGCGCACGATGCCCAGGTTCAGCCAGCGTTGCGAACCGTTGACGATCACGCCGAACAGCTCCACGCCGACCAGCAGGATCACGCCGATCGCGTACAGCGGCGGGGCAAAGTTCATGATCGCCTGCGGCCGCGCCTTGGCCAGCACCCACATGACGACCAGCGACAGCAGGGTATAGACCAGCTTGTTGTCGAGCTTGTACCAGCTCTGGTTGGAGGCGGAGTACAGCACCAGCAGGCTGAGCAGGAAGATGCCGCCGAGAAACGCCATCAGCCAGCCGTCAAACGGCTCGGCAATCGCGTCCCAGATGCGCTTAGCGAGCGGCTGATGCATCGCGTACTCCTTGATCCGGTTTCTTGCTCGAGGGGATGGTCAGCAGCTGCCCTTCCAGTTCCGGCGGTACCTTGCCGGTGAGTGCATAGTCGGTCACCGCACGGGCGATCGGTGCCGCACTGGTGGCGCCGAAGCCGGCGTTTTCCACGATCACCGCAATGGCAATGGTGGGGTGCTCCACCGGTGCGAAAGAGATGAACCAGGAGTGGTCACGGTACTGCTCGGCCAGCGCGCCGGCGTTGTATTTGGCGCCCTGCTTGATCTGCACCACCTGCGCGGTACCGGTCTTGCCGGCCATGTTGTAGCTCAGGCCGACACCGATACGGGCGGCGGTACCGCCGGCCTGCAGCACGGCATGCATGCCCTCTTTCACCGTGGCGAAGTGCTCCGGCTTGAAGGCAAGGGTTCGTACCGGTTCGGAATCGACCAGCCGCACCTTGTTGCTGGTGGCATCGACAATTTTTTCTACCAGGTGCGGAGTGAATGCCTTGCCGTCGTTGGCCAGGATGGCGGTGGCGTTGGCCATCTGCAGCGGCGTGTAGGCGTTGAAACCCTGGCCGATACCGACGCTGACCACGTCGGCCGGATACCAGCGGCCAACCTCGGGGCGGGCCTTGGCAAAGCGCTTGGCTTTCCACTCCTTGCTGGGCAGCACACCGCTGGCCTCGTTATCCAGGTCGATGCCGGTCTTGCTGCCCAGACCGAACTGCGCCACCAGCGGGTGGATGCGGTCGATGCCCATCTCCCACGCCAGACGGTAGAAATAGGTATCAGAGGAGACTGCAATGGCTTTGGCCAGGTTCACCATGCCGTGGCCGCTGGGCACCGAGTCACGGAACTGGTGGCTGGAGCCGGGCAAGGTGAAATAGCCGGGCGCCGGGCGCAGTTCGTTGGGATTGAGCGCGCCGGATTCCAGCCCCGCCATGGCAAAGAACGGCTTGAAGGTGGAGCCCGGTGGATACAGGCCGCGCAGTGCGCGGTTCACCAGTGGTTTCTGCCAGTCTTCGTTCAGGTTTTTCCAGGTGGCCGTGTCGATGCCGTCGATGAATACGTTGGGGTCAAAGCCCGGCTTGGAGACAAAGGCAAGCACGCCGCCGGTCTGCGGGTTGATGGCCACCAGCGCGCCGCGGCGCGTGCCGAACAGCTTGTCGGCGATTTCCTGGATGCGGATGTCCAGCGCTAGTTGCAGGTTGTTGCCGTGCACCGGTGGCGTGCGGCGCAGGCTGCGTACCGCGCGACCGCCGGCATCGGTTTCCACTTCCTCGAAGCCGTTCTTGCCGTGCAGTTCGTTCTCGTAGGTGGCTTCCAGCCCCAGCTTGCCGATATGGGTGGCACCGCGGTAGTTGGCCAGCGTGCCTTCCTCTTCCATCTGCTTCTGGTCACGCTGGTTGATACGGCCGATATAGCCCAGCACGTGGCTGGTCAGCTCCTTGTACGGATAGTCGCGGAACAGCCAGGCACGCACCTCGACGCCGGGGAAGCGCCAGATGTTGGCCGCCAGCCGTGCGGCTTCTTCTTCCTTCAGTTTGAGCTTGAGAGGTACCGGCTCGAACTCCTTGCTCTCGGCGAGGAATTTGCGGAAGCGGCGTTCGTCACGCGGGGTGATTTCCACCAGCTGGCCCAGCGCCTTCACAGTGGCATCCAGGTCCGGAATCTTGTTCGGCACCAGTTCCAGCGTGTAGGCCGCGTGGTTCTGTGCCAGCACGATGCCGTTGCGGTCGAGGATCAGGCCGCGGTTGGGCTGCACCGGCACCAGCGAGATACTGTTGTTCTGGGCCAGCGTGGAGAAGTGGTCGTATTGCAGTACTTGCAGCCAGACAAAGCGTGCGGCCAACAGCAACAACATCAGCACCATGAAGCCGAAGGCAATCAGCAGCCGTAGCTGGAACTGGTTTTCTTCGGACTGCGGGTCTTTCAGACGGGCGTGACGTGACATGCGGCTTACACGCTATGGTGACGGTAGGGCAACAGCAGCAGCTTGTTGAGCAGCGGCCACAGCAAGGCGCCGATCAGCGGCGGCAGGAAATAGCCCCAGCCGATAAAGGCGGCACCGCTGGCCAGCCGTACCAATACCATGATCAGCTGGTTGGCCTGCAGCAGCGCGAGGATCACCAGTGCCTGCTGTCCCAGGTTGAACATCACCAGCTGGTTCTGGCGCAGTTGCACCAGATAGGCGGTGATGCAGTAGGCCAGCGCGTGCTGGCCGAACAGGCCGGCGGTAGTGACATCGGCAATCAGGCCGATCAGGAACGCCATGCCGACGCCGATGCGCCGCGGCTGGTTGATCGCCCAGTACAGGATCAGCATGGCGACCAGATCCGGCAGCCAGCGGGTGGAGCCTACCGGCAACGGCAGCAGTTCCATCAGCAGGGCGACGGTGAACGTCAGGGTGATGAAGCGGCGGCGTATCGGCTTGAGCAGTTCTTGCGGGCGGTCGTAGCTCATGTCTAGCCAGCATCCTCGTCGGTGGTTTTTTTCTTCTTCTTGACGGCCGGTTCCGGTGCCGGAGCCGGTTCCGGCGGCATGGCGGAACGGGCCGGCAGAATCAGCACGTAGCGGCTGGACTGCACCCCGGCCACGCTCTGGCACAGCACGCGGGCAAAGGCGGCACCTGCCGGGCGGTCGACGCGGGTGACCCGTGCTACCGGAATGCCTTCCTGGTACAGATCATCGATGCCGGAGGTGACCAGTTGGTCGCCCGGACGGATGTCGGAACCGGATGACAGGTAGCGTACCTCGACCCCGCCGCCATAGCCGTACAGCAGCGTGCGCTGGCCGGTGCGCAGGTTGACCACCGGCACCATCTGGTTCTTGTTGATGATCAGGGTGATTTCCGAGGTCAGCGGCTGCACGCGGGTGATCTGGCCGATCAGCCCCTGCTCGTCGATGACCGGCAGCCCAGGCTTGACGCCGGCGTCCAGGCCCTTGTCGATGATGATCTTGTAGCTGAACGGATCGCGCGCGGTATACAGCACCTCTGCCAGTTGGCCGCGGTCGCTGCGGCCAACCTTGAGCTGGTTCAGCGCCTTGAGCTGTGCCAGTTCGCGTTCCAGCATCTGCAGCCGCATCAGGCGGCCGGACTGCGCCAGTTCCACGCTGCGCAGGCGGTCGTTTTCCTGTTTCAGTTCTGCCTGGGTGACGAAGAAATCGCCAATATGGCGGCCGGCCGTCAACGGCAGGTTGACCGCGCGCTGTATCGGGTAGAGCAGGACGGAAATGGCATCGCGGGCGCGATCCATCAGGCCGAAATGGCTATCCCCCACCAGCAGCGCCAGCGAGGCGAGCACGCACAGAATCAGACGCGCACCCGGACCCAGACCCTGGCTGGTGAAGCTCGGTGTATTGGCAAAGTTCATGCGACCGCACGCCGCCCGTGGCCGGGCGGCGTCTCATCAATGAGAAGCAGGATTGATTAAGGTACGTTGGTGAAAATGGTGCCGACTTTGTCCATTTTATCCAGCGCCTTGCCGGAGCCGCGTACCACGCAGGTCAGCGGTTCTTCGGCCACAAACACCGGCAGGCCGGTTTCTTCGGCCAGCAGGCGGTCGATGTCCTTCAGCAGCGCACCACCACCGGTCAGCACCATGCCCTTGTCGGCAATGTCGGCGCCCAGTTCCGGCGGGGTCTGTTCCAGGGCGATTTTCACCGCGGAAACGATCTGGTTCAGCGGCTCGGTCAGCGCTTCCAGGATTTCGTTGCTGGAAACGGTAAAGGCGCGCGGAATGCCTTCGGCCAGGTTGCGGCCCTTGACTTCCATTTCCTTGACTTCGGTGCCCGGGAAGGCGGAGCCGATGGTCTTCTTGATTTCTTCGGCAGTGGTTTCGCCGATCAGCATGCCGTAGTTGCGGCGGATGTAGTTGATGATGGCCTCATCAAACTTGTCGCCACCGACGCGCACCGAGTTGGAGTACACCACGCCGCCCAGCGAAATCACGCCCACCTCGGTGGTACCGCCACCGATGTCCACCACCATGGAACCGGTCGGGTCTTCTACCGGCAGGCCGGCACCGATGGCGGCAGCCATCGGTTCTTCGATCAGCTCGACACGGCGCGCGCCGGCGGCCAGGGCGGAGTCCTTGATCGCACGGCGTTCCACCTGGGTGGAACCGCACGGCACACAGATCACGATGCGCGGGCTGGCAGCGAAGAAACGGTTCGGGGTGACCTTCTTGATGAACTGCTTGAGCATCTGTTCGGTCACGGTGAAGTCGGCGATCACGCCGTCCTTCATCGGGCGGATGGCCTGGATGCTGCCCGGGGTACGGCCCAGCATGCGTTTGGCTTCCAGGCCGACGGCCAGGATGGACTTCTTGTTGGTGGGTGCATCGCTGTGGATGGCAACTACCGACGGTTCGTCGAGCACAATGCCCTTGCCGCGCATGTAGATCAGGGTATTGGCCGTGCCGAGGTCGATGGCCAGATCATTGGAAAAGTAGCCGGTGAGCGAACGAAACATGTGGCGATCCTGAAAAGATTTTTGGTGGCGCGGGCGGTATGGATGCCCGGCAAGCCCGGTGGCGGTTTGGTCATCTTGCAGGCGAAAGGTTCAACAGGCGTTACAGCGTGAGAAACCCGCCCGGCGGCCCTGCGCGATGGCCTTGTATTCTTGGGTGAATCAAACCAGTTATGATACCCTACAACGCTTGAATTATTAAAGGTTTTGACGAGGGTGTCATGTCGCTGACTCATGAGGATGTTGCGCGGATTGCGCGTTTGTCCCGCATCGCTGTAACCGACGCCGAAATCGAGGCCGTCGGCAAGCAGCTGAACAATATTCTTGGCCTGATCGAACAGATGCAGGCCGTCAACACCGATGGTATCGAGCCGATGGCGCACCCGCAGGATGTAAGCCTGCGCTTGCGCGAGGACGCGGTTACCGAGCCGGACCGCCGTGAAGTCTGCCAGGCGGTGGCGCCGCAGGTGGAAAAAGGCCTGTTCCTGGTGCCCAAGGTTATCGAATAACGCGACCTGTGCTGGTCGCTCCGCACTGCCGCAGTCATGCGGTTATGTCATTCCGGACGGAAATCAATACACAATGATTAACGCCACGCTGAAACAGCTATCCGCGCAACTGGCCGCCGGTCAGGTTAGCGCTGTCGAGCTGGCTGCTGCTTATCTCGACCGTATCGCGCTGCTCAATCCGCAGCTCAATGCCTTTATCACCGTTGACCGCGCCAAAACCCTGGCCGAGGCCGCTGCCGCCGATGCGCGCCGCGCTGCCGGTAATGCCACGGCGCTGACCGGTGTGCCGATCGCGCACAAGGACATCTTCTGCCAGCAGGGCTGGAAGACCAGCTGCGGCTCGAAGATGCTGGACAACTTCATCTCGCCGTACAGCGCACATGTGGTGGAGCAGTGTGCCGCCGCCGGCATGGTGACGCTCGGTCGCGCCAATATGGACGAGTTCGCCATGGGCTCCTCCAACGAGAACTCGTTCTACGGTGCAGTGAAGAATCCGTGGGACTTGAACGCCATTCCCGGCGGCTCTTCCGGCGGCTCTGCCGCTGCGGTAGCGGCCCGTCTGGCACCGGCAGCAACGGCTACCGATACCGGCGGCTCCATTCGCCCGCCGGCCAGCCATTGCGGCGTGACCGGGATCAAACCGACTTACGGCGCGGTGTCGCGCTTTGGCATGGTGGGCTACGCCAGCTCGCTGGATCATGGCGGCCCGATCGCGCAGACCGCCGAGGACTGCGCGCTGATGCTGAACGTGATGGCCGGCTTCGACGAACGTGATTCCACCAGCCTGGAGCGCGCCAAGGAAGACTACACCCGCGAGCTGGACCAGCCGCTGGCCGGTCTGCGTGTCGGCCTGCCGCGCGAATACTTTGCCGAAGGTCTGGCCAGCGACGTTGGCCGCATCATCGACAGCGCCGTGGCCGAGCTGAAGAAGTTGGGCGCCGAGGTGGTGGAAGTCAGTCTGCCCAATACCCAGCTGTCGATCCCGGCTTACTACGTGATCGCGCCGGCGGAAGCCTCTGCCAACCTGTCGCGCTTCGACGGCGTGCGCTACGGTCATCGCGCCAGCGAGTACAAGGACCTGGTGGACATGTACGAGAAGACCCGCGCCGAAGGCTTCGGCAGCGAGGTGAAGCGCCGCATCATGGTGGGTACCTATGTGCTTTCCCATGGTTACTACGATGCCTACTACATCAAGGCACAGAAGATCCGCCGCCTGATCGCCGACGACTTCAAGGCCGCTTTTGCCGGTTGCGACGTGATTCTCGGCCCGGTGGCGCCGACCGCCGCCTTCAATCTGGGCGAGAAATCCGGCGATCCGGTGCAGATGTACCTGTCGGACATCTACACCCTGTCGGTGAACCTGGCCGGTCTGCCGGCGATGAGTGTGCCGGCCGGCTTTGCCGACAACGGCCGTCCGGTGGGGCTGCAGATCATCGGCAACTACTTTGCCGAAGCCAAGATGCTTAATGTGGCGCACCAGTTCCAGCAGGCGACCGACTGGCATACCCGCGCTCCGGCGCTGTAATCGCGATCAATGTACAGGTTGGCCGCATGCGGCCAACCTTCTGAATAGAAAAAGGATTTTCCAATCATGAAATGGGAAGTCGTTATCGGTCTTGAGGTGCATGTGCAGCTCAACACTGTTTCCAAGATTTTCTCCGGTGCCAGCACCGCCTTTGGCGCCGAGCCGAATACCCAGGCTTCGCTGGTGGAGCTGGCGCTGCCGGGTGTGCTGCCGGTGATGAACAAGGCGGTGGTGGACAAGGCCATTCGCCTGGGTTTGGCGCTGGACGCCGACATCAACCAGAAGAACGTGTTCGCACGCAAAAACTACTTCTACCCCGACTTGCCCAAGGGCTACCAGATCAGCCAGATGGATCTGCCGATTGTCGAGCATGGCAAGCTGGCGATTCTGGTGGGTGACGAAGAGAAGGTGATCCGCGTTACCCGCGCGCACATGGAAGAAGATGCCGGCAAATCGCTGCATGAAGACTTCCATGGCATGACCGGTATCGACTTGAACCGTGCCGGCACGCCGCTGCTGGAAGTGGTGTCCGAGCCGGACATGCGCTCGCCGGAAGAGGCGGTGGCCTACGCCAAGGCGCTGCACACGCTGGTGACCTGGCTGGGGATCTGTGACGGCAACATGCAGGAAGGCAGCTTCCGCGTGGATGCCAACGTGTCGGTACGCCCGTTCGGTCAGGCCGAGTTCGGTACCCGCCGCGAGATCAAGAACCTGAACTCGTTCCGCTTCCTGGAGCAGGCGATCAAGTACGAGATCCAGTGGCAGATCGACACCATCGAGGATGGCGGCAAGATCCAGCAGGCTACCGTGCTGTTCGACCCGGACAGCGGCGAAACCCGCATGATGCGCAGCAAGGAAGACGCGCATGACTACCGTTACTTCCCGGATCCGGATCTGCTGCCGGTGCGCATCAGCGACGAGCAAATCGCGCGCATTCGCAGCGAAATGCCGGAACTGCCGGGGCAGATGAAGGCGCGTTTTGTCGAGCAGTTCGGCGTTTCCGCTTACGACGCGGCGCTGCTGACTTCCAGTCTGGCGCTGGCGCAGTATTTCGAGGCGGTGGCGACGGCAACCGGTCAGGGCAAGCTGGCGGCCAACTGGCTGGGCGGTGAGGTGGCGGCACGTCTGAATCGCGAAGGGCTGGATATTGCTGATTGCCCGATCCCGGCCGAGCGTTTGTCTGGCCTGATTGCGCGCGTTGCCGATGGCACGCTGTCCAACAAGCTGGCCAAGCAGGTGTTCGATGCATTGTGGGAGAGTGATCTGAGCGCCGATGCCATTATCGAGCGCGATGGCCTGAAGCAGGTGTCCGATGTCAGCGCCATCGAGAAGATGGTGGAAGAAGCCATTGCGGCCAACCCCAAGGCGGTGGAAGAGTTTCGTGCCGGCAAGGAAAAGGCACTTAACGCACTGGCAGGTCAGGTGATGAAGGCCTCCAAAGGCAAGGCCAATCCGGCGCAGGTGCAGGAAATCCTGAAGCAGAAGCTGGCCTGATCCGGCGGTGGTCTGGTTGCTGGCGGCGCACCCGGGTGGTGCGCCGCAGTTTTTTGGGGTGTGACCAATCGTGCCAATGGCATGATTTGACACCCTTTCTTGGGTTGTTTCTGTAAGCCGCTGATTTGCCTACATTTCCCGCTTTAAACAAACCGGTAAGTCATTGTCGCCAAAGGCTAATTGCCTTTTTTCGATGTTGACCGGGTAAAACCGTTTCCCTATAGTGGCGAAAAGTGGGGTGAAGTGGGTAATTGTGGGGCGATGGCCCCTAACTTCTAGGCGAAGTGTCCAAGCAAAATGATCGGCGGCGTAAGTCTTGTCTCTCTTGATGCCAAGGGGCGTCTGGCCATTCCGGCCAGGCACCGCGAGACACTGCTGTCCGCATTCGGCCACAAGCTTGTCGTTACCCTCGAATCCTCCGATCACCTGCTGATCTACCCCGAACCCAACTGGAAGCCCGTCGAGCAGCGCCTGCTGGCTCTGCCTAGCGGTAACCCCATGCTGAAAAGCTACCAGCGTCTGGTGCTTGGCCATGCCGAAACGCTGGAAATGGACTCTGCCGGCCGCATCCTGCTGCCAGCCCGCCTGCGCGAGCTGACCCGGCTGGACAAGGATGTGGCACTGGTGGGAATGGGAAACCGCTTTGAACTGTGGGATGCCGCCGGCTGGGACAACCAGACCACCGCGGCACTCGACATTGATCCTGCTGACCTTGCGCAGCATCTTGGAGATTTCACGCTTTGACCGACGCAGTTTTTGTTCACCGCACGGTGCTACTCGATGAGGCCGTCGCGGCCCTCGCCATTCGTCCGGATGGCGTTTACGTCGATTGCACCTTCGGGCGCGGCGGCCACAGCCGGTTGATCCTGTCCCAGCTCGGGCCGCAGGGTCGCCTGATCGCATTCGACAAGGATCCGGAAGCCATCGCCGTAGCCACTGCGCTGGCGGCGGCGGATCCGCGTTTCACCATCGTGCACAACGGTTTCGAAACCTTTGCAGCCGAACTGTCTGCGCTCGGCGTAGACAAGGTGGACGGCGTGCTGATGGATTTGGGTATTTCCTCGCCGCAGATCGACGATGGTCGTCGCGGCTTCAGTTTCCGGTTCGATGCGCCGCTGGACATGCGCATGGACACCACTCGCGGCATGACGGCGGCCGAATGGCTGGCAACTGCCGACGAGGCCGACATTGCAGAGGTAATCAAGACTTATGGTGAAGAGCGGTTTGCTCGCAAGATCGCAGCAGCCATTGTTGCGCAAAGGGCTGAGCGCCCCCTCGAGACGACGCGTGAGCTCGCCTTGCTCGTTGGGAAGAACGTCCGCACTCGGGAACCAGGTCAGGACCCCGCGACGCGAACCTTCCAAGCGATAAGGATTTACATCAATCGCGAGCTGGATGAGCTGAAAGCAGTGCTGCCGCAGGTGGTATCCCAGCTGGCGCCGGGCGGCCGCATGGCGGTAATCAGCTTCCATTCGCTGGAAGACCGTATCGTCAAGAATTTCATCCGCGCTGCCAGTACTACTGACACCTTGCCGTCCTGGGTGCCGGTCCGTGCTGCCGATATCGCCGAGGCGGCGATCAAGCCGGTGGGCAAGGCGATTCGCGGTAGCGAGGAAGAGGTTGCGGCCAACCCACGGGCGCGCAGTGCCATTATGCGCGTGGCCGAGCGTACTGCCGGCGAATGGAAGGGGGCGCAGTGAGCATTAACAAGCTCAATGCCGCCTTGCTGGTGGCCGTGATCGGGTGTGCGATGTCCGTGGTGACTTCGCAGCACGTGTCGCGCCACCTGTACAACGAGCTGGAAAAGCAGCAGAAGCTGTCGCGCCAGCTGGATGTCGAGTATGGCCAGCTGCAGCTGGAGCAGAGTACCTGGGGCGCGCATGCCCTGATCGAGAAGTCCGCCACTAGCCGTCTTGGCATGCTGACACCCAGTCAGCGCCAGGTATACGTCATTACGCCGGAGGGTGTGCGATGAGCCGCGTGTACTCGCCGCCGATCCGTAACACCGTCAAACCGCATATGCGGCTGGCGCCGGGCCGTGTGGCCGTGGTGCAGCTGGTGCTGGGCCTGCTGTTGCTGGGCCTGCTGTCACGCGCCATCTATCTGCAAGTGGTGCAACAGGATTTTCTGGTCAACCAGGGCGAGGCACGCTTCCGCCGCAGCATGGTGCTGGAAGCCAACCGCGGCGTGATTACCGATCGTAACGGCGAGGTGCTGGCGATCAGCACCCCGGTGCAGTCCATCTGGGCCAGTCCGATGGATATGAACCCGGTGCCGGCCGACAAGTTGGCCGCATTGTCGCGCCTGCTGGAGTTGCCGCTGGCGGAGCTGCAGCAGAAGTTTGCCGACAAGAAGCGTGAGTTTGTGTATCTGAAGCGCCAGATCAGCCCGCAGCTGGCGGAGCAGGTAATGGCGCTGGGCATTCCCGGCATCGCCAAGCAGCAGGAATATCGCCGCTATTATCCGGCTGGCGAGATGCTGTCGCACGTGATCGGCTTTACCGGGGTCGACGGCAAGGGCCAGGAAGGGCTGGAGCTGACCCGCGAAAAGATGCTGGCAGGCCGTTCGGGCAGCCGTACAGTACTGAAAGACCGTCGCGGTCACATTATCGAGGACGTGACCGCTATCGAGCCGCCACGCGACGGCCAGACACTGGCGCTGTCTATCGACAAGCGCATCCAGTACCTGGCCTACCGCGAGCTGTCGGCGGCGACCGAGGCCTTCAAGGCCAAGGCCGGCGGGGTGGTGGTGCTGGATGCCCAGACCGGCGAAGTGCTGGCGCTGGCCAATACCCCGTCGTACAACCCCAACAACCGTGCGGTGCTGGAGCCGGAAATGCGCCGCAACCGTGCGGTGGTGGACATGTTCGAGCCGGGCTCCACCATGAAACCATTCACGGTGGCGATGGCGATTGACGCCGGTCGTATTAACCCGAATACCGTTTTCGACACCCGTCCGTACATGATCGGGCCGGCCACGGTGCGCGACTCGCACTCCAACCCGACACTGACTGTGACCGGCATCATCCAGAAATCCTCCAACGTCGGCGCTTCCAAGATCGCGGCGATGTTCAGTCCGGAGCAGATGTGGACCTTCTACCGCCAGAGCGGTTTCGGCCAGAGCCCGCAGTCCGGCTTTCCCGGTGAGTCCAGTGGCCGCCTGCGCGACTGGCAGACCTGGCGTCCGATCGAGCAGGCCACCATGTCTTTCGGCTACGGCGTAACCGTCAGTCTGCTGCAGCTGGCCCGCGGCTACACCATCTTTACCCACAATGGCGCCTTGTTGCCGCTGTCGTTTACCCGACTGGCGGTGCCAAACCCGGGGCGTCAGGTTGTGAAGCCGGCCACCGCCAAGGCCATGAGCGAAATGATGATGACGGTTACCGAGGAAGGCGGCACGGCGGTGCGTGCACAGGTGCTCGGCTATCACGTCGCCGGCAAGTCCGGTACCGCCCGCAAGCTGGTGGGCGGCCATTACGCGCCGGACAAGCATATCGGCCTGTTTGTCGGCTTCGCGCCGGCAACCCGGCCACGGTTGATCGTGGCAGTGATGATCGATGAGCCGAGTGTTGGTGGTTACTACGGCGGCACAGTATCGGGCCCTGCCTTCTCCAACATCATGGCCGGCAGTTTGCGCATTCTGGGGGTCGAGCCGGATGCTCCCTCCAATAACCAATTGATTCCGGAACAGCAGATTTCGGAAGTGCGGGAAGAAACATGAAAACCACTCTGGTCAATCTGCCGGACTGGGACCCTGCCATGCTGCAGGGTCTTGGCGTAGCCATGAGCCGCGTCGAAACCGACAGCCGGCGCGTGCTGCCGGGCGACCTGTTCCTGGCCTGTCGCGGCGAGTACACCGACGGCCGCGACTTCATTCCGGCCGCGCTGGCAAAGGGCGCGGCAGCGGTGCTGTGGGACAGTGCCGACGGTTTCAGCTGGAACCCGGCCTGGCAGGTGCCAAATCTGCCGGTGCCGGACCTGCGTGCCAATGCCGGCATCGTGGCGGCCCACGTTTACGGCCAACCCAGCCGCGATATGGCGGTAATCGGCATTACCGGCACCAACGGCAAGACATCGATCTCGCACTGGCTGGCGCAAGCCTACGCGCTGCTGGGCGAGAAGGCGGCGCTGATCGGTACCGTCGGCAACGGCTTCTATGGCGAGCTGACCGAAACCACCCACACCACGCCGGACCCGGTCACCGTGCAGCAGAAGCTGGCCGAATACCGTCGCCAGGGCGCCAGCGTGGTGAGCATGGAAGTCTCCAGCCACGGGCTGGACCAGTTCCGCGTTAACGGCGTGACCTTCCGCTCGGCCGTGTTCACCAACCTGACCCGTGATCATCTGGACTACCACGGCAGTATGGAAGAGTACAGCGCCTCCAAGGCCAAACTGTTCCACTGGCAAGGTCTGCAGCACGCGATCATCAATGCCGATGACGCTTTCGGCCGTACCCTGGCCGCCGGCATCGATAGCAGCAAGACCCGGGTGATTACCTACGGGCTGGAGCAGGGCGATGTGCGCCCGCTGAGCCTGGCGGCCAACCTGGATGGGCTGCAGCTTGCCGTTACCACGCCGTGGGGCGATGCAGTGATCAAGAGCCCGCTGCTGGGGCGTTTCAATGCGGCCAACATGCTGGCTTGCCTCGCGGTGCTGTGTGTCAACGGCGTGGCGCTGGAAGATGCTGCCCGCGTGCTCGGCAAGATTCAGCCGGCGCGCGGCCGCATGCAGCGCATCGGCAGCAGTCTGGAGCCGCTGGTGGTGGTGGATTACGCCCACACGCCGGATGCGCTGGACAAGGCGCTGGCCACGCTGGCGGAGATCCGTCCCGCCGGCAGCAAGCTGTTCTGCGTATTTGGCTGTGGCGGCGATCGCGACAAGGGCAAGCGTCCGCTGATGGGCGGGATCGCCGAGCGCATTGCCGATGTGGCGGTGGTCACCAGTGACAACCCGCGCAGCGAAGATCCGCAAGCCATCATCAATGACATCCTGGCCGGCATGCAGGCGCCGGGCCATATCGAAATCGACCGTGCTGCCGCCATTCATTGGGCGGTGCTGCAGGCGCGTGTCGGTGATGTGATCCTGATCGCCGGCAAGGGCCACGAGGAATACCAGGACATCGCCGGGGTAAAGCACCCGTTCTCCGATTTCCGCGTTGCCGAAGACGCACTCACCGCCTGGGGGGCCAAGCATGCTGCTGCTGAGTGAGGCCGCCCACATCCTGTCCGGCACACTGGCCGGCAGCGATGCCGAGTTCCTGCGCGTGGTGACCGATAGCCGCGCGGTGCAGGCCGGCGACCTGTTCGTGGCGCTGAAGGGCGACAACTTCGATGCCCACGACTTCGTGGCCGACGTACTGGCCAAGGGTGCTTTCGCCCTGGTGCGCCGTGACTTTGCCGCCAGCAGTGGCAGCGTGATCCGTGTTGACGACACCCGGCTGGCGCTGGGCACCCTGGCCGCAGCCTGGTGCGCGCGGCTGGATGTGAAGCGTATCGGCATCACCGGCTCCAACGGCAAGACCACGGTCAAGGAAATGGTGGCGGCCATCTTGCGTGCCCATGCCGGTGACGCCGCGGTGCATGCCACCGCCGGCAACTTCAACAACGACATCGGCCTGCCGCTGACGCTGTTGGCGTTGCGCCCGGCGCACCGCTACGCGGTGATCGAGATGGGCATGAACCACTTTGGCGAGATCCGCTACCTTTCCGGGCTGGCCCGGCCGCAGGTGGCGCTGGTCAACAATGCCATGCGCGCGCATCTGGGCGGCGGCTTCGACAGCACCGCCGACATCGCCCGCGCCAAGAGCGAGATTTTCGAAGGACTCACCGCCGACGGCGTAGCCATCATCAATGCCGACGATGCCCAGCTGGACATCTTCGCCGCCGCTGCCGGCCAGCATCGCCAGCTGCGTTTCGGCCTGAACGCTGCGGCCAACGTTCGCGCCCGTGACATCGTCGCCAGCGCCACCGGCAACCATTTCACCCTGGTGTGCTCGCAAGGCGAGCAAGCGATCGAGCTGCCGGCTGCCGGCGAGCACAACGTGCGCAACGCGCTGGCTGCCGCTGCGGTAGCGCTGGCGCTGGACGTGCCGCTGGCTGCCATCGCTGCCGGTCTTGCTGCCTTCGGTGGCGTGAAGGGCCGGCTGCAGCTGAAGCAGGCCGCCTGTGGCGCCACGGTGATCGATGACAGCTACAACGCCAATCCGGATTCGATGAAGGCCGGTATCGATGTGCTGGCGGCCTATCCGGCGCCGCGCATCTTCGTGATGGGGCAGATCGGCGAATTGGGCGACACCGCGCCGCAACTGCACGCCGAAGTGGGCGCGCATGCCCGTGCCCGCGGCATCGAGCAGTTGCTGTGCCTGGGCGAACTGGCCCGCCATGCGGCCAACGCCTATGGTGCCGGTGCGCAGTATTTCGACGATCTGCCGGCGCTGTTGGCCGCGCTGGATCAGCAAGTCACCGCCGGTAGCACCGTGCTGGTGAAAGGGTCGCGCTTCATGCGCATGGAACGGGTGGTCGACCACCTGCAAACACAACAAGAACACGGGAAGGATTAAACGTGCTGCTACTGCTGGCCGATCTGCTGCGCGAACACATTCGCGCCTTCAATGTACTGAACTACG
The DNA here is from genome assembly GCF_902829295.1 of Vogesella oryzae. Lineage (GTDB taxonomy): Bacteria > Pseudomonadota > Gammaproteobacteria > Burkholderiales > Chromobacteriaceae > Vogesella > Vogesella oryzae. The sequence goes on from NZ_CADEPL010000009.1 coordinate 25,045, forward strand.
TCACCCTGCGCGCGGTGATGGCGGCGCTGACCTCGCTGGCCATTTCGCTGTGGATGGGGCCGTGGGTGATTGCCAAACTGACCGAACTGAAAGTCGGCCAGGCAGTACGCAAGGATGGTCCGCAGACCCATCTGGTCAAAACCGGCACCCCGACCATGGGCGGTACGCTGATCCTGCTGGCGATGACGGTGACCACTCTGCTGTGGGCCGACCTGTCGAACCTGTATGTATGGATTCTGCTGCTGGTAACGCTGGGTACCGGCGCACTGGGTTTCTACGATGACTGGCGCAAGGTGGTGTACAAGGACCCGAAAGGCGTCTCCGCCCGCTTCAAGATGATCTGGCAGTCCACCATTGCCATTGCCGCCGGCGTGTTCCTGCTTACCACCGCCAAGCTGCCGGCCTCTACCGAATTCATCGTGCCGTTCTTCAAGAACATCGTCTATCCGCTGGGCGGCATCGGTTTCTGCGTGCTGACCTATTTCGTGATCGTCGGCACTTCCAATTCGGTGAACCTTACCGATGGCCTGGATGGTCTGGCGGCGCTGCCGGTGGTGCTGGTGGCCGCCGGCCTGTCGATCTTCGCCTACGTGGCCGGTCACGCCGTGTTCTCCAAGTATCTGGGCATGCCGTTTGTACCCGGTGCGCACGAGGTGGTGGTGTTCTGTGCCGCCATCTGCGGTGCCTGCCTCGGCTTCCTGTGGTTCAACGCCTATCCGGCGCAAGTATTCATGGGTGACGTCGGCGCGCTGGCACTGGGCGCCGCACTGGGTACCGTGGCAGTGATCGTGCGCCAGGAAATCGTGCTGCTGATCATGGGCGGCCTGTTCGTGATGGAAGCCCTGTCGGTGATGATCCAAGTGGGTTCGTTCAAGCTCACCGGCAAGCGCGTGTTCCGCATGGCGCCGCTGCATCACCACTACGAGCTGAAGGGCTGGAAGGAAACCCAAGTGGTGGTGCGCTTCTGGATCGTGACCATGATGCTGGTGCTGGCCGGTCTGGCCACCCTGAAACTGCGTTAAGGACTACGTGATGCGCTTCGATAACCGCCACATCATCGTCATCGGCCTCGGCGACACCGGCGTTTCCGCCGCGCGCTGGCTGCTGGCGCATGGCGCGCGCGTCACCATCGCCGACAGCCGCGACAACCCGGCCAATGCGGCCAACGTGGCCGCCGAGCTGGGCGTGGCCCTGCGCCTGGGCGCGTTCAGCGACGCCACTTTCGCCGACGCCGACCTGCTGATGGTGAGCCCGGGCGTCAGCTGCCGTACACCGGCCATTGCCGCCTTTGCTGCCCGCGGTGGCGAGGTGGTGGGCGATGTCGAGCTGTTCTGCCGTGCCATCGCCGGCAATGGCAGCAAGGTCATCGCCATTACCGGTTCCAATGGCAAGAGCACGGTGACCAGCCTTGTTGGCCACCTGTGCGAGGCCGCCGGGCTGGATACCGTGGTGTGCGGCAACATCGGTCTGCCGGTATTGACCGCGCTGGCCGAGCGCGAAGCCAGCGGCAAGCAGCCGGACGTGTACGTGATCGAGCTGTCCAGCTTCCAGCTGGACACCACCAGCAGCCTGCGCGCCGATGCCGCCACGGTGCTGAATATTTCCGAAGACCATCTGGATCGCTACAACGATCTGCTGGATTACGCGCATAGCAAGACCGCCATCTTTGCCGGTGCCGGCGTGCAGGTGCTGAACCGCGACGATGTGTTCTGCCGCGCCATGGTGCGCCCGGGCCGGCCGCTGCGCTGGTTCTCGCTGCGCGAGCAGACCGATTACGCTCTGCAACAGACGGATGGCCGCTACCTGCTTACTATCGCCGGCCAGCCGGTTTTCGACTGCGCCGATATGCCGTTGCAGGGGCTGCACAATGCGGCCAACGCCCTGGCGGCGCTGGCACTGGTAGAGGCGATCGGTGTCGATCGCGCGTTGCTGTTGCCGGCGCTGCAGACCTTCCGTGGCCTCGCGCATCGCGTGGAGTTCGTCGCCGAGTTCGGCGGTGTGATGTTTATCGACGATTCCAAGGGCACCAATGTCGGCGCTACCGAGGCCGCGCTGAACGGCATGACCCGCAAGGTGGTGCTGATCGCCGGCGGTGATGGCAAGGGGCAGGATTTTGCGCCGCTGGCAGCCGCCTGCGCCCGCATTGCCCGTGCCGTGGTGCTGATCGGTCGCGATGCGCCGGCCATCCGCGCCGCGCTGGCCGCCAGCGGTGTTGCGTTGACCGACTGCGCCACGCTGGAAGACGCCACCCGCACCGCCGCCAAACTGGCACAAGCCGGTGACGTGGTGCTGCTGTCGCCGGCTTGCGCCAGTCTGGACATGTTCAAGAACTACGCGCATCGCGCCCAGGTGTTCATCGATACCGTGGCGGCGATCCGGGCCGAGGGGGCGTACTGATGGTCAGCCTCGGGCAGCGTTCATCGGTCACCGCCATCACCGTGCTCGACGAAGCACTGATGTGGGCGATTGCGCTGCTGCTGTCGATCAGCCTGGTAATGGTGTATTCGGCATCGATTGCCTATGCCGAGGCCGATCCGGCCACCAACAACCGCTACTTCTACCTGCAGCGCCACATGATCTTCATGACCATTGGCCTGGTGGGTGCCTGGGTGACCTTCCAGGTGCCGACCCGACTCTGGCAGCAGTATGCGGGCAAGTTTTTCCTGCTGGCGGGTTTCATGTTGCTGCTGGTGCTGATTCCGGGCATCGGCAAGGTGGTGAACGGTTCGCGGCGCTGGATCAACCTGCTGGTGCTGAACCTGCAGCCATCGGAAGTGATGAAGTTGGCCGCGGCGATTTACGCCGCCGATTACACGGTACGCAAGGCGGCCAAGCTGCACAGCTTCCGCCAGGGGTTTTTGCCAATTCTGGTGGCCATCGTGTTTGTGGCCATGCTGTTGCTGCTGGAGCCGGACTTCGGCGCGCTGATGGTGGTGATGAGCATCACCATGGGCATCGTGTTTCTGGGCGGCATCAACCTGCGTATTTTCGCCGGTCTGGCGGCGATGGCGGTGGTGGCGATCGCGTTGTTGATCATTACCTCGCCGTACCGGCTGAAGCGGGTGCTGGGCTTCCTCGATCCGTGGGATGACCCGTACGGCAAGGGCTATCAGCTTAGCCACTCGCTGATCGCTATCGGTCGCGGCGAATGGTGGGGCGTGGGGCTGGGCGGCAGCGTGGAAAAACTGTTCTACCTGCCGGAAGCGCATACCGACTTCATCATGGCGGTGATTTCGGAAGAGTTCGGTTTTATCGGCATCTGTGTGGTGCTGGGGCTGTATGCCTGGATTGTGCGTCGCGCCTTCCACATCGGCGTGGAAGCAAAGAAGCTGGAGCGTTACTACCAGGCGCTGGTGGCGCAGGGGATCGGCATCTGGCTGGGGATCCAGACCTTCTTTAACGTCGGCGTGAACATGGGTTTGCTGCCGACCAAGGGTCTGACCCTGCCGCTGATGTCGTTCGGTGGTTCGGCGATGCTGTGCAACCTGGCGTCGCTGGCCGTACTGCTGCGCGTGGATTATGAAAACAGGCGCTTGATGCGGGGCTTCAAAGTTTGAAGCACCGCATGGCTCCGCAAGGAGCTCGAGCGCAGCGAGCAGGCGCCTGTTTGCCCGAGCCGTAGGGCGAGTGGAGCGAAGCGTCAGGCGTTGATTTGCCCGCGCGCGTAGCGGCGAAGGAAAAACAGGCAGTGAGGCTCCACGGTTTAACGGAAAACGCTGCGGCCAACGTTGGCCGCAGAGATAGCAACAACGGGCAAGGCCCACGGTAGGGAAAGCAGAGATGGCAAAGCGTACGGTCATGGTGATGGCAGCAGGCACGGGTGGACACATCGTCCCCGGCATCGCCGTGGCGCGCGAGCTGCAAGACCGTGGCTGGAGCGTGGTGTGGGTCGGTACCGAGCGCGGCATGGAAAACAAGCTGGTGCCGCCGGCCGGCTTCCCGCTGGTGCGGCTGCCGTTCCACGGTGTGCGCGGCAAGGGCCTGCTCGGGTCGATCAAGGGCGTGTTGCAGCTGGGGCTAGCTTTCCTGCAGAGCCTGAAACTGATGTTCGAGCACCGTCCGGACGTGATCCTCGGCATGGGCGGTTATGTCTGCCTGCCGACCGGTCTCGCCGGCGCGCTGCTGTGGAAGCCGCTGGTGATGGTGAATGCCGACGCCGGCCTGCTGCTGAGCAATAAGGCGCTGCTGCCGTTTGCCGACCATCTGGCCTGCGGTTTCGACGGCGAAGCCGCCAAATTGCAGAAAGCGGTGGTGACCGGTAACCCGGTACGCGCCGAGATCGAACAGATGATGCCGCCGGCGGAGCGTTTCGCCGGCCGTCAGGGGCCGCTGCGCGTACTGGTGGTGGGCGGCAGTCTGGGCGCCAAGGTGTTGAACGACACCCTGCCGCTGGCACTGGCCGCGATGCCGGCGGACGCGCGTCCGCTGCTGACGCACCAGACCGGCGAGAAGAATTTTGATGCCGTGCAGCAGGCGTATGCCGCTGCCGGGCTGAAGGTTGGCCGCGATGTGACGCTGCTGCCGTTCATCGACAACATGGCGGCGCTGCTGGCCGAATGCGACGTGATCCTGTGCCGGGCCGGCGCGATCACCGTCAGCGAACTGTGTGCCGCCGGCGTGCCGGCGATTCTGGTGCCGCTGGTGGTATCCACCACCTCGCACCAGCGTGATAACGCGGAGTGGATGGCAGCCAATGGCGCGGCGATCCACCTGCCGCAAAAAGAGATGAATCCGCAGCAACTGGCAACCCTGCTGGGCGGTCTTACTCGCCCGCAGCTGCAGCAGATGGCCGAACAGGCGCGCCTGCTGGCCAAACCGGCGGCGGCGGCCAAAGTGGCCGATCTGTGCCAGGCACTGGCGGATAGCGAATAGGACAGGGGCCCGACGGGACCCGAGCAAGAGAAGACACAATGAAACATCGAGTCAAACATATTCACTTTGTCGGCATCGGCGGTGTCGGCATGTGCGGCATTGCCGAGGTGCTGCTGAACCTGGGCTATACCGTGTCCGGTTCCGACATGGCCGACAATGCCGCCACCAAGCGCCTGACCGAGCAGGGTGCGCGCATCCATTTCGGTCACGACGCCACCTATATCCAGGGTGCCGACGTGGTGGTGACCTCCACCGCGGTGAAGGCGGACAACCCGGAAGTGATGGAAGCGCAGGCGCGCCACATCCCGGTGATCCCGCGCGCGATGATGCTGGCCGAGCTGATGCGCTTCAAGCAGGGCATCGCCATTGCCGGCACCCACGGCAAGACCACCACCACCAGCCTGACCGCGTCGGTGCTGGGTGCGGCCAACCTGGACCCGACTTTCGTGATCGGCGGCAAGCTCACCGCGGCCGGCACCAATGCCCGCCTCGGCAGTGGCGAATACCTGGTGGCCGAGGCCGACGAATCCGACGCCTCTTTTCTGCACCTGCAGCCGGTGATGGCGGTGATCACCAATATCGATGCCGACCACATGGACACCTACGAGCACAGCTTCGACAAGCTGAAGCAGGCGTTTATCGATTTTGTGCACCGTTTGCCGTTCTACGGTCGTGCCGTGCTGTGCGTGGACGACGAGCACGTCCGCAGCATCGTGCCGGCGCTGAAAAAGCCGGTCACCACCTACGGTCTGGACGACAGCGCCGACATCTACGCCGAGAACGTGACTGCCGACGCCGGCCGCATGCATTTCGACGTGGTGGTGAAGGCCGAAGGCCTGCGCTTCCCGGTCACCCTGAATATGCCGGGCCGTCACAACGTGCTGAACGCGCTAGCGGCCACCGCCATCGGGCTGGAGTGTGGTGCCGATGTCGCCGCCATCCAGCAGGGTCTGGCCGAGTTTGCCGGTGTCGGCCGCCGCTTCCAGCGCTACGGCGAGGTGCCGGCCAAGGATGGCGGCAGCTACACCCTGATCGACGATTACGGCCATCACCCGGTGGAAATGGCGGCCACGTTGGCCGCGGTACGCGGCGCGTTTCCGGAGAAGCGTCTGGTGCTGGCGTTCCAGCCGCACCGTTACAGTCGCACCCGCGACCTGTTCGAAGATTTCGTGAAAGTACTGTCCACCGTGGACGCGCTGCTGCTGGCCGAGGTGTATGCCGCCGGTGAAGCGCCGATCGTTGCTGCCGATGGCCGCGCGCTGGCGCGGGCGGTACGCGTCGGCGGCAAGGTGGAGCCGCTGTTTGTCGAGCAGATTGCCGACATGCAGCAGACCATCAGCGATATCGCCCGCGATGGCGACGTGGTGATCACCATGGGCGCCGGTTCCATCGGCGGCATTCCAGCCAAGCTGGTTGCCGCCGCCAGGGCCTGACATAGAGACAAGGTTGGCCGCATGCATCACATGCGGCAGCAAGGAAGCAAGATGAAGCAGTTCGGCAAGGTAGCAGTAGTAATGGGTGGCAACTCGGCAGAGCGCGAAGTGTCGCTGATGAGCGGCGGCGGCGTGCTGGCCGCGTTGCAGAGCCAGGGCGTGGATGCGCATGCCTTCGATCCGGCGGAAAAACCGTTGGCCGCACTGAAGGAAGAGGGCTTTGTCCGCGTGTTCAACATCCTGCATGGCCCGTTTGGCGAGGATGGCACGCTGCAGGGCGCGCTGGAAGCGATGGGCATGCCGTACACCGGTTGCGGCGTACTGGCCTCGGCGATCTGCATGGACAAGTGGCGTACCAAGTTGCTGTGGAAGGGCGCCGGTTTGCCGATCCCGGCCTTCGAGCTGCTGAACGACAACAGCGATTTCGCTGCCATCGAACAACAGCTGGGCCTGCCGATTTTCGTGAAGCCGTCCACCGAGGGCTCCAGCATCGGCGTGACCAAGGTGAAAAATCCGGGCGAGCTGAAAGCCGCCTACGAGGAAGCCCGCAAGTACGACAGCATCGTGATCGCCGAGCAGTTCATCGGCGGCGGCGAGTACACCTGCGCGGTGATCGATGACAAGGCCTACCCGACCATCAAGATCGAGCCGGCTACCGAGTTCTACGACTACCAGGCCAAGTACTTCCGCGACGATACCGTGTACCGCTGCCCGTCCGGGCTGGCGCAGGAAACCGAGCAGCGTGCACGCGAGCTGGCGCTGCAGGCGTTCCGCGTGCTGGGTTGCCGTGGCTGGGCGCGGGTGGATTTCCTGATGGACGAGCAGGGTGGCATCTACCTGCTGGAAGTGAATACCAACCCGGGCATGACCAGCCACAGCCTGGTGCCGATGGCGGCGCGTGCCGAGGGGCTGTCCTACGAGGAGCTGTGCGTAAAGGTGCTGGCGGCAGCTCATGTGGGATAACCATGCCGTATTGCGGGCAGTAGCCAATCTGCTGCTGACCGCGTCGTTATTGATGTTGTTGTATGCCGGGGGCTTCTGGCTGACGCACTCGCCACTGTTCCCGGTGAAGCGGATCCACATCGGTGGAGAAGTGAACAAGGTAACGCCGGTGCAGTTGAAGTACATCGCGCAGAACGAGCTGACCGGCACGTTTTTCACGCTGGACATCGACAAGACCCGGGCCGCGTTCGAAAAGCTGCCATGGGTGAGCAAGGTGCAGGTAAGGCGCACCTGGCCGGACCGGCTGGATATCACGGTCGGCGAGCATGTGGCGCTGGCGCGGTGGGGAGACTCCGGTCTGATCAGCACCGAAGGGCGCTGGTTCGATGCCGCCAGCGACCAGCCGCTACCGGTGCTGTTCGGGCCGGCAGCGAGCGAGAAGGAAATGGTGAAGATGCTGCAGGCCGCAAGGCAGCAGCTGATGCCGGTACACCTCCAGCCAGCCCGGTTGTGGCTGTCGGAACGGGAGGCGTGGCGGATGGAACTGGATAACGGGATCACGCTGGAACTGGGTAGCGGCCCGGTCATGGAAAGGTTGGCGCGCTTCGTGCTGCACTGGCCGAAAAGCCTAGCCACGCTGCCCTACTACATCACGTATGTGGATATGCGTTACCCCAATGGATTCGCCGTGCGGATGCCTGATTACAAGGCACCGCCGGTGGCAGGAAAGAAGCTTTGAGCTTGGAGCGACAGGTGAGCAAACCTAAGGAAAGCAAGAACATGCTGGTCGGCCTGGACATCGGCACCTCGAAGATCGTGGCGATCGTTGCCGAGGTGCTGGAAGAAGGCCAGATCAATATCGTCGGCATGGGCCAGGTGCCTTCGCGCGGCCTGAAGCGCGGCATGGTGGTGAATATCGAATCCACCGTGCAGGCGATCCAGCGCGCGCTGGAAGAGGCCGAGCTGATGGCCGACTGCAAGATCAACGAGGTGTTTACCGGAATCGCCGGCAGCCACATCAAGAGCGTCAACTCGCACGGCATGGTGGCGATCAAGGATCGCGAAGTCACCCAGATGGATATCGACCGCGTGATCGAAACCGCGCGTGCGGTGTCGATTCCGCCGGATCATCAGGTGCTGCACATCCTGACCCAGGAATACAGCATCGACGGCCAGGAAGGCGTGCGCGAGCCGCTGGGCATGAGCGGTGTGCGGCTGGAGGCCAAGGTGCATATCGTTACTGGCGCGGTATCCGCGGCGCAGAACGTGGCCAAGTGCGTGCGTCGCTGCGGGCTGGAAGTGTCCGACCTGGTACTGCAGCCGATGGCGTCGGCCAACGCGGTGCTGTCGGAAGACGAGAAAGAACTGGGCGTGTGCCTGATCGATATCGGTGGCGGTACCACCGATATCGCGGTGTATGCCAACGGCGCCATCCGCCATACCGCGGTGATTCCGATTGCCGGTGACCAGATCACCAACGACATCGCCATGGCGTTGCGCACCCCGACCAAAGAGGCCGAGGACATCAAGATCCAGCATGGCGTGTCGCTGGTGGGCCTGGCCGATCCGTCGCAGATGATCGAGGTGCCGGGCGTGGGCGAACGCGGTCCGCGCCAGATGTCGCGCGCCACCCTGGCCGAAGTGATCGAGCCGCGGGTGGAAGAGTTGTTCCAGCTGGTGCAGCAGGAGCTGCGCCGTAGTGGCTTCGAGGAAGTGTTGTCCTCGGGCATGGTTTTGACCGGTGGTGCCAGCCTGATGCCGGGCATGGTGGAACTGGCCGAAGAAGTGTTCCACATGCCGGTACGCATTGGCGTGCCCAAGTATGTGGGTGGCCTGTCGGAAGTAGTGAAGAATCCGCGCTTTTCTACCGGCGTGGGTCTGCTGCTGTACGGCAAGGACCAGATGCAGCCCCGTATCGGCCACAAGTCTGACGCCGCCGGTGTAGGGCAGATGTTCCAGAAGATGAAGGCGTGGTTCGCCGGCAACTTCTAAGTAGGTAAGCGATTCGTCCGTCAACAGCTCATCTTTTTACAGGAGAGGAAAAATGAGCGGCATGGTATTCGAAGTAATGCAAGAAACTGCCAATGCGGCAGTGATCAAGGTGATCGGTGTCGGCGGTGGCGGCTGCAACGCTATCGACAACATGATCGACAGCAAGGTGGCCGGCGTGGAATTCATCTGTGCCAACACCGATGCACAGGCCCTGCAACGCAACAAGGCGGGCCTGAAACTGCAACTGGGCAATAATCTGACCCGTGGTCTGGGTGCCGGTGCCAATCCGGAGGTTGGCCGCAGTGCCGCGCTGGAAGACCGCGAGCGCATCGCCGAGATGCTGCGCGGTGCCAACATGGTATTCGTGACTGCCGGCATGGGTGGCGGTACCGGTACCGGCGCCGCGCCGGTGGTGGCCGAAGTGGCCAAGGAACTGGGCATCCTGACCGTGGGCGTGGTTACCCGTCCGTTCGAGCACGAAGGCCGCCGCCTGCGCGTAGCCGGTGATGGTATCGACCTGCTGAAAAAGCATGTCGACTCGCTGATCGTGATCCCGAACGAAAAGCTGATGGCGGTGCTGGGTGAGGATGTCACCATGCGTGAAGCCTTCCGCGCTGCCGACGATGTGCTGAAGGGCGCCGTGGCCGGTATCTCGGAAGTGATCACCTGCCCGGGTCTGATCAACGTCGACTTTGCCGACGTGCGCGCGGTAATGGGCGAAATGGGCCTGGCAATGATGGGTTCCGCCTACGCGGCCGGTATCGATCGTGCCCGCGTGGCTGCCGAGCAGGCCGTGGCCAGCCCGCTGCTGGACAACATCACGCTGGAAGGCGCCCGCGGCGTGCTGGTGAACATTTCCACCGCACCTGGCTGCCTGAAGATGAGCGAATACCGCGAAATCATGAGCATCATCCGTCAGTATGCCGACGAAGATGCCCAAGTGAAGTTCGGTACCGCCGAAGTGGAAGACATGCCGGAAGACACCATCCGCGTGACGCTGATCGCCACCGGCCTGGGGCAGAAGCCGCAGACTGGCCGCACCGAGCGTCCGGATTACATCAAGGTGCTGAAAACCGGTACCGACAATGTCGCGATGGAAGTGAACTACGCCGACCTGGAAAAGATGCCGGCGATCAGCCGTAGCAATCGCCGTACTCCGGTTGCCGCCGACTTCAGCGATCCGGGCGTTAGCGAGTCCTACGATATTCCGGCGTTCCTGCGCAAACAGGCTGACTGATAGCCTTGGCTTATTGATTGCGGCAGATGAATCAATCAGGGCCGAAAATGCCCTGTGATAAAATTGCCGTCATCAAACAAGTCAGGGACGCATCATGATCCTGCAGCGCACGCTGAAACAGACGATCAGCGCAACCGGCGTTGGTCTGCATTCCGGCGAGCGGGTGAAACTCACCCTGCACCCGGCTGCGCCCGATACCGGTATCGTCTTTCGCCGCACCGACCTGCCCGAGCCGGTCGAGGTGGCGGCACAACCGTCGCTCGTGAACGACACGCGCCTCTCCTCGACGCTGGTGACTGACACCGGCGTGCGTGTCGGCACGATCGAGCATCTGATGTCGGCTTTTGCAGGGCTGGGTATCGATAACGTGGTTGTGGATGTAACGGCGGCAGAGATTCCCATCATGGATGGCTCTGCCGCTCCGTTCATCTTTCTGTTGCAGACGGCTGGCATCGAGGAACAGGCCAGACCGAAAAAATTCATCCGGGTGAAGCAGCCGGTGGAGGTGGTGGAAGGTGACAAGTGGGTGAAGCTAGTGCCACACGAGGGCTTCAGCGTCGAACTGTCCATCGAATTCAACCATCCGGCATTCAACCGCGCACCGCAGACGGTGCACATCGATTTCGCGTCGCGTTCGTATATCGACGAGATCAGTCGCGCACGTACCTTCGGCTTTATGCACGAAGTGGAGTACATGCGTCAGCATGGTCTGGGACGTGGCGGTAATCTCAATAACGCCATCGTGATCGATGACGAGTACGTACTGAATCCGGAAGGGCTGCGCTTTCCGGACGAATTCGTGCGCCACAAGATTCTGGATGCCATCGGCGACTTGTACATCGTTGGCCACCCGCTGATTGCCGCATTCAGCGGCCACAAGTCCGGCCATGCACTGAATAACAAGCTGTTGCGGGTATTGCTGGCTACGCCGGATGCCTGGGAGTTTGTTTCTTTCTCCCAGACCGACGAGGTGCCGTCGAGCTTCCATCGCCTGCCGGAAGTGATCTGATATTAACTGTTGGCCGCAAAGAAAAAGCCGCGATAAGGATCGCGGCTTTTGTGCTTACAGGCGGGAGGTACAGCTTGCGCTCTTTTTCCCGTTGCGGTGTACGGTCGATGTTGCCCGCTTTGTTCAGATTAAGACGGAGTTCCTCCAGCGTGGGGGGGGTCCAGCCCTTAGGACACATATCTTCCATCAGCTCGCGTCTTATCCAGTCATTAGCGGCAATACCGCGCCAGTCGCTATTTTGTGCTTCTATCCAGCGCTTGTTGACCGTATCGCCATAAGCGTAACTACGCAGTTGACGCTTGATGCAGTAAAGGCCTTCCCGGCTGATGTTCTCGATGCCGCTACTGCTTAGCTGGCGCAAGGTGTACCGAATTACTTCGTCTTCGCCCAGTTGCAGATCTGAGATGTCGACAAATACCTTGGGGCGTACACTGGCGGGCATCGGCAGTTCCAGCCATTGCGGGGCAGTCGCGTATGGAGGCAGAGTCTGCGATTTTTCCTGCCAGACAAAATCCTCGGTATATGGGTTGACTGGCAGCTTGCGCGGGCGGTCTTTGCCTGACAGGTCGGCATGGGCGAGGTTGGCCGCAAGCAGTAGCGCCAGCGCAAAGGGAAGTTGTTGCAAGAGTCGTTTCAAAATTATGTCCTGGGTTGTCCAATGCGCAGCTGGTAACGGCGGCGACCGGTTTCGCGACCGCCCATGCCCCAGCTGATTTCGGAAAAGCCGACATCGCCACGGGCATTGACGGTCAGCAGGGAAGAGGCGCGTGTACCGTAGTCACGGCCTACGATAAATACAGGGGACAGCATTTTTTCCTGCGCCAGACCGACGCCGGTATTGGGAAGTTCCGCCACGTTGGCCGCAGTGCTGTCGCACAGCCAGGGCAGCACTTCTGCCTCTTGCGGCGGACGGCGCAGCGTACCCATGCGTTCGCGCAGACGTTCGCACTTGAACCACGGGGTATCCATGTCGGCATTGGCCAGCAGATGGATGCCGGGACTGACGCGGTTCAGCATGCCGGTGCGGCTGTTGAAGTGCAGCAGGTCATTGCTGGGACCGAACAGCAGATTGAACGGGCCGAATTCGTGGCGGTGCTCACGCAGCCAGGCGGCAAACGCCAGCGGTTCCTCGTTGCCGGAAACAAAGCGCTGCACCAGTTCGCCACGCGAACGCGGAGCCATCTGCGGCCGGCCGTCGCGGATATGCGTGACGGCGGCCAACCTGCCGCGGGTGTCGATCGCCAGCCAGCTGCCGCCGGCCTGCAGATCGCGTCCACCCAGCGTTTGCGGCGCATCCTGCCAGTAATCCAGTGCGGCACTGGGGCGGCGGTAGTACTCGTCGCGGTTGGCGAGCAGTACCAGCGGGCCGAGCGCCGGCGTCTTGTAAGCCAGGGCAATCACACACATGGTTGGGGTTTTGCGTCCAAGCTCATTTAAAATGACCGCTTTATTGTAGCGACTATGCGTGCAGGGAGCGACTATGCAACCAGATCAACAGCTGGACCTCTCCGGGCTGAATTGCCCATTACCGATTCTGCGCTCCAAGAAGGCGCTGGCCACCATGGAGAGCGGCCAGGTGTTGTCGGTGCTGGCGACCGACCCTGGTGCGCCCAAGGATTTCGAGGCCTTCTGCCGGCAGACCGGTAACGCGCTGCTGGAGTCGTCCGTTACCGCAGAAGGCAAGTTTTTGCTCGTTGTCCGCCGTAAATAGCCGTTGCGGCCAACGTTTACCGGCTTTACCGCTTACCCGAGAGACCAATCATGAAATTGACCATTACCCGCCCGGATGACTGGCACCTGCACCTGCGCGATGGCATTGCCATGCAGGCGGTGCTGCCGGATACCTGCCGCCAGATGGGGCGCGCCATCGTGATGCCCAACCTCAAGCCGCCGGTGACCACGGTGGAAGCCGCCGCCGCCTACCGCGAGCGCATCCTGGCCGCGCGGCCGGCTGGCAGTCAGTTTGAGCCGCTGATGACGCTGTATCTGACCGAAACCACCACCGCAGAAGAAGTGCGCAAGGCCAAGGCCAGCGGTTTCGTGCATGGCATCAAGCTGTATCCGGCTGGCGCGACCACCAACTCCGATGCCGGTGTGCGCGATGTTGCCAATGCCATGGTGGCACTGGAGGCCATGGCGGAAGTCGGCATGCCACTGCTGGTACATGGCGAAGTGACCGATCCGAACGTGGATGTGTTCGATCGCGAGGCGGTGTTCATCGACACCGTATTCGAGCCGCTATTGCAGCGCCTGCCGCAGCTGCGCGTAGTATTCGAGCACATCACTACCCGCCAGGCTGCCGAGTACGTGGCTGCCGCGCCGGCCAACGTGGCGGCCACCATTACCGCCCATCACCTGCTGATGAACCGCAATGCGCTGTTTACCGGTGGCATCCGCCCGCACCACTATTGCCTGCCGGTACTGAAGCGCGAGCTGCACCGCGAAGCGTTGCTGGCCGCCGCCACCAGCGGCAGCGACAAATTCTTCCTCGGCACCGATAGTGCGCCGCACGCACGCCACACCAAGGAAAACGCCTGCGGTTGCGCTGGCATGTACACCGCCAATGCCGCTATCGAGCTGTACGCTGAAGCCTTCGAGCAGGCCGGTGCCCTGGACAAGCTGGAGGCGTTCGCCAGCTTTAACGGGCCGGCATTTTATGGTCTGCCACGCAATGCCGATACCATCACTTTGCATAAGGAAAGCTGGCAAGTGCCGGCGGCACTGACCTATGGTGAAGAGGAGCTGGTGCCGTTACGTGCCGGCGAGCATGTGCATTGGCGATGCCAGCCATGAGTCTTTTTCATGGCTTGGCATGAAAATGGCGTTTCTACCACAACCATATGAAGGAAATGCCACGTATTGATGCGGCTGTGGCGTGGTAAGCGCGTTTTGGCTCTTGTGACAGCTATGTCTGCTGTGCATAATGGCCTCGCCTTTACGTACTGTATACACAGATTGTTTTTCAGGACGACCTGCGCTTTTGCAGGTCGTTTCTTGTTCAAGGAGAGCAGGAGAATATGAAAAAAACCATGACATTCAGCGTCGTTGCCGCATCCGTTGCCCTGGCCCTGGCCGCTCCGGTTGCCCTGGCCGCCAAGGTACCGGCCGGTGTCCAGCTGGACGCCAAGCAGGAACTGGTGCGTAACAACGGTTCCGAAGCCGAGTCGCTTGATCCGGCTCTGGCCGAATCGGTTGGCGCCAACAACATCGCCCGCGACCTGTTCGAAGGTCTGACTGCCACCGACGCCGACGGCAAGGTTGTGCCGGGCGTGGCCGAGTCCTGGAAACAGACCGACGCGACGACCTGGGTATTCAAGCTGCGCAAGAACGCCAAGTGGTCCGACGGCACTGCCGTGACTGCTGACGACTTTGTTTACGGTATCCGCCGCTTCCTGGATCCGAAAACCGCTTCCCCGTACGCCACCACCTACGGCATTTTCCTGGTGAATGGCCAGGAAGTCGCCGAAGGCAAGAAGCCGGTGACCGAGGTGGGCGTAAAGGCCATCGACAAGTACACCCTGGAACTGAAGACCCCGTATCCGGTAGCGTTCATGCCGGAGCTGGTGTCCAACACCCAGCTGGGCCCGGCACCGAAGGCCGCCATCGAGAAGTACGGCAAGGACTGGACCAAGCCGGGCAAACTGGTTGGCAACGGTGCTTTCATGCTGAAAGACTGGCTGGTAAACAGCAAGCTGGTGATCGAGAAGAACCAGAACTACTGGGACAAGGCCAACGTACAGCTGACCAAGGTGACCTACCTGCCGGTTGAAGACGGTTTTGCCGACGTGAAACTGTTCCAGTCCGGCGAAAACGACTGGGTATACCAGCTGCCTCCGGGCACCTACGAGAAGTACAAGGCCGAACTGCCGAAAGACATCCGCAATGCGCCGATGCTGGGCCTGCGTTACTACTCCTTCAACGTGAAAGATCCGCTGCTGAAGGACGTGCGCGTGCGCAAGGCACTGTCGATGGTGATCGACCGCGACATCCTGTCCTCCAAGATCACCGCTGACGGCCAGGTTCCGGCTTACAGCGCCATCGTGCGCGGCACTGCCGGCGCCGACGTGACCACCTACGACTGGGCAAAATGGCCGATGGCACAGCGCGTTGCCGAAGCCAAGAAGCTGCTGGCCGCTGCCGGTGTCCAGCCGGGCACCAAGATCAAGTTCACCTACAACACCAGTGAATACCACAAGAAGATGGCGATCTTCGCCGCTTCCGAGTGGAAGTCCAAGCTCGGCCTGAACACCGACATGGAAAACATGGAGTTCAAGGTGCTGCTGAAGAAGCGTCATGACGGTGACTACCAGATCGCCCGTAACGGCTGGGTAGCTGACTACAACGACGCCACTTCCTTCCTGGCACTGATCCAGTGCGGCAACGACCAGAACGACAACGGCAACTGCAACCCGAAGGCAGACGAACTGATCAAACAGGGCAACCTGAGCAAGGATCCGGCCAAGCGCAAGCAGCTGCTGACCCAGGCTACCAAGATGATCATGGACGACTACCCGATGCTGCCGCTGCTGCAGTACACCGTTCCGCGTCTGGTTAAGTCCTACGTTGGTGGCTACTCCACCAAGAACCCGATGGACCGTTACCGCAACAAGGACCTGTACATCATCAAGCACTAAGTGCCTGATGGTAGGCGGGGAGGCTGGTTCTCCCCGTTGTTCAAGGCCGGGCCCCGTATCGCGGGCGCCCGGCTTATAGTTGTTATAAGTGCTGTCGGCGTGTCTGGTTCCGGCTGTCCCCACAAGGGACAGGCGGGTGCAGGGTTTCCTGCTGCACTCTACCGACCGGGCACTCACCCTCCCGACTTGGAGTATTCCCGTTATGTGGTCTTACGCTTTTCGCCGCGTATTGATGACGATCCCCACTTTGCTGCTCGTCATCACTGTCTGTTACCTGATGTTGCACGCCACCCCCGGTGGCCCGTTCGATAGCGAACGCAAGATTTCCGCCGCAGTGCTGGCCAACTTGCAGGCCAAGTACCATCTGGATTTGCCGCTGTGGCAGCAATACCTCTATTACCTGAAGAGCCTGCTGCAGGGTGACCTCGGCGCCTCTTTCCGCTACGCCGACTGGAGCGTGAACGATCTGGTGGCCAATGCGCTGCCGGTATCGCTGGCCATCGGCGGCGGCTCGCTGCTGCTGTCGGTGTTCATCGGTGTTGGCCTCGGCATCATCGCCGCGCTGCGCCAGAACAGCATCGTCGACTATCTGGTGATGCTGATCGGCAACCTGGGTAGCGCCTTCCCGTCCTTCATCATCGGCCCGGTGCTGATCATGATCTTTGCCATCTGGCTGAAAGTATCGCCGGCCGGTGGCTGGAACGACTTCCAGATCAGCTATATGGTGCTGCCGATGGCGCTGCTCACCTTCATCAATATCTCGACCATCGGCCGGGTGATGCGCGGCAGCCTGATCGAAGTGCTGAACTCCAACTTCATCCGTACCGCCAAGGCCAAGGGCCTGCCGATGAGCACCATCGTGTTCCGCCATTCGCTGAAGCCGGCGCTGATGCCGGTGGTGTCGGTACTGGGGCCGTTGGCCATTTCGTCGATTACCTCCGCGGTGGTGACCGAGTCGGTGTTCTCGCTGCCGGGTTTGGGCAAGCTGATCGTCAACGGTGCGGCCAACCGTGACTACACCCTGGTACTGGGTCTGGTGGTGCTGGTGACCGTGGTTGCCGTGGTACTCAACCTGCTGGTCGATCTGGCGTACGCGCTGCTTGACCCGAAAATCCGCTACTGAGCATCGCAAGGAATCCGAACATGTTGAGAAGTAAACAGAAAGCCGCAGCCGAAGCCATTGCGGCCAACGTCAGCGCCTTGCCGGTAGACGGTCGCAGCCCGTGGCGCGATGCGCGCGAGCGTTTCCTGCGTAACAAGGCCGCCGTAGTCAGCCTGGTAATCCTGGCGCTGATTACCCTGGCCTGTATCTTCGGGCCGATGCTGCTGTCGCACAGCTACGAAGACACCGACTGGGAGGCGATGAGCCTGGCCCCGACCATGCTCAACGGCCACTACTTCGGTACCGACGAGCTGGGACGTGACCTCTTGGTGCGTTGCCTGATCGGTGGCCGCATCTCGTTGATGGTGGGCCTCCTGGCCACCATCGCCTCGGTCACCATCGGTATCGTGTGGGGCGCCACTGCCGGCTTCCTCGGCGGCAAGGTGGATACCCTGATGATGCGTATCGTCGACATGATGTACGCCGTGCCCTACCTGCTGATCGCCATCCTGATGGTGACCCTGCTGGGCCGCGAGTTCTACCTGGTGGTGCTGACCATCACCGTGTTCTCGTGGATGGACATGGCACGCGTGGTGCGCGGCCAGACGCTGTCGATCAAATCCAAGGAATACATCGAAGCGGCGCGCGCCATCGGTGTCTCCACCAGCAGCATCATCTTCCGCCATGTGGTGCCGAACCTGCTGGGCATCGTGGTGATCTACACCACCGTCACGGTACCGGGCGTGATCCTGACCGAATCGGTGCTGTCCTTCCTCGGCCTTGGCGTGCAAGAGCCGATGACCAGCTGGGGCGTGCTGATCGAAGACGGCACCGGCGTGATGGAAACCACCCCGTGGATCCTGCTGTTCCCGGCCGCGATGCTGTCCATCACCCTGTACTGCGCCAACTATATCGGCGACGGCATGCGCGACGCGCTGGACCCGAAGGATCGTTGAGGAGCACACCATGAGCCTGTTGCAAGTAAAAAACCTGGGGGTACAGTTCCAGACCCCCGATGGCTACGTGTATGCCGTCAACGGAGTGAACTTCGAGCTGGAAAAAGGCAAGACCCTGGGTATCGTCGGCGAGTCCGGCTCCGGCAAGAGCCAGAGCGTGCTGGCGATGATGGGCCTGCTGGCCAAGAACGGCAAAGCCACCGGCGAAGCGCTGTATAACGGCCAGAACCTGCTGACCATGAGCCCCAAGCAGCTCAACGGCATCCGCGGCGACCGCGTGTCGATGATCTTCCAGGACCCGATGACCTCGCTGAACCCCTACCTGACGGTAGAGCGCCAGATGACCGAGGTACTGCAGCTGCACAAGGGCATGACCCGTCGCGAAGCCAAGAAGCGCGCCATCGAGCTCTTGGAAGCGGTACGCATTCCGGAAGCGGCACGCCGCATCGACATGTACCCGCACGAGTTCTCCGGCGGTATGCGTCAGCGCGTGATGATCGCCATGGCGCTGCTGTGCGAGCCGGAAGTGTTGATCGCCGACGAACCGACCACCGCGCTGGACGTGACCGTGCAGGCGCAGATCCTCAGCCTGCTGAAAGACCTGCAGCGCGATTTCGGCACCGCCATCATCATGATCACCCATGACCTGGGCGTGGTGGCCGGCCTGTGCGAAAACGTGATGGTGATGTATGGCGGCCGCGTGATGGAGTACGGCAAGTCCGACGACCTGTTCTATCACCCGACCCACCCTTACACCATCGGCCTGTTGGGCGCGCTGCCGCGTCTGGATCACGATGGCGACACGCTGGTGAGCATCCCGGGCAACCCGCCGAACATGGCGCACATGCCCAAAGGCTGCCCGTTCTCCGAACGCTGCGCCCACGCCAATGCCCATTGCGCCGAAGTGCTGCCGCTGCTGGAAGCCGCCGGCAACCATTCCTCCGTGCTGCGGGCCTGTCACAAGCCGGTAGCTGAACTGCAGATCATCAAGGAGAAGGCGCATGTCTGAACGCCAGCCCATCCTGTCGGTCCGCGATGTCAAGGTGCACTTCCAGGTGAAGAGCAACAATGCCTGGCCGTGGACTCCGAAGAAAACCCTGAAGGCGGTCGATGGCGTCAGTTTCGACCTGTATGCCGGTGAAACCCTGGGCGTGGTCGGCGAATCCGGCTGCGGCAAGTCCACCCTGGCGCGCGCCATCCTCAACCTGCACCCGGCCAAATCCGGCGAAATCGTGTGGATGGGCCGCGACCTGCGCAAAGGCACGGACAAGGACTGGCTGGCGGTGCGCAAGGACATCCAGATGATCTTCCAGGATCCGCTGGCGTCGCTGAATCCGCGCATGAACATCGGCCAGATCATCGGCGAGCCGCTGCGCGTGCATCGTCCGGAGCTGTCAGGTGCCGAGATCGACAAGCGCGTGCGCGCCATGATGGCCAAAGTCGGCCTGCGCGAGCAGATGATCAACCGCTACCCGCACGAGTTCTCCGGTGGCCAGTGTCAGCGTATCGGCATCGCCCGCGCGCTGATCCTGGAGCCGAAGCTGATCATCTGTGACGAGCCGGTATCGGCACTGGACGTGTCGATCCAGGCGCAGATCATCAACCTGCTGAAGGACCTGCAGCGCGAGATGGGTCTGGCGCTGATCTTCATCGCCCACGATCTGGCGGTGGTGAAGCACATTTCCGACCGCATCCTGGTGATGTACCTGGGCCGCGAGATGGAGCTGGCGGAGAAACACGCGCTGTACGATGCGCCTAGCCACCCGTACACCCGTGCGCTGCTGTCGGCGATTCCGATTCCGGATCCGAAGCTGGAGAAGAACAAGCAGATCCAGATCCTGCAGGGCGACCTGCCCAGCCCGATGAACCCGCCGTCCGGCTGCGTGTTCCGTACCCGCTGCCCGCAGGCGCAGGAACGTTGCGGCAAGGAAGACATCGTGCTGCACGCGGTCAGCGACAAGTCGCAATCGTCCTGCCTGCTGGTGTAAGGCGCTCAAGGTTGGCCGCATGCGGCCTGCTGACAGAAACCCCGCTACGGCGGGGTTTTTTCTTGCCGCTATTCTGGTTGCGGCCAACCTTGCTGGATCTTCAACCCAGTTGCGGGTAGCTCAGCAGCGCCAGATGCAGGCTGTTGAGCGCGCCATGCGCCAGGATCGCCCACCCTAGCTGCCCGCTGGCACGGTAAATCAGCGCATAGCCGAGGCCGGCCAGACTGGCAGACATCACCCATACCGGCCCGCCGGCAGCATGGGCGACACCGAACAGCAGGCTGCAGGCCGACATCTGCACCAGCGGCGGCCAGCTGGCGGGGAGCAGTTGCGGCAGGGTGCGGCGGAACAGCGCTTCTTCGGCGATACAGGTCAGCAGCAGGTTGCCGGCCAGCCAGTACGGCCACCACGTCGGCCATTTCACATCGATGCGTACCAGCCCCAGTAGCAGCGCGCTGGCGAGTGCCAGCAGCAGCAACAGCAGGGCCGACGCCAGCTGCGGCCAACGTTGGCCGCGCAGCGCCGGCCGCCAGTCGTCAAACGCCAGTAGCAACAGCGCGCCGGCCAGCGCCTTGTCCAGCCCCCAGCGCAGCAGGTAGGGGCTGCTGTCGGCCGCCAGCCGGCCCTGCCATAGCGTCACGGTGTTGAACCCCGGCAACAAATGCAGCCCGAGCAGCAGCGCCAGCAACAGCAACAACCCGCGCGGGGCAGGTCGCTGCGGCTGGCGCAGCTGCCAGTACAGCAGCGCTGCGGCCAACAGCAGCACGGGCAAGGCGGAGAGGGTCAGCAAGCCGGCGGCTAGCGCGGCGGGCAGGGCGGCGATGAGCAGGCCGCAAGCGGCAGGGCGCTGGCGGGCCAGCAACAGCAGGCCGGCGGTGGCGAGCAGGGCGAAGGCAAGCAGTTGCAGCGGGGCGAGTGCAGGCATGGCGGGATTTCGTCGGGCGTAAAAAAACCGCCAACGGCTGTTGGCGGTTAGTTATCGCGGCAAGGCTCAGGCCAGTTTGCCGTGGCACTGCTTGTAACGTTGGCCGCTGCCGCACGGGCAGGGGTCGTTGCGGCCAACGCGCAGGCCCTGGGCCGCCATTGCTTCCGGCGAGTACGGGTTGTCTTCCTGCTCGACGGCGGACGGCAGTTCGTCGTGGTGCAGTTCCATGCCGGCCACTTCGTGCGGCGCAACGGCATCCAGATCGGCATCGCCACGCACCTGCACCGTCATCAGCAAGGTGACCACGCTGTGCTTGATGCGGTTGAGCATGGCCTCGAACAGTTCGAACGCCTCGCGCTTGTATTCCTGCTTCGGGTTCTTCTGCGCGTAGCCGCGCAGATGGATGCCCTGACGCAGGTGATCCATCGCCGCCAAGTGTTCGCGCCAGGTGTTGTCCAGCATCTGCAGCACCAGACCATGCTCGAACTGCTGCATCTGCTCGGCGCCGACGGCGGCCACTTTCTCGGCGTAGCTGGCGGCGGCCAGGTCCAGAATGCGCTGCTTGATGTCCGGAATATCCAGTGTCGGCTCGGCCTGCAGCCAGGCAGCTACCGGCGCCTGTAGCAGGAACTCGGCTTCCAGCGCGCGCTCCAGGCCCGGCAGGTCCCACTGTTCTTCCATCGAATCCGGCGGCAGGTGCAGGTCGACCAGGTCGGACAGTACGCTTTCGCGCATATTGGTCACGATGTCGGACGCGTCGTCGTCTTCCAGGATCTCGTTGCGTTGCTGGTAAATCACCTTGCGCTGATCGTTGGCCACGTCGTCGTATTCCAGCAGCTGTTTGCGGATGTCGAAGTTGCGACCTTCCACCTTGCGCTGCGCGTTCTCGATGGAGCGCGATACCCACGGATGCTCGATGGCTTCGCCATCCGGCATCTTCAGCTTGTCCATGATCATCGCCACGCGTTCGCCGGCGAAGATACGCAGCAGCGGGTCTTCCAGCGACAGGTAGAAGCGGCTGGCGCCCGGGTCACCCTGACGGCCGGCACGGCCGCGCAGCTGGTTGTCGATACGGCGCGATTCGTGGCGTTCGGTACCGATGATGTACAGACCGCCGGCGGCCAGTACTTTTTCATGACGTTGCGACCATTCGGCGCGGATGGCCTCGATACGCGCGGCCTTGTCGGCGTCGCTCAGCGCTTCGTCGGCTTCGATGGCCTTGATTTCCGGTTCCGGGTTACCGCCCAGCACGATGTCGGTGCCGCGGCCGGCCATGTTGGTGGCCACGGTGATCACGCCGGGACGGCCGGCCTGCACCACGATGTCGGCTTCGCGCGCATGTTCCTTGGCGTTGAGCACGTTGTGCTGCAGGTCGGCCTGGGTCAGCAGTTGCGATACCAGCTCGGAGTTCTCAATGCTGGTGGTACCCACCAGCACCGGTTGGCCGCGTTCGACGCAATCCTTGATGTCGCTGATGATGGCGTTGTATTTCTCGCGTGCCGAACGGTAGATCTTGTCCTGATGATCCTTGCGCACCATCGGGCGGTTGGTCGGGATCACCACGGTTTCCAGCGCATAGATGTTCTGGAATTCGTAGGCCTCGGTGTCGGCGGTACCGGTCATGCCGGACAGCTTGCCGTACAGGCGGAAGTAGTTCTGGAAGGTGATCGATGCCAGCGTCTGGTTTTCGCGGTTGATCTGTACGCCTTCCTTGGCTTCCACCGCCTGGTGCAGGCCGTCGGACCAGCGGCGGCCGGACATCAGGCGGCCGGTGAATTCGTCCACGATCACCACTTCGCCATCCTGCACCACGTAGTGCTGGTCCAGATGGAACAGCGCGTGCGCCTTGAGTGCGGCGTTCAGGTGGTGCATCAGGGTGATGTTGGCCGCGGAGTACAGGCTGTCGCCCTCGCCCAGCAGGCCCATGTCGGCGAGGATCTGCTCGGCGCGTTCATGGCCGGCTTCGGACAGCAGTACGCTGTGCGCCTTTTCATCGACCCAGTAGTCGCCTTCGCCTTCTTCGGTTTCCTGCTTTTTCAGCAGCGGCGGTACCGCGTTCATGGCGCGGTACATGTCGACGTTGTCTTCGGCCGGGCCGGAGATGATCAGCGGGGTGCGCGCCTCGTCGATCAGGATGGAGTCCACTTCATCGACCACGGCGTAGGCCAGTTCGCGCTGCACTTTTTCGTCGGTGCTGAACACCATGTTGTCGCGCAGGTAGTCGAAGCCGAATTCGTTGTTGGTACCGTAGGTGATGTCGCAGGCGTAGGCCACCTGCTTCTCGTCGTGCGGCATCTGCGACAGGTTGACGCCAACCGACAGCCCCAGGAAGTTGTACAGCTTCTGCATGATGCCGGCGTCGCGGCTGGCCAGGTAGTCGTTGACGGTAATGACGTGCACGCCCTTGCCGGACAGCGCGTTCAGGTACACCGGCAGGGTGCCGACCAGGGTCTTGCCTTCACCGGTACGCATTTCGGCGATCTTGCCCTGATGCAGCACCATGCCGCCGATCAGCTGTACGTCGAAGTGGCGCATGCCCAGCACGCGGCGCGAGGCCTCGCGGCAGACGGCAAAGGCTTCCGGCAGCAGCGCGTCCAGGCTTTCGCCCTTGGCGTGGCGCTCGCGGAATTCGGCGGTCTTGGCGGCCAACTCTTCGTCGGACAGCGCTTTCATCGCGTCTTCCATGCCGTTGATGCGGGCGACAACCTGGCGGTACTGCTTGAGCAGTCGATCGTTGCGGCTGCCGAATACTTTCTTGAGAAGCGACGAAATCATCTTGTGGACATCCAGCGGCCAACGGCCGAATCGAAAAATGGGCCAGAGTTTAACACAGGCGAATCCCCAGTTAATGGGGGCGAGTTTGCAGCTAATCAAGAGCTGTGCTAACGGTCAGGCAATAAACCCTGGCCGGAACGTGGCAATCGGTATGGCTGGCGGGCATTTGGGCTACACTACACGCCGATTGTTTCGTCTTGTAAGCACATGAGCAGCCAACTCTTCAGCCACTTCGGCAAGAAGGACCAGCAACTGGCCGACCTGACCGCCGCGGCGCAGGCCATCCTGGCGCTGGACCGCGCCTTCAAGCGCCTGTTGCCCGGCCGTCTGGCCGAGCAGTGCCAGGTTGCCTGCGTGCGCGGTGGCGAACTGGTGGTGTTCGCCCACAACGGCACGGTCGCCGCGCGCCTGCGCCTGCTGGGCAATAGCGTGGTGGCGCCGCTGGCGCGCCAGGGCTACCCGCTGACCACGTTGCGGGTGAAGGTGCTGCCCACCCCGCCGCGCAAGCCGCGGCAGAAATCGTTTTCCCTGTCCGATGCCGGCATCGATGCCTTTGCCCGCGCCGCCGACGAAGTGCGCAATCCGGTAGTCAAGGGTGCGCTGCAGAAGCTGTTGCGCCACCACAAGGGCTGACATCCGCACCACCGTTACAGCCATCTTGTTGTCATCCCTGTAGGGCAGCATGCCGCTAGCTGGCAGGCTTGTTGCATCACTACCGCCACGGGTAAGCTGCCCGCCAGCAGCCGCAGAGCTGCCCGTGGGCCTGTGCCGCTTATCGGCGCCGGTCCGGAAACCAGGGATACCGGAACATGATTACGCTCAAGACACACCCGCTGCGCCGCAGCCTCAATGACGAGGCGCACGCGCGGCCGCCGGTGGCGATTCCGTCGCCGGCCAGACTGACCACCCTTACCTTGTTCTTCGATGAAGCCGAAGCCGAGCAACGCGCGGCCATGCACGATCTGGCCAACCGGCTGGGCTTGCCGCTGCCGGATGCCGGCCAGGTGCACTACACCGGCGTGGCCGGCGACCTGACCGTGCGCTGGGCGCTGCATACCGAGTTCGCGCGCTACAGCTTTGTGCTCAGTGGCGACTTTGTCGAACCGTTCGACCGTACCGCGCTGGATCGCCTGCCCGGCGACTGGCTTAACCAGCTGCCGGGCGAGCTGATGGTGGCGACCCATGCCGTGCTGCTGCCGGCCGAGCAGGAAGCGCCGGCGGCGGAGATCGCACAACGCTGGTTCGGCGGCCACGACCTGATCGGCGCCGAGATCGGCGATGGCAACGGTGTGGCCTATACCGACCTGCGCCTGCACCCGGACCCGCGGCTGGCGGAAGGCTTCAGCCGCTTCGTGCTGATCGACCGCGACATGGGGCCATCGCAGTCCGGCCGCATGGTGCAGCGGCTGTTCGAAATGGAAACCTATCGCCTGCTGGCCTTGCTGGCGCTGCCGGAAGCCAAACGCCAGATGCGCGAGCTGGACCGGCTTGGCACCTTGCTGCGCCGGGTCACCCAGCGCATGGCGCAACCGCAGGGCCACGACGCCGGCATGCTGGACGAGCTGACCGACCTGTCGGCACAGGCCGAGCAGCTGATCGCGCAGAGCCAGTACCGCTTCGCCGCCGCGCGCGCCTACTACCAGCTGGTAGGGCGCCGTATCGGCGAGCTGCGCGAACGGCGCCTGTCCGGTTTGCAGCCGTTTCACGAATTCATGGAACGGCGGCTGGGGCCGGCGATGGAAACCTGCGCCACCGCGGTGCGGCGCCAGGAACGGCTGATGACCCGGCTGCAGCGCAGCACCGCCTTGCTGCGTACGCGGGTGGAAGTGGTGCACGAGGAGCAGAACCGGGCACTGCTGGCCAGCATGGATCGCCGCGCCGCCTTGCAGCTGCGGCTGCAGGAAACGGTGGAAGGGCTGTCGGTGGGCGTGCTGACCTATTACGCGGTCAGCCTGCTGGGCTATCTGTTCAAGGCAGTTAAGGCCGCCGGCCTGCATCTCAATGTCGAACTGCTGACCGGGCTGTCGATCCCGGCGGTGGCTTTCAGCGTGTGGCTGGGCATGCGGCGGGTGAAGCGCGGACTGCAGCACTGATCCGTGTGACGGCGCTTTTCGGCAATGGCCGGCGTGGCGACGCCGGCCATTTTTGCTGGTCTTGTTTAACGAAATCATTAAGCATTTGATGAAAAACAACAACACAGATGCTTTAAGATTGCGGCCTTTGCTGCAAAGCGGCAAGAATGCGGTTTTTGCCTGTTCAGTGGTTTGAGGATGTCGATTCCGTTTACGCGCCAACTGCGCCCCTTGTTGCTGTCTTTCATCGTTATCACGGTCACCCTGCTGCTGCTGCAAAGCGTCGGTGTCAGCGTCAGTCTGCAGCGGGTACTGGCCAGCAGCCAGCACGAGCATGCGGTCACCAGCAAGCTGACCGACAACATGAGCAGTCTGCGTTTCCACGTGGTGCAGATCCAGCAGTTCCTGACCGATGTCAGCGCCACCGGCGAGCGTGATGGCTTTGCCGATGCAGACGAGCACTACCATGCCGGGATGCAGAACCTGGACGCCATTGCGGCGCTGTCGCCGGAGCTGGGGCGCGATCTGGAGACGACGCGTCCGGCGCTGCAAGGCTTCTACGAGGTCGGCAAGCAGATGGCCGAGACCTATCTTGCCAGCGGTCGCGAGGCCGGCAACCAGCTCATGAAAGCCAGCGGCAGCGGCTTCGACGATCGCGCCGCCGCGCTGACCCGGGTGCTGGACAAGTTGCAGGCCGATGTGGCGGCCAACAATGCCCGGGCGGTGGCCGATAGCGAGGCGACGATAGAACACTCGCACCAGATTCTGCTGATTAGCGGCGTGCTGCTACTGGTGATGGTTGCCGGCGGCGGCTTGCTGCTGTATCGCCGGGTGTTCGGCACGCTGGGCGGCGAGCCGCTGGAGGCGATGAGCCAGACCCGCCACATCGCGGCCGGTGACCTGAGCCGCAGCCTGGCGGTGCCGGCCGGCCGGCAGGAAAGCCTGCTGGGCGCGCTGGTGGACATGCAGGACAAGCTGCGCGGCATCACCGGTCATATCCGCGAGTTGGCCGCACAGATGCACGGCAATGCCCGGCTGCTGAGCAGTTCGGCGCAAGGGGTGCAGCAGGCATCGCACACCCAGGGCGAAGCTTCGCGCGCGATTGCGGTGTCGGTGGAGGAGGTGCTGCAAAGCATCGGCCAACTGTCCGACCAGCTGGAGCAGGTGAAGCAGGAGGCCTACGAGGCCGATGGCGCAGTGGTGGACTGTGCCACACTGATCCACCATTCCGCCGACGGCATCAACGGTATCGCCGGCCATATCGCCACTGCCGCGCAGGCGCTGGAAGGGTTGCGCGAGCAAACCGCCACCATCGCCACCATTACCCAGACCATCCACGATATTGCCGACCAGACCAATCTGCTGGCGCTGAATGCCGCCATCGAGGCGGCGCGGGCCGGCGAAACCGGCCGCGGCTTTGCCGTGGTGGCCGACGAAGTACGCAAGCTGGCCGAGCGCACCAGCCAGGCCACGGTAGACATCAGCAGCCAGATCGATGCGCTGGGGCAGGGCATGAACACCGTGGTGAGCCGGATGCAGAGCAGTGTCACCGCCACCCGCGATGGCGTGGAGCAAAGCCGGCTGGCCAGCGCTGCGATCGGCGGCATCCGCGACAATGCGCGCCGCATCAGCAGCCATATCGAGGCGGTGGCGCTGGCGCTGCACGAGCAGCAGCTGGCAGTGCAGGACATCGCCCAGCGCGCCGAGGTGATTTCGGCGATGACCGAGTCCAACCAGGGCAGTGTGGATGCCACCGCCAGCTCGTCGCAGCAGCTGAGCAGCCATGCCGACAGCCTGCACGAGGCGGTGGCGGTGTTCCGGCTGTAAGCCTTGCGGCCAACGTTGGCCGCAAAAACCGCCCGCCAACGTTGGCCGCATAAAAAAAGACCGCCATTCCTCGACAATGGCGGTCCCAAGGGAGCCGGCGGCCAGCGGCCGCCTTGCTGTTAGGCTGGTTTGACGGCCAGACGGATCTGCTCGATGCCGACCGGATCGTCCAGCGTGGTCAGGTCGCCCGGGTCGCGGCCCTCGGCCAGCGCCTGGATCGAGCGGCGCAGCACCTTGCCGGAGCGGGTTTTCGGCAGCTGGTTGACGAAGTACACCCGCGCCGGGTTGGCGATCGCCCCCAGTTGTGCCGCCACCTGGGCGATGACTTCCTTCTCCAGTGCGGCACGCTGCGCCGGATCATCCAGCAGCGCCGGATTCTTCACCACGGCAAACGCCTTCGGTACCTGGCCCTTGAGGCTGTCTTCCACACCCACCACCGCCACTTCGGCGATGGCGCTGTGGCTGCTGACCGCTTCCTCAATCTCGCGGGTGCCGAGGCGGTGGCCGGCGACGTTGATCACGTCATCGGTGCGGCCGAGGATGGTGAAGTAGCCGTCGGCATCCTTGATGCCCCAGTCGAAGCTGGAATACACCAGTTTGTCCGGAAACAGGCTGAAGTAGGTATCGACAAAGCGCTGGTCCTGCTGCCAGATGGTGCTCATGCAGCCCGGCGGCAGCGGCGGGATCACGCCGATCACGCCTTTCTCGCCGGGACCGACTTCCTCGCCGCTGGCCTCGTTGAACAGCCGCACGTCAAAGCCGTACACCGGCAGGCCGGGGCTGCCGAGCTTGACCGCCTTCGGCTCGACGCCGTTGCACAGCGTCAGCATCGGCCAGCCGGTTTCGGTCTGCCAGTAGTTGTCCAGCACCGGAATCTGCAGCTCGCCGGCAATCCAGCTGGCGGTCGGTTCGTCCAGCGGCTCGCCGGCGAGGAACAGCGCGCGCAGGCTGGAGAGGTCGTACTTGTGCAGCCACGCCGGGTCCTGCTTCTTCAGCACGCGGATGGCGGTGGGTGCCGAGAACATCACCGTGACCTGGTATTTCTCCACCAGCTGCCACCAGATGCCGGCGTCGGGGCAGATCGGCAGGCCTTCGTAGACCAGCGTGGTCATGCCGGTGAGCAGCGGGCCGTACACGATGTAGGAGTGGCCCACCACCCAGCCGATGTCGGAGGTGGAAAAGAAGCATTCGCCCGGCTTGCCGCCGTAGATGTATTCCATGCTCGCCGCCAGCGCCACCGCGTAGCCGCCGGTATCGCGCTGCACGCCCTTGGGTTTGCCGGTGGTACCGGAGGTATACAGGATGTAGCTGGGATGGTTGGACTCCACCCACTCCACCTCGGCGCGGTCGTTCAGGTGTGCTTCGCGCAGGGTGTCGTAGTCCAGGTCGCGGCCCGGTTTCATCATCGGCGCTTCGGCCAGCCCGCGGTTGACCAGAATCACCTTGCCGGGCGCGCTGCAGCCGGCCAGCGTCAGTGCCTCGTCCACCAGCGGCTTGTACGGGATCAGCTTGCCGCCACGCAGGCCGGCATCGGCGGTCACCATCACTTTCGGCGCGGCATCCTCGATGCGGGTCGCCAGGCTGGCCGGGGCAAAGCCGCCGAATACCACCGAGTGGATGGCGCCCAGCCGCACTGTGGCCAGCATGGCGAACACCGCCTCCGGAATCATCGGCATGTAAATCAGCACGCGGTCACCCTTGCCCACGCCCTGCGCCTTGAGGATGGCGGCAAAGCGCGCCACTTCGGCATGCAGCTCGCGGAAGGTGTAGCCGGTTTCGATACCGGTTTCGGTGGAGACATAGGCCAGCGCGATCTGCTCCGGGCGCTCGGCCAGATGGCGATCCACCGCGTTGTAGCACAGGTTGGTCAGTCCGCCGGCGAACCACTGCCGGAAAGGCGGCTGGCTGTATGCCAGTACCTGGTCGCAGGGTTTGTGCCAGTGGATGCGGCCGGCCTGCTCGCCCCAGAAGGCTGCGGGTTGTTCGATGGAATGGCGGTGGAACGCCTGGTAACTCGGCATGCTGGTGTCTCCTGTGTCTTCGGCGTGCGGGTGACGCTCTTTTTTATCAAGCGGTTGCTTGTCGGACAAAGTAATGGCAGCGGCGGGGTGTGGTCAATCCTGGCGTAGCGCATGGGGCGGCAAGGCGGGTGCGGCGTTGTACAAATCCCGATAAAGCAGGCACTTGGCGTCTTGCCGGCCTGCTCCGGCAGCCGGCCGGCTGCCGACAAACACTGGCAGAAACGGGGTGCTTTGCAGTACTCTGCGTTACATAACAACCGCCGCTGTCGCAGGACAAGACCATGGACATCAAGCATTACATGAACGTAGTCGGGCAGGCCGCCCGCAAGGCCAGCCGCTCGCTGGCCCGTGCCGATACCAACCAGAAAAACAAGGCGCTGCATGCCATCGCCGATGCCATCGAGCGCGACATGGAGCGCCTGATTGCGGCCAACATGCAGGATCTGGCCGCCGCCCAGCAAAGCGGGCTGGAAGAGGCGCTGGGGGATCGCCTGACGCTGTCGGAAAAAACCGTGCGCGGCATGGCCGAAGGTCTGCGCCAGATCGCCGCGCTGCCGGACCCGGTCGGCGAGATGGACGACTTCACTTATCGCCCGTCCGGTATCCAGCTTGGCAAGATGCGCGTGCCGCTGGGAGTGGTGGGCATCATTTACGAGTCGCGCCCCAACGTCACCGCCGATGCTGCCGGGCTGTGTCTGAAGTCCGGCAACGCAGTGATCCTGCGCGGCGGCTCCGAGGCCTTCCACAGCAACCAGGCGATTGCCGCCTGCGTGCACGAGGGCCTGCGCGTGGCCGACCTGCCGCAGCACGCGGTGCAGGTGCTGGAAACCACCGATCGCGCCGCGGTGGGCGAGCTGATCACCATGAGCGAGTTTGTCGATGTGATCGTGCCGCGCGGCGGCAAGGGCCTGATCGAGCGCATCAGCCGCGAGGCACGGGTGCCGGTGATCAAGCATCTGGATGGCAACTGCCATGTCTACATCGACGACACCGCCAACCCGGACAAGGCGTTCAACATCGCGCTGAACGCCAAGACCCACCGCTACGGCACCTGCAACACCATGGAAACACTGCTGGTGCATACCGCGTTTGCCGAGTTCATCCTGCCGCGGCTGGCCGAGGCGTACTGGGAGAAGGGCGTCGAGCTGCGCGGTTGCGAACGCACGCGCGGCATCCTCGGCGATAAGGTGGTGGTGGCTACCGAGGCCGACTGGGAAACCGAATACCTGGCGCCGATCCTCGCCATCAAGGTAGTCGGCGGCATCGATGACGCCATCGAGCACATCAACCACTACGGCAGCCACCACACCGACGCCATCGTCACCGATGACTACGGTCGCGCGCGCCGCTTCCTGCGCGAGGTGGATTCCTCCAGCGTGATGGTGAATGCCAGCACCCGCTTTGCCGACGGTTTCGAGTACGGGCTGGGCGCGGAGATCGGCATCTCCACCGACAAGATCCACACCCGCGGTCCGGTCGGCCTGCACGGCCTTACCAGCCAGAAGTGGGTGGTACTGGGGGACGGGCAGATTCGCAGCTGAGCATCGCCGCTGCTAGTCTGAGTTTACGCCCCGCCTTCCGGCGGGGTTTTCATATCCAGCTGACCTGCCGTGCCGGAAAGGATCACCCGATGTTGCTACCCGCCGTGCCTGCTGAACGCCACAGCCTGCAGCAGGAAGTGCAGGCGATCTGCATCAAGCTGGTGGCCCGCCGCGGGCTGGTGGCCGGGCTGACCGCGCCCAGTGCCGCCATCCTGCTGCACTTTGTGCTGGAAGAAGAGGGCGTACTGGCGCAAGTGCCGTTCTGGCCGTGGTTCGGCTGCCTGTGTCTGGCGCTGTTCCTGCAACTGCTGGTGGATGCGCGGGCACTACTCGCCAGGGCCGATGCCGTCATGCTGCAACGTTGGCCGCTGCTCAATGCCGGCAGCCTGGTGCTGGTCGGGCTGGGCTGGGGCAGTGCTGCCTGGTGGCTGCAGTCGACGTCACCGCTTGCCACCATGATGCTGTATCTGGTGCTGGCGGCAGTGGGGGCGCTGGTGATGATCGTGCAGTCGGCATTCATGCTGGCGGTGGTCGCCTTCGAACTGGCGCTGCTGCTGCCGGGCATGCTGCACGGGGTGCTGGGGGTTGGCCGCATGGCGCAATACATCGGGGTAGCCAGCTTGCTGTATTTCGGCCTGCTATGCCTGTACGGCTGGGTGGTGCACCGCCAGCTGCGCCACGGCGTGCGTGCCAGCGTGCAGGCAACGCTGCTGAACACCGACCTGATGGCGGCCAACGTGCGCGCCGCCAATGCGCTGCAGGCGCTCAAGCGCGAGCACCAGCAGCTGCAGCAGGCGTTGCGCACCATCGAGCGCATGGCGCATGTCGACGAACTGACCCAGCTGCCCAACCGCCGTGCGGCGATGGCGGAGTTGAAGCGGCTGGTGGAGGGCGATCTGGCGGCGACGCTGGTGTTACTGGATGTCGATCACTTCAAGCAGGTCAACGACACTTACGGCCATCATGCCGGCGACGTGGTACTGCGCGGCGTGGCCGAGCGCCTGCTGTCCTGTCTGCGCCAGGAAGACCTGCTGGCGCGTTTTGGTGGCGAGGAGTTCGTGCTGATCCTGCCGGATACCGGGCCGGCCGATGCGCAGGCGCTGGCGCAGCGGCTGTGTGACACGTTGGCCGCACAGGCCTTGCCGGTAGAGGGCGCCAGCCTGATGGTGACCGCCTCGTTCGGCGTCACGCCGCATCATGCCGGCGAGGCGCTGCACAGCTGGCTGGCGCGCGCCGACGAGGCGATGTACCAGTCCAAGCATGCCGGCCGCAACCGGGTGACGCTATTGCCGTGACAGCCAGGCCGCAGGCCGCCAGCGCGTGGCCGATTTGCCACGCGATTAAAATAATTAACGTTTTTGTTCTGCATGGCGGAATGCGGTGCCTTTCTGCGAAACGACTGGCGCATAATCATGGCATAGGGCGCCAGCCGTGCGCCGTGAACCCGACCAGGAGAACAGTCTGATGCAGCATCCCGTTCCCAGCGCCGAGCAGGCGCAGTGGCTGAGCGCCAACGACGTGCGCGATGTCGAGCTGGCGTTTGCCGACGTCACCGGCTTTGCCCGCGGCAAAACCCTGCCGGCCAAGGCTTTCGTCAAGGGACAGCAGCTGCGCATCGCGCGCGCCGTGGCCATCCAGTCCTGTGTCGGCGAGTTTCCGGATTACCGCTTCTACGGCGAGAACGATCCGGACGTGACCCTGCTGCCGGACATGGCCACGCTGCGCCCGGTGCCGTGGGCCGACACCCCGCGCGCGCTGGTGCTGTGCGACAACATCGATCACGACGGCAGCCTCAGCCCACTGGCGCCGCGCAGCGCGCTGAAGGCAGTGCTGGCGCGCTATGCCGCGCGCGGCTGGACGCCGGTGGTGGCACCGGAACTGGAGTTCTACCTGTTTGCGCCGGATGCCGATGCCGACGCGCCATTCCAGAGCCCTGCGCTGCGTGGCGCGCGGCGCGAGCGCGGCTTCGATTCCTTCAGCTTTAGTACGCTCAACGATCACGAAGCCTTCTTCGACGACATCTACCGCGGCTGCGAGCAGCTGGGCATCCACACCGATACCTGGGTGCACGAGATGGGCCCCAGCCAGTTCGAGATCAACCTGATGCACGGCGATGCGCTGGCGCTGGCCGATCAGACCTTCCTGTTCAAGACCCTGCTGAAGGAAACCGCGCTGCGCCACGGCCTGCGCGCGGTATGCATGGCCAAGCCGCTGGCCGGCGAGCCCGGTAGCTCGATGCACATCCACCAGAGCCTGGTGGATGCCGCCGGCCGCAACGTGTTCAGCCTGCCGGGCGGCGAGGCCAGTCCGGCGTTCCATCACTACATCGCCGGCCTGCAGCGCTATCTGGCCGAGCTGATGCCGCTGTATTGCCCCAGCCCCAACTCCTACCGCCGCTTCGTCAAGAACCTGGCGGCGCCGGTGAACCTGAGCTGGGGTATCGACAACCGCTCGGTCGGGCTGCGGGTGCCGGTGTCCGGCCCCGAGGCGCGACGGGTGGAAAACCGCCTGCCCGGCTGTGATGCCAACCCCTATCTGGCGTTGGCCGCCAGCCTGGGCGCCGGCCTGCTGGGGCTGGAGCAGGAACTGCAGCCGTCGGCGCCGGCGGTCGGCAATGTGTTCACCAGCGGCGATGACAGCAGCGAACTTTCTACCACTCACTCACTGTACCCTTCCTTATCTTGCTCTGCTTTCCCTTTGCTAATCTTATCTTTGTTTCTTTTTTGTCTCCCTCTTCTTCCTTCCTCTTCTTTTGTTTTTTTTTTTTTTTTTTTTTAATGACCGGCCCCCCCCCGACTTCTCCACCCTGCATATCGTCGGCGGCGTCAGTTGTTTATAAGAGCCGGGTCATGAAGCCATCAGCTCGCTGATGGCTTCATGACCGCCGGCAACCGCTTCCTGACAGTCCTGGATAAAACGATCCTTGTTGAACATGCTGCCATACCCTCCCGCGCCGGTTCATCCCGCCAAGGAAGACAGCTCGCAACAGGCTGCTTCTTTGGCCTCTGACCAAGGTATAGCCCAATCCTGTCCTTCGGGTTATGGCATCTATCTCGTTGATTATTAGCTAGAAGCTGCGCAAGTTGTCTTGTTGCGCACCGCTGCATGCCGGGGGTGAGCCAAATCGAGTCCTTGCCCAGCAACCGGCACCGTTGCGCGGCGTGGCAGGGTTATTTCAGGTACGAGCGCAGGATGACGGTGATCTGCTCCAGCTCCTCGCCACGCTGCTGCGGATCGGTAACTGCCGGCCCCAGATGTTCGCGCATATGTCCTTCCAGCACCTCCACCATCAGGCCGTTCACGGCGCCGCGGATGGCGGCAATCTGCTGCAGGATTGCGCTGCAATCGGCCTCGCTTTCCAGCGCTTTTTCCAGACCTTCGGCCTGGCCCTTGATGCGGCGAATCCGCGTCAACAGTTGCTTCTTGCCTTTGACGGTATGTGCCATGGTTCTCTCCCCAGTTTTGTCTATTTAGTATAGTGGGGTATAGTATATTGAAAGACGCCGGCGGTCATGCCGGCCGCTACGATTTTCTGTCCAAATTACCGAAGGGCTGCCATGCCGCCGATTGCCGACCTGATCCAGCAGGGCTCCACCAACCTGTGGCTGTTCATTCCCAGCGCCATCCTGCTGGGCGCGCTGCATGGCCTGGAGCCGGGTCACTCCAAGACGATGATGGCATCGTTCATCATCGCCATCCGCGGCACCATCGCGCAGGCGGTCCTGCTCGGGCTGTGTGCCGCGCTGTCCCACTCCCTGGTGGTCTGGGTGCTGGCGGCGGCCGCGCTGAAGTTTGGCAACCAGTTCATCGCCGAGCAGGCCGAGCCCTATTTCATGCTGTTGTCCGGCGTCATCGTGATCGGCGTCGCCATCTGGATGTTCATCCGGGTGCGTTACGACGATCTGGCAGCGCGGGCGCAGCGTCATGCGCCGCATGGCGGCCGCGTGATCAATACCGGTCACGGCGTGGTCGAGCTGCAGGTATTCGAAGACGGCGTGCCGCCGCGCTTCCGTCTCTATGCGTACAACCACCACATGCAGCCGCAGGCGTTCGACACCGGCGACAGCATCACGCTGGAAACGCTGCGCCCGGACGGCGAGCGGCAGTGTTTCCAGCTGGAAGCCTGTGGCGATTATCTGCAGTCGCGCGAGGAGATTCCGGAGCCGCATCAGTTCGAGGCCGTGCTCAGCATCGGCCATGGCGATCACGCCCACCGTTTCGAGGTGTCGTTCCGCGAACATGACCATGCGGAAGGTTGGCCGCAGGCCACTGGCCACCATCACGGCCACCACCATCACGGCCATGATCATGCGCATCACCACGATCACGATCATCACCACGATCACGCGCACGCTCCGGCGGCAGGCGGCGAGTATCAGGATGCCCACGAGCGCGCGCATGCCGAGGATATCCAGCGCCGCTTTGCCGGGCGTCAGGTCACTACCGCGCAAATCGCCATGTTCGGCCTCAGCGGCGGCCTGATGCCGTGTCCGGCCTCGGTCACCATCCTGATGATCTGCCTGCATCTGAAGCGCTTTACGCTTGGCGCGGCGATGGTGGCATCGTTCAGCCTCGGGCTGGCGATTGCGCTGGTCAGCGTCGGGGTGATTGCGGCGTGGGGCACGCGCCAGGTCGGCAAGCGCTTTGGCAATCTGGGCGATCTCGCGCGCAAGATGCCGTATCTGTCCAGCTTGCTGATGATGGTGGTCGGTGCGGTAATGGGCATCCAGGGGCTGCTGCACATCGCCGCCTGACCACGCGAGGCAGCAAACAGAAACCGGCCGTCACGGCCGGTTTTTTCATGCCGTCGCCGCTGACGATGGCGGGGTCAGTCCAGCGTCTTGCGGAAGGTTTTCACCCCCACCGCCAGCACCGCCAGCATGAACAGCACAATCGGCCAGACGTGGGGCCACAGCAGGGTGATAGCGTTGCCCTTCAGCAGAATGCCGCGTACCAGAATCAGGAAGTGGGTCAGCGGCAGCAGGCTGCCGACATCCTGCGCCCACGCCGGCATGCCGCGGAACGGGAACATGAAGCCGGATAGCAGCATCGATGGCAGAAAGAAAAAGAAGGTCATCTGCATGGCCTGCAGTTGGTTGCGCGCCAGCGAACTGAAGGTGATGCCCAGCACCAGGTTGGCACAGATGAACAGCAGCACCACGCCATACAGCAGCACCAGGCTGCCCAGCATCGGCACCCCGAATACCCAGCGTGCGGCCAACAGGATCAGCGTGACCTGCAGCAGGCCGATCAGGATGTAGGGCACGATCTTGCCGGTCATCACCTCGAAGGCGGTGGCGGGGGTGGCCAGCAGGTTTTCGAAAGTGCCGCGCTCGCGCTCGCGCGTCATCGCCAGCCCGGTCATCAGCACCATGGTCATGGTCAGGATCACCCCCAGCAGGCCCGGCACCACGTTATAGGCGGTTATGCCTTCCGGGTTATAGCGCTTCTGGATGCGCAGCTCGACTGCCGGTGTCGCCGGCACGCTCCGCCCCGGCAAATCCGCGGCGAATACTTCCCGCCCCAGATGGTTGAGTACCGAGATGGCGCCGCCCAGCGCCATCGGGTCGGTGGCGTCGGCCTGCACCAGCAGCACCGGCGGCGGGCCGCGCAGCAGATCGCGCTGGAAGCCCGGCGGGAAGGTCACCACAAACTGCACCTCGCCCATGTCCAGCAGGCGCTCGGCCTGCCGCTCATCGACACTGCCGGCGATGTCGAAATAGCCGCTGTTCTGCATCGCTGCCAGGTAGTCGCGGGCAAACGGGCCCGGCTCGGCCATCACCACCGCGGTGGGCATGTGCTTGGGGTCGGAGTTGATGGCAAAGCCGAACAGCATCAGCTGCACGACGGGAATGCCGACGATCATGCCGAAGGTCAGGCGGTCGCGCCGCAGCTGGGTGAACTCCTTGATCATGATGCCCAGCCAGCGTTGCCAGGAAAAACGCGTCATGGCGTGGCTCCCGGCTGCCGGCGGCGGTAGTGCATCAGGTGGATGAAGGCGTCTTCCAGCGACGGCTCCAGCTGTTGCATGGCCAGCTCACTGCCGGCCAGCGCCTGGCTCAGGCTGTGTTGCAGCAGCGTGCTGTCCTGGCCGCTGACATGCAGCGCGGTGCCGAAGCTGGCCACCAGCTCCACGCCCGGCAGCTGGCCGAGACGTTCGGCCAACCCCTGTAGCAACGGGCCGGTAATGCGCCAGGTGAACAGCTGTTGCGCCGCCACTACCTCGCTGGCGGTGCCGGACGCCAGCAGCTCGCCGTCGGCGATATAGGCCAGCCGGTGGCAGCGCTCGGCCTCGTCCATGTAGTGGGTGGAAACCAGCACCGTGATGCCGGCGGCGGACAGGCGGTGGATTTCTTCCCAGAAGTCGCGACGCGCCTTGGGGTCGACGCCGGCGGTCGGCTCGTCCAGCAGCAGCAGGCGCGGGCGGTGCAGCAGGCAGGAGGCCAGCGCCAGCCGCTGCTTCCAGCCGCCGGACAGCGTGCCGGCCAGCTGCTGCTGGCGCTCGAGCAGCCCCAGCTCGCGCAAGGTATTGTCCACCGCCTGGCGGCGGTCGGCCATGCCGAACATGCGGCCAACGAAGTCCAGATTCTCGCGGATGGTCAGGTCTTCCCACAGCGAAAAACGCTGCGTCATATAGCCGACCTGGCGCTTGATGGCGCTGCTGTCTTGCAGCACATCCAGTCCCAGGCATTGCCCCGCGCCGCTGTCCGGGGTCAGCAGCCCGCACAGCATGCGGATGGAGGTGGTCTTGCCGCTGCCGTTGGGGCCGAGAAAGCCGAAGATTTCGCCGCGGCGTACCTGCAGCGCCAGATCGCGCACCACGTGCTTGTCGCCGAAATGCTTGTTCAGGCCGCGCACGTCGATCACCAGATCTTCTTCGCTCATGGCTGCACCAGACGGATATCCAGCGGCAGCCCCGGCCGCAGCCGGCCGGCATCGGCGGCATCCGGCACCGCCTCGACGCGGAACAGCAGTTTTTCGCGGCTGCCCTGGCTGTAGATCACCGGCGGGGTGTATTCCGCCTGCGCGGCGATGAAGTCGACCGTGCCGTGCAGCGTCGTGCGGCAACCGTCACAGCGTGCCTCGATGCGTTGCCGCGGCTTGATGGCGGCCAACATGCCTTCCGGCACAAAGAAGCGGATGCGGCGGCGCGCATCCGGCAGCAGGCTGGCTACCGGCGCGCCGGCCGGCACCCATTCGCCCGGCTGGTAGTAGGTGTCGGTGATTTCGCCGCTGTCCGGCGCCAGCACCTGCTTGTGCTGCAGCAGCCAGCGCTTCTGCGCGGTGAGGGCGTTGGCCGCGGCGTGGTCGGCGGCGGCCGCCTGCAGTTCGCCATTGCGACCGAGCGCCGCCTGATAAGTGTCGATCTGCTGTCGTAGCGCGTCCACTTGCGCCGCCGCCTGGTCGCGCGCGGCGCGGGCGGCATCCACCGCCGCCTGCGACACAAACTGCTGGCGATACAGCGCCTGCTGTTGCTGCAACTGGGTGGCGGCCAATTGCAGGCTGGCCTGCGCCGCGCGCAGATTGGCCTGCAGGGTGGCGATCTCGCTGTCGCGGCGCGGCTGCTGCAGGTTGTGCAGCCGTGCCGCCGCGGCATCGGCCTGGGCCTGGGCTTGCGCCAGGGCCTGGCCGTCCGGGTCGGCGGCAATGGCAAACACCGGCTGGCGGGCGTTGACCCGCTTGCCGCGGGCGATGTCCAGCGATTGCAGGTAGCCGGCCTGCGGAGACGCCAGGTACAGGTACTCGCCCTCGGCATAACCGTGGATTTCGGCACCGCCCTGGAGGGTACAGGCGCTAAACAGCAGTGCCAGCAGCGGCAGCAGGCGTTTCATGGCAGTTCCCCCAATGACAATGCCGTCAAGCATACCGCGACTGCCGGCACGGCTGAACCGCCAATTTGCCGCCGGTTTGATCCGCCGCAGCCTCCGCGCCCGCCGCGGCCGCGCGCTGTGACAGCAACGTTGGCCGCAGGTATGCTAGTTCTCCCTGATGCGCAGTGTGGTCCACCATGGCTTTCAACCCCATTCTCAATACCGACTCCTACAAGCTCAGCCACTGGAAGCAGTATCCGCCGGGCACCGACGGCATGTACTCCTATGTGGCGGCCCGTGGCGGTACCGCTTCGCACGTGCTGTTCTTCGGCTTGCAGGCACTGCTCAAGGACTACCTGAGCCAGCCGCTGAGCGCGGCGCACATCGACGAGGCCGAGACGCTGGCCGGCCTGCACGGCCTGCCGTTCAACCGCGCCGGCTTCGAGCGCATCCTGACGCTGCATGGCGGCTACTGGCCGGTGCGCATCCGCGCGGTGGCCGAAGGCGAGCTGGTGCCGACCGGCATCCCGATGATCACCATCGAATCCACCGACCCGGAACTGTTCTGGGTGGTGTCGTTCCTGGAAACCGCGCTGCTGCGCGCCTGGTACCCGATCAGCGTCGCCACGCGCAGCTTCCGCGCCAAGGAAATCATCCGCCGTTACCTGGCGCAGACTGCCGACAGCCTGGACGGCCTGCCGTTCAAGCTGCACGACTTCGGCGCGCGCGGGGTCTCCAGTTACGAAAGCGCCGAGATCGGCGGCATGGCGCATCTGGTCAACTTCATGGGTAGCGACACGTTGGCCGCGGTGGCCGCGGCGCGGCGCTACTACCACGAGCCGTGCGCCGGCTATTCGATTCCGGCGGCCGAGCATTCCACCATCACCGCCTGGGGCCGCCAGCACGAGGGCGATGCCTTCGCCAATATGCTGACGCAGTTCGCCAAGCCGGGCGCCATCCTGGCGGTGGTCAGCGACAGCTACGACGTGTTCCATGCGGTCAGCGAGCTGTGGGGCGAGCGCCTGCGCCAGCAGGTGATCGACAGCGGCGCCACGGTGGTGATCCGCCCGGATTCCGGCGAACCGGTACAGGTGGTGGCCGAGGTGATCGACAGGTTGGCCGCGGCCTTCGGCACCACGCTCAACAGCAAGGGCTACCGCGTGCTCAACCACGTGCGGGTGATCCAGGGCGACGGCGTCAATCTCGCTAGCATCGAGGCCATCCTGTCGCGCCTGGCCAAGCTCGGTTACAGCGCCGACAACGTCGCCTTCGGCATGGGCGCCGAGCTGCTGCAGAAACTGGACCGCGACACCCACAAGATGGCGCTGAAATGCTCGGCGGTGCGCATCGCCGGCGAGTGGCGCGACGTGTTCAAGGACCCGGTCACCGACCCGGGCAAGCGTTCGCTGGGCGGGCGGGTGGTGGCGGCGCGCGACAGCCGCTCGGCCTGGGGGGTGAACACGCTGGAACGGGTCAGCGACGCCGATCTGCAGATGCGCGTGGTGTGGGAGAACGGCCGGCTGCTGCTGGACGAGGACTTCGCCACCATCCGCGCCCGCGCCGCATCCCATCTGGAGCACTGACATGACGCCGGAACAAGTGATCCAGGCGCAGCTGGACGCCTACAACCGCAAGGACCTCGACGCGCTGCTGGCCTGCTACGCCGACGATGCCTGCATGTATCTGTATCCGGCCACGCTGGTGGCGCAAGGCCATGCCGCCATCCGCGAGCGCATGGCGCTGCGCTTTGCCGAGCCGGACCTGCATGCCCGGCTGTTGCAGCGCGTGGTGCTGGGGTCGGTGGTGATCGATGACGAAATCGTGACCCGCACCTTCCCGGAGGGGCGCGGCACGGTGACGATGACCATGATCTACCGCGTGGAGCATGGCCGCATCAAGGACGCCTCCACCATTCTGGGCGCGCCGGTACTGGATTAAGCCGTCGCCGGCAGGCGTGGCAGGACAAAAGGTTGGCCGCGGCCAACCTTTGCTGTTTGCTAGCCGGCAACGCCGCCCGGTGCCAGCAATTGCCGCCGCAAGCGCCGGCGCCACAGCCAGGTGGTCGCCGCCAGCAGCGCCATGATGCCGTAGCTGAGCCACGGGGCGATGGCGACCACGCGCGCCACCGGCCAGTGAAACGCCAGCCAGATGCGGCTGGCGCATTCTGCCAGCAGGCCGCCGCCCCACAGCACGGTCATGCCGCGCAGCACGCCTTGCAGTGCCGGCAGCGCCAGTCGCGCCTGCAGCTCGGCCCGTTGTTGCGGCGACTGCCGCGCCGCCGCCGCCAGTGCCAGGCGGGCGAGCAGCGGCTGGCGCCACAGCAGGCTGAGCACAAAGACCAGCCCCACCGCACCGGTGACCAGCGATTCGCGCACCAGCAGCCAGCGGCTGTCGCCATCGCCCAGCATCGCCAGCAGCGACAGCGCGATGCCGGCCAGCACCAGTACGCTCATCGCATCCAGCCGACGATAGCGGTACAGCTCCCACAGGCTCCACAGCGTCGGCGGCAGCGCAGACCACAGCAGCGCGCCACGCTCGCCCCAGCCGGCCACGGTCTGGTCGTAGACCAGCCACGGCAGCAGCAGGTTGACGATCAGATCCGCCACTAGCGGCAGGTGGCGGCGCCAGTCAGTCTGCATCGGCGCCGCTTTGCAATGCGGCCAGCGGCCGCACGCGGATCGGGTTGCCCGGCACGTCCATATTGGCCCACAGCCAGTTGAGGTGCGCCACCAGCGTTTCGCCGCTGGCATGCGGGCGGTCCTTGCAGGTATGGGCATCGGCCACCACGGTGACGGCATAGCCCAGCGAGGCGGCGCGGCGCACGGTGGTGTCGACGCAGAAGTCGCTGGCGTAGCCGCCCACCCACAGCTGTTCGATTTCCTCGCTGTCCAGGTACTGGCGCAGGCTGGTGTCGAGGAAGCTGTCGCAGGCGGTTTTCTCGATCACCGGGTCATCCGGCTGGCGGTGCAGGCCGGGGTGCAGCTGCCATGCCTCGCTGCCGCGTGGCAGATCGTCGGCGTGATGCTGGATGAACACCACGCGGTGGCCGCAGTCGCGGGCGTGGTCGATCAGCCGGTTGAGGCTGGCGAGGGTTTCAGCACCGCGCGTGGCGCGCGGTTCCATGTCGATCAGGCCGTACTGGAAATCGATGACAAGCAGGGCGGTATGGCTCATGGCAGTCTCCGGTAGTACCGGCCGGCGGTAACCGGCCAGCAGCAGCGCATGCTAACAGCAAAGCCGCCGGCGGCAACAGCGCCGATCCGGTCAGGCACCGGACGCTGGCGGCCAACCGTTGGCGGCAGCTTGGTCGGCTTTGTCGTGCCAGGCCAGGATCAGGCTGCGCCACTCGGCCAGCATGGCGTCGTAGCCGGCGGCAAACTCGCGGATGGCGGCATTGCCGGCCGCGCTGAGCCCGGTCAGGGTGTAGCTGACCTGCACACGGGTGTTGGCCGCATCCAGCGGCTGGCAAACCACCGCCACCTGCACGCAGCGTGAGCCCGGCGTGACGCGGAGGTAACGGTAGCGATAGTTGGCCGGATCGTAATCCGCCAGCGTCCACAGCGTGGTCTCGCCGCCGTGGTCGGTACTGAACACCATGCCCTGCGCGGTGTGGCCATCGGCCGGATGGAAATACTGCGGTTGCCAGTCTGGCACCCACAGCGTTTCACCAAGCGGGGTGAACAGCGGGTAGGCGCTGTCGATGGCCAGCGGCAGGGTGAACTCGCCGCTGAGGTGTTGGTGTGATGCCTGGAACATGGTTGCCTCTCCTGAAAATGAAAAACCGCGCAGCCTCCTGGCGCGCGGCATGGCATGTCACCGGCAAACAACGGGTTCACTCTCCCTTGCGGTCTTGCAGGCGGTGGCTGGCGTCGGCATCCAGATCGAGACCGTAAATGGCCTTGAGCTGGGCGATGGTGGCCAGGGTTTCCGGCGAGAACGGCTGCTTGCCGTCGAAGGCGTGCAGCACGATGCCTTCCAGCAGGTCACCCAGTGTCATGTCCTTGTGCTCGGCCAGGGCTTTGAGCACCTTGACCAGCCGTTTCTCCAGCCGCACCCCAGTCTGGATGCGTTCCACTGCAATCGGTGCTTGTTCGGGCATGGTGAACCCCGTCATTTCATGTGGTACATATGTACCAAGATAACTTGGTTGCACTGGCGGCGCAAGCAAAAAAATGGGCCGCAAGTCTGCGGCCAACAGGCAGGTGACGGTTGCGGCTCAGGCGTCGTCGTCGGTGGCGTCCATGTTCACCGGGATGTAC
This sequence comes from Vogesella oryzae, assembly GCF_902829295.1. Classification (GTDB taxonomy): domain Bacteria; phylum Pseudomonadota; class Gammaproteobacteria; order Burkholderiales; family Chromobacteriaceae; genus Vogesella; species Vogesella oryzae. The sequence continues at coordinate 68,441 of NZ_CADEPL010000009.1, forward strand.
AGCTCGACCACGCTGTCCGGGTGCTCCGGCCCAAGGAAGCGGGCGTCCACCAGCTCGAATTCGATGCCGGGCACCGCCACCAGCCCGGCCTCCGGCAGCCACTCGGTATAGGCGGCGCTGAAGGTATCCGGTAGCCCCTGTACCGGGCCGTGGTGTTCCACTACCGCGTAGTGCTGTGCCGGGATGTCGATGGCCACCATGCCGGCCGGTACCGGCGCATCGGCGCTGACTTCCAGCCCGGCGATGTAACGCCAGCTGCCATCCGGATGCGCATCGCACACGCCATAGCTGTTGGCCGACTGCACGCCCTGGATTTCCGGGATGCGCGGTACGAAGCGGGTCCACAGCTGGGCGATGGTGCCACCGTCGCTCTGCTGCCATTGCATGCCGATGACGCGGAAGGCGGGGCGGGTAACCAGGGAAGGGGTTTGCATGGCGGGGCTCCGTTTGAAGTTGGTGCAGCAGGGTAGGCTGCTATGAGGGTAGTGTCGAGCCTGCCGTTCCGGCAAGCTGCCGGCTGGTTTGGCTTTTCGTGAAAGTATATGTCTGTGTCATCATTCGGGTGGCGGTAGCGACACACGGGGGGCGAACATGCTCAAGCTTTATCAGTTCCGGTTTTCTCATTTTTGCGAAAAAGCGCGCTGGGCACTGGATTACAAAACACTGCCTTATCAGGTGGTAAATCTGTTGCCCGGTTTTCACGTGCGGGTGACCAGCAAGCTTGCGCCGGCATCTTCGGTGCCCATCGTGGTGGCAGCAGGCAGAGTAATACAGGGCTCGAACGCTATCATCGACTGGCTGGATGACACTTGGGCTCCACAGCCATTGACGCCTGGCGACCAGGTTGTGGCGACCCAGGCGAGGGAGTGGGAGCACTGGCTGGTGGAGGAGGTTGGCGTGACCTTGCGGCAATGGTTTTACCACCATGCCTTGCAGGAGCGGGACAAGGCACTGGCTTTTTTGTTGCCTGGCACCAGTTGGCTGCAGCAGCTGCAGTTCCGGCTCGCGTTTCCGGTCATTCGCGATAGGATGCGGCAGTTCATGCATATCAATGCGCCGAATGCACGACAGGCAGAGCGTCGGCTGTTGCAGGCACTGGATCGGCTGGATGCAGAGTTGGCGACGCGAGCTTTTCTGGCAGGCGACGGTTTCAGCAGGGCAGACCTGAGCATGGCGGCGTTGCTGGCACCACTGTGGGCACAGGAGCTGACCGCTGAGGAAATGAGCCAGCGTTTGCCCGAGCCTGTGCTCCGTCTGCGCGAGAGCTTGCTTGCACGGCCGGTATTGCGACGTGTGGCGGCGCTGTATCGTGATTATCGCTAGGGGCATTGCCGGGTAGGCATAAAAATGGCCGCAAGCCCGTTGCCAGGCGTGCGGCCAACCTTGTTCACATGGCGTGACGATTTACAGCAGCACGCGTTCGATGCCGCCGTTGCGCGCCTTCTCCACGTAGTCCTTCATCCAGTTGTCGCCCAGGATGTGTTTGGCCATTTCCACCACGATGTAGTCGGCCTGGGTGCCGGTGTCGTCGCTGTAGCGGGAGAGACCCTGCAGGCAGGACGGGCAGGAGGTGAGGATCTTCACCGGCTGCTCGGACTCGCCGAGCTTGGCCAGATCCTTGTTGATCTCCTCTTCCTTGCGGAAGCGTACCTGGGTGGCGATGTCCGGACGGCTGGCGGCAAAGGTGCCGGATTCGCCGCAGCAGCGGTCGTTCTGCACCACGCCGCCGCCCATCAGCTCGTTGACCACCTTGATCGGCTGGTAAGCCTTCATCGGGGTGTGGCACGGGTCGTGGTACATGTACTTCTGCCCGCCGATACCGTCCAGCTTCAGGCCCTTCTCCATCAGGTACTCGTGGATGTCGATGATGCGGCAGCCCGGGAAGATGTCCTCGAAGCGGTAGTTGGCCAGCTGGTCGTAGCAGGTGCCACAGCTCACCACCACGGTCTTGATGTCGAGGTAGTTCAGCGTGTTGGCCATGCGGTGGAACAGCACGCGGTTCTCGGTGGTGATGGCGTCGCCCTTGTCCTGGTAGCCGGCGCTGGTCTGCGGGTAGCCGCAGCACAGGTAGCCCGGCGGCAGCACGGTCTGGGTGCCGACATGCCACAGCATCGCCTGGGTGGCGAGGCCAACCTGGCTGAACAGCCGCTCCGAGCCGCAGCCCGGGAAGTAGAACACTGCCTCGGCTTCCTCGCTCAGTTGCGGGTTGCGGATCACCGGGATCACGTTGCCGTCTTCCACGTCCAGCAGCGCGCGCGCGGTTTTCTTCGGCAGCCCGCCCGGCATCGGCTTGTTGATGAAGTGGATCACCTGCGCCTTGATCGGCGGCTTGCCCAGCGTGGCCGGCGGTTGCGCGGTTTGCGCGGCCGTCACGCCCAGCTTCTTGCCGATGCTGTTGCCCAGCCGCTGCGCCTTGTAGGCGAGGCCGACCAGGCCGCCGCGGATGGGTTTGATGGTGGCCGGGTCCTTGGCGGTGAGGAAGGCCATGCCCAGCGCGGTGCCCGGGTTGAACTTCTTGTTGCCGGTCTTGCGCAGGAAGTTGCGCATCGCCACCGACACATCGCCGAAGTCGATCTTCACCGGGCACGGCTTCACGCAGCGGTGGCACACCGTGCAGTGATCGGCCACGTCCGACAGCTCCTCGAAGTGCTTCAGGCTGACGCCGCGGCGGGTCTGCTCTTCGTACAGGAACGCTTCGGTCAGCAGGCCGACGCCGAGGATCTTGTTGCGCGGGCTGTACAACAGGTTGGCGCGCGGCACGTGGGTAGAACACACCGGCTTGCACTTGCCGCAGCGCAGGCAGTCTTTCACCGAGTCGGAAATCTGGCCGATGTCGGACTGTTCCAGAATCAGCGATTCGGCGCCCAAGAGCTCGAACGACGGGGTGTAGGCCATGCTGAGGTCGGCGCCCGGCAGCAGCTTGCCCTTGTTGAAGTGGCCGTTGGGGTCGACACGCGCCTTGTAGTCGCGGAACGGCTGGATCTCGTCCTCGGTGAGGAACTCCAGCTTGGTGATGCCGATGCCGTGTTCGCCGGAGATCACGCCGTTCAGGCCGCGCGCCAGCGCCATGATGCGTTCCACCGCGCGGTGCGCGGTCTGCAGCATCTCGTAGTCGTCGGAGTTCACCGGCAGGTTGGTGTGCACGTTACCGTCGCCGGCGTGCATGTGCAGTGCCACGAAGGCGCGGCCGCGCAGCACTTTCTGCTGGATGACGCGGATGGCGTCCATCACCGGCGCGTCGGCCTTGCCGGCGAACAGGCTTTCCAGCTCGGCCAGCAGTTCGCGCTTCCAGCTGACGCGCAGCTTGAAGTCGCGCATGGCGATGAACACGCTGCTTTCCAGGTTGGCCGCGGCGTCTTCCAGCGGCGCTTGCGGCCAACGTCCGGTATAGCTGCCCAGCGGCAGGTCCAGGTTGTCCAGCAGCCACTGCCAGCGCTCGCGCACCTTGCCGATCAGCTCCAGCGCGGTTTCGCGGCGGTCGCCGATCAGCTCGTCGGCGGACAGGGGTTCCTCGCTGTCCACCGGCAGGCGGCCGTGGGAGTAGTCGGTGAGACGGGCCAAGAGCTTGATCTTGCTGGCGATGGACAGCTCGATGTTGATGCGCTCGATGCCGTCGCTGTAGTCGCCGAGGCGATCCAGCGGAATCACCACGTCTTCGTTGATCTTGAAGGCGTTGGTGTGGCGGGCGATGGCGGCAGTGCGCGAACGGTCGAGCCAGAATTTCTTGCGCGCGTCCGGGGTCACGGCGATGAAACCTTCGCCGTGGCGGGCGTTGGCGTAGCGCACCACCTGGCTGGCGGCCTCGGCCACCGCGTTTTCATCGTCGGAGACGATGTCGGCGATCAGCACCATCTTCGGGCGGCCCTTGGACTTGGCCTTGGTGGCATAGCCAACGGCGCGCACATAGCGCCAGTCCAGGTGTTCCAGACCGGCCAGCTGCACGCCGGCTTTCAGCCCGGCGCCGTTCGGCTTGAAGTAGTCGGTAATCTCGACGATGGCCGGGGTGGCCTCGGCCACGGTGCCGAAGAATTCCAGGCACACGGTGCGGATGTGGCTGGGCATGCGGTGCAGCACGAAGCGCGCGCTGGTGATGATGCCGTCGGTGCCTTCCTTCTGCACGCCGGGCAGGCCGGCCAAAAACTTGTCGGTCACGTCCTTGCCGAGGCCAACCTTGCGGAAGGTGCGGCCCGGAATGTCCAGCTGCTCGCTGGAAATCACCGTCTTGCCATCGTCCTGCAGGCGGCTGACGCGGAAGCTGGCCACGTCCACATCGTGGATCTTGCCGTAGTTGTGGCCCAGGCGTTCCACGAACAGCCAGTTGCCGTTCGGGTCCACCATCTTCCAGCTGGCGAGGTTGTCCAGCGCGGTGCCCCACAGCACGGCCTTCTTGCCGCCGGCGTTCATCGCCACGTTACCGCCGATACAGGAGGCTTCGGCCGAGGTCGGGTCCACGGCGAACACCAGGCCGGCAGCGCTGGCGGCTTCCGATACGCGGGCGGTGACTACGCCGGCGCCGCACTGGATGGTGGCATGCTTGCCTTCCAGCCCCGGCAGTTCGATGTATTCCACGCCGATGTGGCGGTCGAGTTTTTCGGTGTTGATCACCGCGCTGCGGCGATCCAGCGGCACGGCGCCGCCAGTGTAGCCGGTACCACCGCCACGCGGGATGATGGTCAGCTCCAGCTCGATACAGGCCTTCACCAGCGGCGCGATCTCGGCCTCGGTATCCGGGCACAGCACCACGAACGGGTATTCCACGCGCCAGTCGGTGGCATCGGTGACGTGCGACACGCGGGCCAGACCATCGAACAGGATGTTGTCGCGGCGGGTGATCTTGGCCAGGCGCTTGAGGATGGCGGCGCGCAGCTCGCGGGTTTCGCCGAACTGCTGCTCGAAAGTGTCTACCGCCACATGGGCGGCGGCAATCATGCGGCCAACCTTGTCATTGCCTTCGCGCCGTTTTTCCACCTCGGTCAGGCGGTGACGCATGGCGCCCACCAGCGCGGTGAGACGCTGCGGGTTGTCCAGCAGGTCATCGACCAGATAGGGGTTGCGATCGACTACCCAGATGTCGCCCAGGACTTCGAAAAGCATACGGGCAGAGCGGCCTGTTTTCCGCTCTGCCCGTAGTTCTTCCAGTAAAAGCCACATCGGCTCGCCCAATAACCGGATGATGATTTCCCGATCCGAATACGAGGTGTAGTTGTACGGAATTTCCCGTACCCGCTGCTGGGTGGTGGTGCTCATATGCCCCTGAACTTCGTCAAGTTTTCAAAAAATTGGGGTCAATAGTAGCTGAAATGCTGCGTCGCGAAAATTGACGCTCACGGAAGGGTTATATGTAGATTGTTGATTGCATGCAATGTTCGACTGCTGCCATGCCGGAAATGTCGTCGGCACACTACAAAAACCGGTCGCAAAGGCAGTAGCTGCCAAGTTGTGACCCTGCTAGTGCCGCGCTGCCGGCGGCAGTGGCCGCCGCCATGCGGTGCCGGCAATGCGGTTGTTTTCCATCGCTGTTGGTGCACTGCAGTAGCGGCGGTCAGCGCTCAAGTGCGGCGGCTTACCGCCAGCGTCAATGCCAGCTGCGTGGCCTCGAACAGGCTGCCGGGGTCGGCGCGGCCGCTGCCGGCCAGATCCAGCGCGGTGCCGTGATCCACCGAGGTGCGGATGATGGGCAGGCCGAGGGTGATGTTGATGCCGGCGCCAAAACTGGCGTGCTTGAGTACCGGCAGGCCCTGGTCGTGATACATCGCCAGTACCGCGTCGGCGGTGGCGAGCTTATCCGGGTTGAACAGCGTGTCGGCCGGCAGCGGGCCGATCAGCTGCATGCCTTCCGCGCGCAATGAGGCCAACACCGGTTCGATGACGTCGATTTCCTCGCGCCCCATGTGGCCACTCTCGCCGGCATGCGGGTTGAGGCCGGCCACCAGCACACGCGGCTTGGCGATGCCGAACTTGTGTACCAGATCGGCGTGCAGGATGCGGAGCACCGCGCTCAGACTCTCTTGTGTGATGGCATCCGGTACCGCGCGCAGCGGCAGGTGGGTGGTGGCCAGCGCCACGCGCATGCCGCCGCCGGCCAGCATCATCACCACCAGCGGGGTGCCGGTGCGTTCGGCCAGGTATTCGGTATGACCGGAAAACGGTACGCCGGCTTCGTTGATCACGCCCTTGTGTACCGGCGCGGTGACCATGGCGGCAAACTCGCCGCGCACGCAGCCGTCGATGGCGGCATCCAGCGTCGCCAGCACGTAGCGACCGTTGGCCGCATCCAGCTGCCCGGCTACGGCCGGTACGGCCAACGGTACGTGCAGCACTTCCAGCGCGCCGGCAGCCGGCGTCGCGTCCGGGTGGTAGTCCTGCAGGTTGACCTCGAGTTGCAGTTGCGCGGCGCGCTGCTGCAGCAAGCTCTTGTCGGCGATCAGCACCAGCCGTGCCGGCAGGGCCAGTTCGGCCAGGCGCAATACGATGTCGGGACCGATGCCGGCAGGCTCGCCGGCGGTGATGGCCAGTACGGGGAGGGACGGGGTCATGGGTGGGCACCGGGAACAAACAGCGCCGGTCCGGGCCGGCAAAATCAAGAGGACGGAACCAGCAAACGTTGGCCGCATCAGCAAAACAATCAGGGCCGGCCTCGGCCGGCCCTGCAGGGGCTTACTGCTCGATCAGGCGATCGTCGATAAAGGCGGCGGAGCGTAACTGCTCTAGCCAGTCGGTGTAGCTCTGCTCCATCTTGCGCTGGCGCAGCTGCTGTTTCAGCGCCAGACGCTCGCGCTCGCCGCTGACGTTCTGGCTGCGGATCTCGTCGACACGGATCAGATGCCAGCCGAACGGGGATTTCACCGGTTCGCTGACCTGCCCCGCGGACAGGGCGAGGTAGGCGCGCTGGAAGTCCGGCACCATGTCGCCTTCCGATACCCAGCCCAGATCGCCACCCAGTGCGGCGCTGCCGTCCTCGGAGAATTGCTTGGCGAGGTCCTCGAACTTGGCGCCGCGCTTCAGGCGGTCCTGCACTTGCAGGATGCGGGTGTAGGCTTCCGCCTCGGAGGTGGCTTCGTTGGTCTTGATCAGGATATGGCGCACCCGGTATTGCTGGATGAACTGCGGGGCGCTGTCATTGCGTTTTTCCACCAGCTTGAACAGGTACAGGCTGCCGCTGGCACGCACGATGTCGGTGACTTCGCCCACCGGCAGCTTGTCCAGCATCTGGGTGAAGTCGGCCGGCAGCGCGGTGGCGTTACGCCAGCCCAGGTCGCCGCCTTGCAGTGCGTTGGGGGCTTCGGAGTAGCTGGCAGCGACCTGGGCAAACGGCTTGCCGGCCTTCAGTTCGGCGGCGGCCTTGAGCAGTTTCTGGCGGCGCTGTTCGATCTGGGCAACATCGGCACGCTCCGGCACGTTTACCTGGATTACCGCCAGATGGTATTCGGTGTGCTTGCTGCCGATCGCGCTTTTCAGTACCTGCTCGACTTCCTGGTCACTGACATTGACGCGGCTGGCAATCTCGCGCTCGCGCACGCGTTGCAGCAGCATGTCCTTGCGGACCTGTTCGCGCAACTGCTCCAGCGTGAGGCCATCCTTGGCCAGCTGCGCGCGCAGCCCCGCCAGGTCGGTCTTGTTCTGGGTTGCGACATTCTGCATGGCGCTGTCCAGCTCCAGTTCGCCGACGCGGATGCCGTTATTGCTGGCGAACTGCAGTTGCAGTTGTTCGTTGATCATCTGGTCCAGCACCTGGCGCGACAGCAGCTCGGCCGGCGGCAGGCCGATATTCTGGTGCTGCAGGTTGGCCGTTACTTCCTGCTGGCGTTTTTCCAGATCGGAACGGGTAATCACGCTATTGTTGACCACCGCCACGATGCGGTCGGCGGTACTGATGGCAAACGCCGGCGTGGCCAGGCCGGCCATCAGGCCGGCAGCGAGAAGAAGCTTTTTCATTCGGTATCCGCGATGTTGTTGATATTGCTGTAGCCCGGAATGGCCAGGCGCAGCGTTTCCATTGGGTTGCTGCCGAGACTGCTGAGGTCCTTCAGTTCCAGTTGCAGGTACACCGCATTCTTGTACTGGTTGACGTTGGTCAGGTAGCGTTCGCCGACTACCCGCACGATCCAGCAGCCCTGGTTGTATTCCACGCCGGCCAGCCGCTGCAAGACCTTGTTGTCCTGCAGCGAGTAGTTCTGGCGTGCTACGGCGTACCAGTTGCGGGCGATCGGCCACTGGCCGGCCAGGTCGATGGTGCGCAGCGGGCCGTAGTTGCCGTCGTTGTCCAGCAGCTCGTTGCGGCCAAAACGGTAACGTACGCTGAGCGCCTTGCCGGCCGCCGGGCTGTAGCGCAGCTGGCTGCTGAAACGTTCGGTCTTGTTCTGCGACTGGTTGTACTGGTAGGTGGCATCCAGACGCAATGCCTGGGTCAGATCGCCGCCAATGGTGGACAGCAGATCGGAGCTGTTCTCGGTACGGGTCGATTCCTCGCCACTGAGGGTGATGTCGTCGTCGCTCAGATAGAAGCGTTGACCGATGCCGACGCGCAGACGTTCCAGGCCGTTGCTGTTATCCAGCAGGCGGGTGGTCAGCGCGGTGGTGATGTTCTTGGCGGCGTTGATGCGGTCGTAACCGGAGAAGCGGTTCTCGCTGAACAGCTGGGCAAAGCTCAGGTCGTTTTCCGAGGTATCGAAGTTGGGCAGATTGCTCTGGTCCACCCGCGGGATCTGCACAAAATAGACCCGCGGCTCCAGCGTCTGGGTGAAGTCCTTGCCTTGCAGGCTGGTGTTGCGTTCGAACGTCAAGCCGCTGTCCACGGTGGTGATCGGCAGGGTGCGATCCAGCGAATTGGCAGCATTGCCGTTATACGCATCCAGCTGGTAGCGGGTGTGATGGATACCGAACTTGGCCTGGAAGAAGCCCCACGGCTTGTCTACGCCCCAGGTTACGCTGGGGTAAGCCACGGTACGCCAGCCGTCCTGCAGCGTACGGTGTTCGAAACGGGTGATCTCGCTTTCCAGGTTGGCGGTAAAGCCCCACAGCTCCTTGCTGCTGCTGATGGTCAACTTGGGAAGGCGGGCGTATTGCTCGGTGCCGCCGGCCAGGGTCTGGTAGCGCGAGGCGCTGAGATTGACGTTGGCCCAGCCCGGGTTGTAATTGATCCACGCTTCGCGCAGCAGGTTGCTGCTGGTGGCCGAGGTGCTGCTGTTGCCGAAGTCGTCGTAATAATCTTCGTCGGATACATGGCGACCATCGAGGCCGATGGTCACGCTCTCGCTAAGGGTCTGTTTGTGCTCAATGTCCCACAGCGAACGATTGCGGTTGGCTTTCTGGTCATCCGGCAACTGTTCGGTGTAGATCTTGCCGCTGTAGTCCGGCTGCAGGTAACGCCCTTCCAGTCCCAGCATGGTACCGCGCTGCTCGATATAGCGCGGGGTGATGGTGGCATCGTAATTGGGGGCGATATTCCAGTAGTAGGGCAGCGCGATTTCCAGACCATCGCTGCCGGTAGAGATGGTCGGGAACAGCAACCCGCTCTTGCGGTTGCCATCCAGCGGGAAGTCCATCCACGGGGTGTACAGGATCGGCACCCCTTCGAATTCCAGTCGCGCATTCTTGGCGACGCCGACGTTGCGGCCATAGTCCAGATCGATGGTGCCGGCTTTCAGGTACCAGGAGTCATCACCCGGCGCGCAGGTATTGGCGCGGGTGCTTTGTAGCTGGTAGGTGCCCTTGCCCTGCATCTCCAGGGCGGCGGCATGGCCGCGCAGCACGCGCTTGCCCTGCCCGAAGGAGAAATCGGCATTCTTGGCGCTACCGGTATCGGTGGCGAGATAGGCTTCCAGCGCATCCGCGTCTATGGTGCCATCCGGCTGGCGCATGCGGGCGCGATCGCCGGCGCGCACCAGTTGCTTGACGACATAGTATTCCAGCCAGTCGGCTTCGAACTGCTGCTGGTCACGGGTAGCCTTGACTGCACCGGTAGCACGCAAGCGGCTGTCCATCTGGCCGGAGATGGCCTCGGCTTCCACCTGCAAGGCGCCCGCCTTGATGGTCTCGGCCGGTGCGGCGGGAGTGAGGAACAGTGGCAGCAGGGCTGCAGTCAGCGGGGCGAGACGGAAGCGGGGGAGCATGGATGGCATCAGCCTGTCGGTTGAGTGTGGGGGCTGGTGAAAGCGGGTTACAATCGCGTCATTGTACCCAATTTGCCGATATACGCGACTATGCAGCGACTCGAAGCCCTCAAGGCGTGGCTGGCCACGCAATTTCCAGGTCAGGACATCGCGGTGGAGTTTGCCGCCGCCGATGCCGATTTCCGCCGTTACTTCCGTGCCATCTTCCCGGATGGCAGCAGCCGCATCGTGATGGATGCGCCGCCGGAGCAGATGAATACCGACCCCTACGTGGCGGTGCGCGACGTGCTGGCGCCGGCGGCCAACGTGCCGGCTATTCTGCTGCGCGACCGCGAGCAGGGCTTCATGCTGCTGCAGGATCTGGGCAAGGTCACCTTCCTCGCCGCCCTGCAGCACGACGAGCGCCCGCTGGTGCACAAGCACCTGCTGCTGGAAGCCATCGACACCCTGATCGCGATCCAGAAAATCAGCCAGCCGGCAGTGTTGCCGGAATACGACCATGCGCTGCTGTCGCGTGAAGTCAGCCTGTTCCCGGAGTGGTTTGCCGCCAAGGAGCTGGGCAAGCCGTTCACCTACGCCCAGCGCCAGCGCTGGGATGCCGCGCTGAAAGTGTTGCTGCCGCGCATCGAGGCGCAGGCCAAGGTGTATGTGCACCGCGATTTCATCGTGCGCAACCTGATGCTGACGCCGGAGCGCCCGGGCGTGCTGGACTTTCAGGACGCGGTATACGGCCCGATCAGCTATGACCTGGTGTCGCTATTGCGCGACGCTTTCATCGGCTGGGACGAGGAATTCGTGCTCGATCTGGTGGTGCGTTACTGGGAAAAGGCGCGTGCCGCCGGCCTGCCGGTGCCGGAGCAGATCGACGATTTCTACCGCGATTTCGAGTGGATGGGCGTGCAGCGTCACCTCAAGGTGGTCGGCATCTTCGCCCGCCTGTATCACCGCGACGGCAAGGAGAAATACCGTGGCGAGATTCCGCGCTTCATCAAGTACCTGAAGAAGACCACCCGCCGCTACCAGGAGCTTGCGCCGCTGTACCAGCTGATCGTGGAACTGGTCGGGCTGGACGAGGACGACAACGACGACAGCATCCAGTCGGTGTTCAGCGCCACCAAGCTATCGTCGGACCAGTAAGCGCATGCAAGCGATGATTCTCGCCGCCGGCCGAGGCGAACGCATGCGGCCGCTGACCGACCACACTCCCAAGCCGCTGCTGGACGTCGGCGGCCAACCGCTGATCGTGTGGCATATCCGCAGGTTGGCCGCCGCCGGTTTTCGCGACATCGTCATCAACCACGCCTGGCTGGGCGAACAGATCGAAGCCGCGCTGGGCGACGGTAGCCGCTACGGCGTGCGCCTCGCCTACTCGCGCGAAGGCACCGCGCTGGAAACCGCCGGCGGCATCGCTACCGCCTTACCGCTGCTGGGCGCGGCGCCATTTCTGGTGGTGAACGGCGACGTGCTCACCGATGTCGACTTTGCCGCCCTGCGGCCAACGTTGGCCGCACTGGATGGCGAGCGTCACCTGGCCCATCTGCTGCTGGTGGCCAATCCGCCGCATCATCCCGGCGGTGACTTCGGCCTGCTGACCGATGGCCGTCTGTCGGCCAATGCCGCCGACGGCATCGGTCTGACCTTCTCCGGTATCGGCCTGTACCACCCGGCTTTGTTTGCCGCTACCCCGGCGCACCAGCCGGCCAAGCTGGCGCCGCTGCTGCGTGTGGCGATGGCGCGCGGCCAGGTCAGCGGCGCGCGTCACGACGGGCTGTGGCTGGATGTCGGCACCGTGGAGCGACTGGCAGAAGCCGATGCCATCGCCAAGGGTTGGCCGCCAGCGTGAAGCGTCGCATCCTCGGCATCGATCCGGGCAGCCGCATCACCGGCTTCGGGGTCATCGACATCGTCGGTAACCAGCGCCACTACGTCGCCTCCGGTGCCATCCGCACCCCGGAAGGGGCCAGCCTCGCCGAGCGCGTCAAGGTACTGGTAACCGGTATCCACCAGGTGATCGACACCTACCAGCCCACCGAGTCGGCGCTGGAACAGGTGTTCGTCAACGTCAACCCGGCGGCCACGCTGATGCTGGGTCAGGCGCGCGGCGCCTGCATGACCGCGCTGGTGCTGCGCGACCTGCCGGTGGCGGAGTACACCGCGCTGCAGGTCAAGCAATCGGTGGTGGGGCAGGGCAAGGCACCGAAGGAGCAGGTGCAGTACATGGTGGTGCACATGCTCAACCTGTCCGGCACGCCGCAGGCCGATGCCGCCGACGCGCTGGCGGTGGCGCTGACCCACGCCAACCACAGCGGCGGTGCCATTGGCAAACTGGCGCTGCAGGGGCTGAAGGTACGCGGCGGGCGGCTGGTGTAACCCGCCGGATTGAGCGGCAATGGGCGAGGACTCTGCTTTGAGCAATAGCGCCGCCGGCAAAGTGGTTGCCGTGCTGACGCCGCCCGTCATGGCGAATCCGGTGTCGCGCGGGTAGCCGTAGCGGCTAGCGTCATGCAACGCTTTCTTGTCCATAGCCAAGGTTGGCCGCAGCGCCTGAACGCACACTGCTGTATCGAGACTCAACGGAGCCAGCCATGTGGAACGACTATGCGATTGCCCGCGCCCTGCACGTGCTGGCCATCCTGCTGTGGGTGGGCGGCGTGGCCTTTGTCACCGTGGTGCTGATCCCGGCCATCCGCCGCCATATTCCGGAGCAGCAGCAATACACGCTGTTCGAGACCGTGGAGCACCGCTTCGGCGCTCAGGCGCGGCTGTGGGTGCTGCTGACGCTGGGCAGCGGGCTGTGGATGCTGCACGCCACCGCCGGCTGGGCGCGGCTGCTGGATACCGGCTGGCTGCAGCTGATGCTGGCCGCCTGGCTGCCGTTCTTCCTGATGCTGTTCCTGCTGGAGCCGCTGTTCATCCACCGCTGGTTGCGCAACAAAGCGGTGCGCGACCCGGCCGGCAGCATGCGCTTGCTGCAGTGGTTGCATGTCGGCTTGCTGCTGTTGACGTTGGCCGCATTGTTGGCCGGCGTGGTCGGTGCCCACGGCGGCTGGCGATTCTAGCGGCTGCGTGCCGGATGCATGACGTTCTGCTTTGCGGTATACCGTAGCCATGAAATCTTCCTCCCTGCACCCCGGCGAGCCGGCTTATGCCGCCCTGGCCGTCCACCCCTCGCGCTGGCTACTGGCCACCCGCCCGGCCTTTCTGACGCTCACCCTGGGCGGTGTAGTGCTTGGCTTTGCCGCCAGCGGCGCTGCCTGGCAGCAAGGTTGGCCGCAAGCGCTGCTGGCCCTGTTGCTGGCGCTGCTGTGCCACGCGGCGGTGAACGTGATCAATGACGTGGCCGACCACGACAACGGCAGCGATGCGGCCAACGTGGCGCGGCAGTTTCCGTTTACCGGCGGCAGCCGCTTCATCCAGAACGCGGTGCTCAGCCGCCACGACATGGCGCGGCTGGCGCTGGGCCTGTTCGCGCTGGTGATTGCCGGCGGCCTGCTGCTGGTGTGGCTGCGCGGGCCGTGGTTGCTGGCCATCGGCTTTGTCGGCGTGGTGCTGGGTTGGGGCTATTCGGCGCCGCCGCTGCGGCTGAACAGCCGGGGCTGGGGCGAGGTCTGTGTGCTGCTGTGCTTCACCCTGCTGCCGCTGGGCGCGCAGGTGCTGCTCACCGGCTCGCCATCGCTGCCGCTGCTGCTGGCGGCCTTGCCCTACGGCCTGCTGGCCGCCGCGCTGCTGTACATCAACCAGTTTCCGGATCGCGACGCCGATGCGCTGGCCGGCAAGCGCCACTGGGTGGTGCGGTTGCCACCGGCGCAGGCGCGCTGGGGCTATCTGCTGTTGACCGGCACGGCGGCCTTGCTGCTGCCTGCTGGCGTGCTGGCCGGCCAGCTGCCGTGGCCGGTATGGCTGTTGCTGCCGCTGTGGGCGCTGTCGGCGCGGGCGGCCAGCACGCTGTGGCACAATGCGGCGCAACCGGCCCGGCTGCGCCCGGCCATCATCCAGACCATTGTTGCGGCCAACCTGTACCCGCTGGCAATGGCGCTGATCCTGTTCCTGTATTCCTGAGTGCCGCGCTGCGGCCAACCTTTTGAAAGCACCCGCATGATCGGACGACTCACCGGCAACCTGATCGAAAAACTGCCGCCGCAAATCACCGTCGACGTGAACGGCGTCGGCTACGACGTGGATGTGACCATGACCACCTTCTACCAGCTGCCGGCGCTGGGGCAGAAGGTGACGCTGTTCACCCATCTGGTGGTGCGCGAGGATGCGCACCTGCTGTTCGGCTTCGGCAGCCGCGACGAGCGCGAAACCTTCCGCCAGCTGATCAAGGTCACCGGCATCGGTGCCAAGATCGCGCTGGCGATTTTGTCCGGCATGACCGCCGACGAGCTGGCTATCGCCATTGCCAGCGAGGACATCAAGAGGCTTTCCAGCGTGCCGGGCATTGGCAAGAAAACCGCCGAGCGGCTGGTGCTGGAGCTGCGCGGCAAGCTGGCTACCGGCGGCAACCTCACCGTGCCGGGCGGGCTGCCGTTTGCCGCCACGCCGGATGAAAAGAGCGACATCGTCAATGCGCTGCTGGCGCTGGGCTACAACGAAAAAGAAGCCGCCGCGGCCACCAAGGGTCTGCCGGCGGATGTGACCGTCAGCGACGGCGTGCGGCTGGCGCTGAAGAACCTGATGAAGGGCTGAACATGAGCAAGGTGCTGCTGATCACCGGCGCCAGCCGCGGCATCGGCGCTGCCACCGCAAGGTTGGCCGCGCAGCAGGGCTACGCGGTAGCGGTGAACTACCACCGTAACCACGCGGCGGCAGAAGCGGTGGTGGCAGATATCCGCGCCAGCGGCGGCCAGGCGGTGGCGATTGCGGCCAACGTGGCGGACGAGGTGGACGTGCTGCGCATGTTCGCCGAGTGCGAAGCGGCACTGGGGCCGCTGTCGGCGCTGGTCAACAACGCCGGCGTGCTGGAGCAGCAGATGCGGCTGGACGAAATGAGCATGGCGCGCTGGCAGCGGGTGCTGGCCACCAATGTGCTGGGGCCGCTGCTGTGCTGCCGCGAGGCGGTGAAGCGGCTGTCCACCCGCCACGGCGGGCAGGGTGGCGCCATCGTCAATGTTTCCTCCGCCGCGGCGCGCATCGGCTCGCCGAATGAGTACGTCGACTACGCCGCCAGCAAGGGCGCGCTGGATACGCTGACCATGGGGCTGGCCAAGGAAGTGGCGGGCGAGGGCATCCGCGTCAACGGCGTGCGCCCCGGTTTCATCTACACCGACATGCACGCCGACGGCGGCGAGCCGGACCGTGTCGAGCGGGTGAAAAGCGCGGTACCGATGCAGCGCGGCGGCCAGCCGGAAGAAGTAGCGGCCGCCATTCTGTGGCTGCTGTCGGATGAGGCGTCGTTTACCACCGGGCATCTGCTGGATGTGGCCGGCGGGCGCTAAATAACAAGGAGCCGATATGGCCAACGTAGCGGTACTGATCGACGCGGACAACGTGTCGCCGGCCTGGATCGAGGATGTGCTGGAAGAGGCCGGCAAGCTGGGGGTGCTGGCGCTCAAGCGCGTCTACGGCGACTTCAGCCGTCACGACAAGGCGTGGCGCGATTTGTGCGCGCGCTTCGCCATCCACCCCATCCAGCAGTTCCCCAACACCAAGGGCAAGAACGCCTCCGACATCACGCTGGTGATCGACGCCATGGACATGCTGCACTCCGGCCGTTATCACAGCTTCTGCCTGGTCTCCAGCGACAGCGATTTCTCGCGGCTGGCGACGCGGCTGCGCGAGGACGGACTGGAGGTGTGGGGCTTCGGCGAGGAGAAAACGCCGGGTGCCTTCGTCAATGCCTGCAGCAAGTTCGTGTACGTGGAAGTGCTGGCGCTGGCCGACGTGGCCGGCAAGGCGGAAGAGCCCGGCAGCAAGGACGGCATGCCCGACAGCGGCCGGCAGCCGCCGGCGGCGCGGGTACTGCGACCGCTGGATAAAAAGCTGCGCGCGCAGTTCCAGAAGGGCATCGAGAGCATGGACGACGACGAGGGCTGGGCCGACCTGGGCGGCGTCGGCAGCCTGCTCGGCCAGTGGATGCCGGACTTCGACCCGCGCAATTACGGCTTTGCCAAGTTGTCCGACCTGGTGGTGAAGTCCGGCTGGTTCGAGGTATACAAGGCGCCAGGCGGACGCGGCGGGGTGTCGATCCGCCTCAAGCCGGGTAATGGTGGCGGCCGCAAGGCGAAGTAGCCTTGCCGGGTATGAAACGTTGGCCGCAAGCCGTTGCCGGTTTGCGGCCAACGTTCTTTGGTGGCGTGGAGTCCGCTACGCGGATGATGGTTGCAGTCGCCGGTTCCACCCGGCGGACGGGTTAAGGGGGCGACCGCCGCCCCCTTAACAATCCCCGGCTCCCCGACGGCTGCTCGAAACCCCGGGCAAAAAGGCACGCCCCGGCGCCGCCGAACTCGCCGCGCGCTAACGTCGCGCGGCTCAAACAAAGCGGCGGCTTAACACCTGGGGCGCACCATTTTGCCCGGCTCGCGCCAACGGGAGTGGGGCGCGCCGGTTCGGTGCTGATTCTTGTGTAGTGCGTAGGTTGGGTTGAGCGCAGCGAGGCCCAACGTTTACCGCGTAAGGCAAAGGTTGGCCGCAAATCTTCGTCCCGGATGCGCTGCGCTTGTCCGGGCTGCGTGCGGCCCAGCTAGCTCAATGCGCGTTGCGCTCCAGCCATTCCACCAGCTCGGCCACCGTCAGTTGCGGCAGGCCGTGGCGCTCGGCGTAAGCGTCCAGTTCGGCGCCGCGCATCATGCTGCCATCCGGGTTCATCAGCTCGCACAGCACGCCGGCCGGGCTGAAACCGGCCAGGCGCGCCAGCTCCACAGCCGATTCGGTATGGCCGCGGCGTTCGCGCACACCCCCGGCGCGGGCAATCAGCGGGTAGACGTGGCCGGGGCGGGCCAAGTCGGCAGGTACAGCCTGCGGGTGGATGGCGGCGCGGATGGTAGTGGTGCGGTCGGCGGCGGAAACGCCGGTGCTCACGCCCTCGGCGGCTTCGATGCTGACGGTGAAGGCGGTACCGTAGCGGCTGCCGTTGTTGGGCACCATCGGCGGCAGTTCCAGCCGCGCGGCGTGTTCCGGGGTCAGGCACAGGCAGACGATGCCACTGCAGTCGCGGATCATGCGCGCCATTTCCGGCACGGTCAGGGCGTCGGCAGCCAGGATCAGGTCGGCTTCGTTTTCACGGTCGTGGTCGTCGGCGACGATTACTGGCAGGCCGCGGCGCAGCGCGTCGAGTGCGGCGTGGATGCGCAGGGAAAGGATATCGGTGTTGGCATTCATGGGAACGGTCCTCAAGTACGGCGTTTGAGAAACACGTCACCGGGCAGGAAGCGGCGGCCTTGCGGCCAACCTTGCGCTACGCGGATTGCGCGCGCAGACACAGCGCCGCGCATGGCGCGGTACTGGCGTCATCTTCTTTCATCCGGACTGTTACCGTCGGCTCTGGATTCGCACCAGATCTGCTGTCCCTTCAGGTGAAGGCGCTCGCGGGCTTGGCCTTGCGGCCTTACCACCGGTGGGGAGTTGCACCCCGCCCCGAAGACGTACGTGCCATCCGGTATCGGAAGGCAAGGGCGAGTATAGCGGTGGTAACATCGCGCAATCTATTGCGAGCGACTGTTACATGATCCAGACCGACAACCTGATGGGCGGCGCGCCGGAGCGCCGCATCGTCACCCAGCAAAGCCTGTCGCAGCAGGAAGAGGCGATGGAGCGCGCGCTGCGCCCGAAAGTGCTGGACGAGTACGTGGGCCAGAAGAAGGCGCGCGAGCAGCTGGAAATTTTCATCGAAGCGGCGAAAAAGCGCGGCGAGGCGCTGGACCACGTGCTGCTGTTCGGCCCGCCGGGTCTTGGCAAGACCACGCTGGCGCACATCGTGGCGCGCGAGATGGGCGTCAACCTGCGGCAGACCTCCGGCCCGGTGCTGGAGCGCGCCGGCGACCTGGCGGCGCTGCTCACCAACCTCGAACCGCACGATGTGCTGTTCATCGACGAGATCCACCGTCTGAGCCCGGTGGTGGAGGAAATCCTCTACCCGGCGCTGGAGGATTACCAGATCGACATCATGATCGGCGAAGGCCCGGCGGCGCGCTCGGTGAAGATCGACCTGCCACCGTTCACGCTGGTGGGCGCTACCACCCGCGCCGGCATGCTCACCAACCCGCTGCGCGACCGTTTCGGCATCGTGGCGCGGCTGGAGTTCTACACCGCCGAGGAGCTGACGCGCATCGTCAGCCGCTCCGCCGGGCTGCTGAATGTGCAGTTGGCCGACGATGGTGCCTTCGAGGTGGCGCGTCGCTCGCGCGGCACGCCGCGTATCGCCAACCGCCTGCTGCGTCGGGTGCGCGACTATGCCGAGGTGAAGGCCGACGGTGTGGTCAGCGCCCAGGTGGCCGATGCGGCGCTGGCGATGCTGGACGTTGACCCGGCCGGGCTGGACGTGATGGACCGCAAGCTGCTGCAGGCGATCCTCGACAAGTTCGGCGGCGGACCGGTGGGGCTGGACAACGTGGCGGCCGCCATCGGCGAATCCACCGATACCATCGAGGACGTGATCGAACCGTTCCTGATCCAGCAGGGCTACCTGCAACGCACGCCGCGCGGCCGCATGGCCACCGCGCTGGCCTACACCCACTTCGGTTTACCCATCGAATCATGAAACAGCGACTGATCATCAAGACCGGAGAACCGCACGCGGCGGTACAGGCCGAGCACGGCAATTTCGAACACTGGATTGTCCGCGAGCTGGGTAGCGATGCCGCGGCGTGGCGCGTGGTGGACGTCACCGGCGGCGAAGCGCTGCCGGCGGTGGCCGAGGTGGCCGGCGCCATCATCACCGGTTCGCCGGCGATGGTCAGCGACCGCGCCGACTGGAGCGAGGAAGCGGCGGCCTGGCTGCGCGAGGCACATGCGGCCAACGTGCCGCTGCTGGGCATCTGCTTTGGCCACCAGTTGCTGGCGCACGCGCTGGGTGGCGAGGTGGGCTACCATCCGGGCGGACCGGAGGTGGGCACCGTGCAGGTACAGCGCCAGCCGGCGGCGGCCGGCGATGCGCTGTTCGACGCCATGCCGCCACAGTTTGCCGCCCAGGCGCTGCACTGGCAGAGCGTGCTGCGCCTGCCACCGGGCGCGACGGTGTTGGCGGCCAATGCCTTCGAGCCGCATCACGCCTTTCGCGTTGGCCGCAGCTGGGGCGTGCAGTTCCATCCGGAATTCGACACCGCTGCGAGTGTGAGCCTGATCGATGTGCTGACCCCGGCACTGGAAAAGGAACAGCAGCCGGTTGTCGCGCTGCGTGCGGGGGTGGCGCCGACGCCGGAGGCCGCCACGCTGTTGCCGCGCTTCGCCGCCTTGCTGGCGCACGCCGGATAAGGCCAAAGCGGCGTACAATGCCGGACACTATCAAGCTCGGAGAGCAAACATGTTTTACGCCTTGTTGGTCGTGACGCTGGCGGTGGCGCTGGCTACCTCGCTACTGGTGGCGCGGTTTTTCAGTGATGCCATCACCAAGATTCTCAACCGCATCATCGGTCCGGAGCTGACCGATGCCTGGCGCAAGTACATGAGCTTCGCCATCGTGGTGGTCGGGGTGTCCGGCGGCGTGAACATGTGGGAAATCCAGAAATACCTGCAGAACGGCCGCGAACAGACCATGGAGCTGAATGGCCCGCGCTGGGTGGTGGAAATCTACCGTACCG
Source organism: Vogesella oryzae (assembly GCF_902829295.1). GTDB lineage: Bacteria > Pseudomonadota > Gammaproteobacteria > Burkholderiales > Chromobacteriaceae > Vogesella > Vogesella oryzae. The sequence goes on from NZ_CADEPL010000009.1 coordinate 88,290, forward strand.
CCATCGATACCCTGTCGCAGATTTCCTGGGTGATGCTGCTGTTCTTCCTGTGCGCCATGGTGGCTTACGTGATCATGCGCGTGGCGGAGAGCAATCGCAGCAGCCGCCAGCAGCAGGCAAGCAACAACGACGACAGTAATCGCGACGCTTCCTGATCCGCACTGGCAAAAATGGCCCGTTACCTGCCGGTACGGGCCGTTTTTATTGCTGCCTGAACATGAATAATGCGGCCAACGTTGGCCGCATTGCTGTTTGCGAATCGGGGCTTACAGCGTGACCATATTGTCACGGTGGATCAGCTCGGGCTCCACCAGATAGCCCAGCACGCCTTCAATGTCGCGGGTGGCCTTTTTCATGATCAGCCGCGCTTCTTCCGAACTGTAGTTCACCAGGCCGCGGGCGACTTCGGCACCCTGCTCGTCGACACAGGCGACGGCATCGCCACGCAGGAAACTGCCTTCCACCGCAATAACGCCGATCGGCAGCAGGCTGGTGCCTTTGGCGCGTACCGCCAATGCTGCGCCGGCATCCAGCACCAGCTTGCCCGACAGTTGCAGGTGGTCGGCCAGCCACTGCTTGCGGGCGGCCAGGCGGGTGGTCGGCGCATTCAGCTGGGTACCGATGCTTTCGCCGTCCGCCAGACGCGACAGCACGTTCATTTCGCGACCGCTGGCAATCACGGTATCGGCCCCGCTGCGCGCCGCGCGCTTGGCGGCGATGATCTTGGTGTACATGCCGCCGGTGCCAACACTGGAGCCGGCGCCGCCGGCCATGGCTTCCAGCTCGGGGGTGCCGGCTTCGGCTTCGTGCACGAACTGGGCATCCGGCTGTTTGCGCGGGTCGGCGGTGTACAGGCCTTTCTGGTCGGTGAGGATGACCAGCGCGTCGGCCTCGATCAGGTTGGTGACCAGCGCGCCGAGGGTGTCGTTGTCGCCAAAGCGGATCTCGCTGGTGACCACGGTATCGTTCTCGTTGATGATCGGCACCACGCCCAGGGTGAGCAGGGTGGCGATGGTGGTACGGGCGTTGAGGTAGCGCAGGCGGTCGGACAGGTCTTCGTGGGTCAGTAGTACCTGCGCGGTCTTGAGGCCGTATTCGCGGAAGGCGCTCTCATAGGCCTGGCACAAGCCCATCTGGCCGACCGCGGCGGCGGCTTGCAGTTCGTGTACCGCTTTCGGGCGCTTGCTCCAGCCCAGACGCTGGCAGCCTTCGGCGATGGCGCCGCTGGAAACCAGCACCACCTGTTTGCCACGGCGGCGCAATTCGGCGATTTCCGCAGCCCAGCGGGCAAGTGCGGCATGGTCCAGACCCTTGCCATCATTGGTAACCAGACTGGAGCCGACCTTGACCACGATGCGCGTGGCCGTGTGTATCACCGATTGCATCCGCACTGCTTCCTGTTACTTGAGAAACGGAGGGCCAGTTTACCCGATTCGCGACGGATGGTGCGTTGCGGCAGACAGTGCGCTGGGGCGGTATTCGACAAACTGGTGGCTGGCGGTCTGCAGCGATAGCGAAGTGGTGCAGATGACCTGGCGGCCGTGGCGATCCAGCAGGTAAAACTCGCGCTGGCGCTGGTACTGGCGATCCGGAATCACCAGCAGCGGCTGTTTGCCCGGCCGAGGCATGGCCGGCAGGCGCAGGGCCATGTGGTAGTGATCGTTGGGATGGGTCAACAGCGGCAGCAGCATGACGGCTTCCGGCTGCGGTCCCAGGATCTCGACGCCGCATTCGGTTTCCATCTGCTCGCCGCACAGGTTGACCCAGCGCGCCACCGCCAGTTGCCACGGCTGGCCCGGATGGCGCAGCAGCAGCAGCTCGCCGGCGCGCAGCGGGTGGTATTGCGCCTCGCCGCGCAGCAGCATGCCGGATGCACTGGTGTTGACCACCTTGAGCTTGACCGGCAGCGGGGGCAGGCGCGGCTGTTTGCCGTACATGGTATTGGCCGGCAGCAGTTCGGTGGGGAGTGCCTCGCCATTGGGGAAGGTCCAGGCGGCGCCATTGCTGATGAACCAGATGGTGGACAGGCTGCTGACCAGCTCGACTTCTTCCGTGCTGGGCAGGCGTTCATGGCGGCGCTGGATCGAACTTTGCCATTCCATGGTGAGATACAGCACGTGCTGGACTTCTTCTTCCAGCTCGAACGGATTGTCCTGATGCCGTGCCAGGTACTGCAGTTTCTGCAGCTTGCTCTTCAGTGCCGCTTCCAGCGCGTGGGTATCGAGCACCCAGATGCCTTGTGCCGCCGGCGTGTCGGGTGCCTCGCTGATGTAGCGGGGTGGCAGGTCGGCGCCCGGCTGGAAGGCAAAGCTGCCGTGGCCGCTGGTGAGGTGGCCAAGATGCAGCAGATCAAGCAGGTCGGCATGCTTGCGGATCAGCAGCAGGGTGTAGTCGATCAGTGCCGGTGCCATGCGGTTGCTGGCGGTCATGCCCAGCAGCAATAGCTGACGGTAGTAGTGTGCCGGGCTCTTGGTCTGCCCGGGCAGCGGGGTGTTTTCCCAGCCTTTTTCCAGCGCGAAGAAAAACAGGCGGTGGCAGTCGTGCCAGAAACCTTCCGGCAGGGTGGTGTAGGTGCGGGCATACAGAAATGCCATTTGCCGCGCGCTGCGCATTGCCAGGCACAGGGCTTCGGTCTTGTACTTGTCCAGTACCAGCAAGCCGTGTTCCTCGCTGCGTTCCATGGCCAGCAGCTTGTAGCCGGTGTGCAGCGCCGTGCTCAGCTGCTGTGCCAGCCGCGCGGCATGGCGGGCCTTGTGCTGGGTGGTCAGCTCGCCATTTGCGGCCAACCTTTCCAGCAATGGCAATAGCAGCTTGTGCTCCTGATGATGCCGCTCCAGCAGTTTGGCCCGCTGAGCCGGCGCCAGCCGCACGCGGTTGAGCTGCTCCAGAGCCTGGCGCAATTGCTCGGCACATTCCAGTGGCTGCCCCAGCGGTTGTTGCCGTAACCAGACATCCAGCTGCGACAGGTCGGACATCGCCAGCGATGAGTCCAGATAGGTGGGGGCAACGGACAATTTCAGCATGCTCGACCTGCCGGTTACGTTTATCGGAACGACATAGTTTACTGTTGTTTATGCATTTGGCAAAACCGCGCTAGGGTAGCGGGGTGTCCTGACTGCGGCCTGGCGCGCCGTTATCCTGTGCCAGCAGGGCAAGCACTTCCTGCGTGCATTCCGACAACTGCCGCATATGGCTGTCTTCCAGTACATACGGCGGCATGAAGTACACGGTATTACCGATCGGCCGCGTCAGGCAGCCGCGATCCAGCATGGCGCGGAAGAATGCCAGGCTGAAGTCGCTGCGCGAGGTATCGACATCAAAAGCCCAGATCATGCCGCGCTGCCGGATGTGGCGGATACCCGGCGTGGTTTGCAGCCAGGCAAGATGCTGGTTGAACAGGCTGGCTTTTTCCGCGTTACGGGTCAGGACATCCTCTTCCTCGAAAATGGCCAGCACTTCCAGCGCGGCACGGCATGCCAGCGCATTACCGGTATAGCTATGCGAATGTAGAAAGCCACGGCTTACATCATCATCGTAGAACGCGTTATAGATATCGTCGCTGGTCAAAACGCAGGATAGCGGCAGATAACCGCCGGTAATGCCCTTGGACAGGCACAGAAAGTCGGGCTTGATCCCTGCCTGCTCGCAGGCAAACAGGGTGCCGGTACGGCCAAAACCGACAGCGATCTCGTCGGCGATCAAATGTACGTGATAGCGGTCGCACAGCGCTCGCAGCCGGGTGAGATAAACCGGGTCATACATCAGCATGCCGGCGGCACCCTGCACGAGCGGCTCGACGATGATGGCGGCAATCTGGCCGGCTTCGCGGCGGAACAGCTTCTCTACATCCGCAATCGCCCGCAGGGCGACATCGGCAGCGTTCTCTCCCGGTTGTGCCTGCCGCGCATCGGGCGAGGCGACGCGCAAATTGCTTTGCAGCAGCGGCGCATAAGTAGCGGAAAACAGCGGAACGTCGGTGACCGCCAGCGCCCCGGCGGTTTCGCCGTGGTAGCTATGCTGCAGGCTGACGAAGCGGTGCTTGTCCGGTTGGCCGCAGTTGCGCCAATAATGGAAGCTCATCTTCAGTGCAATTTCGGTGGCACTGGCGCCATCAGAAGCATAGAACGCGTGGCCTAGTCCGCTTAATTCATGCAGCTTTTCAGACAACTCGACTACCGGACGATGGGTAAAACCGGCCAGAATCACGTGCTCCAGCGAATCCAGTTGATCCTTGATCGCATTTTTGATGCGCGCATGATTATGGCCAAACAAATTGACCCACCATGAGCTGATACTGTCGAGGTAACGTTTGCCATCGAAATCCTCCAGCCAGACCCCGTCACCACGGGCAATCGGGATGATGGGGAGCTGCTCGTGGCGTTTCATTTGGGTGCAGGGGTGCCAGACGGCGTCGCGGCTGCGTTGCAGCCAGTGGCTGGAGGAGGCGGTCATGCGGTATTCCACAGAAAGGTTTTGCGGCATGCTAGCAGAGCTGAAGATCGGCAAGGCTGACAAAAATTGTCACCTGCTGTCATTGTCTGACAATGTTTAATGGATTGAATTACCTATCATTGACAAAAGAACATTGTCGTATATGGTGGCTGGAAAGCGCTTTGCGGAATGCCCGGCCAGTCTGGAGAGATAAGTTACGTCGCCGGGTTCGGTTCTTGCTGTGTAACTGGCACCGTCAGATGGCTGCCTCGGGAGTGTGGTGAATGTGGCGAAAGCAGGCAGGGTTTACTCTGATCGAACTGATGGTGGTTGTGGCCATTATTGGCATTCTTGCAGCGATAGCGCTGCCGGCCTATATGGATTACACCAAGCGTGCCTACATTGCAGAGGCATTCGGTATTGCGGGGGCGGCGAAAACCTCTATCGAGGAATATCACGCGGCCAACAATGCCTGGCCCAGTTCGAATGCCAGTGCCGGCCTGTTTCCGGCGGGGAATTATACCGGGCAGGCATTTACCGAAATGCGGGTAATGATCTCGGGCACGGTATCGATCATCCGCATCCAGTTGAATGAAAAAGTTGCCAGCGGGGCACATGTCTGGTTGGCACCGGATGCGAACGTGTCGGGCTCCTACCGCTGGCAATGTGCCGGTGACAATGATTTGACTTCGCTATTGCCCTCCAACTGCCGGGGCTAATGGTTTGATTTTTAGGGCAGTAACTCAGGAGGAAGCTCAATGAAACGAGTTCAGCAAGGTTTTACCCTTATCGAACTGATGATTGTGGTAGCGATCATCGGTATTCTGGCTGCGATCGCGATTCCGGCGTATCAGGATTACACCAAGCGTGCACACGTCTCGGAAGGTTTGCAGTTGGCTGGAGCTGCGAAGACTGGGGTGGCTGAGTATTATTCTTCCAATGGAGTGTGGCCAACCACTAATGCGTCTGCCGGTCTGGCTGACTCTCCATCGGGTAATGCCGTTAGTTCTGTAATAGTAGGTACCAGCGGTGTGATTACCATTACTTACAATCAGAAAGTTTCTGCGGGTGTCACTGTTAGCTTGGCGCCGACTGCAGCTTCGGGTTCGATTACTTGGAAGTGCACTGGCTCCAATGGTATGGAAACCAACTGGTTGCCGTCTAACTGTCGCCCCTAATATTCTATATCTCTAAAAAAGGGTGCTGCGGCACCCTTTTTTATCATAATCACCCCTATGTCACGATTATCACACGCGATTTTAATGGTGCTATTGCTATCTTTGGCAGTAGCGCTACCGTTTTTTAACTTTGTACGCACAGTACCCTCCGCCGACTGGTGGACTCATGCCTTGACGCTAGGCTTATTGGCAACGGCGCTGTTAGTAGGGCTATTGAAGGAATCGCGGTCTGAGTGGCCTAGGTCAAATCTATGGTTGCTATTGTGGTGGCTAGTAGTTTTTGTTCCCGTTTTTTTATTGCAAAAGAACAACCTGTATTTTTTACCTCTGTCTCAGGCGGCTAGTTTGCTGGTGGTTATTTTTGCTGTAGGGCACATTGGCACGCTACAGCAAGAATTAGGGCGAGAAAAAATAGTTGTGATGTTAGCTGGTGTCATTTTGGTCGCAGCGCTTTTGCAAGCCATAATTGGCGGACTACAGCTAATGGGTATGGCATCTTTGGCGCATGGCTATCTTGTATATGCCCCGGGAGCCGAGCAGGTCAATATTGTTGGCAACATTGGTCAGCGTAATCAATTGGCGCAGTTCTTGGCTTGGGGGGTATTTGCTGCTGCATATTTGTTTGCGGTGGGTAAATTGCGTATCTGGCTGGTACTCCCATCCATGCTGGTGTTGACGCTAGTAATGGCTTGGACAGGTGGACGGCTTCCCTTGGCGTATGCGGCGACAGCAATCGTGCTAGCTGTGGTCTGGTTCGTGCGGACAGGTAACCGTCGACTGCTTGCCATCTTGGTGCTGGGTGCTTTGTTCATATTGTTGGCCCAGATGGGGGGGCATCTGATTGCCAAGTGGTTGGTTGGTGTGGATGCCGGTAGCGGACTGGATCGACTGAATGATGCTGGCTTTGGGGCGCGCCGCCGTATTGAGTGGCATAAAGTGTTTCAAGTAGTACAGACCTATCCTTGGTTGGGGGTCGGATTTGGCGGGTTTGCCTACCAGTCTGTCTGGCTGGAAGCATTTGCCGGGTTGGATAAAATACCGGAAAATGCATTGTTTACTCATAGTCATAATCTTATTACTCAGCTGCTGGCTGAAACGGGAGTTCCTGCCACATTATTAGCGGCAGTGGCTGTAACTGTGTGTCTTTTGCCATTCTTCAAGCGTGAGCAATCCACCCCTGAAAATGCTTTCCTGATATTAATCATGGCAGCAATTTTAGGTCACTCCATGTTTGAATATCCGCTGTGGTATCTGCCTTTTACTACTATGTTTTTTATGGTGCTGGCACTGTCGCCACAGCCTTTGGTAGTGATTCCAGTACGGTCTATGTTGCGAAAAACCGGGGCGCTATTTTTGGCGGTTGGTACATTTGCTTATTTATGGACCGGGGCGATTAATTTCTTTCAGTTACGAGAGGCTGTTTTCCCCGTTGCCAACGCAAAAGCCAATGAACGGAATGTAGATGCATTGGTGTCGATATCTTTAAATCCTTTTTGGTCGTATGAGGCAGAATTGGGACTGTCTAACTACCTGTATCCATCTCGTAAAGACATGGTACTCAAGCGGCAGCACTTTGAGCAGCTGGCAGCATATGCACCTTATCCCCTGGTACTAACCAATCTTGCGATATTGAGACATTGGAACGGGGAGCAGAGTGGCGCGCATGATGCGGTGGTAATGGCGCTTGCAACCTATCCAGGAAGCGCATCAGCAATACTATTCAGGCTTCAGTCAGTACATGATGCATCATTGCAGCCTTTGATCACGATGGTCAGCAATGTAGTACAGACACGTAACCAGTATGGCGACAAAGCTGCCGCAGAAGCGGCGACACGGGGCTTACCTGTACGAGGCCCACAGCTTCCTGAACTAGCTCGCTTCCGCTAGGCATGGCCGTGGTTGGTTGCTTGGTGGTATCTTGTCGGCCTTGATGTTGTGGATGAAAACGGCATGAACAGATGGACATTACCGCTGCTGCTGACACTGTCGGCAGTAGCGCAGGCACAGGCGGCGGGGCCGACTACGGACCAGCAGTTGCTGTCGGCGCAGATGTCATTCCGCGCGGCGGACAGCAAGCAGCTGCAGGCACTGAAGCTGGAACAGGCGGCGGAGCTGGCAGTGAAGGAAGCTGAGCAGAAGCTGGCCAGCGCGCAGCAGCAGCTGCAACTGAGTCAGCAGCAGTTGCAGGATGCGCGTGCGGCGCGGCAGGCGGCGGATGCCGAGCTGTCGCAGGCTACGCAGCAGTTGCAGCAGGCCTGGAAGCTGAAGGAAGGCGCGCAATGACAAACCGGGGCAGCTGCCCCGGTTTTGTCGTCTGAGTACTGCTAAGACTGCTTAGCCCTGCACACCGTACTTGGCGCGGTAGGCGCTAACCGCCTCCAGGTTGGCCGCAAGCTCCGGGCTGCCAGCCAGGAAGCCAAGCAGGTCGTTGAGGTTGGCGATGGCTACCACCGGCAGGTTGTAGTCGCGTGCCACTTCCTGCACCGCCGACAGCTCGCCGGTGCCGCGTTCCATGCGGTCCAGCGCGATGGCCACGCCGGCCGGTTCGGCGCCGGCAGCGCGGATCAGCTGTACCGATTCGCGCACCGAGGTGCCGGCGGAGATCACGTCGTCGATGATCAGTACCTTGCCCTTGAGCGGCGCGCCCACCAGGGTACCGCCTTCGCCGTGGTCCTTGGCTTCCTTGCGGTTGTAGGCGAACGGTACATTGCGGCCCTGCTCGGCCAGCGCCATCGATGCGGCTGCTGCCAGGATGATGCCCTTGTAGGCCGGGCCGAAGATCATGTCGAAGCCGATGCCGCTGGCGCTGATCGATTGCGCGTAGAAGCGCGACAGCTGCAGTACGCTGTCGCCGTCATAGAACAGGCCGGCGTTGAAGAAGTAGGGCGAGGTCCGTCCTGCCTTGGTGACAAACTCGCCGAAGCGCAATACCTGCTTGTCCAGCGCAAAACGAATAAAATCCTGACGGAAATCGCTCATTACAAACCCTCTTTCACTTAAGTCTTTGTTGCTGCTTGAAAATGGCGGCAAGGATACCACGGGAGACCCCATGCTTCGAATCGTTTCGGCCAACCTCAACGGTATCCGCTCGGCGGACAAGAAAGGTTTCTTCGACTGGCTGGCAGGCCACAACGCCGATTTCGTCTGCGTGCAGGAGTTGAAGGCGCAGGCCGGCGACCTGTCCGAGCGCATGCGTGCGCCGGATGGCTACACGGGTTACTTCCACTACGCCGAGAAGAAGGGTTACAGCGGCGTGGGCATCTACAGCCGGCACCAGCCGGATGCGGTGGTGGAAGGTCTGGGCGTGGACTGGATCGATGCCGAAGGCCGTTACCTGCAGCTGGATTTCGGTAACTTGTCGGTGGTGTCGCTGTATCTGCCGTCCGGCTCCAGCAGCGATGAGCGCCAGCAGGTGAAATTCCAGTTTCTGGACGTGTTCATGCCGCACCTGGACAGCCTGCGCGAAAGCGGCCGCGACGTGGTGATCTGCGGCGACTGGAACATCGCCCACAACGAGATCGACCTCAAGAACTGGAAAGGCAACCTGAAGAACTCCGGCTTCCTGCCGGAAGAGCGCGCCTGGATGACCGACCTGCTGTCGCGCGGCTGGTGCGATACCTGGCGCCGTTTGTACCCGGAGGCGCCGGGCTACAGCTGGTGGAGCAACCGTGGCCAGGCCTATGCCAAGGACGTGGGCTGGCGTATCGACTACCACATCGTGTCGCCGGGCATGATGGAGGCCGCACGCGCAGCCAGCGTGTACAAGGACGAGAAGTTCTCCGACCACGCACCACTGACGGTGGACTACGACAGGGCTCTGTGATGTGGGACGATGATGATGTGTTCCTGGTGACCGTGCCGGGCTGGGGCAACTCCGGCCCGCAGCACTGGCAGAGCTACTGGGAAGTGCTGTACCCGCTGGCGCGGCGCGTGGAACAGGACAACTGGCTGTACCCGACGCGCGCGGAATGGGTGGAACGGCTGGCGGCCACGGTGGACGATTGTGCCGGCAAGGTGGTGCTGGCGGCACACAGCCTGGGCTGCCACACCGTGGTGGCGTGGCTGGCGCAGGCCAGCCTGATGCAGCAGCGCAAGGTGCTGGGCGTGCTGCTGGTGGCGCCGCCGGCGTTGCCGATCACGCCAGAGCGGGCGCTGGCCAGCGGCGAATTGCCGCAAGGTGCCGCGTTGCCGGATTTTGCCGGCTTCGAGCAGGCACAGGTGCTGCAGCTGCCGGTACCGGTGCGGCTGGTAGCCAGCCGTGACGATCTGTTCTGCGACTGGGCCGAGGCCGAGGCGATGGCGGCGGGCTGGGGAGCGAAGTTGCTGGATGCCGGCAACGCCGGCCACATGGGCAGCAACAGCGCGCTGGGTGACTGGAAGGCCGGCCAGAAGCTGATCCAGCAATTGATGCTGGGCTGATTCGTTATCGGCAGAAACATAAAAGGTTGGCCACATGCGGCCAACCTTTTCGTTTTTGCGGACGCTAAGTCAGGCGAAGGCGTGCTGGCCGGCATCGGCCTGGCGCAATACCTGCAGCGCGTGTGCCACGTAGCTTTCCTTCTCGCCGACCGGGGCCATGTAGTGCAGCGCGGCTTCCGCCGCCGGCTCGCCGACCAGGCGGGAGATCAGCCAGGCCGCCAGATAGGCGGAGGCCAGGCAGCCGCCGGCGGTGGCGACGCTGCCGTTGACGTGCAGCGGCGTCTGCAGCGGACGCACCCCCAGTTCCTGCAGCCACGGCGCGGTGGTCAGATCGGTACAGGCCACGCCGTCCTGCAGCAGTCCGAGTCGCGCCAGGATCAGCGCGCCGGAGCACTGCGCCGCGATCAGCTGCCGCGAGCGGTCCAGCTGCAGCCGCGCCAGCATCGCCTCATCCTGGATGATGTGGCGGGTCTGCATGCCACTGCCCACCAGCACCGCATCGGCGCCGGCGGCCTCCTCCAGCGTGATGTGGCCATGCAGCGTCACGCCGTTCATCGAGGTGACCTGCGGGGTGGGCGTCGCCAGCGACACGCGCAGCTTCGGGCTTACGCGGTTGAGGATGCCCAGCGCGATCAGCGAGTCCAGTTCGTTGAAGCCTTCAAAAGTCAGGATAGCGACGTGCATGGGGTGCCCTCGTCAAGTATGGGCCGTCAGCGCGAACCTTCGCGTCATGGCCGGTTGTCAGTTGTGTTCAGCTGCCGGTAGCAACCGGACGGCTGTCATCGCTGCACCACTCGCTCCACGAGCCGGTGTACAGCCGCGCACCGGCGAGGCCGGCGTGTTCCAGCGCCAGCTTGTTGTGGCAGGCGGTGACGCCGCTGCCGCAATACAGCACCACCTCGCTGGCCGGCGTGTCGCCGAGCACGGCCTGCCATTCTGCGGCCAACGTTGCTGCCGGCTTGAAGCGGCCATCCTGCAGGTTGTGCTGGAAGAAGCGGTTGCGTGCGCCCGGAATATGGCCGCCCACCGGGTCCAGCGTCTCGTTCTGGCCGGCAAAGCGGTCCGGCGCGCGGGCGTCCACCAGCTGGAACGCCTGCTTTTCGAGGTTGGCCGCAACCTCGTCCACTTCCAGTACTTCTTCCAACGCCGGGCGCATCACGAAGCGGGTGCTGCGTTTCTCCGGTGCTTCGGTATTGATGGTGCCGCCGGCTGCCTGCCAAGCCTGAAAGCCGCCATCCAGCACCGCGACCGCTTCGTGGCCCAGCCAGCGCAGCAGCCACCAGGCGCGCGCGGCGTACATGCCGCCGGCGTCATCGTAGGCTACCACCTGGCTATCCGGGCCGATGCCCAGCGCGCCGAAGTTCACAGCTAAGCGCTGGCCATCCGGCAGCGGGTGGCGGCCATTGCTGCCGTTCTTGGCGCCGGACAGGTGGTAGTCCAGATGCAGGTACTGGGCGCCCGGCAGATGACCGGCTTCGTACACGGTGGGGCCGTAGGCCGGATCGGCCAGCTGGAAACGGCAGTCCAGAATCACCAGATTGGCGGGGTCGAGTTGTTGCAGTTCGCTGGCGGAAATCAGGGTACGGTACATGGCGTTCTCCTTGCTCGGGACGCTGCGGGCACCTTGCGAAGCCAGCCGGCAGGCCGGCTTCGCAAGGCGTCCTGACCGCCGGTTGGCGGTCAAGCGTTGTTTGAAATATTAAACGTTTATTACCTTAACACGCGGCCCGCTTAGGCGGCCAGCTTGGCGCGCAGCACTGCGGCCAACTGTGGCAGGCCGTGTGCCACACCGTCGCGCTGTGCGGCGCCCCACAGCGGATTGGGGAAATGCTTGTCGTCGGCAAAGCGCGGGATCACGTGCCAGTGCAGGTGCGGCACCATATTGCCGAAGCTGGCGAGGTTGATCTTGTCCGGATGCAGCACGTCGCGCAGCGCCTGCTCGGTGCGCAGCACCCAGTCCAGCACGTGGGCGCGGTCGGCGGCGGACAGGTCGGTCATTTCCTTGACGTGCGCGTGCCAGATCACGCGGCAGAACGCCGGATAGTCGGCATCGGCCACCAGAATCACCCGCAGTTTGTCGTCACGGTACAGGATGTCGCCACCGTCCTGGTGGCACAGTTCGCATTGCATGGTTTGCTCTTTCAAGGTTGGCCGCCGCTGTCAGATCCAGTCGCGCGGCGGCAGGAAGTCGCTGTACAGCGCCGCTTCCGGGCTGCCCGCTTGCGGCTGGTAGCCGTATTCCCAGCGCACCAGCGGCGGCATCGACATCAGGATGGATTCGGTGCGGCCGCCGGTCTGTAATCCGAACAGCGTGCCACGATCCCATACCAGGTTGAACTCCACGTAGCGGCCGCGGCGATAGAGCTGGAACTGGCGCTCGCGCTCGCCCCACGGCGTGGCCTTGCGGCGCGCGACGATGGGCAGGTAGGCATCGAGGAAACCGTTGCCCACCGCCTGCATGAAGGCGAAGCTGGTATCGAAATCCGGCTGGTTAAGATCGTCGAAGAACAGCCCGCCGACGCCGCGCGCCTCGTCGCGGTGTTTAAGATAAAAGTACTCGTCGCACCATTGCTTGTACTTCGGGTAGGTGTCGGCACCGAATGGTGCGCACAGGTCGCGGGCCACCGTGTGCCAGTGCACCACATCTTCCACATTGCCGTAGTAGGGGGTGAGGTCGAAGCCGCCACCAAACCACCATACCGGCGTTTCGCCATCCTTCTCGGCAATGAAGAAGCGCACATTGGCGTGGCTGGTGGGGATGTAGGGGTTCTCCGGATGGATCACCAGCGACACGCCCATGGCTTCGAAGCGGCGGCCGGCCAGCTCCGGCCGGTGCGCGGTGGCACTGGCCGGCAAGGCCGTGCCGCTGACATGCGAGAAGTTGACCCCGGCCTGCTCGAATACCGCGCCACCGGTCAGCACCCGGCTTTTGCCACCGCCGCCGGCCGGGCGCTCCCAGCTGTCTTCACGAAAACGGGCGCCGCCATCGGCGGCTTCCAGTCCGGCGCAGATGTGCTGCTGCAGCTGCAACAGGAAGGCTTTGACTTGATTGGCGTGCGGGTGACTCATTCACGTATCCTGCATTTTTGGGCTGATGACCGATTGTAACCCGTTCACTCGCGCCGGCACCGGCTGTGGTAGCGACGCATACGCAAGGAGCTTGCATGATCGATCTGTACACCTGGGGGACCCCCAACGGCAAGAAAGTTTCCATCGCGCTGGAAGAGCTGGGGCTGGCGTACCGGGTGATTCCGGTAGATATCCACCATAACCAGCAGTTTGCGCCGGATTTTCTCAAGATCAGCCCCAATAACAAGATTCCGGCCATCGTCGATCATGACGGTCCGGGTGGCGCGCCGTTGGCGTTGTTCGAATCCGGCGCGATTCTGATCTACCTGGCGGAAAAGTGCGGCCAACTGTTGGCCGCAGACGGCGCCGCGCGCTACCAGACGCTGCAGTGGCTGATGTTCCAGATGGGCGGCTTCGGGCCGATGCTGGGGCAGGCGCATCACTTCTTGCGCTACGCGCCGGAGCCGGTGCCGTACGCGCAGAAGCGCTACCACGACGAAACGCTGCGGCTGTACCGCGTGCTGGACACGCAACTGGCCGGCAACCGCTTCGTTACCGGCAACGATTACAGCATTGCCGATATCGCCATCTACCCGTGGGCGGCGCGCCACGAATGGCATCACGTCGATCTGGCAGCCTTCCCCAACGTGGCGCGCTGGTATGCCGAGCTGGGCGCGCGGCCGGCGGTGCAGCGCGGCATGGCGGTACCCGGCTGAGAGCGGCGGCCAAGGTTGGCCGCAAGCTGGCAGGCGGACAAAAAAAATGCCCGTCCGGCGGGACGGGCAAAGCAACGCACTTCAACACACTTCAAACCAAAAAGATGCCCGCCGCAGCGGCGGGCAAAGGTTTACACGAGGAGGGAGAACAACAGGAAACGCTTAGAACAGGTAGGACACGCCCACTTTCAGCGCGGCAGCCGGCGCGGTGTCGGTGATGTCCTTGTGTTCGATATTGCCGATGCCTTCGTATTCGGCACGCAGGCTGACTTGCTTGTTCAGTTTGTAGGCGGCGCCGACGCCCAGGCCGAGGCCAACGCTGGTGTCCTTGCTGCTTTCCAGCGCGGCATTGCTGCTGGTGAATTTGCTGCGGATGTAGTTGGCGGAGACCTTGCCGTACACCTCGAACTGGTCATTCACGGGAATGATGCCAAGTGCAGCTGCACGAAAAGTGTCGTAGTCGAGCTTGCCGGCGCCGTTGAGCTTGATGCCGTCACCCTGGCGCAGGTAGCTGCCTTCCACGGCGAAATTGTCGTTGATGCGCTTGCCGACCCCCAGCTCTGCCAGGCCGGCGCTGGAGTCATCGTCGTTTACCTTGGTGCTGCCGACACCGGCGCGGCTGGCGGCGCCGTCTTTCAAGGTCCACTGGTTGCTGGATACGCCCAGGTTGCCGAACACGTAGTTGCCGGTATCGGCGGCGTAGGCGGAACTACCGGCGGCGATCAGTACGGAAGCGATAAGCAGTTTCTTCATGAGGCACTCCTGTTGAGTCATCAGTGAACTAAGTTGATGGGCTCATTGTGCTAGGGGTACCCGGTTAACACTATGTCGCTTGCGTAGGCGGAATGTGCTGGCGGCGTGGCGTTGTGTGACGCTGTGTGACTGCGGGGGCGGAACTGTAGCGCTCAGGCTGCCGGCGGCTGCTGCGGTATCAGCAGGGACATGCGGGCGCCGCCCAGCGCATCGGCGGCAGCGGCGCGCGCCTCGCCGCCGTGGTGCAGGGCGATCAGCCGCACGAACGACAGTCCCAGACCGTGGCCGCCGGTGGCACGGTCGCGCGAGCGGTCTAGCCGCTGGAACGGCTCGAACACGCGGTCGCGCTCGGCGGCCGGAATGCCCGGCCCGTCATCGTCCACATCCACATGCAGCAGGCCGGCTTGCTGCCACACCCGCATGTGTACGCGGCCGGTGGCGTACTTGAAGGCATTCAGCAGCAGGTTGCGGGTGGCGACATACATCAGCTTGCGGTCGAAGGTGGTGCTGCCGCTGGCGCAATCCAGCGTCAGCGTGATGTGGGCCGGCTTGAGCGGCTGCAGCAGGGCGATCAGGTCATCGAACCATTCGCGCAGATCGACGGTTTCGTACTGCAGCGCCACCTCGCCGCGGTCCAGCCGCGCGTAGCTGAGGCTGACGTTGAGCAGCTCGTCCAGCTCGGCCAGGTCGCGCTCCATGCCTTCGCGGAACTGGTGGCGCTCGTGTTCGTCTTCGGCCTCGTCCAGCATGGTGAGGCCAAAGCGCAGCCGCGCCACCGGGGTGCGCAGTTCATGCGCCACCGCGTGTGCCAGCGCCTGGCGGGTCTCCATCTGCCGTTCCAGCCGTGCTGCCATGTCGTTGATCAGCTCGGCCAGCGGGCCGAACAGCGGACTCTTGAGGTTGGCCGCACGGGCGGACAGGTCGCCTTCGGCCAGCTGGGTGGCGGTGGTGCGCAGCGATTTGAGCGCCTGCCAGTGCGGCCGCAGGTTGAAATAGATCATCAGCGCCAGCGGCGCACCGAAAAAGCCGAACCACAGCAGGAACAGGCCGCTTTCGCTTTGCAGCCAGCCCTGGCTGTCCGGATCTTCCAGCGGCCCCAGCATCAGCACCTGGCGGGTGCCAGGCAGCGGCGCGTACAGCAGTTTGCGGTCGCTATCCAGCCAGTTGTTGCCGCTGGCCAGCCAGGCGCGGGCATCGTCGCTCAGGCCGGTCGGGGCGTCCGGCAGCAGCTCTAGCGGGTAGGCAAACAGTTCGCCGATGGTGGCCAGCTCGCGCTCGCGCAGCTCCGGCGGACGGGCCAGCAGCTGGCGCTGGATCATGCGCACCGGGCCGGCCATCTGCTGCTCGATGCGGTCGCGCTCGGCACCGGAGGTGAGCAGGATCAGCAGGCCGACAAAGCCCAGCAACAGCACGAATTGCACCACCATGGTCTGCACGAAGTAGCGTGCAAACAGTGCGGCCAACCCGGGTAGCGGTTTCACTCCCAGTCGCTCCGCGAGAACAGATAGCCTTTGCCGCGCACGGTCTTGATGCGGGTGGGGGTGTCCGGGTTGTCGCCCAGTTTCTTGCGCAGCCGCGAGATGCGGGCGTCGATGGAGCGGTCCAGACCGTCAAAACCGATGCCGCGCAGTTCGTTCATGATGTCGTCGCGCGACAGGATTTCGCCGGCGTGGCTGGCCAGCAGCCACAGCAGGTCGAATTCGGCGGTGGTCAGCTCCATTGCTTCGCCTGCCAGCGTCGCCTCGCGCGTGGCCTGGCTGATGCTGAACTGGCCGAAGTGCAGGCTGCCGTCGGCGGCCGGCGCCGCATCGTTGTCACTACGGCGCAGCAGCGCGCGGATGCGCGCCAGCAGGCGGCGCGGTTCCACCGGCTTGGACAGGTAATCGTCGGCGCCCAGTTCCAGCCCCAGGATTTCGTCGATCTCCTCGTCGCGGGCGGTCATCATCAGGATGCGGCCGTGGTAGCGCGGGCGGATGTCGCGGCACACCTCGAAGCCGTCCTTGCCCGGCAGCATCACGTCGAGAATCACCAGCTCGGGGTTGGCCGCCAGAATGGCGTCGCCGGCGGTGTCGCCGCGCGGGTGGTGGGCGACCTCGTAGCCGTGTTTGGCCAGGTACTGTATGACCAGATCGGCCAGGCGCTGGTCGTCTTCGACCAGCATCAGTCGGGTAGACATGAGACTCTCCGGTGGGTAGCTGTCATCGTCGGCTTTATACCGCAGTCACGGCAAGCAAAACAGCCCGCTGTGCGGGCTGTCGGTAGCGGACGGGGTGTTACGGACTACAGCCAGAACTGCTGGCGCTGGCGATGGGCCAGCAGCAGGCGCTGGAAGACGCCCGGATCCTTGGTAAAGGTCAGCTCGCCGCTGGCCGGACGGTAGAAGTCCAGCAGGCGCGAAGTCCAGAAGCGGATGGCCGCGGCGCGCAACATCAGCGGCCAGGCCTGTACTTCGGCTGCGGTCAGCGGCCGTACCGACTGGTAACCCGCCAGCAGCGCACTGGCCAGTGCATCGTCGATGCTGCCGTCCTCGCGCTGCGCCCAGTCGTTCAGCGCGATGGCGACGTCGTACAGCAGGATGTCGTTGCAGGCGTAGTAGAAGTCGATGAAGCCGGCGATCTTGTCGCCGTCCATCAACACATTGTCCTTGAACAGGTCGGCGTGGATCACGCCATGCGGCAGATCGTCAAAGCGGTGACCGGCCTGATGCGCCAGTTCGTCACGCAACAGCGCGGCTTCGTCGGCCGGCATGTGCGGATACAGCTCGGCCGCAGTGCGGTTCCACCACGCCGGACCGCGCGGGTTGTCCATGCGCATCGGGAAGGTCTGGCCGGCGGTATGCATCTGCGCCAGCATTTCGCCCACGGCAAAACATTGCGTGGCATTGGGCTGGCGGATGTCCTGGCCGGACAGGCAGCTCACCAGACAGGCCGGCTTGCCGGCCAGCATGGAGGCAAAGCTGTCGGTGTGGTCGGCGATCGGTGCCGGGCAGGCCACGCCGTGGCGCGACAGGTGGCTCTTGAGCTTGAGGAAGTACGGTACTTCGGCAAGCGTCAGCACCTCGAACAGCGTCAGCACATAGCGGCCGTGGGTAGTGGTGACAAAATAATTGGTGTTGGTGACGCCGGCGGCGATGCCTTTCAGTTCGACCAGTTCGCCCAGAGCATAACGCTGCAGCCAGGCACGCATCTCGTCCTGGCTGACGGTGGTGTAAACGGACATGCGGGCTCCTAGAACGTCAGCAGCGGCCAGCTGGGCGTCAGCGTCGGACGCTCGGTAGAGCCGGTACTCTGCTGCTTCAGGCCGTGGTCCTCATCCAGCAGCATGTAGCTGGGCGCGCCTTGCGGGTTGACCTTGATCTGGTACACCTGGCCGTTGCGACGGTATTCCTCCACCGTGCTGCTGCCGTGGTCGGTAATCTGGCGTTCCGGCTCTACACCTGCCGGTGCCAGCGCCGGCGCTGCGTGCGCCGCGAACGTGGCCAGCAGCAGGCTGGCCAGCAAAATGCGTTGCATGAGGATTTCCTTGTCCTGGATTCTTGGAGTGGGCGAACGGTTCGGTCACCGTCTCTATCCCGCCGATTCTAACATTGCCGTGCTGGCGGCAGTTGCCGCTGTGCCACTGCCAAGGCTTAGAGGTTCAGCAGCTGTTCGTGTTCTTCCGGCAGTACTTCGAAACCGCGGGTTTCGTAGAAGCGGAAGATGGTTTCCACAATTTCCTGCGGCTCGTCGATCAGTTGCAGCAGGTTGATGTCCTCCGGGTTGATCATGCCTTCGCTGACCAGCCGGTTGCTTACCCACTCGAACAGCCCGCTCCAGAACTCGCGACCGCACAGGATGATCGGCATCTTGCGGCTCTTGCCGGTCTGGATCAGCGTCAGCGCCTCGAACATTTCATCCAGGGTGCCGAAGCCGCCAGGCATCACCACATAGGCCAGTGCGTGCTTGACGAACATCACCTTGCGGCTGAAAAAGTGGTCGAACTTCAGGCTCAGGTCCTGGTATTCGTTGGGGCGCTGCTCGTGTGGCAGCACGATGTTCAGCCCCACCGACGGGCTCTTGCCGTAGAAGGCTCCCTTGTTGGCCGCTTCCATGATGCCGGGGCCGCCGCCGGAGATGACCGAGAAGCCGGCATCGGAAAGCAGGCGGGCAATGTGTTCAGTCTGCTTATAATACGGATGGTCGCGCGGGGTGCGAGCGCTGCCGAAAATGCTCACTGCCGGCGTAACCTGCTGCAGTTCCTCCGCCGATTCCACGAATTCCGACAGAATTTTCATCACGTGCCAGGCTTCGCGGGCCCGGAAACGTTGCATCATCGCGTAACGGTCGCTGGTTTGCGGCAATTTATCGGACAAGCTCATTTTTTATCGCCTTTATGAAAACGTTGTTATTGATTGACGGCTCTTCTTATTTGTACCGCGCCTTTCACGCGATGCCCGACTTGCGCTCGCCGCAGGGCGAGCCGACCGGGGCGATCTACGGCATGGTCAATATGCTGGCCCGGCTGAGTAAGGAAGTACGGTTCGATTATAGTGCCTGCATATTCGACGCTAAAGGCAAGACCTTCCGCGACGAGCTGTATCCGGACTACAAGGCCAATCGTCCGTCCATGCCGACCGACCTCGCGGCACAGATCGTCACCGTGCACGAAGTGGTGCGCGCCAGCGGCTGGCCGCTGCTGATGGTGGACGGCGTGGAAGCTGACGACGTGATCGGCACCCTGGCGCGCACCGCTGCCGCCGCCGGCATGCAGGTGATCATCTCCACCGGCGACAAGGACATGGCGCAGCTGGTGACGCCGCAGGTGTCGCTGGTCAACACCATGACCAACGAAAACCTCGACGAAGCCGGGGTGCTGGAAAAATTCGGCGTGCCGCCGAACCGCATCATCGACTACCTGACGCTGATCGGCGACAAGGTGGACAACGTGCCGGGCGTCGACAAGTGCGGCCCCAAGACCGCGGTGAAGTGGCTGCAGGAGTACGACAGCCTGGACGGCGTGATCGCCCATGCGGCCAACGTTGGCGGCAAGGTCGGCGACAACCTGCGCGCGGCGCTGGACTGGCTGCCGCGCGGCCGCGAGCTGATCACCATCAAGTGCGACGTGGACCTGAGCGCCGAGTTGCCGGCCGGTCTGGATAACCTGCTGCATGGCGAGCGCAATCTACCGCGGCTGGCCGAGCTGTTCAGCGACTGCGGCTTCCGCACCTTCCTGCGCGAAGTGCAACAGGCGATGGGTGGCACGGCGGAGGTGGCTATCAGCGCGCCGGCTGTTCAGCCTGCTCGTGGCAGCGATCTGTTTGGTGCGACGTCTGACATGTTCGGCGATGACACGCCTGCGGCCAACGTCGCCGTGCCGGTTGCCGCTGCACCGCTGGCGCGCCACTACGACACCATCCTCAGCGACGCGCAGCTGGATGACTGGCTGCACCGCTTGGCCGCCGCCGACATCGTGTCGGTCGATACCGAAACCACCAGTCTCGACCCGCTGCAGGCACAAATCGTCGGCCTCAGTTTTGCTATCGAGCCGGGGCACGCAGCCTACCTGCCGCTGGCGCACCGCGGGCCGGATGCGCCGCAGCAGCTGGATCGCGACGCCACGCTGGCCAAGCTCAAGCCGTGGCTGGAAGACGCCGGCAAGAAAAAGCTGGGGCAGAACCTGAAGTACGACCGCCACGTGCTGGCCAATCACGGCATCACCCTGCGCGGTGTGGCCGATGACACCCTGCTGGCGTCCTACGTGATCGAAAGTCACCTGCGCCACAATATGGACGACCTGGCGCGCCGTCATCTGAACGAAACCACCGTCAGCTACGAGGACATCTGCGGCAAGGGCGCCAAGCAGATCGGCTTCGACGAAGTGGCGGTGGAGGTGGCGGCCAACTATGCCGCCGAAGACGCCGACATCACCTTGCGGCTGAACCAACACTTTGCGCCGCTGCTCAGCGGCAGGCTGCAAAGCGTATACCGCGACATCGAGCTGCCGGTGGCCGAGGTACTGTTCAAGATGGAACGCCACGGTGTGCTGATCGATCGCGACATTCTGGCGGCGCAAAGCCATCAGCTGGGCAGCGAGATGCTGCGCCTGGAGCAGGAGGCCTACGCGCTGGCCGGCCAGCCGTTCAACCTCAACTCGCCCAAGCAGTTGCAGGAGATCCTGTTCGGCCGGCTGGGCATCCCCACCAAGGGCGTGCGCAAGACCGCCAGCGGCGGCTTCTCCACCGACGAGGAAGTGCTGGAAAAACTGGCGCTGGATTTTCCGCTGCCCAAGCTGATCCTGCAGTACCGCGGGCTGGCCAAACTGAAGTCCACCTACACCGACAAGCTGCCAACGCTGATCAACCCGCACACCGGCCGCGTGCATACCAATTACGCGCAGGCGGTGGCGATTACCGGCCGCCTGTCCAGCAACGATCCCAACCTGCAGAACATCCCGGTGCGCACCGCCGAGGGCCGCCGCGTACGCGAGGCGTTCGTGGCGCCGGCCGGGCAGGTGATCGTCAGCGCCGACTACTCGCAGATCGAGCTGCGCATCATGGCGCACCTGTCCGGCGATGCCGGCATGTTGGCCGCGTTTGCCAGCGGCGAGGATATCCACAAGGCCACCGCCGCCGAGGTGTTCGGCGTGGCGCTGGCCGAGGTCAGCAGCGAGCAGCGCCGTGCCGCCAAGGCCATCAACTTCGGCCTGATCTACGGCATGGGCAAGTATGGCCTCGCCTCGCAGCTGGGCATCAGCAACGACGCGGCGCAGCAGTACATCGACAGCTACTTCCGCAAGTACCCGGGGGTGGCCGATTACATGCAGCGCACCCGTGCCGAGGCGGCAGAGCAGGGCTATGTGGAGACGGTGTTCGGCCGCCGCCTGTACCTGCCGGAGATCCGTGCGGCCAACCAGGCGCGCCGTGCCGGTGCCGAACGCGCGGCAATCAATGCGCCGATGCAGGGCACCGCCGCCGACCTGATCAAGCTGGCGATGCTGGCGGTGCAGGGCTGGCTGGAGGCCGAGCAGTTGCAGAGCAAGCTGATCATGCAGGTACACGATGAACTGGTGCTGCAGGTGGTGGATGCCGAGCTGGCGCTGGTGCGCGAGAGACTGCCGCAGCTGATGGCCGGCGTGGCGGCGCTGAAAGTGCCGCTGCTGGCGGAAGTCGGCGTGGGGCCAAGCTGGGAGGCGGCGCACTAGCGCCTAGCGACCCAGGACTGGAAAGGAATGCGGCCAACCTGTTAGCAGGTTGGCCGCATTTTTTATGCCGGCTTGGCGCCGGTGTGGCTTGCCACGCACACGCGGTTGCGGCCTTCATGTTTGGCCTGATACAGCGCCTTGTCGGCCTTGCGGATCAGTTCGCCGAGGGTCTGGGTGTGTTCGTCCAGGCTGCAGAGGCCGGCACTGACGGTCAGCTCGATGGTGTTGCCGTTGCTGACCATGCTGCGGCCGGCCACGGCCTTGCACAGCCGCTGGGCGGCAATCAGTGCTTCGTCGTGACCGGAACCGATCAGCAGCGCGGCGAACTCCTCGCCGCCCATGCGGCAGACCAGGTCGCTGTTGCGCAGACCGTCGTGAAACAGCCGCGCCACATGGGTCAGCACGTCGTCGCCGGCTTCGTGGCCGAAGCGGTCGTTGACGGATTTGAAGTGGTCCAGATCCAGCATCAGCAGACTGAGCGGCCGTTTGTGCCGGCGTGCGTCCTGGAAGGCCTTGCCGGCTTGTTCCATGAAGTGGCGGCGGTTGGCCAGCCCGGTCAGCGCATCCTGGGTGGCCAGCTGGAACAGCTGGTTGGCGCGCTGCTCCTGCTGGATGGCAATCGCCATCAGGTGCGCGGTGCGCTGGATGATGGCCAGCGCATGCGGGTCCGGCTGGCGCGGTTCGGCAAAGTAGGTGGCAAAGGTGCCCAGCAGCAGGCCGTCGTGTGCCACGATGGGGTGCGACCAGCAGGCGCGCAGCGGGTAGGGTTTGACCAGCTCGAGATAGGGCGCCCACAACGGGTCGGCGAGGATGTCGCTGACGATGACACTCTGGCCGCGGGCGATGGCGGTGCCGCAGGAGCCGACGCCTTCGCCGATGGCGATGCCGTCGATCCGCGCCTTGTACTCATCCGGCAATGCCGGGCCGGCGGCCACGCGCAGGTGCTGGCCGTCCGGCTGCAATTGCATGATGGAGCTCATCCCGCCGCTGAGCTGGTTGTCCATCATGCGGCAGGTCCACTCCATTACCTCCGGCAGTGGCCGGTCGTTGGCCAGCATTTCCAGCAGCCGGTTTTCATCTGCCTGCCACAGGCGGTTGGCGTGCTGCTCGGAGATGTCGCGCTCGATGCACAGCAGGCTCTGGATCGTGCCGCCGGCGTCGGTTTCCGGCAGTAGGCGGGCTTCGAATACCAGGTGGCGATCCGCATGGTTGACTTCGATCTCAAAGGTGTAAGCCTGGCCGCTGCTCAGCACTTGTCTGGCGGCATAGTGCAAGGCATCGCGCACGCCCAGCGGCAGCCCGCGCTCTTCGAGATCGAGACCGATGTGATACAGCGGCGGCAGCGGCGAATATCGCGCCAGGGCGCTGTTGACATACAGGCAGACCAGCGCGGTGTCGTAGCGGCTGATGATATCCGGCGAGTTTTCCACCAGGGTACGGAAGGCCTGACGATCCTCGCGCACGCTAAGCAGCAGGCTGTCTTCCAGCGGCAGCAGCTGCCAGTCCAGCAGCAACCCCTGGTACAGATGCTGGAACGACCAGGTTTGCGGCGGCTGTTGCAGCTGCTGCATCACCGCCGGCGGCAGCAATTGGGGCGGCAGTGCTTGCCCTGCGGCCAACGGCGGGCATTGCAAGAGCCGGCCGAAGCGGGGGGCAAACCGCCCGGCCTGCAAATTCCGGGCCCCCAGCAGGGAGGCGCCCGGCGGCGAGGTGAGGGCGGGTTCCAGCGCGGGGGGGTCCCGGGGAGTCCCCGTTTGTTTGCTGTGTCTAGCCGGGGGGGGG
>NZ_CADEPL010000010.1 GCF_902829295.1 Vogesella oryzae
CGCGGACGGGGGGTTGGGTGTGGGGGGGGGGGCGCGGGGGATGGGTATGCGGGCGCGGTCCGCGGGGGGGGGGGGGGGGGGGGCGGGGGGGGGGGGGGGGGGGGTGGGGGGGGGGGGGGGGGGGGGGGGGGGGGGTGGGGGGGGGGGGGGGGGGGGGGGGGGGGGGGGGGGGGGGGGGGGGGGGGCTTGCAGGCGCTGGCGGTCTGGGACCGGCGGCTGCTCGCTGTGCAGGCTGCCCTGGCTGTCGTGTTGCGCCAATACCCTGGCGCGCTGCGGTGTCGTGCCGGCAGGCGTGGTCAGCAGGGTGACTTGCAGCGAGGAAATCGGCAGTTTGGTATCTGGCGAGCCGCCGCCCGGCAGCCAGCCACTGAGGGCCAGCAGTAATAACAGATGCAAGGCCAGCGATACCATGATCGCGACCTTGAACAGGGATGGGTCCACCGTGGCGGGCGGCGGGCCGAAACGGTTTGGAGCGGGCATGCCAGCAGTGTAGCACGCCCGCGAAGATGCTTAATTTTCCAGCAGGCTGCGCAGCATCCAGGCGGTCTTTTCATGGACTTGCAGGCGCTGGGTCAGCAGGTCTGCCGTGGGCTCGTCACTGGCGGCATCGGCCAGCGGAAAGAGCGAGCGTGCGGTACGGCAGACGGTTTCGTGGCCCTGTACCAGCTCGCGGATCATGTCCTGTGCCTTGGGGACGCCCTGGCTTTCGGCGATGGAGGTCAGGCGGGCGTAGTCGCCATAGCTGCCTGGCGCAATGTGATCCAGCGCCCGGATGCGCTCCGCAATCTGGTTCACCGCCAGTGCCAGTTCGTTGTACTGGGTTTCGAACATCAGATGCAGGGTCTGGAACATCGGGCCGGTGACGTTCCAGTGGAAGAAATGGGTCTTCAGGTACAGCGTGTAGCTATCGGCCAGCAGCCGGGATAAACCTTCAGCAATGCGGGCGCGGTCCTGGGCGGAAATGCCGATATCCATATTGATGCTCCTGTCTGGTCATTACTGCTTTACGTTTTACAATTACCCTTTTGCGGACAAAAAGGCACTGATGAAACCCTGGCTGACTGAAAACCCGGATGGTGTGCGTTTAACCTTGCACGTTCAGCCCGGTGCCCGTAAGAGCGAGATTGCGGGCGAGCACGGCGAGGCGCTCAAGATCAGGTTGGCCGCACCGCCGGTGGAGGGCAAGGCCAACGCGGCGTTGGTGCTGTGGCTTGCCGACTATCTGGGGGTGCCACGCCGCAGCGTCAGCCTGCTGTCGGGCGAACGCAACCGGCACAAGATCGTGGCAATTGCCGGCTTGGATGCCGCTGCGCTGCTGTCCCGGCTGTTACCGGCGGAAGGTTCTAACGCAGATGGCGATCGTTAGGGGTACGCGGATCAACCCGCTCGTATTCGCCTTCGATGATGTCATCAGCCTGCTCATTGCCTGGCCGTGCGCCATTATTGAAGCCGCCGCCCAGATTGATATCGGCGATTTTGGGGCTGGGCCACGGCAGTAGTAGCAGCAAAGCGAAAACGTCGCTGATCAGGCCGGGAATGGCCAACAGCAAGCCGGCAAACATCAACCGCACTGGCCAGAGCAGTGAAAACAATCCCACTTTGCCTTCGCGCAAGGTAGTAACAGCGGTCAACAGGCCGCCCAGCTTGCTGCTGCGCATCAACAGGGTGCCGAGGAAGAAGCTGGTGATAATCCACAGCAAAGTCCAGCTGCCGCCAATTTTGTCGGCCAGCAGAAAGAGCGAGTACATTTCGAGAAACGGGTACAGCAGCAATAAAATCAATAATCCACGCATGAAACGGATATCCGCATGAAAGTGTTACTGGTTGTGTGCAATGTGCCGGATGCCATGGTGGCAGACCGGTTGGCCGAAACGCTGGTTGCCGAGCGGCTGGCGGCCTGTGTCAACATTCTGCCAGAGTGCGACTCGGTTTACCGTTGGCAAGGGCAGCTGGAGCGGGCACGGGAAATCCCGTTGCTGATCAAAACTGCCGATACTGTATATGCTGCCCTGGAACAAAGAATCCAAGAGCTGCACCCGTATGATGTGCCGGAAATCATAGCCTTGCCACTGGCGGCAGGGTCGATGGCCTATCAGCAATGGGTTATGGCCGAGGTGACCACAGATTGTGGGGCAAGCTAAGCAGGCAAACGTTCCGGATCAGCGTTTTTCTGCATTGTTTTGTGAAAATGCTTGACGGAATAAAACAAGCTCCGTATAGTTGCGAACTCTCTCGGGGGTCGTTAGCTCAGCTGGTAGAGCAGCGGACTTTTAATCCGTTGGTCGCAGGTTCGAATCCCGCACGACCCACCACCCAGAGAAATGCGTAGGGTCGTTAGCTCAGCTGGTAGAGCAGCGGACTTTTAATCCGTTGGTCGCAGGTTCGAATCCCGCACGACCCACCACGCAGCCCTTCAGGTAGGGTCGTTAGCTCAGTTGGTAGAGCAGCGGACTTTTAATCCGTTTGTCGCAGGTTCGAGCCCCGCACGACCCACCACCGTATTATTCAGAAAGCCCGATCCCTGAGATCGGGCTTTCTGTTTTTAGTTATTCCCGATGCCGCTTTACGCTTGATGGAGCGCAGGACTCGTGCCGCGCCGGCAAATGCTGCGGCAGGTCCGTAATAGCGTTACAAACGCATTTTTACAGTGTCACGGCGCTAGGCTAGACTTGCCGTTTTCCTTGTCTGCGCGCATGTCATCCATGATGTTTGCCCTCCGTCGCCAGCCGCTGGCGGCCTTGCTGTTGGCCGCTGTCGCCTCGCTGCCTTTTTTGTCCCGCTTTCATTTTCTGCCGCTGCCGCAATGGTGGGGTGAGATCACGGTTGTTTTCCTGACGATTTTTGCGTGCTTTTGCATGCCACGACAGGCGGCTGCCGAATTGCCGCGCACCACGCTGTGGATGCTGCTGTTGGCCGCAGTCTGGGCGCTGCAACCGCTGCTGGTGTCTTTATTATTCCCGGGACTGAACGCCGCGACAGCGTTGGCATTTGTGGCACTGGCACTGCTTGGCTGGATGACCGCCCAGTGGCGTGCGGCAGAGGGTAACGATGCGGTGATTGCCTTGCTGTGCAAGTCATTGTTACTTGGCGCGCTGGCGCAATCGTTGATCGGACTGGCGCAGCTAACAGGTTTGGCGCAGCTAATGGGGGGTGTGTTTTTCTATGATAGCGCGCACCCGACAACCAATATTTTCGGTCATATCGGGCAGCGCAATCAGTACGCGCATTACCTGACCTGGGGGGTGATTGCGGCCTGTTGGCTCGGTGCCAGTGAACGTTGGCCGCGCCGCTGGTTGGCCGCTGCGGTGTTGTGGCTGGCATTGTCGATTGCGTTTGCCGGCTCGCGTACCGTGCTGTTGTATACCGTGGCACTGGCGCTGCTCGCCCCGTGGTGGCATTGGCGGGTGCGGAGTCAGGAATCCCGTTGTATGTGGTGGGCGCTATGGTTGGCTATTGGCGCCATTATTGCCATGCAGTTTGCCGTGCCGCTTGCCGAGCGCTTGCTGGCTCCGTTACTGCATGGGCAGGTAATTGCCAGTGGTGTCGAACGTCTTAGCAGCAATGCGGATAGTATGGGGGCGCGGCGGATTGCCGAGTGGGGCAAGGCCTGGCTGGTGTTCAAGGATGCGCCGGCTTACGGCGTGGGCTGGAATCAGTACGCGGCACAGAGTGTCCGCTTGCAGATGCTGCCGCAGTTTACCAATGCCGGGGTAAACAGCGGATTGTTTGCCAATGCGCATAATCTGGTGTTCCAGTTGCTGGCCGAGATGGGGCTGGTCGGTACCGTGGTGGCACTGGCGGGTTTTGTCTGGGCCGTGTGGCCGTTTCTGTCACGGCGGGTAGAGGCTGCGCAGCTGGTGCCGGTGGCGGTGATGAGCGTCACCCTGATTCACAGCATGCTGGAGTATCCGTTGTGGTACCTGTATTTCCCGGCGGTGTTGGTGATGATGGCGACGTTGGTGCCGGCTCCGGCGCGCCCGGCTCCGGCGAAGCTGGCAACGTTTGCACGCGTGCTGGCCGTGGTCATGCTTGCATTGGCGGCGTATGGCAGCTGGCGCTATGTGGAAATGCAGGGGCTGTACTACCCGAATAGCCAGAAGAAGCAACATCGGCTGGAGGAAATCATCAGAACCGAACCGATGTTTGCCGCGCACGCACTTGGCCTGCTGGATG
Organism: Vogesella oryzae; assembly: GCF_902829295.1. GTDB lineage: Bacteria > Pseudomonadota > Gammaproteobacteria > Burkholderiales > Chromobacteriaceae > Vogesella > Vogesella oryzae. The sequence continues at coordinate 4,174 of NZ_CADEPL010000010.1, forward strand.
ACGTTATCGAGCCAACTGCGGATGCCACGCCCAATCAGCGTAAATGGCTGGATCTGATGGCGGCATACCGCCCATATCCGGACGTGTTGCTACGCAAGGCAAAAATGGAGGCGCTGGGCGGCGAAGAGGCCAAGGCCGTCGCAACCTTGCGTGCAGCGCTCGGTTCATTCCCTACTTATGCGCCGGACTTTCTGGATGACCTGGATGAGGATGAGCCTAAGTTTGCAGAATTAAGGCAAATTACCCAGCAGGCGATTGCGGCTTTGCCGGCAAAATATCGCTGATATTCATGCCTCCGACACTGTCGGAATAGTAAAAAAGCCACCGTGAGGTGGCTTTTTTAGTTAGGCAACAAGATCAGGCGTCGATGACATCACCGCTGCTCAGCGCGGTTTTCATCTTGCCAAGTGCCTTGGCTTCGATCTGGCGGATACGCTCGGCTGAGACGCCAAATTCTGCGGCCAACTCGTGCAGGGTGGCGCCGCTGTCGTCTGCCAGCCAGCGCGCTTCAATAATGCGACGGCTACGCGGGTCAAGTGTTGCCAGTGCCTGTTCCAGGCCCTCGCTTTGCAGCAGGTCGATGGAGCGACGCTCCAGAGCGCGGGTTGGCTCGTCATGCGAGTCGGCCAACCAGTCAATGGGGGCAAAGCCCTCGTCATCGCCATCATCCGCCAGCAGTGCGATATCCTGGCCGCCCATGCGGGTTTCCATCTCGCGCACTTCTTCCGGTTTGACACCCAGCTCTTGTGCGATGGCTTGCGCCTCTTTTTCCGAGAGGGCGGACAGGCTTTGCCGCATGCTGCGCAGGTTGAAAAACAGCTTGCGCTGGGGCTTGGTGGTAGCAATGCGTACCAGGCGCCAGTTGCGCAGGATGAACTCGTGGATCTCGGCCTTGATCCAGTGCACGGCGAAGGAGAACAGGCGTACGCCGCGGTTGGGTTCGAAGCGCTTTACCGCCTTCATCAGGCCGATATTGCCTTCCTGGATCAAATCGGCTTGCGGCAATCCGTAGCCGGAATAGCCGCGGGCAATGGAAACCACCACGCGCAGATGCGATAGCACCAGCCGCTTGGCCGCATCCAGGTCACCTTGCTGGTGCTGGCGGGTGGCAAGCTCGAACTCTTCTTCCGGTGTCAGCATCGGAATGCTGTTAACGGTCTGGATATATTGTTCCAGACTACCGTTGGAGGAGAGTACAGGCAGGGCGATTGCGGTCATAAATGGCTTGTCCTCAAGAAAACCTGAACTGATGTTAGCACTCAGCTTATGAGAGTGCCAGACAACTAGCGGTTCCCCGGTGATGGAATTTTTTTATTGCATTGATAGTGTCAGTGTGCCCGAACCTTGCGCAGGTGGTGGTCGGCAGCAAGCCTTGCGCCAAACCAGCACAGCAGGATACTGGCCCCGGTTAGTGCGGCCAACTCCACAAGGTTAAGGCCGGCAAGGCTGATGTTCTCGCCATAAAGGTGGGAGAACTCATTCAATGCTGGTGCGGCCTGGCTCACGAACAGGCTGGAGAGCCCCCAGCACAGCAGCGCGCTCAGTAACCCCACCCAGAATGCGTGGTACAGAAACGGACGACGGATAAAGCTGTCGGTAGCGCCGATCAGCTTGGCGACTTCGATTTCTTCCTGTCGAGCCAGAATCTGCATGCGGATGGTGTTGTGGGTAATCAATACCAGTGCGATGCCAAAGCTGGCGCCAAGCAGCCAGGCCAGTTTTACTGCAATGTCCAGTAGTCCGTGCAGACGGCGTGCCCAGGCGGCATCAAATTGCGACTGTTCTACCATCGGCAGGCCGGACAACTCCTTTTGCAGCATATCCAGTTCGTCGGGCGTGGTGCCGGCTTTGGGGGTGACGACAAAGGCGTCAGGAAGCGGATTGCTGTCCAGTCCTTCGCGAATGCCGGACAGGCCGCTGCGTTGCTCCAGATCGCGTAGCGCCTGGTCGCGGCCGATAAAGCGGAAGCTGGCAACACGCGGATGTGCAGAAAGGCTGGATTGCACTGCGGCAAGATCAGCCTGCTCGGCGGAAAGCTCCATGAACAGGGTGATTTGCGGTGCGGCAGTCAGCTTGCCGACCCAGTGTTGCAGGCTGCCTGCCGTCAGAAACAGCGTTACCGGCAGCGACATGGCGATGGCCAGCATCAGCAGATTAAGCAGATTGCCTACCGGCTGGCGCAGCATCTTGCGCAGGGCTTGTCTGGCATCCAGCCAGTGCAGGTAGAAGAAATGCTTCATGACGCGAATTGTCCTTCCCGCAAACGGATGATCCGACGGCCATAGTCTTCCATCAGGGTTTCATCATGGGCGGAGATGAGTACGGTAACGCCGACCTGGTGAAAGGACTTGAACAGTTCCATGATGTCGAGGGCGTAAGCGCGATCCAGGTTGGCAGAAGGTTCGTCAGCGAGCAGGATGCTGGGGCGATGCACCACGGCACGTGCGATGCACAGGCGCTGTTGTTCGCCACCGGACAGGCGAACCGGCATTACTTTCTCCTTGCCGGCGAGGCCAACCTTGTCCAGTGCCGCCCGCACGCGGCGAGCGGCATCGCGGCGATCAAAGCCGATGATATTCAGTGGCAACATTACATTGTCGAACACGCTGCGGTCGAACAGGATCTTGTGATCCTGGAACACGATGCCGATGTGTTGGCGGACATAAGGCAACTGGCTGGCGCGTAGACGGCTGAGGTTCTGGTTGTTGACCAGCACGCTGCCGCTGGTGGCCCGCTCGATGCCGGAGATCAGCTTGAGCAGCGTACTTTTGCCGGCGCCGGAGTGGCCGGCAAGAAATACCATTTCGCCACTATCGATAGTGAATGACAGGTTGCGCAGCGCCTCGTGGCCGCCGGGGTAGCGCTTGGTCACCTGATCAAACTGGATCATGTCGCATCCTTATTGGTACGGGTTGGCCGCAGGCTTAATCGAACAACGCATCAATATAATCGCTGCTATCAAACGGCCGCAGATCGTCGATGCTTTCGCCAACGCCGATGAAGCGTAGCGGGACAGGGCGCTGCTTGGCAATGGCGGCAATGACGCCACCTTTGGCGGTGCCATCCAGCTTGGTCAGCACCAGGCCGGTAAGTCCCAGGGCATCGTCAAAAGCCATGACCTGATTAACCGCGTTCTGGCCTATATTGGCATCCAGCACCAGCATTACTTCATGCGGCCCATCCGGAATGGCTTTCTGGATGACCCGCTTTACCTTCTTGATTTCCTCCATCAGGTGCAGCTGGGTGGGGAGACGGCCGGCCGTGTCGGCCAGTACGATGTCGATGCCACGGGCGGTCGCCGCCTGGATGGCGTCGTAACACACGGCAGCGGCATCGCCGCTTTGCTGGGCGATAACGGTGACGTTATTGCGCTCGCCCCAGGCCATCAGCTGCTCGCGTGCTGCCGCGCGGAAGGTATCGCCTGCCGCCAATAAAACGCTCTTGCCCTGACTCTGGAAGTATTTGGCCAATTTACCGATTGAGGTGGTCTTGCCGGCACCGTTGACGCCAACCATCATGATGACAAACGGTTTTTTGGTCGATACGTCCAATGGTTGCTGCAGCGGCCCGATCAACTCGGATAGCGAATCTTTCAGGGCACCTTTGAGTTCGCTGGCATCGCTCAGGCCCTTCAGGGTAACGCGTTCGCGCACATCCTTGAGCAGGTGCACTGTGGCATCTACCCCCATGTCTGCTGTCAGCAGCACGGTTTCCAACTCTTCGTACAGATCCTCGTCGATCTTGCCGCCGCCGAACAGGCCCGCCAGTTGCTTGCCAAGTTTGTCACGAGTCTTGGACAGGCCGGCTTTCAGACGTTCGGTCCAGCTGGGCTTGGCGACCGGGGTGCTGGTTTCGATGGGCGTCTCGATCACGGTAGCGGGCGCTTCACTCGCCTCGGAGGAGGGTTGCGCGGTAGTGTCAGTCTTTTTCTTGAAGAAGCTAAACATGCTTTGAGAATAAGGCGGCTAGAGAAAATGGGATTGTAACGTCAAATCGGGTAAGGCGAGTGTTGGCTGCAGCTATTCCTTATATATGCAATCGCAAGGGCGGATGCAGAAGCATGCAATAACAGACGACGCTGCCTGACTAAGGTAGAATCCCGCCCTTGAAATTCAGGAGGATACATGACGCAGCAGCGCAACAAGGTTCGCATCATCGGGGGGCAGTTTCGCCGGCGTCTGTTGGACGTGCCTGAAGCCGATGGCTTGCGGCCAACCCCTGACCGGGTGCGGGAAACGTTGTTCAACTGGCTGGGCCAGGAGTTGATTGGGCTGCGTTGTTTGGATCTGTTTGCAGGTAGTGGCGCGCTGGGTTTCGAGGCGGCGTCGCGTGGGGCCAAGGAAGTCGTGCTGGTCGAGAAGGTACGAAACGTCGCCAGTACCCTGCGCCGTAATGCCCAGCTGCTGGGGGCGGCACAACTCAAAGTCCTGAATCAGGATGCAATGGCTTATCTGCGGGCCAGCGATGGTCTGTTTGACGTGATTTTCGTTGATCCGCCCTATGCCAGTACTTTGCTGGAGCAAGTGTTGCCGCTGTTGGCCGCAAGGTTGGCCGCAGATGGGCGGATTTATGTTGAAACGGCAGTGGCGCGCGAATTTGCCGGTTGGAACGTGCTGCGGACGATTCGTGCCGGCCAGGTGCATGGATATCTGCTCGCGCTGGCCGCAGGTATATAAGGATATAACGGCCGGAACTTGCCTGTACGCCGGTCGGGTGACAGAATTCACTGTGTGGAATACTTGAGGAAATTACTATGGCTTTGATGATTACTGACGAATGCATTAACTGCGACGTCTGTGAACCGGAATGCCCCAATAATGCGATTTCGCAGGGCGAAGAAATTTACGTGATTGATCCGGATCTGTGCACCCAGTGCGTTGGCCACTACGATGAGCCGCAGTGCCAGCAGGTATGTCCGGTGGATTGCATTCCGCTCGATCCGTCACATGAAGAGACAGAAGAACAGCTGCAGCAAAAATATCTGCGCATCAGCGGCAAAGCATGATTTGCTTAAGTGCATGATTTGCAACACGGCCCTGATTAACTCAGGGCCTTTTGCTGGCGGAATGCAAAAAAAAGCCTGTTTGGGTGTTGACGACCTGTAAGGGTGTCTATACTATTCGGGCTTCTTTAGCGGCGGGATTCCCGAGCGGTCAAAGGGATCAGACTGTAAATCTGACGGCTCTGCCTTCGAAGGTTCGAATCCTTCTCCCGCCACCAGTTGCTTCAATCTTGGCGGCATTGTGAATCGTCGTCCGGATCGTGGGCGGGTGTAGCTCAATGGTAGAGCAGAAGCCTTCCAAGCTTACGACGAGGGTTCGATTCCCTTCACCCGCTCCAAGATAGATTAGTTTGGCCCATGTAGCTCAGGGGTAGAGCACTCCCTTGGTAAGGGAGAGGTCGGCAGTTCAATTCTGCCCATGGGCACCAAGTTTTACTTAGACTTTAACTCGCATTCAGGGAATTTTTGCCATGGCAAAGGAAAAGTTCGAGCGGACCAAACCGCACGTAAACGTCGGCACCATCGGTCACGTTGACCATGGTAAAACCACTCTGACCGCTGCTATCACCACCATTCTGTCCAAGAAGTTCGGTGGCGAAGCTAAAGACTACTCCCNAAGGGAGAGGTCGGCAGTTCAATTCTGCCCATGGGCACCAAGTTTTACTTAGACTTTAACTCGCATTCAGGGAATTTTTGCCATGGCAAAGGAAAAGTTCGAGCGGACCAAACCGCACGTAAACGTCGGCACCATCGGTCACGTTGACCATGGTAAAACCACTCTGACCGCTGCTATCACCACCATTCTGTCCAAGAAGTTCGGTGGCGAAGCTAAAGACTACTCCCAGATCGACAGCGCGCCGGAAGAAAAGGCCCGTGGTATTACCATTAATACCGCACACGTAGAATACGAAACCGAAGCCCGTCACTACGCACACGTAGACTGCCCGGGTCACGCTGACTACGTTAAGAACATGATTACCGGTGCTGCCCAGATGGACGGCGCGATCCTGGTATGTTCCGCTGCTGACGGTCCGATGCCGCAGACTCGCGAACACATCCTGCTGTCCCGTCAGGTTGGCGTTCCGTACATCATCGTGTTCCTGAACAAGGCCGATCTGGTGGACGACGCTGAGCTGCTGGAACTGGTTGAAATGGAAGTGCGCGATCTGCTGTCTTCCTACGACTTCCCGGGCGATGACACTCCGATCGTTACTGGTTCCGCTCGTCTGGCGCTGGAAGGCGATCAGTCCGAATACGGCGAGCCGGCGATCTTCCGTCTGGCCGACGCGCTGGATTCCTACATCCCGACTCCGGAGCGTGCGATTGACAAGCCGTTCCTGCTGCCGATCGAAGACGTATTCTCGATCTCCGGCCGCGGTACTGTTGTTACCGGTCGTGTTGAGCGCGGTATCGTTAAAGTTGGTGAAGAACTGGAAATCGTTGGTCTGAAAGCAACCGCCAAGACCACCTGCACCGGCGTGGAAATGTTCCGCAAGCTGCTGGATCAGGGTCAGGCTGGCGACAACGTGGGCGTGCTGCTGCGTGGTACCAAGCGTGAAGACGTTGAGCGTGGTCAGGTTCTGGCCAAGCCGGGTTCCATCACCCCGCACACCAAGTTCCAGGCTTCCGTATACGTACTGAGCAAGGATGAAGGCGGTCGTCACACTCCGTTCTTCGCTAACTACCGTCCGCAGTTCTACTTCCGTACTACCGACGTGACTGGTGCAATCGCGCTGGCCGAAGGCGTGGAAATGGTAATGCCGGGTGACAACGTAGAAATCACCGTAGAACTGATCGCTCCGATCGCTATGGAAGATGGTCTGCGTTTCGCAATCCGTGAAGGTGGCCGCACTGTTGGCGCCGGCGTGGTTGCTAAGATCATCGCTTAAGTAAGGTTTTAGGCCAGTAGCTCAATTGGTAGAGTATCGGTCTCCAAAACCGAGGGTTGGGGGTTCGAGACCCTCCTGGCCTGCCAAATAAGACTAACCGGCGTTATCGCCGGTTAGTCTTTTCACGTATCTGCAACACGAGAATGTCGAATGGAATCGCAAGATAAAATCAAGCTTGGCCTTGCCATCCTGTTGGTTGTGGCGGGAGTGGTCGGTTTTTATCTGCTGGCGGCAGACCAGGTTGTGCTGCGCGTAGTAGTGTTCGTGATTTCGCTGTTGGCAGCGGCTGCGGTTATTTCACAGTCGATGCTGGGCAAGAATTTTGTATCTTACGCGCAGGAGTCTATTGCCGAGGCGCGTAAGGTGGTTTGGCCGCAGCGCAAAGAGGCTACCCAGCTGACCATGCTGGTCTTTGCCTTCGTATTTGTGTTGGCGCTGTTTATGTGGCTGGTTGACTCCTCGTTGTCCTGGCTTTTTTATGACGTCTTACTTCGTCGGGGTTGATTATGGCTAAGCGTTGGTATGTGGTGCATGCATACTCAGGTTTTGAGAAGAGCGTGCAGAAAGCCCTGAAAGAACGTATTGAGCGTGATGGCATGCAGGATCTGTTTGGGCAGGTGCTGGTGCCGGTGGAGGAGGTGGTCGACATCAAGAATGGTCGTCGCTCCATTTCCGAGCGCAAATTTTTCCCAGGTTATGTATTGGTCGAGATGGAAATGACCGATGACACATGGCACCTGGTAAAAAGCACGCCGAAAGTTACCGGTTTTGTTGGTGGTACCGCCAACCGTCCTGCGCCGATCTCTGTTAAAGAGGTCGAGGCGATCATGCAGCAGATGCAGGAGGGTGTTGAAAAGCCGAAGCCAAAGGTGTTGTTCGAGGTTGGTGAGAAGGTTCGCGTCAATGAGGGGCCGTTTACCGATTTCAATGGTACCGTGGATGAAGTGAATTACGAGCGCAACAAGCTGCGTGTGTCCGTGCAGATTTTTGGTCGCGACACGCCGGTTGAGCTCGAGTTTTCGCAAGTCGAAAAGCTGTAAGCTTGTTTTTTTTCGAGGCTCGGGATATAATCTTGGGCTTCATTGGGGAGCGCCGTTGGCGCGTTATACCCGTTTATTAGGAGTTCATCGTGGCAAAGAAGATTGTAGGCTACATCAAGCTGCAAGTGGCCGCAGGTAAGGCAAACCCATCGCCGCCGATCGGTCCGGCGCTGGGTCAGCGCGGTCTGAATATTATGGAATTCTGCAAGGCGTTTAACGCCCAAACCCAGGGTATGGAACCTGGTATGCCGATTCCGGTGGTAATTACCGCTTACGCCGATAAGTCCTTTACTTTCACTATGAAGACGCCGCCGGCGACCTTCCTGCTGAAAAAGGCTGCTGGCATTAAGTCCGGTTCTGCAAAGGCACACGTTGATAAGGTGGGTAAGGTAACCCGCGCTCAACTGGAAGAAATTGCCAAGACCAAATCTCCTGACCTGACCGCTGCTGACCTGGATGCTGCCGTGCGCACCATCGCTGGTTCCGCTCGTTCCATGGGTCTTGAAGTGGAGGGTCTGTAATATGGCTAAGGTTTCCAAGCGTCTGCAGGCTCTGAATGCACAGGTAGATCGCAACAAGCTGTACGCGGTTGAAGAGGCTATCGCGCTGGTAAAGGGTGCTGCCACTGCCAAGTTCAACGAGTCCATCGATGTGGCCGTGAACCTGGGTGTTGATCCGCGTAAATCCGACCAAGTGGTTCGTGGTTCCGTGGTTCTGCCGCGTGGTACCGGCAAGTCCGTGCGTGTTGCCGTGTTTGCGCAGGGTGCTAACGCTGAAGCTGCCAAGGCAGCTGGTGCCGAGGTCGTTGGTTTCGACGATCTGGCCGAGCAGGTTAAGGCCGGCAATCTGGACTTCGACGTTGTTATCGCTTCTCCGGATGCGATGCGCGTAGTTGGTCAGCTGGGTCAGATTCTGGGCCCGCGTGGCCTGATGCCGAACCCGAAAGTTGGTACCGTAACGCCGAACGTCGCCGAGGCAGTGAAGAATGCCAAGGCTGGTCAGGTTCAGTACCGTACCGACAAGACCGGTATCATTCACGCAACCATCGGCCGCGCTTCTTTCGAAGTTGAAGCCCTGCGTGAAAACTTTGCCGCACTGGTTGATGCCCTGGTAAAAGCCAAGCCGGCTGCTGCCAAAGGCCAATACCTGAAGAAAATCGCCGTATCCAGCACCATGGGTGTTGGTGTACGCGTAGACGTGGCAAGCGCTCAGGCTTAATTCTGAGTGTTGTCCGGGCCCATGTAGCTCAGGGGTAGAGCACTCCCTTGGTAAGGGAGAGGTCGGCAGTTCAATTCTGCCCATGGGCACCAAAGGCTTTGGGCTGGCGTGCTTCGGCACGCCAGGTTGTCAAAGACCGTAGGTGTCAATGACTTAATGCTCCTTGTGAGTAGCCTACGCAGACGGTGTGCCCTTAAGAAGACTGTATCAACGATACGCTCATGTAGCTCAGGGGTAGAGCACTCCCTTGGTAAGGGAGAGGTCGGCGGTTCAATTCCGCCCATGAGCACCATCTGTTTGTATATCTCCTGATTAGGTCGCCGCTGCAAACAGGGGCAGGATTTCCTGCTTCATTTCAGTCTAGGAGGTGGACCTTGAGTCTCAATATCGAAGATAAAAAGGCGGTCGTCGCTGAAGTATCTGCCCAACTGGCAGAAGCTCAGACGCTTGTTGTCGCTGAATATCGGGGCATCGAGGTTAGCAGCATGACCAAACTGCGTGCCAAGGCACGTGAGAATGGTGTTTACCTGCGCGTTCTGAAGAACACGCTGGTGCGTCGTGCGGTTGCTGGTACCCAGTTTGAAGGTCTGGCCGATCAAATGGTTGGCCCGCTGGTATACGGTATTTCCGTTGACGCAGTTGCTGCTGCCAAGGTGCTGCATCAATTTGCCAAAGAAGACAACAAGATTGTCATCAAGGCAGGTTCCTACAACGGCAAAGTGCTGAACGCTGCCGAAGTAACCGAACTGGCTTCCATCCCGAGCCGCGAAGAGCTGCTGTCCAAGCTGCTGTTCGTTATGCAGGCTCCGGTATCCGGTTTTGCCCGTGCTCTGGCCGCTCTGGCAGAGAAAAAGCAAGCCGAAGCCGCTTAATCAATTCGACATATTCCCCATTCAGGAGTTATACAAATGGCTATCACCAAAGAAGATATCCTCGAAGCAGTTGCTGGTCTGACCGTTATGGAACTGAACGACCTGGTTAAGGCGTTTGAAGAGAAGTTCGGCGTATCCGCTGCTGCTGTTGCAGTTGCTGGCCCGGCTGCTGGCGGCGCTGCTGCCGCTGAAGAGAAGACCGAATTCGACGTAATTCTGTCTGCTGCTGGCGACAACAAAGTAAACGTAATTAAAGTGGTACGTGCTATCACCGGTCTGGGCCTGAAAGAAGCTAAAGACCTGGTAGACGGCGCTCCGAAAGCTGTTAAAGAAGGCGTTTCCAAAGCTGAAGCTGAAGACGTTGCCAAGCAGCTGACCGAAGCCGGTGCCAAGGCTGAAGTAAAATAATCTTCCTTAGGGAAGATTAGTAAGGCTGGCGGAGAAATCCGCCAGCCTTGTTGCGCTTGTAATGCTTTGCGAGTGGTTAAAGGTCAGCAATCAATTTGAATGTGGCTGCTGACGTTTGGTTACTTGCGCCACCCCCCCGATGGAGACTCTATGAGTTATTCGTTTACTGAGAAGAAGCGTATTCGTAAAAGCTTTGCGAAGCGTAACACTGTTCTCGACGTCCCATTCCTGCTGGCGACCCAGATCGATTCGTACACCGAGTTTCTCCAGCTGGGTGTGCCTTTCGATCAGCGCAAGGATGCAGGCCTGCAGGCCGCATTCAAGTCGATCTTCCCGATCGTTAGCCACAATGGCTTTGCGCGTCTGGATTTCGTTCACTACGTATTGGGCGAGCCGCCGTTCGACGTACAGGAATGCCAACTGCGCGGCATTACCTTTGCTGCGCCACTGCGTGCACGTATCCGCCTGACCATCCTGGACAAGGAATCGTCCAAGCCGGTGGTGAAGGAAGTTCGCGAAAATGAAGTGTACATGGGCGAAATCCCGCTGATGACCTCGAACGGTTCGTTCATCATCAACGGTACCGAACGTGTCATCGTTTCCCAGCTGCACCGTTCCCCGGGCGTGTTCTTCGAGCACGACCGCGGCAAGACGCATTCTTCCGGTAAACTGCTGTTCTCCGCCCGCGTGATTCCTTACCGCGGCTCCTGGCTGGACTTCGAGTTCGATGCCAAGGATCAGCTGTTCTTCCGTATCGACCGCCGTCGCAAGATGCCGGTATCCATCCTGCTGAAAGCACTGGGCTACAGCAACGAACGCATCCTGTCCGAGTTCTACAATACCGACACCTTCTTCCTGACGGGTGAAGGCGTGTTCATGAAGGTCGTGGCTGACCGTCTGAAGGGCGAAGTTGCCAAGTCCGACATCGTGGACAAGGATGGCAAGCTGATCGTTGCCAAAGACAAGCGCATTACCGCCAAGCACATTCGCGACATCACTACGGCCAACCTGGATCGTATCGAGGTACCGTTCGACGTGCTGGTCGGCAAAGTGCTGGCCAAGAACGTGGTAGCGCCGGAAACCGGCGAAGTGATTGCCCGTGCCAACGAGGAAATCACCGACGAGCTGCTGGCCAAGATGGACATCCAGGACGTGGCAGAAGTCGAGGTGTTGTACACCAACGATCTGGACCACGGTGCCTACATTGCGCAGACCCTGCGTGGTGACGATACCGCCGACCAGTTGGCCGCACGTGTTGCCATCTACCGCATGATGCGTCCGGGTGAGCCGCCGACCGAAGATGCTGTCGAGCAACTGTTCCAGCGTCTGTTCTTCAATGCGGATAGCTACGACCTGTCCCGCGTTGGCCGCATGAAGTTCAACACCCGTACCTTCCAGTACAAATTCGATGACAAGTCTCCGGACTGGTTCCGCACTCTGATCGGCGAGAAATTTGCCGGTCGTCGCGATTCCATCGATGGCGTACTGTCGACCGAAGACATCGTTTCCGTGATCGCCATCCTGTGCGAACTGCGTAACGGTCGCGGTGAAGTGGACGATATCGATCACCTGGGTAACCGTCGCGTACGCTCCGTGGGTGAACTGGCCGAGAACCAGTTCCGCGCCGGTCTGGTACGTGTCGAGCGTGCAGTGAAGGAACGCCTGAACCAGGCCGAGTCCGAGAACCTGATGCCGCACGACCTGATCAATGCCAAGCCGGTATCCGCTGCGATCAAGGAGTTCTTCGGCTCCAGCCAGCTGTCCCAGTTTATGGACCAGACCAACCCGCTGTCGGAAGTAACCCACAAGCGTCGTGTGTCGGCCCTGGGTCCTGGCGGTCTGACCCGTGAGCGCGCCGGCTTCGAAGTGCGCGACGTGCATCCGACCCACTACGGTCGCGTTTGCCCGATCGAAACGCCGGAAGGTCCGAACATTGGTCTGATCAACTCGCTGGCGGTATTTGCCCGTACCAACGAGTTCGGTTTCCTGGAAACACCGTACCGCAAGGTAATCGACGGCAAGGTAACCAACGAAATCGAGTATCTGTCTGCGATCGAAGAAGGCCGTTACGTCATCGCTCAGGCCAACGCCGAGCTGGACGAAGCCGGTACCCTGATCGACGAACTGGTGACCTGCCGTGAAAAAGGCGAAACCATTCTGGCGACCCCGGACCGCGTGCAGTACATGGACGTGGCTACCGGTCAGGTGGTGTCTGTAGCTGCCTCGCTGATTCCGTTCCTCGAGCATGACGATGCGAACCGTGCCTTGATGGGCGCCAACATGCAGCGGCAGGCCGTACCTTGCCTGCGTCCGGAAAAACCGATGGTGGGTACCGGTATCGAGCGCGCTGTGGCCGTCGACTCCGGTACGACCGTGATTGCCCGTCGTGGCGGCGTGGTGGACTACGTTGATGCCAACCGTGTAGTGGTTCGCGTTAACGACGAAGAAGCCATGGCTGGTGAAGTCGGTGTGGATATCTACAACTTCACCAAGTTCACCCGTTCCAACCAGAACACCAACATCAACCAGCGTCCGATCGTACGCGTTGGCGACCTGATCGCCCGCGGCGACGTGGTGGCCGATGGTGCTTCCACCGATATCGGCGAACTGGCGCTGGGTCAGAACATGACCATCGCCTTCATGCCGTGGAACGGCTACAACTTCGAAGACTCGATCCTGATCTCCGAAAAAGTGGTAGCTGATGACCGCTATACTTCGATCCACATCGAAGAACTGTCGGTAGTGGCACGTGACACCAAGCTGGGGCCGGAAGAAATCACCCGCGACATCCCGAACCTGTCCGAGCGTATGGCAGGCCGTCTGGATGACTCCGGTATCGTTTACATCGGTGCCGAAGTGAACGCCGGTGACGTGCTGGTAGGCAAGGTGACGCCGAAGGGCGAAACCCAGCTGACACCGGAAGAGAAGCTGCTGCGTGCGATCTTCGGTGAGAAGGCGTCCGACGTGAAGGACACCTCGCTGCGCGTGCCGACTGGCATGACCGGTACCGTGATCGACGTACAAGTATTTACCCGCGAAGGTATCGAGCGCGACAAGCGTGCGCAGTCCATCATTGATGCCGAACTGAAGCGCTATCGCCTGGACCTGAACGACCAGCTGCGTATTTTCGACAACGATGCTTTCAGCCGTATCGAGCGCCTGATTAGCGGCAAGCCGGCCAACGGTGGTCCGAAGCGTCTGGCCAAGGGCACCCTGATCGACGCCGAGTATCTGGAAAGCCTGTCGTCCAAGCACGAATGGTTCGACATCCGCATGGCCGATGAAGACATCGCCAAGCAGCTGGAACTGATCAAGGAAAGCCTGGCGCAGAAGCGCGAAGAATTCGATCTCAAGTTCGAAGACAAGAAGCGCAAGCTGACCCAGGGTGACGAGCTGCAGGCCGGCGTACAGAAGATGGTCAAGGTGTACATCGCCGTGAAGCGTCGTCTGCAAGCCGGTGACAAGATGGCCGGTCGCCACGGTAACAAGGGTGTGGTATCGCGCATCCTGCCGGTGGAAGACATGCCGTACATGGCCGATGGCCGTCCGGTTGACATCGTACTGAACCCGCTGGGCGTGCCGTCGCGTATGAACATCGGTCAGATTCTGGAAGTGCATCTGGGCTGGGCTGCCAAGGGTATCGGCGAACGTATCGATCGCATGCTCAAACAGCAGCAAGGCGTGGAGCAGGTTCGCAGCTATCTGCAGAGCATCTACAACGAGACCGGCAAGCAAGAGCCGATCGCCGAGATGACAGAGACCGAGATCAAGCTGCTGGCCGAGAATCTGCGCAAGGGTATGACATTCGCGACGCCGGTATTCGATGGCGCGAAGGAAACCGAGATCCGTCAGATGCTGGATCTGGCTTACCCGGATGCCGACCCGCATACCGAACAGCTGGAATTCAACGCCAGCAAGACCCAGATGACCCTGTTCGACGGCCGCTCCGGCGAAGCCTTCGACCGTAAGGTTACTGTGGGTGTGATGCACTACCTGAAGCTGCATCACCTGGTTGATGACAAGATGCACGCCCGTTCCACCGGTCCGTACTCGCTGGTTACCCAGCAGCCGCTGGGTGGTAAGGCGCAGTTCGGTGGCCAGCGTTTCGGTGAGATGGAAGTGTGGGCACTGGAAGCTTACGGTGCCGCCTACACCCTGCAGGAAATGCTGACCGTGAAGTCGGACGATGTGACCGGCCGTACCAAGATCTACGAAAACATCGTCAAGGGCGAACACAAGATCGATGCTGGCATGCCGGAATCCTTCAACGTGCTGGTGAAGGAAATCCGCTCGCTGGGTCTGGATATCGACCTGGAACGTTATTAATTAGGTAGGGATGCTTGCGGCCAACGTTGGCCGCAAGCGTCTGCCTGAATGGAGACGCAATGAAAGCTCTGCTCGATCTCTTTAAGCAAGTTACGCAAGAAGAAGAGTTTGATGCGATTAAGATCGGCATCGCCTCCCCGGATACGATCCGTTCCTGGTCGTTCGGTGAAGTAAAAAAACCTGAAACCATCAACTACCGTACCTTTAAACCGGAACGCGACGGCCTGTTCTGCGCCCGCATTTTCGGCCCGGTGAAGGATTACGAATGCCTGTGCGGTAAGTACAAGCGCCTGAAACATCGCGGTGTGATCTGCGAGAAGTGCGGCGTGGAAGTTACCCTGTCCAAAGTGCGCCGCGAGCGCATGGGCCACATCGAGCTGGCCAGCCCGACTGCGCACATCTGGTTCCTGAAGTCGCTGCCATCCCGTCTGGGTATGGTGCTGGACATGACGCTGCGCGACATCGAGCGCGTGCTGTACTTCGAAGCATTCGTGGTGACCGAGCCGGGGCTGACCAGCCTGCAGCGCGGCCAGCTGCTGAGCGAAGAAGACTACCTCGACAAGCTGGATCAGCATGGCGAAGAGTTCGAAGCCCTGATGGGGGCCGAAGCCGTGCGCGAACTGCTGAAGAAGCTGGATCTGGCCGGTGAAATCGAGACCCTGCGTCGCGAACTGGAAGCCACCAGCTCCGATACCAAGATCAAGAAGATCGCCAAGCGCCTGAAGGTGCTGGAGGCATTCCAGCGCTCCGGTATGAAGCCGGAATGGATGATCATGGAAGTGCTGCCGGTGCTGCCGCCGGAACTGCGTCCGCTGGTGCCGCTGGATGGTGGTCGTTTTGCGACCTCCGACCTGAACGACCTGTACCGCCGCGTCATCAACCGTAACAACCGTCTGAAGCGTCTGCTGGAGCTGCGCGCACCGGACATCATCGTGCGCAACGAGAAGCGCATGCTGCAAGAATCGGTTGATTCGCTGCTGGATAACGGTCGTCGCGGCAAGGCCATGACCGGCGCCAACAAGCGCCCGCTGAAGTCGCTGGCCGACATGATCAAGGGTAAGGGCGGTCGTTTCCGTCAGAACCTGCTGGGTAAGCGTGTTGACTACTCCGGTCGTTCCGTGATTACCGTGGGCCCGACCCTGCGTCTGCATCAGTGCGGTCTGCCGAAGAAGATGGCGCTGGAACTGTTCAAGCCGTTCATCTTCCACAAGCTGGAAGTGCTGGGCCTGGCATCCACCATCAAGGCGGCCAAGAAACTGGTTGAACAGGAAGTGCCGGAAGTTTGGGACATCCTGGAAGACGTAATTCGCGAACACCCGGTACTGCTGAACCGTGCGCCGACGCTGCACCGTCTGGGTATCCAGGCATTCGAACCGCTACTGATCGAAGGCAAGGCCATCCAGCTGCATCCGCTGGTCTGCGCGGCATTCAACGCCGACTTCGACGGTGACCAGATGGCCGTTCACGTGCCGCTGTCGCTGGAAGCGCAGATGGAAGCCCGCACCCTGATGCTGGCGACCAACAACGTGTTGTCGCCAGCCAACGGCGAGCCGATCATCGTGCCGTCGCAGGATATCGTGCTGGGTCTGTACTACATGACCCGCGACAAGATCAACGGCAAGGGCGAAGGCATGTTCTTTGCCGACACCGCCGAAGTACATCGTGCCTACGAGACCCGTCAGGTTGAGCTGGCCACGCGCATCACTGTCCGCCTGAAAGAATGGGTGCGTGATGAGCAGGGCGAATTCCAGCCGGTGATCAAGCGTTACGAGACCACGGTTGGCCGCGCCATCCTGTCGGAGATCCTGCCTAAGGGTCTGCCGTTCGAGCACATCAACAAGGCGCTGAAGAAGAAAGAAATTTCGAAGCTGATCAACGCTTCCTTCCGTCGTTGCGGCATCCGCGACACGGTGATCTTCGCCGACCAGCTGATGTACACCGGTTTTGCCTACTCGACCCGCGGTGGTATTTCCATCTGCGTGGACGATATGCAGATTCCGGCCAAGAAGTTCGACCTGCTGGGCGATGCCCAGAAGGAAGTGAAAGAGATCGAAGAACAGTACCGCCAGGGTCTGGTGACCCAGGGTGAACGCTACAACAAGGTAGTGGATATCTGGGGCCGTACTGGTGACAAGATCGCCAAGGCGATGATGGACGAGTTGTCCAAGCAGAAAACCATCGATCGCGAAGGTAACGAAGTCGATCAGGAATCGTTCAACTCGATTTACATGATGGCCGACTCCGGTGCCCGTGGCTCCGCGGCACAGATCAAGCAGCTGGCTGGTATGCGTGGCCTGATGGCCAAGCCGGATGGTTCCATTATTGAAACCCCGATTACCGCCAACTTCCGCGAAGGTCTGACCGTTCTGCAGTACTTTATCTCCACCCACGGTGCACGTAAGGGTCTGGCGGATACGGCACTGAAGACGGCGAATTCCGGTTACCTGACGCGTCGTCTGGTGGACGTGACCCAGGATCTGGTGGTTATCGAAGACGATTGCGGTACCAGCAACGGCTTTGCCATGAAGGCGGTGGTACAGGGCGGCGATGTGATCGAACCGCTGCGCGACCGTATCCTTGGCCGCGTAACGGCGACCGATCTGGTGGATCCGTCCACCAGCGAAACCGTGATCGAAGCCGGCACCTTGCTGGACGAAAGTCTGGTTGATCAGATCGACAATCTGGGTATCGATGAAGTCAAGGTACGTACTGCCATTACCTGCGAAACCCGCTATGGCCTGTGTGCCCAGTGTTACGGCCGTGACCTGGCGCGCGGCAAGCGCGTGAACGCCGGTGAAGCGGTCGGCGTTATCGCTGCGCAGTCGATTGGTGAGCCGGGTACCCAGCTGACCATGCGTACCTTCCACATCGGTGGTGCGGCATCGCGAAATGCAGCTGCCAGCCAGGTTGAAGGTAAGTCCAACGGTACCGTACGCTTCTCCAGCCAGATGCGTTATGTGGCTAACACCAAAGGCGAGCTGATCGTGATCAGCCGTTCCGGTGAAGTGGTGATCCACGATGATGCCGGCCGTGAGCGCGAGCGTCACAAGGTGCCGTACGGTGCCACCCTGATGGTGACCGACGGTCTGTCCATCAAGGCCGGTGCCGTTCTGGCGACATGGGACCCGCATACTCGCCCGATCATTACCGAGTACGCTGGCCGCGTGAAGTTCGAAAACGTGGAAGAGGGTGCAACCGTTGCCAAGCAGACCGACGAAGTAACTGGTCTGTCCACGCTGGTAGTTATCGACAACAAACGTCGCGCTTCGGCACAGTCCAAGATGCTGCGTCCGTTGGTGAAACTGCTGGACGACAATGGTAACGAAGTGAAGCTGGCAGGTTCCGATGCTTCCGTGTCCATTACCTTCCAGGTAGGCGCGATCATTACCGTGCGCGATGGTCAGGAAGTCGGTAAGGGTGAAGTTCTGGCACGTATTCCGCAGGAATCGTCCAAGACCCGCGATATTACCGGTGGTCTGCCGCGTGTAGCCGAGCTGTTCGAAGCCCGCTCGCCGAAAGATGCCGGTATGCTGGCCGAAGTCACCGGTACCGTATCGTTCGGTAAGGACACCAAGGGCAAGCAGCGTCTGATCATTACCGATCTTGACGGTAACGGCTACGAAAGCCTGATCCCGAAAGACAAGCACGTGCTGGTGCACGATGGTCAGGTGGTAAACCGTGGCGAACTGATTGTTGACGGTGCAGTTGATCCGCACGACATCCTGCGTCTGCAGGGTATCGAAGCGTTGGCGCGCTACATCAGCCAGGAAGTACAGGAAGTTTACCGTCTGCAGGGTGTGAAGATTAACGACAAGCACATCGAGGTTATTGTTCGCCAGATGCTGCGTCGTGTGATCATCATCGACTCCGGTGATACCGACTTCATCCAGGGTGAACAGGTTGAACGCGCGGAAGTGCTGGAAACCAATGACCGCATGGCTGAAGAAGGCAAGCTGCCGGCGCAGTATGAAAACGTGCTGCTGGGTATTACCAAGGCTTCGCTGTCCACCGACTCGTTCATCTCCGCGGCTTCCTTCCAGGAAACTACCCGCGTACTGACCGAAGCGGCAATCATGGGCAAGAAGGACGATCTGCGTGGTCTGAAAGAGAACGTGATCGTTGGCCGTCTGATCCCTGCTGGTACCGGCCTGGCCTACCATCGTAACCGTCGCCGCCTCGGCGGCAGCGAGACCGGGCTGGAGTTCGGTAGCCTGGAAGCACCGGTAGAAGCTGGCGACGCAACCCTGTAATTTGCGTTAGCTACAAAAAACGCTGTCCTATCAACGGTTAACGTTGCTGGGGCAGCGTTTTTTCATTGACGCTTGCTATTGACCAAAATATAATCGCGGACTCTCTTGGTGGTATGGTGCCGCCAAGAGTATCAACTAGGAACTGATAGTAATGCCAACCATTAACCAACTCGTTCGCAAGGGCCGCACTGCGGTGACCACGAAGAGCAAGGTGCCTGCACTGGAAGCCTGCCCGCAGAAGCGTGGCGTGTGCACCCGTGTTTACACCACTACACCGAAGAAGCCGAACTCCGCACTGCGTAAAGTGTGCAAGGTTCGCCTGACCAACGGTTTCGAAGTGATTTCCTACATCGGTGGTGAAGGCCACAACCTGCAGGAACACTCCGTAGTGCTGATTCGTGGCGGTCGTGTAAAAGACTTGCCAGGTGTGCGTTACCACACCGTTCGCGGTTCTCTGGATACTGCTGGCGTGAAAGATCGTAAGCAGGCTCGTTCCAAGTACGGCGCCAAGCGTCCTAAGTAATTTACTAGGACTGCACAGCGGCCTTGTGCCGTTGAGTAAGTGACTGCCACAACTGGGTGGTCGCGAGCAAATCGCTCAACTGAATATTTAAAGGAAATACTATGCCACGCCGCAGAGAAGTGCCCAAGCGCGACATCCTGCCGGATCCGAAGTTTGGTAGCCAGGATCTGACCAAGTTTATGAACGTTGTAATGATCGACGGTAAGAAGTCTGTTGCCGAACGCATCATTTACGGCGCTCTCGAGCAAATCGAGAAAAAAACTGGCAAGAACGCTATTGAAGTGTTCAACACCGCCATCTCCAATGCCAAGCCGATCGTTGAAGTGAAGAGCCGCCGTGTAGGTGGTGCTAACTATCAAGTTCCTGTTGAAGTACGCCCGTCCCGTCGACTGGCTCTGGCAATGCGTTGGCTGCGTGATGCTGCCCGTAAGCGTGGTGAGAAGTCCATGGACCTGCGTCTGGCAGGCGAACTGATCGACGCAGCCGAAGGCCGCGGCGGTGCGATGAAGAAGCGTGACGAAGTGCATCGTATGGCAGAAGCCAACAAGGCCTTCTCTCACTTCCGCTTCTAATCACCATCCTGCGAAAGGATTCTGGCCATGGCTAGAAAGACCCCAATTGAGCGCTACCGTAATATCGGTATTTCGGCTCACATTGATGCTGGTAAAACCACGACTACCGAACGTATTTTGTTCTACACCGGTGTAAACCATAAAATTGGTGAAGTGCATGATGGCGCCGCCACCATGGACTGGATGGAGCAAGAGCAGGAACGCGGTATTACTATTACCTCCGCTGCGACCACTACCTTCTGGAAAGGTATGGGCATGCAGTTCCCGGAGCACCGCTTTAACATCATCGACACCCCGGGTCACGTGGACTTCACTATTGAAGTGGAGCGTTCCATGCGCGTACTGGACGGTGCGGTAATGGTGTACTGCGCGGTGGGTGGTGTACAGCCGCAGTCTGAGACCGTATGGCGTCAGGCTAACAAGTACAAGGTTCCGCGTATCGCTTTCGTGAACAAGATGGACCGTCAAGGTGCCAACTTCTTCCGTGCGGTAGAACAGGTGAAGACTCGCCTGCGTGGTAACCCGGTACCTATCGTGGTGCCTATCGGTGCTGAAGATGGTTTCTCTGGCGTGGTTGATCTGCTGAAGATGAAGGCCATCATCTGGGATGAAGCATCCCAGGGCATGAAGTTCGAATACGGCGAAATTCCGGCTGACCTGGTTTCCGTTGCTGAAGAGTGGCGTGAAAAGATGGTTGAAGCTGCCGCTGAAGTCGACGAAGACACGATGAACAAATACCTCGAGGGCGAAACCCTGTCCGAGGAAGAAATCATCCGTGGTCTGCGTGAACGTACTCTGCGTTGCGAAATCCAGCCGATGCTGTGTGGCTCCGCGTTCAAGAACAAGGGTGTTCAGCGCATGCTGGATGCCGTGATTGAACTGCTGCCGTCGCCGCTGGATGTTCCGCCGGTACCGGGCGAGCTGGAAGACGGCTCTCCGACCACTCGCGAAGCTTCCGATGAGGCCCCGTTCTCGGCACTGGCGTTCAAACTGATGAACGACCCGTACGTTGGCCAGCTGACCTTCTTCCGCGTGTACTCCGGTGTGGTTAACTCCGGCGATACCGTGCTGAACTCGGTTAAAGGCAAGAAAGAGCGTATCGGCCGTATCGTGCAGATGCACGCTAACGACCGTCAGGAAATCACCGAAGTACGTGCCGGCGACATCGCAGCAGGTATTGGTCTGAAGGAAGTGACGACCGGTGAAACCCTGTGTGCCGTTGATGCTCCGCTGATTCTCGAGCGCATGGAATTCCCGGATCCGGTGATTCACGTTGCTGTTGAGCCGAAGACCAAGGCTGACCAGGAAAAGATGGGTGTTGCCCTGAACCGCCTGGCCAAGGAAGATCCGTCCTTCCGCGTGCGTACCGACGAAGAATCCGGTCAGACCATTATTTCCGGTATGGGTGAACTGCACCTGGAAATTCTGGTTGACCGCATGAAGCGTGAATTCGGTGTTGAGGCCAACGTAGGCGCCCCGCAGGTTGCCTACCGCGAAACCATCACCAAGACCGTTACCGACGTGCAGGGTAAGCATGCCAAGCAGTCCGGCGGTAAGGGTCAGTACGGTGATTGTACGATTACTCTGGAACCGTCCGGTGAAGGCAAGGGCTACCAGTTCTTCGACGAGATCAAGGGTGGTGTGATTCCGCGTGAATTCATTCCTTCCGTTGACAAGGGTATTCGCAACTCGCTGAACAACGGTATCCTGGCAGGCTTCCCGGTAGTTGACGTGACTGTACGTCTGACTTTCGGTTCCTACCACGATGTTGACTCTTCGCAGATCGCATTTGAATTGGCCGGTTCCATTGCTTTCAAAGAAGCCATGCGCCGTGCCGGTCCGTGCATTCTCGAGCCGATGATGGCCGTAGAAGTCGAAACTCCGGAAGAGTACATGGGCGATGTTATGGGCGACCTGAACCGTCGTCGTGGCATTGTTCTGGGTATGGATGACGACGGTCTGGGTGGCAAGAAGATCAAGGCTGAAGTGCCGCTGGCAGAAATGTTCGGCTACTCCACCGATCTGCGTTCCGCTACTCAGGGTCGTGCGACCTACTCCATGGAGTTCAAGCACTACTCCGAGGCTCCGAAGCACGTCGCTGACGCAGTGATGACTGCTCGTAAGTAATTGGCGCAATGAAGGTTGGCCGCTTCGGCCAACCTTCTAACTGTTTGTTCTTTAATTAAGGATTTTTGCAAAATGGCAAAAGAAAAGTTTGAGCGGACCAAACCGCACGTAAACGTCGGCACCATCGGTCACGTTGACCATGGTAAAACCACTCTGACCGCTGCTATCACCACCATTCTGTCCAAGAAGTTCGGTGGCGAAGCTAAAGACTACTCCCAGATCGACAGCGCGCCGGAAGAAAAGGCTCGTGGTATTACCATTAATACCGCACACGTAGAATACGAAACCGAAGCCCGCCACTACGCACACGTAGACTGCCCGGGTCACGCTGACTACGTTAAGAACATGATTACCGGTGCTGCCCAGATGGACGGCGCGATCCTGGTATGTTCCGCTGCTGACGGTCCGATGCCGCAGACTCGCGAACACATCCTGCTGTCCCGTCAGGTTGGCGTTCCGTACATCATCGTGTTCCTGAACAAGGCCGATCTGGTGGACGACGCTGAGCTGCTGGAACTGGTTGAAATGGAAGTGCGCGATCTGCTGTCTTCCTACGACTTCCCGGGCGATGACACTCCGATCGTTACTGGTTCCGCTCGTCTGGCGCTGGAAGGCGATCAGTCCGAATACGGCGAGCCGGCGATCTTCCGTCTGGCCGACGCGCTGGATTCCTA
Organism: Vogesella oryzae; assembly: GCF_902829295.1. Taxonomy (GTDB): domain Bacteria; phylum Pseudomonadota; class Gammaproteobacteria; order Burkholderiales; family Chromobacteriaceae; genus Vogesella; species Vogesella oryzae. The sequence continues at coordinate 27,075 of NZ_CADEPL010000010.1, forward strand.
CATCCCGACTCCGGAGCGTGCGATTGACAAGCCGTTCCTGCTGCCGATCGAAGACGTATTCTCGATCTCCGGCCGCGGTACTGTTGTTACCGGTCGTGTTGAGCGCGGTATCGTTAAAGTTGGTGAAGAACTGGAAATCGTTGGTCTGAAAGCAACCGCCAAGACCACCTGCACCGGCGTGGAAATGTTCCGCAAGCTGCTGGATCAGGGTCAGGCTGGCGACAACGTGGGCGTGCTGCTGCGTGGTACCAAGCGTGAAGACGTTGAACGTGGTCAGGTTCTGGCCAAGCCGGGTTCCATTACCCCGCACACCAAGTTCCAGGCTTCCGTATACGTACTGAGCAAGGATGAAGGTGGTCGTCACACTCCGTTCTTCGCTAACTACCGTCCACAGTTCTACTTCCGTACTACCGACGTGACTGGTGCGATCGCACTGGCCGAAGGCGTGGAAATGGTAATGCCGGGTGACAACGTAGAAATCACCGTAGAACTGATCGCTCCGATCGCTATGGAAGATGGTCTGCGTTTCGCAATCCGTGAAGGTGGCCGCACTGTTGGCGCCGGCGTTGTTGCCAAGATCATCGCCTAATCGGACGCGGAGACTACATTATGCAAAGCCAGAAAATCCGCATCCGCCTGAAGGCCTTCGATTACAACCTGATCGATCGCTCTGCTCAGGAAATCGTTGAAACCGCTAAGCGCACTGGTGCTGTTGTTAAGGGCCCGGTTCCGCTGCCGACCAAAATCGAGCGTTTCAACGTGCTGCGTTCCCCGCACGTGAACAAAACTTCCCGTGATCAGCTGGAAATCCGCACCCATCTGCGTCTGATGGATATTGTCGATCCTACCGACAAGACCGTTGATGCGCTGATGAAGCTGGATCTGCCGGCTGGCGTGGATGTGGAAATCAAGCTGCAATAATTACGGAAATCGATGTTTGTGAGCTAAGTGCTTGCAAGCATTGATTTTTCTGTGATACAGTCGCGGACTCATCATTTTGATGAGTCCGCTTTTCTTTTGAGCAAGCCGGTCAATCGTAATCGGCGCCTGTAAAGGAAATAAACATGACTTTAGGTCTGGTCGGTCGCAAAGTCGGCATGACCCGCATTTTTACCGAAGACGGTGCTACCGTTCCGGTAACTGTGCTGGATATGTCCGCTAACCGCGTATCGCAAATTAAAACTGCTGACACTGATGGCTATGTAGCTGTTCAGGTTGCAGCTGGTTCCCGCAAAGCCAATCGTGTAAACAAGGCTGAAGCTGGTCATTTTGCCAAAGCTGGTATCGAAGCTGCTCGCACTATGCGTGAGTTCGCTCTGACTGCCGAGCAACTGGCTACCCTGAATGTGGGTGACAAGCTGTCGGTTGAAGTTTTCCAAGTTGGTCAGCTGGTAGACGTAACCGGTACCTCCAAAGGTAAAGGTTTCTCTGGTGCCATCAAGCGCCACAACTTCTCGTCTAACCGCGCATCCCACGGTAACTCCGTTTCCCACAATTCGCCGGGTTCGATCGGTATGGCGCAAGATCCGGGTCGCGTTTTCCCGGGTAAGCGCATGGCTGGTCAATACGGTAACGTGAAGAGCACTGTTCAGTGCCTGGAAGTGGTTCGTATCGATGCGGAACGTCAACTGATTCTGGTAAAAGGCGCTGTGCCGGGTGCCAAGAACGGTGACGTGGTAGTGCGTCCTAGCGTGAAGGCAGGTGCATAATGGAATTGAAAGTAATCAATGCTCAAGGGCAGCAGGTTGAAGCCCTGCAGGCTTCTGAAGCACTGTTTGCACGTGACTACAATGAAGCACTGGTTCATCAGGTTGTAACTGCCTTCCTGGCCAATGCCCGTAGCGCTAACCGTGCACAGCTGACTCGTGCTGAAGTTAAGCATTCCACCAAAAAGCCTTTCCGTCAGAAAGGTACTGGCCGCGCTCGTGCTGGTATGACTTCCTCCCCGCTATGGCGTGGTGGTGGTCGCACCTTCCCGAACAAGCCGGACGAAAACTTCACCCAGAAAGTTAACCGTAAGCAATACCGCGCCGGTATGGCTTCGATCCTGTCGCAGCTGGTGCGCGACGAGCGTCTGATCGTGGTTGACGAACTGACTGTTGCCTCGCCGAAAACCAAAGAGTTTGCGGCCAAGGTTAAGTCGCTGGGTCTGGATCGTGCTCTGATTATCACCAAAGAGCTCGACGAAAACCTCTATCTCTCTTCCCGTAACCTGCCGAACGTGCTGGTCATTGAAGCCCAACAAGCTGATCCGTTCAGCCTGGTTCGCTTCAACAAAGTGGTTATCACCCGTGATGCCGTGAAGCAACTCGAGGAGCAATGGGTATGAACCAGGAACGTTTGCTGCAAGTAATTCTGGCGCCGATCGTATCCGAGAAGAGCACTCTGCTGGCTGAGAAAAACCAGCAAGTTGCTTTCCGTGTTGCTACCGATGCGACCAAGCCGGAAATCAAGGCTGCTGTTGAACTGCTGTTCAACGTTAAGGTTGAAGGTGTTTCCACTCTCAACGTTAAAGGCAAAACCAAGCGCTTCGGCCGTTTTGTTGGCCGCCGTAAGGACTGGAAAAAGGCTTATGTAAGCCTGGTTCCGGGTCAAGAGATTGACCTGACTGCCACCCCGGCCTCTGCGGAGTAAGGAGATAGAGCATGGCTCTCGTAAAAGTTAAGCCCACATCTGCTGGCCGCCGCGCTGTAGTGAAGGTTGTAAGCCCGGATCTGCACAAAGGTGCGCCGTACGCAGCACTGGTAGAGAAGAAAAACTCTACCGCTGGCCGTAACAACAACGGTCACATCACTACCCGTCATAAGGGTGGTGGTCACAAGAAGCACTATCGTATCGTTGACTTCCGTCGCAATAAGGATGCAATTCCTGCGACTGTTGAGCGTATCGAATACGACCCGAACCGTACCGCTCACATTGCCCTGCTGTGCTACGCAGACGGCGAGCGCCGCTACATCATCGCTCCGCGCGGTGTTAAGGCTGGTGCCGAGTTGATGTCCGGTGCAGAAGCCCCGATCAAGGCTGGTAACGCCCTGCCGATCCGCAATATCCCGGTTGGTACCACTATCCACTGCATCGAACTGCAGCCGGGTAAAGGTGCTCAGCTGGCTCGCTCTGCTGGTTCTTCCGCCATGCTGCTGGCTCGCGAAGGCGTTTACGCCCAGCTGCGCCTGCGCTCCGGCGAGATCCGTAAGGTGCACGTTGACTGCCGCGCCACTGTTGGCGAGGTGGGTAACGAAGAGCATAGCCTGCGTAAGATCGGTAAAGCTGGTGCAAACCGCTGGCGCGGTATTCGTCCGACCGTTCGTGGTACTGCCATGAACCCGGTGGATCACCCGCACGGTGGTGGTGAAGGCCGCACTGGCGAAGGTCGCGTGCCTGTTAGCCCGTGGGGTACCCCGACTAAGGGCTTCCGTACCCGTCGCAACAAGCGTACTGACAATATGATCGTACGCCGTCGCTTTCACAAATAAAGGGTAAAGAGTTATGGCACGTTCGCTTAAAAAAGGCCCGTTTGTTGATCTCCACCTGCTGAAGAAAGTGGATGCGGTGCGTGCAACAAACGACAAGCGCCCGATCAAGACCTGGTCTCGCCGCTCCACCATCCTGCCGGATTTCATTGGTCTGACTATCGCTGTTCATAACGGCCGTACTCACGTTCCTGTGTACGTTTCCGAGAACATGGTTGGTCACAAGCTTGGTGAATTCTCGCTGACTCGTACCTTCAAAGGCCATGCGGCTGATAAGAAGGCCAAGAAGAAATAAGGTGATGCGATGAAAGTTTCTGCACAACTGAACAATGCACGCCTTTCGGCACAAAAATGCCGCTTGGTTGCAGATCTGATCCGCGGTCAGTCCGTTGGTCAGGCACTGAACATTCTGACCTTCAGCCCCAAGAAGGGTGCTGCACTGATCAAGAAAGTATTGGAATCCGCAATTGCCAACGCTGAGCACAACGAAGGCGCGGACATCGATACACTGAAAGTGACCAGCATCTACGTGGACAAGGGTCCGAGCCTGAAGCGTTTCACCGCTCGTGCTAAAGGTCGCGGTAACCGCATCGAAAAGCAGACCTGCCACATCACGCTGAGCGTGGGCAACTAAGGGGCAAGCTATGGGTCAGAAGATTCATCCGACGGGTTTCCGTCTTGCAGTAACCAAAAACTGGGCTTCCAAGTGGTTCGCAAACTCGCAGGATTTTGCCGGCCAACTGAAGCAAGATATCGAAGTGCGCGAGTTTCTGAAGAAGAAGCTGTCTCACGCTGCCGTTGGCCGCGTGGTGATTGAGCGTCCGGCTAAATCTGCCCGTATCACCATTCACAGTGCCCGTCCGGGTGTTGTGATCGGTAAAAAGGGCGAGGATATCGAAGTTCTGAAGAAAGAACTGCAAGCTCGTATGGGCGTGCCGGTTCATGTGAACATCGAAGAAATCCGCAAGCCGGAAGTTGATGCGCAAATCATCGCCGACGGCATCGCTTCCCAGCTGGAGAAGCGTGTGATGTTCCGTCGCGCCATGAAGCGTTCCATGCAGAACGCCATGCGTATGGGCGCCCAAGGTATCAAGATCATGAGTTCCGGTCGTCTGAACGGTATCGATATCGCTCGTAGCGAATGGTACCGCGAAGGTCGCGTACCGCTGCACACTCTGCGTGCAGATGTTGACTACGCTACTTCCGAAGCTCACACCACCTACGGTGTGATCGGTATCAAGGTATGGGTGTACAAGGGTGATGTGAAGCCTGGCCAGGTTCAGGCTCAGCCGGTTGCACCTGAGAAGAAACCGCGTAAGGCAGGAGCTCGAAATGCTGCAGCCAACTAGACTCAAGTACCGCAAACAGCACAAAGGCCGTAACACCGGTCTGGCTACTCGTGGCAACAAGGTAAGCTTCGGCGATTTCGGTCTGAAGGCCGTTGGCCGTGGTCGTCTGACTGCTCGTCAGATTGAAGCTGCCCGTCGTGCAATGACTCGTCACATCAAACGTGGCGGCCGTATCTGGATCCGAGTATTCCCGGACAAACCGATCACTTCCAAGCCTGCTGAAGTACGTATGGGTGGGGGTAAAGGTTCTCCGGAGTTCTACGTAGCCGAAATCCAGCCGGGCAAGATGTTGTACGAAATGGATGGCGTGGCTGAAGAGCTTGCTCGTGAAGCCTTCCGTCTGGCTGCAGCCAAGCTGCCGATTCCGACGGTGTTTGTGACTAAACAGGTGGGTCAGTAATGAAAGCGACTGAACTGAAAGCCAAGAGCGTTGATGAGCTGAAGGCCGAGCTGCTCGGTCTGCTGAAGGCTCAATTCGCGCTGCGCATGCAGCATGCAACTCAGCAACTGGCTAAGACCAGCGAGCTGAAGCGTGTGCGTCGTGATATCGCGCGTGTTCGCACCGTTCTGAAAGAGAAGGCTGCATAAGATGAGCGAAACTAAAGTTGTTCGTACGCTGACTGGCAAAGTTGTCAGCGACAAGATGGACAAAACCGTAACCGTTCTGGTCGAGCGCAAAGTTAAGCACCCGATCTACGGCAAGGTTATCCGTCGCTCCAAGAAGTTCCATGCCCATGACGAAAACAATGAGTACAACGTTGGTGATGTAGTAGTAATCAGCGAGACTCGTCCGGTTTCTAAAACCAAGGCTTGGGCAGTAACTGCACTTGTCGAGAAAGCTCGTCAAGTGTAAGGCTTGCAGAGGGGTTCGCCCCTCTGTATAATGGTTGTTTTCGAGGGTTCCCTCGAAATCATCCCTGACGGGGTCCAAGACTGGCCGCTAGACACGCCGCAAATTATTGCGGCGTTTCCTTCATCTTTGGGAGGGAAAGAGGCGGAATTAAGTTGGATAGAAAGGTAATCACATGATTCAAATGCAGTCCATTTTGGATGTTGCAGACAATACTGGTGCGCGTTCTGTAATGTGCATCAAGGTATTGGGCGGCTCCAAGCGTCGCTATGCCGGCGTGGGTGACATCATCAAGGTGAGCATCAAGGATGCAGCACCGCGTGGTCGTGTCAAAAAAGGTGATGTGTACAACGCCGTAGTTGTGCGCACTGCCAAGGGTGTTCGTCGTCCGGACGGCTCCCTGATCAAATTTGACAACAACGCCGCAGTTCTGCTCAACAACAAGCTTGAGCCGATCGGTACACGTATCTTCGGGCCCGTTACGCGTGAACTGCGTACCGAGCGCTTCATGAAGATCGTATCGCTCGCTCCTGAAGTGCTGTAAGGAGAGAACCAGTGCGTAAGATTCGTAAAGGCGACGAAGTAGTAGTAATCGCCGGTAAAGACAAAGGCAAGCGTGGCGCAGTTCTGCGCGTCCTGGAAGGCAAGCTGGTAGTTGAAGGCGTGAATATCGCCAAGAAGCACCAGAAGCCGAACCCGGTGCGTGGTATCGCTGGTGGCATCGTAGAGAAGACCATGCCGTTGGACGTGTCCAACGTGGCGATCTTCAATGCCGCGACCCAAAAAGCTGATCGCGTTGGTTTCAAGGTGCTGGAAGATGGCAAAAAAGTGCGCATCTTCAAGTCCACCGGCGAAATCGTCGGCGCGTAAGGAGCAAAAATGGCACGTTTGTATGATTTCTACAAAAGCACCGTTGTTCCTGAGCTGATCAAGCAGTTCGGCTATAAGTCCGTAATGGAAGTGCCGCGCATTGAAAAGATCACTCTGAACATGGGTGTTGGTGAGGCTGTTGCCGACAAGAAAGTAATGGACCACGCCGCTGGTGATCTGGAAAAGATCGCCGGTCAAAAGCCGGTCGTGACCACTGCTCGCAAGTCCATCGCTGGCTTCAAGATCCGTGATCACTACCCGGTTGGCTGCAAAGTTACCCTGCGTCGTGAACGTATGTATGAATTCCTGGATCGCCTGGTTACTATCGCGCTGCCGCGCGTTCGTGACTTCCGTGGTGTGTCCGGCAAGTCTTTTGACGGCCGCGGCAACTACAACATGGGCGTCAAGGAACAGATCATCTTCCCGGAAATCGAGTACGACAAGATCGATGCTCTGCGTGGTATGAACATTACCATTACCACCACCGCGAAGACTGACGAAGAAGCCCGCGCTCTGCTGGCTGCGTTCAAATTCCCGTTTAAGGGCTAAGCACATGGCAACTCTTGCACTGATCAATCGCGAAGAGAAGCGCGCGAAGCTCGTGGCTAAGTACGCTGCCAAGCGTGAAGAACTTCTCGCCATCATCAACAATTCGAATTTGTCCGACGAAGAACGCTTTGCTGCTCGCCTGAAGCTGCAGCAACTGCCGCGCAATGCTAGCCCGGTACGTCAGCGTCGTCGTTGCGCCCTGACCGGTCGTCCGCGTGGCGTGTTCCGCAAATTCGGTCTGGCTCGTAACAAGCTCCGTGAAATCGCTATGAAAGGCGAAATCCCGGGCGTAGTTAAAGCCAGCTGGTAATAGGAGATACAGAATGAGCATGCAAGATCCTATCTCCGATATGCTGACTCGCATCCGCAACGGCCAGCGCGCCAACAAAGTTTCCGTCGCTATGCCGTCGTCGAAGCTGAAAGTGGCTATCGCTCAGGTCCTGAAGGATGAAGGCTACATCGAGAGCTTTGCCGTTACTGGCGAAGAAAAGAAGCCGGTTCTTGAAGTTGAGCTGAAGTACTACGTTGGCCGCCCGGTTATCGAGCGTATCGAACGTGTATCCCGTCCTGGCCTGCGCGTTTACAAGGGTTCCACTGAGATCCCGAAAGTAATGAACGGTCTGGGTGTGGCTATCGTTTCGACCTCCAGCGGTGTTATGACTGATCGCAAAGCGCGTGCAGCCGGTATCGGCGGCGAGCTGCTGTGCGTAGTGGCTTAATCGGAGGGTTGATATGTCTCGCGTAGCTAAAAACCCCGTAGTCATTCCGGCAGGCGTTGAGGTTAAGTTTGGCGCTGCTGAGGTTACCGTTAAAGGTGCCCTCGGTTCGCTGACTACCGCTCTGTCCAGCGAAGTAGAAGTCAAGCTGGTGGATAACCAGCTGGAATTTGCTGCCAAGAACGACAGCAAGTTCGCCCGTTCCATGTCCGGTACGCTGCGTGCGCTGCTGAACAACATGGTTACCGGTGTTAGCAAAGGCTTCGAAAAGAAACTGCAACTGGTTGGCGTTGGTTACCGTGCTCAGGCACAGGGTGATGCGCTGAACCTGTCGCTTGGCTTCTCTCATCCGGTCGTGCATCAAATGCCGGCTGGCGTGAAGTGTGAAACTCCGACTCAGACCGAGATCCTGATCAAAGGTGCTGACAAGCAGCAAGTTGGCCAGGTCGCAGCTGAAATCCGCGCTTATCGTTCCCCTGAGCCGTATAAAGGCAAGGGCGTTCGTTACGCTGATGAGGTTGTGGTTCTGAAAGAGACCAAGAAGAAGTAATTGAGGCACTGAAATGGACAAGAAACAGACTCGACTCCGTCGTGCACGCAAAACCCGTGCTCGTATTGCGGAGCTCAAGATGGCTCGTCTGTGCGTTCACCGCACTAATGGCCACATTTACGCTCAGGTCATCGATGAAACTGGCAGCCGCGTTCTGGCAAGTGCTTCCAGCCTGGAGGCCGGCCTGCGCTCCCAAGTAACCAACGGTGGCAACACCGCCGCTGCAGTTGTTGTTGGCAAGGCTATCGCCGAAAAAGCCAAGGCTGCCGGTGTTAGCCAGGTTGCCTTTGACCGTTCCGGCTTCAAATACCATGGTCGTATCAAGGCCTTGGCTGACGCAGCCCGTGAACACGGTCTTGTATTCTAATCGGAGTTAAGAATGGCTAAGCACGAGATCGAAGATCGTGGCGATGGTCTGATCGAGAAAATGATCGGCGTTAACCGTGTCACCAAAGTGGTGAAGGGTGGTCGCATCATGGCCTTCTCGGCTCTGACTGTTGTCGGTGATGGCGATGGTGGAATCGGCATGGGTAAGGGCCGTTCCAAGGAAGTGCCGGCTGCCGTACAAAAAGGTATGGAGCAGGCCCGCCGTAACATGTTCAAAGTACCGCTGAAGAACGGCACTCTGCATCACGCAGTGGTTGGTACCCATGGTGCGACTACTGTGTTCATGCAGCCTGCTAAGGACGGTGCCGGTGTTAAAGCCGGTGGTCCGATGCGCGCCGTATTCGAAGCACTGGGCGTTCACAATGTATCTGCCAAAATCCATGGTTCCACTAACCCGTACAACGTGGTTCGTGCAACTCTGGACGGCCTGAGCAAGATCTGCACTCCGTCGCAGATCGCTGCTAAGCGTGGTCTGACCGTAGAGCAGATCCTGGGGGCAGATCATGAGTGATACCAAAACCATCAAAGTAACGCTGGTCAAGAGTCTGATCGGTCGTATTGAGTCCCATCGCGCCTGCGCGCGCGGTCTGGGTCTGAAGAAGATCAACCAGACTGTCGAAGTGATCGACACTCCGGCTAACCGTGGCATGATCAACAAGATCAGCTACCTGGTTAAATTCGAGGGCTGAGAAATGTTGCTGAATACCATTAAGCCTGGTGCCGGCTCCAAGCATGCCAAGCGCCGTGTAGGCCGTGGCATTGGTAGTGGCCTGGGTAAAACTTGTGGCCGCGGTCACAAAGGTCAGAAGAGCCGTGCCGGTGGTTTCCACAAGGTCGGTTTCGAGGGTGGCCAAATGCCGCTGCAGCGTCGACTGCCGAAGCGTGGCTTCAAGTCGCTGACTGCTGGCAATGTTGCCGAGGTTCGCTTGTCCGAACTGGCACTGCTGCCGGTGGTTGAAGTGGATCTGCTGACTTTGAAACAGGCTGGCCTGGTTCCTGCTCAATCGCTGGGTGCCAAGCTGATTCTGTCCGGTGGTGTTGATCGCGCCTTCACTCTGCGTGGCGTTACTGCTACTGCGGGTGCCAAGGCTGCTATCGAAGCCGCTGGTGGTAGCTTCGTAGAATAAGGCTCAGTCCGTGGCGAATACTTCTCTAGTAGGAAACAGCGACAAGTTCGGTGATTTGAAGCATCGGATCTTGTTTCTGCTCGGTGCATTGATCGTTTATCGTATTGGTGCGCATGTTCCGGTTCCCGGTATTGATCCGGCAGCACTAGCGAAGTTGTTCCAGACGTCACAAACGGGGCTGCTCGACATGTTTAACATGTTCTCGGGCGGCGCCCTTCAGCGGTTTACGGTATTTGCCTTGGGCATCATGCCGTATATCTCTGCCTCCATCGTTCTTCAACTCGCTTCCGAGATCGTTCCGACTCTGAAGCAGTTGAAGAAGGAGGGTGATGCTGGGCGTCGTAAAATCACCCAGTACACACGCTATGCCACCTTGGCTCTGGCTTCTTTCCAGAGCTTCGGTATAGCTGTGATGTTGTTCAAGCAGCCCAATCTCGTTGTTGTTCCGCAGTTCGAGTTCTACGTAACAACAGTGGTTAGTCTGGTTACCGGTACCATGTTTCTGATGTGGTTGGGTGAGCAGATTACCGAGCGCGGTCTGGGTAATGGCATCTCGTTGATTATCTGTGCAGGTATTGCTGCCGGTGTTCCGGCTGCAATTGGTAAAACCTTGACTCTTACCAGTCAGGGTTCTTTGTCGATCCTGCTGGTGATCCTGCTGTTTGTTGCAGTGATCGCTGTGACCTATCTCGTGGTGTTTGTTGAGCGCGGGCAACGCAAGGTTCTGGTGAACTATGCGAAACGTCAGGTTGGTAACCGTGTCATGCAGGGCCAGAGTACGCACATGCCGCTCAAGCTCAACATGGCGGGTGTTATCCCTCCGATTTTTGCATCCAGCATCATCCTGTTTCCTGCAACCGTGCTGGGCTGGTTTGGTAATACCGAGGGTCTGGGGTTCCTGAAGTCTGTCGCTGACAAGCTTCATCCTGGTCAACCGGTTTATGTGTTGCTGTACGCTGCGGCAATCATTTTCTTCTGTTACTTCTATACCGCTTTGGTTTTCAATCCCAAAGAAACGGCAGATAACCTGAAGAAAAGCGGGGCGTTTATTCCCGGTATTCGTCCTGGCGAACAGACTTCGCGTTACATCGAGAAGATCATCCTTCGCCTCACGCTGATTGGTGCGATCTACATCACACTCGTTTGCTTGATGCCAGAGTTCCTGATTCTGAACTGGAATGTGCCATTTTATTTTGGCGGGACCTCGCTGTTGATCATGGTTGTCGTGACTATGGACTTCATGGCGCAAGTACAGTCGTATGTTCTTTCCCACCAGTACGAAGGCCTGTTGAAGAAAGCGAACTTCAAGAGTGGCGTAAGTCGCTAAGGTAAACGGTAACTGAGCAAATGGCGAAAGAAGATACCATCCAGATGCAGGGCGAAGTTCTGGAAACGTTGCCCAATGCAACTTTCCGGGTCAAGCTCGAGAATGGACACGTTGTGCTCGGGCACATTTCTGGAAAGATGCGGATGCATTACATCCGTATCCTTCCTGGCGATAAAGTTACTGTGGAGATGACTCCATACGACCTGTCGCGTGCCCGTATCGTGTTCCGTGCGAAGTAATCGCACTCGCTCTTTCAGATAGAAAGGAACTGAAATGCGTGTACAACCTTCGGTAAAGAAAATTTGCCGTAACTGCAAAATCATTCGTCGCAACCGTGTTGTACGAGTGATCTGCACTGATCCGCGTCACAAGCAAAAACAAGGCTAACATTTGTTAGCTTGGCTTTTGTTGTGCTAGAATCGCAACCTTTTCAAGCTTAACGCTTAAGGAAAGAGAATGGCCCGTATTGCAGGGGTAAACATCCCCAATCATGCGCATGCCGTTATCGGCCTGCAGGCAATCTATGGCATCGGCCAGACCCGCGCCAAGCACATCTGTGCTGCTACCGGTATCAACCCGGCGAGCAAGGTTAAAGATCTGACTGAAGCCGAGATGGAAGCTCTGCGTGTTGAAGTGGCTAAGTTCACTGTTGAAGGTGACCTGCGCCGCGAAATCACGATGAGCATCAAACGACTGATGGACATGGGCTGCTATCGCGGTTTCCGTCATCGTCGTGGTCTGCCGTGCCGTGGTCAGCGCACCCGTACCAATGCACGTACCCGCAAAGGCCCGCGTAAGGCTATTGCTGGTAAGAAGTAATTCAAGGAACTTAGATAATGGCTAAAGCAAACACAGCTGGTCGTGTACGCAAAAAAGTACGCAAGTCTGTTAGCGATGGCATCGTGCACGTTCACGCTTCCTTCAATAACACCATTATTACCATCACCGATCGTCAAGGGAATGCTTTGTCTTGGGCTACCTCCGGCGGTGCTGGCTTCAAAGGCTCGCGTAAAAGTACACCCTTTGCTGCTCAAGTAGCTGCAGAGAGCGCTGGTAAAGTTGCCCAAGAATACGGTGTAAAAAACCTGGAAGTACGTATCAAGGGTCCGGGCCCTGGCCGCGAATCCTCCGTACGCGCACTCAATGCGCTGGGTTTTAAAGTGACCAGCATCTCCGACGTGACGCCAGTTCCGCACAACGGCTGCCGTCCTCCCAAGAAACGTCGTATCTAATCTGGAGAGTCTGAGAAATGGCACGTTACACTGGCCCTAAATGTAAACTGGCTCGTCGCGAAGGGACTGATCTCTTCCTGAAGAGCGCTCGCCGCGCGCTGGACTCCAAGTGCAAACTGGATACCGCTCCGGGCCAGCATGGCGCAAAGAATACCCGCCTGTCCGGCTTTGGTATTCAGCTGCGTGAAAAGCAAAAAGTACGCCGTATGTACGGTATTATGGAACGTCAGTTCCGTAAGTACTTTGCTGAAGCTGCTCGTCGTCAAGGCTCCACTGGTGAAAACCTGCTGCAGATCCTGGAATCCCGTCTCGATAACGTTGTTTATCGTATGGGTTTCGGTTCTACCCGCGCAGAAGCTCGTCAGCTGGTAAGCCACAAGGCGATCACTGTAAATGGCGTTGTAGTGAACATCCCGTCCTACCAGGTTAAGTCTGGCGACGTTGTTGCTGTTCGTGAGAAGGCCAAGAAGCAGGTTCGTATTCAAGAAGGTCTGGCTCTGGCCGAACAGATCGGCTTCCCGGCTTGGGTTGCAGTTGACTCCAAGAAAATGGAAGGCGTATTCAAGACTGTTCCGGAGCGTTCCGAGTTGTCTAGCGATATCAACGAACAACTCGTTGTGGAATTCTACTCCAAGTAATCGCTAGCTCTTAAGGAATGACTATGCAAAACAGCGCTTCGGAATTTCTGAAACCGCGTCTGATCGATGTGCAGCCGGTATCGGCTACACATGCACGTGTGTCGATGGAGCCGTTTGAGCGTGGCTATGCCCATACTCTGGGTAATGCACTGCGCCGCATTCTGCTCTCTTCGATGCCGGGCTACGCCCCGACCGAAGTAACCATCGCTGGCGTTTTGCATGAGTATTCCGCTCTTGACGGTGTGCGGGAGGATGTTGTCGACATCCTCCTGAACCTGAAGGGCGTAGTGCTTAAACTGCATGGTCGTGACAGCCTGATCCTGTCCTTGAAAAAGGATGGTGAAGGCGCTGTTCTGGCTGGTGACATCGAGCTGCCGCATGATGTTGAAGTGATCAATCCTGATCACGTCATCGGTCATCTGGCTGCTGGTGGCAAGATCGACATGGAAATCAAGGTAGAGAAAGGTCGCGGCTATCAGCCGGTAGCGGCCCGTATCAACCATGATGATAACCGTGCGATTGGTACCATCCAGCTTGATGCCTCCTTCTCCCCGGTGCGTCGTGTCAGCTTCAATGTTGAAAGCGCCCGTGTAGAGCAGCGTACCGACCTGGATCGTCTGGTTCTCGATATCGAGACCAATGGCGTGATTGAACCGGAAGAAGCGGTGCGTTTGGCCGCCCGTATTCTGGTTGATCAGCTGTCGATCTTTGCAGACCTGCAAGGCACCGCAGTTGAGGAAGTCGTTGAAAAGGCGCCGCCGATCGATCCGATCCTGCTGCGTCCGGTAGACGATCTCGAACTTACGGTACGTTCCGCCAACTGTCTGAAGGCCGAGAACATTTACTACATCGGTGATCTGATCCAGCGTACTGAAACCGAGCTGCTGAAGACTCCGAACCTTGGTCGTAAGTCGTTGAATGAGATCAAGGAAGTTCTCGCTTCTAAAGGCCTGACCTTGGGCATGAAACTCGAAAACTGGCCTCCGGCTGGTCTCGAAAAGCCCTAAGTCGGGATAAAAGGACACTACAATGCGTCATCGTAATAGCAATCGTAAACTGAACCGTACCAGTAGCCACCGTCTGGCCATGCTTCGTAACATGGCTAACTCGCTGCTGCGTCACGAAGCAATCGTGACTACTCTGCCGAAGGCCAAAGAGCTGCGTCGTGTTGCTGAGCCGCTGATTACCCTGGGTAAAAAGCCGTCTTTGGCAAACCGTCGTCTGGCATTTGACCGCACTCGCGACCGTGAAATCGTTGTGAAACTGTTCGACGTTCTGGGCCCGCGTTTCGCAGCCCGCAACGGCGGCTATGTTCGCATCCTGAAGTACGGTTTCCGTCAGGGCGACAATGCTCCGATGGCATTGGTTGAATTGGTTGACCGTGCCGAAGGTGAAGTAGTTGCAGAAGAAGCTGCTGAGTAATATCAACAGGTTCTTGAAAAAAGCCAGCGCTTGCGCTGGCTTTTTTTATGGTCGACGTTTGAAATCTACAGTTAACGGCTGCAGAAATTCGTTGTAGTTTGATTGAATCCACAACTGTAGGTAGTGAAATTCACTAGCCGAAGGCTGTATCTTGGGTGTTGTTAATTATTCCGCATTGAAAGTTGTCGCTTTATTTTGTCCGACAAGATGACAGACAATCTATTAAGCCCTAAATTGGCTTCTACAGAATTGTTCCAAAGTGAACAAAATATAGAAAAAGATGCACGGGAGATTGTCAATGAAGCAAAGTAATGGTTGGACTTTAAAGCGACGCTTACAGTTACAGGTGCTGTTGGTCGCAGTTATTCTATGCGTACTCGGCGCCTTGTCGTTGCAGCACGAGCGCAAGGTCATGCTTGAGGACCGGGAAGTCAAAGTACGTAATCTGGTTGAGATCGCGCTATCGGTAATCAAAAGCTATGAGGAGCGTGCTGCGAACGGTCAGCTTAACGAGGCTGAAGCCAAGAAGCAGGCTGCAGCAATTCTTAATTCTGCTCGCTATGATGGCACGGAATACTTCTTCGCCTTTGATCCGGCATGGAACTGGGTGGTACATGGTGCCAAACCGGCGATGGTTGGCAACAATCTGGAGACCGTCAAGGATCCAACTGGGGAGCCGCTAAAGCCGCTGTTTCAGGCTGCTTTGACCACCGGTGGTGGCAAGGGGGTGGCCAGATATGTATGGGACAAACCTGGTTTCAGCAGTCCACAACCAAAGATGTCTTATCTTGCCACTTCTGCCAAATGGGGCTGGGTAGTCGGTACCGGTATCTATCTGGATGATGTTCAGGCAGCCTTCCTGGATGAAGCGTTGTTACTGGCGGTTGAGGTGTTGGCCGCAATTGCGGTGGTGATTGCTGTCGGGATGTGGGTGCGTCGCAGTGTAATGCGGCAACTCGGGGCCGAGCCGGCCGTTACCCGGGATGTTGTGCACCGTATAGCGGATGGAGATCTGCACGTGCCGATACCGCTGGTTGCTGGAGATAGCGAAAGTCTGCTGGCAGCGGTTGATGATATGCAGCAGCATCTGCGCGAGCTGGTAGGGGGTATTGCCAACAGTAGCCGTACCTTATCGGGGATGGCGGGCGAAATTTCAGGGAGCGCAGGTGCCGTCGCATCCAGCTCTGAAGAACAAAGCCACGCCGCGACCTCAATGGCCGCCTCGATCGAGCAGATGACCGCCAGCATCAAACAGATTGCCACCCTCGCTGATCACGCACGCGAAGTGTCGGCCGACTCCGGTCAGCTTTCCAATCAGGGTGGTGAAGTCATTGCCAGTGCCGTGGTCGAGATGCAGCGCATCAACGAGGCGGTGGATCATGCTGCGCTGACGATCGGTGATCTGGTCAGCAAGACCCAGATGATCTCCAGCATCATGCAAGTGATCAAAGACATTGCCGACCAGACCAATCTGCTGGCCCTCAATGCTGCCATCGAGGCGGCGCGCGCCGGCGAGGCTGGCCGTGGTTTTGCCGTGGTTGCCGATGAGGTACGCAAGCTGTCAGAGCGGACGGCTGGTGCGACGCAGGAAATTGCCGGCATGATTCGTGATATCCAGGATGGTTCCGAGGAATCGCGCAGCAATATGGAAGAAGCCGTGAGCCGGGTGAAGTCGGGTCTGGCACTGGCAGAGCAGGGTGGCGAGGCAATCCGGCACATCCGCGATAGCGCCAACGGTGTGGTTGGCGTGGTGAATGAGATCTCGCAGGCGCTGGCCGAGCAGGGTAATGCCAGCGAGGAAATCACGCGTAATGTTGAAAACATTGCGCTGGCTGCGGCCAACAATGCCGAGGCATCTGGCAAGGCATCCAGTGCCATCGGAGAGTTGAATGGTCTGACCGAGCGGCTGCGCGGCATGGTGTCGCGTTTCCAGGTATAGCCTTTAGCTGGCGGAAAAAGCCCGGCATACGCCGGGCTTTTTGTTTTCACCCTTTATTAGTCTGCAATGGCCGGCTGCATTGCGCGGCGTTGCCATAGTCCCAGACCGGCTGCCAGCAGCAGTAATGCGCCGCATGCCAGCAGAACCGGCAAATTACCGTAGTACATATAGGGCGTAAGACCACGGCGGCCCTGTACGCTGGCGGTCAGCGTCTGCCGGGTATCCGGCGCGGCAATGGCTGCCACTTCGCCGCGATGATCAATGACGGCCGTCATGCCGGTATTGGTACTGCGCAGCATCGGCCGGCCGGTTTCCAGGGCCCGCGCCTGCGAGAGTTGCAAATGCTGGCTCATGGCGTTGCTCTTGCCGAACCAGGCAAGGTTGCTGACGTTGGCAAGGATGGAGGCGTTGGCTGCCGGTCCGATCAACTCCTCGCCGAACCCGTCTTCGTAGCACACATTGAAGGCAACCTGCTGGCCGGCAATGGCCAGTGGCGCCTGCTGGCTGCCGCCGGCGGTAAAGCCGGACAAGGGCATGTGCATGAACTGGTAAATCCAGCTGGTCAGCATCGGTAACGGGATGAATTCGCCAAACGGAACCAGATGGTTTTTGGCGTAGTACGGTTGACCCGGTTGATTAAGAGCTACCACCGCATTGAGATAGCCGCGTCCATCGGGGGTACGTCGCGGCAGGCCGCTTACCAGCGTGCTGTTCTTCAGACCGGCGACGGCATTGATCATGGTGAGGTAGCCGGAAGGCATGTCTTCCAGGAATACCGGCAGCGCCGTTTCCGGCAGCAGCAAGAGTTGCGCCGGCGGGGCCTGTACCAGCATGCGGTAATAGGTCGCCAGCGTCATCTCGTAGGTAGCCGGGTCCCATTTCAACGATTGCGGGATGTTGCCCTGCAAGAGCGCCACCTGGATCGGCGCACCACTGTCGTGCGTCCATTGCTGTTGCTTGAGCTGATGACCCCCACCCCACAACGCGACCAAGAGCAATGTGGTAACCAGTTGGCCGCGTTGTGGCAGCTGCCATAGCAGCTGCAGCAGCGCTGCGCTCATGGCGACGGCAAAGGTTACCAGATGGATGCCGCCAACCGGTGCGTAACCAGCCAACGGACTCTCGGTGATCTGGCTGTAACCGGCGGCCCCCCACGGAAAGCCGGTCAACATCCAGCTGCGCAGCCATTCGCCTAGCGTCCATGCAGCGGGAAACAGCATTGCGCGTACCAGCGGGTGACGGTGTACGCGGATGGTAAGGTGGCAAGCCAGTGCCGGGTACAGCGCCAGATAGGCGGGAAGCAGGGCGGTCAGGGCGCCGGCCAGTGGTGACGGCATGCCGGCGATATCGTGCAGGCTGATGTAAATCCAGTAGAACTGGCTGCAGTAAGCGCTAAGCCCCCATAGCCAGGCGGTGGCAAAGGCGCGTTGCGGCCAACGTTGTACCAGCCACAGCAACGTTACCAGGCACAGCGGCATCAGCAAGAACAGGCGGTATGGTGCATAGGCCAGCACCGTGGCGGCGCCGCTGAGCAGGGTCAGCAGCAGCCAGGCAAATTGCTGCAGCATGCTCAGTCCTGGGGTTGGCCGCGGCGCTCGACCAGCAGCGCCTGCAAGCGACGGCTGGCGGCGCGGATGACGGTAAAATGCCAGTCTTCCAGCTGCAGCCCTTCGCCGCGGACCGGGACATACCCCAGGTTGGCGGTGACCAGCCCGCCGATGGTATCGACTTCGTCGTTGGGCAGGGCGCACTCGAAGAAGTCGTTGAAGTCCTCCACCGAAGTGGTGGCCAGCACGCGGAAACGGCCGCCGCGCACCGGTACGATGTCTTCTTCCGACTCGATCAGGTCATGCTCGTCGTCGATATCACCGACGATCTCTTCCAGTACATCCTCGATGGTCACCAGGCCGGAGACGCCGCCGTACTCGTCGACGGCAATCGCCATGTGGGTCTTGGTGGCGCGGAACTCGCGCAGCAGGCTGTCGACACGCTTGCTCTCCGGCACGAATACCACCGGACGCAGCATGGCCTTGAGGTTGAAGTCCTGCGGCGCGAGGAAGTAGCGCAGCAGATCCTTGCTCAGCAGGATGCCCTGAACATCGTCCTTGTCGTCGCCGATGACCGGGAAGCGCGAGTGGCCGAGCTCGATGACCCGCGGTAGCAGGCTTTCCATCGGGTCATCCAGGCTGATGACATCCATCTGGCTGCGTTGCACCATGATTTCGCGCACCGTGCGCTCGGAAAACGACAGCACGCCTTCAATCATGGCCAGTGCTTCGGCATCCAGCAGATTGCGCTCGAACGCGGCATGCAGCTGCGCTTTCAGTTCTTCACGGTCTTCCGGCTCGTGGGAAAAGCGGCTGACAAGGCGCTCGAACCAATTGGGGGACGGTTTACTGGGTTCTTCCATAATGGCGATGGTTCAGACTTTCTCGGCAGCGTAAGGGTCGGCATAGCCTAACTTGGCGAGGATGACGGTTTCAAGCGCTTCCATCGCCTCGGCTTCATCATCGGCTTCGTGATCGAAGCCTTGCAGGTGCAACATGCCATGCACGGTCAGGTGCGCATAGTGTGCTTCCAGTGCTTTGCCCTGTTCGGCGGCTTCGCGGGCCACCACCGGCGCGCAGAACACCAGATCACCAAACAGCGGCATGCCTGCCACGGTATCGCCTTCGTTCAGCGCGAAACTCAGCACATTGGTGGCGTAATCCTTGCTGCGGTAATCGCGGTTCAGGGCGCGACCTTCGGCTTCGTCCACGACCACTAGCGAGATCTGTGCCTGTTTCACGCCACTTTGCAGCGCGGCCTGGCACCAGCGGCGCCACAGTTTGCCTTCCGGCAGCGGCTGCTCGCTTTCCAGGCGGTCTTCCAGCGTCAGTTCAAGCCGTGCGGCCAACCTTTGCAGTAGTTTGTTACGTTTGGCTTGTTTCATTGTCCTGCTTGCTTTGATAGCGGTCGTAGGCATCGACGATCTTCTGCACCAGCGGGTGGCGCACCACGTCTTCGCTATTGAAATGATGGAAATGGATGCCGCGCACGTCCTTGAGGATGCGTTCGACCTCCACCAGCCCGCTTTTCTGGTTGCGGGCCAGGTCGATCTGGGTGATGTCGCCGGTGATTACGGCCTTGGAGCCGAAGCCGATGCGGGTCAGGAACATCTTCATCTGTTCCGGCGTGGTGTTCTGCGCCTCGTCCAGGATGATGAAGGCGTTGTTCAGCGTGCGGCCACGCATATAGGCCAGCGGCGCGATCTCGATCAGGTTCTTTTCGAACAGCCGCGCCACCTTGTCGAAACCCATCAGGTCGTACAGCGCGTCATACAGCGGACGCAGATACGGGTCGACCTTTTGCGCCAGGTCGCCAGGCAGGAAGCCCAGCTTTTCACCGGCCTCCACCGCCGGGCGCACCAGCACGATGCGCTTCACCGCCTCGCGCTCCATGGCGTCGACGGCGCAGGCGACGGCCAGATAGGTCTTGCCGGTGCCGGCCGGACCGATGCCGAAGGTGATGTCGTGGGCGAAAATCTGCTTGATGTAGCCGCTCTGGCGCGGTGTGCGGCCTTTCAGGTCGCGGCGACGCGTCGCCAGCGGCGGCATGTCGTCATCCTGCGGGTTGCCCTGGCGGGCCTCGACCAGCCCCAGCTGGATATCGCGCACGTTCAGCTCGCGCTTTTCCGCCAGGCCGTAGAAGCGTTGCAGCAGCAAGAGTGCCTGGGTAGCCTGCACGCCCTTGAAGCTGAACTGTTCGGCACGGCGCTGGATGCTGACATCCAGCCCGGTTTCAATCTGTTTGAGGTTTTCGTCCAGTGGTCCGCACAGGCGGGCCAGACGTTCATTGTCCACCGGAGTGAACTGGTAACTGCAGCTTTGTAGGTCGCTCATGGCGTTTTGGGTCGGGCTTCCGGGCAGTGTTGCTGTTGCTGCCATTGTCGTAGGCGGGACTGGTATTGTTCAAGCGCCGCGATTTCCTGCTCCGGACGGCGCAGCTGTCCCAGCGGCACCGGGATCGACAGGCCGATGCTGCCATGGCTGCCGATGGCACTGCCCAGACCGATGTTCATCTGCACGTCAGGGTTGGCCGCATGCAGCTGGCGCAGCCGGGCTTCCGTACGCACCAGCTGGCGCGCCAGCGCCGGGCAGTCCAGCGTCGCCGGATCGCTGGCGATGAAACCATCGTCGTCAGCGGCACTGGCGCAGCCACCCAGCAGGAGCAGTAACAGCGGCAAAATGCGGCGCATCAGTTGGGCTCCAGCAGTTGGGCAAGTTCCGGTGCGCTCATGCTGGGCGCGAACTCGGTGATGCTGTACTCGGCTACGCCGGCCTGCCGGAACGGATCCTGCGCCAGCAGGGCATCCAGCTGCTCGCGCGGCATGCGTCGCGCCAGGATCACGCCACCGGTGCGCGGCAATTTACGACCGGAAGCCAGCAGCAGGCCGTCGCGGTAGGCGGCTTGCAGCCAAGCAATGTGTGCCGGTACCAGCTCGTCGATCCGGTTCAACGGCGCGGTGTAGCTCAGCGAAACAACATACATGCTCGGCTCCCGGTGGCAGGATTAGACCGTCTCGGTGGTCAGCACCTCGCCGCCCAGCGAATGCGGGAAGGCTTCGGTGATGACAACTTCGATCATCTGGTTGATCAGACGCGGGTTGCCGTAGAAGTTCACCACGCGGTTGTTGGCGGTGCGGGCGGCCAGCATATTGGGGTCTTTCTTGGAGATCGCCTCTACCAGCACGCGCTGCACGCTGCCGACCATGCTCTTGTTGATCTCGAAGCCGCGGGCCTCGATCACCTCGTTCAGCACCTCCAGACGACGTACCTTTTCCTTGTGCGGGGTGTCGTCCGGCAGGTTGGCCGCCGGGGTGCCAGGACGCGGGCTGTAGATGAACACGAAGCTGAAGTCGAACTCCATGTCCTTCACCAGCTTCAGCGTCTGCTCGAAGTCGGCCTCGGTCTCGCCGGGGAAGCCGACGATGAAGTCGGACGACAGGCACAGGTCCGGACGCAGCGCGCGCAGCTTGCGGATGATGGACTTGTACTCCAGCGCGGTGTAGCCGCGCTTCATCGCGGTCAGCACGCGGTCACAGCCGCTTTGTACCGGCAGGTGCAGGTGGGAGACCAGCTTGGGCAGCTTGCCGTAGCAGTCGATGATGCGCTGGCTGAACTCGCGCGGATGGCTGGTGGTGAAGCGCAGTCGCTCCACGCCCGGAATCTCGTGCACGTACTCCAGCAGCATGGCGAAATCGGCGATCTCGCCATCGGCCATGGCGCCGCGGTAGGCGTTGACGTTCTGTCCCAGCAGGGTGATTTCCTTCACGCCCTGCGCGGTCAGGCCGGCAATCTCGGTCAGCACGTCCTCGAACGGGCGCGACACTTCCTCGCCGCGGGTGTAGGGCACCACGCAGAACGAACAGTATTTGGAACAGCCTTCCATGATGGATACGAAAGCCGCACCGCCTTCCACCTTGGCCGGCGGAATGTGGTCGAACTTCTCGATCTCCGGGAAGGAGATGTCCACCTGGGCGGCGCCGCTGGTCTGGCGGCTCTTGATCAGGTCCGGCAGGCGGTGCAGCGTTTGCGGGCCGAACACCACGTCCACATACGGTGCGCGCTTGACGATGGTGTCGCCTTCCTGCGAGGCCACGCAGCCGCCGACGCCAATGATCAGGTCCGGGTTGGCTTCCTTCAGCGGCTTGATGCGACCGAGGTCGGAGAACACTTTCTCCTGCGCTTTTTCGCGCACGCTACAGGTGTTGAACAGGATAACGTCGGCTTCTTCCGGGTTATCTGTCTTGATCATGCCTTCGCTGCTACCCAGCACGTCCACCATCTTGTCCGAGTCGTACTCGTTCATCTGGCAGCCGAATGTCTTGATGTAAACCTTTTTCATGCCTGCTTCTGTCTGCAAATAAACCGGGCAGGGTGGGCCTGCCGCAAAAAAGAAAGGCCAGCGTTGGCCGCGCAGTTCTCCGTTGGGAAAATGGGCTTTTTCGCTGGCGAATTAATAGCTTGCGCGCGAGTTTATCACACCGCCACGCCAGCTGCAGTGCCGCCACGGCGCAAAGCCAGCTTGAACACGAACGGGTTGAGCAGAATCGACAGGATGGCGCCGGCCATGATCAGCGCGTGACCGCGGCTGGACAGCAGCTCCAGTTGCAGGCCAAGACCCGCCAGGATGAAGGAAAACTCGCCGATCTGCGCCAGGCTGGCGGCAATCAGCCAGCGGTCGCCATGTGGCTGGCGCAGCCCGGCCATCAGCCACCATGCGGCCAACCCTTTGCCGACAATGATGATGGCCAGGGTGGCCAGCACTGCCGGCAGATCGTGCAGCAATACCCGCGGGTCGAACAGCATGCCGGCGGCAACGAAAAACAGTACCGCGAACGCGTCGCGCAGCGGCATTGCCTCCTCGGCGGCGCGGTGGCTGAATGGCGAGCCGGCCAGTACGGTACCGGCAAAGAAGGCGCCCAGTGCGAACGACACCTCGAACAGCGCGGTGGCGCCATAGGCCACCCCCAGCGCGGTAGCCAGTACCCCGAGACGGAACATCTCGCGGCTGCCGGTATGGACGATCTTTTCCAGCATCAGCGGTATCAGTTTCTGCCCGACCAGCATCATCACCGCTACGAAGGCGGCCACCTTGCCAAGCGTCAGCAGGATGGCCTGCAGCGACCCGCCCAGGTTGGCCGCATCGTTGCCGGCAATGGCCGGAATCAGCACCAGCGCCAGGATGGTGGCGATGTCTTCGGTGACCAGCCAGCCCACCGCAACCTTGCCAGCCGGTGTTTCCAGTCTGCCGTGTTCTTCCAGCGATTTGAGCAGCACCACGGTACTGGCCACCGACAAGGCCATGCCGAATAGCAGGCCTTCCGCCAGCGGCCAGCCCAATGCGGCGGACAGGCCCCAGCCCAGTGCGGTGGCGACGGCGATCTGCGCGATCGCGCCTGGCAAGGCGATACGTTTCACCGCCAGCAGGTCGGCGATGGAAAAGTGCAGGCCGACACCGAACATCAACAGGATCACGCCCAGCTCCGCCAGTTCGGCCGCCAGCTGACCATCGGCGACATAGCCCGGGGTGAACGGGCCGATGAGGATGCCGGCCGCCAGATAGCCCAGCAGCGGCGGCAGGCGCAGTTTCAGTGCCACCGCGCCCAGTGCAAAGGCGGCGACCAGTGCGGCGACAAGGGTGGTGATGAGGGGTGTTGCGTGCATGGGGCCTCCCTGGTGTTGTTTAGTAAAATACGAGGGCAACCGGCGGAGAGAGTTCCTGCACCCTGCTTAGGGGAGTGCCTAGAATGACTAATCGAGAATGGAGATTTGCAAATGTGGCAGCGAAACTTTTCCGATGAAGAACTGGAGCGGATTATCGAGGAGGCCATGTTGTATATGTGCGCCTGTCCCGGGCAGGTGGCCGGCGAAATCCGGCGCCTGCGTGAGCTTATTGCCTACCAGCAGTCTTGCGAGCAGCAGCCGGACAATGTCAGTGCCGTACATCAGTGCATTGCCCGCCATGCCGTCGAGGCGCATGCGCAGATGGAGGCGTGCCTGAGCGAAGTGCTGACGCTGGAAAGATGGGACCGGCAAACCTTGCGTATGCCGGAAGGGTTGCGTGTGCGGCGGGATGCGCTGTTGCGCGGGGAGTAAGGCTGTACGGGCGGGCCGGACTACATGGCGGCTCGCGTGGAATGCAAAAAAGCCAGCTCGGAGAGCTGGCTTTTTTAACTGGTGGCGAATCAGGGACTCGAACCCCGGACCTGCGGATTATGATTCCGTCGCTCTAACCAACTGAGCTAATTCGCCGGCTGAAATGCTGTGCACGCACAGAACTTCAAGTAACTTGTGGTGGCGAATCAGGGACTCGAACCCCGGACCTGCGGATTATGATTCCGTCGCTCTAACCAACTGAGCTAATTCGCCACATTTCGATGCGTTGGCATCGAGGTTGCGAACTATACGCAGCGATTTTTGCAGTGTCAACTTTTTCTGCAAACGGGCTGGCAATGGTCTAGCGCTTACAGCGTGTAGCAGCGGTCGCCCTGGCTGAAACCCCGCCAGTCGATGGCCACCTGTTTGCCAAAGCCGATCACCTTGAAGGTTTCGCCCATCTCCTGCGGTGACAGCAGGCGTTGTGCCGCCTTGGCCACCGGCAGGTAGTCCTTGACGTTGGCCGCATCCAGAAAGGACAGCAGTTCGGTGATGCCGGCGTTGATCAGGAATTGCGCCTGGCTGGTGTAGCCGATCAGGTCCAGTCCGGTATCGATGCCGGACTGCGCTACTGCGCTGAAATCCACATGGGTGGTGAGGTCCATCAGCCCCGGCAGGTAGAACGGGTCCTGCACCGTGTGGTGGCGGTAGTGGCCGAGCAGGGTGCCCATGCTGCGTTCCGGGTGGTAGTACTCGCCGGCGCTGTGGCCGTAGTCGATCATCAGGATGGCGCCGCGCGCCAGCACGCCGGCCAGGGTGCGGATAAAGGCGCGGTTGGCGAGGCTGATCTCACTGTCGTAATCCGGAATCTGCGGCAGTAGGCGGTCGGCCAGTGCCGCCAGTTGCGGGTCGGCAAAGTCACGGTCGTCAAAACACAGCGCGCCATCGCGAACGGTGACGCCGCGCTGCTGTACTTGCTTGTCGGCGTTGCGGCGCACCAGCTCCACTGGCATGGCATCCAGCACCTCGTTGCCCAGCAGAATGCCGTCGACGCTGTCCGGCAATGTCGGCAGCCAGCGCACCTTGGCGGCCAACGCCGGCGGCAGGCTGGCGATGGTGGCGCGCTGGCGCTCGATCAGGTCCGGCGACAGGTCGACGATGCTGTAGCTGGCCGGCTCGCAACCCAGCTCGTGCAAGGCCAATAACAGGTCGGCGGCCAGGCGGCCGCTGCCGGCGCCGAACTCCACGATGTGACCGGCGGTCTGCGGCAGCAGCTCGGCCAGCTGGCGCGCCAGCGTCTGTGCGAACAGCGGCGTCAGTTCCGGTGCGGTGACAAAGTCGCCGCCCTCGCCGAACTTGCGGCTGCCGGCGGTGTAGTAGCCCAGCCCCGGTGCGTACAGCGCCAGGTCCATGTAGCGCGAAAACGGCATCCAGCCGTCACGGTCGGCGATTTCGGCGGCGATGGTACGGGCGAGGGTCTGGCTGACGGCCAGCGCGTCGGCAGAAGCTTCGGGCAAGGACATGGTGTAAAAACTCGCTGTGCGGAACGCGCGGCCATTACGTGGCGCGGGTTCGCGTTTAAAATGGCAGGAATTGTCGCTAATCGGCGCGTTGTCGCCAAGCAAATACCAACGGGAGAGCGCATGCAAGCGGATGTTCACGACAAGGTGGTGCTGATTACCGGGGCGGCCCGGCGTGTCGGGGCGGGTATTGCGCGCCATCTGCATGCCCGCGGTGCGCGGCTGGTGCTGCATTATCGTGGCTCGCGCCAGGCGGCGGGAACGTTGGCCGCAGAATTGAACGCCGTGCGCGCGGGGTCGGTGCGGCTGCTGCAGGCCGACCTGCTGGACAGCGCCGCACTGCCGAAGCTGGTGGACGAGGCACATGCCGCTTTTGGCCGCCTGGATGGCCTGGTCAACAACGCATCCAGCTTCTACCCGACCGAAATCGGCGCCATCCGCGAACAGGACTGGTTCGACCTGATGGGCAGCAATCTCAAGGCGCCGCTGTTTCTGGCGCAGGCGGCGGCCAGCTATCTGGCGGCGACGCGCGGTGCCATCGTCGGTATCGTCGACATCCATGCCGAGCGACCGATGAAGCGGCATCTGGTGTACAGCCTGGCCAAGGCCGGCCATGCGCAGCTGATCCGCAGCCTGGCGGTGGAGCTGGCACCCTTGGTGCGCGTCAATGGTGTATCGCCCGGGGTGAACCTGTGGCCGGAAGACGAGGTGTCGTTCGATGCCGGCGAGCGTGCCGCCATCGAAGCCTCCATTCCGCTGGCGCGCAGCGGCCAGCCGGAAGATATCGCCCGCGCGGTGGCGTTCCTGCTGTTCGACACCGACTACGTCAACGGCCAGATTCTGGCGGTGGATGGCGGCCGCAGCGTCGTGCTGTAGCCGTGAGCTGGCCGCCGCTTGCGGCCAACCTTTGCTGCCGTGCAAAAAATTGGCGGCCACATGGCAAAAACCGTTCCGATCGGACTAAAATAGCCGGTTTTTCAATTTCTTAGCCGTACCTCATGTCCGAACAACTCCGCGATGCCGATGCCAAGGCCAAAAAGGCCAGCTTCGAAGGCAACAAACTCACCAAGCGTCTGCGTCACCACGTAGGCGATGCCATCAACGACTTCAACATGATCGAAGAGGGCGACCGCGTGATGGTGTGCCTGTCCGGCGGCAAGGACAGCTACACCTTGCTGGACATCCTGCTCGGGCTGCAGAAGTCGGCACCGATCAACTTCTCCATCGTGGCGGTGAACCTGGACCAGAAGCAGCCGGGCTTCCCCGAGCATGTGCTGCCGGATTACCTGCAGTCCATCGGCGTGGAGTATCGCATCGTCGAGGAAGACACCTACAGCATCGTCAAACGGCTGGTGCCGGAAGGCAAGACCACCTGCAGCCTGTGCTCGCGCCTGCGCCGTGGCATCCTGTACCGCGTGGCCGACGAGCTGGGCGCCACCAAGATCGCGCTGGGCCACCATCGTGACGACATCCTGCACACCTTCTTCCTGAACATGTTCTACGGCGGCAAGCTTAAGGCCATGCCGCCCAAGCTGGTGTCGGACGACGGCCGCCATATGGTGATCCGCCCGCTGGCCTACTGCCGCGAAAAGGACATCGAGCGTTACGCCACGTTACGCGAGTTCCCGATCATCCCGTGTAATCTGTGCGGCTCGCAGCCCAACCTGCAGCGCCAGGTGGTGAAGGAGATGGTCAACGACTGGGACAAGCGCTTCCCGGGGCGCGTGGAGAGCATGTTCCGCGCCATGCAGAACGTGGTGCCGTCGCACCTGGCCGATACCGGCCTGTTCGACTTTGCCGGCCTGCAGACCGGCGATGTCCCGTTCGAAGGCGGCGATACCGCCTTCGACAAGGAAGAATTCCGCGACACGCTGGCGCTGGCCGAGGACGATGGCGACGACGTTGCCGCCGAGAAGCCGCGGCGCACCATCAGCATTCTGGATTCGCGGCCGAAGGCGAGTACGGGAGACGGTTGTGGCGCATAGAGCCCTGCATCCGTTCCGCCGCCGCGTGCGCAAGGGCGTGGATGCCATGCCGGAGGTGGAAATCTCCGAAGCCGACAACATCCGCTCGCTGCACCTGGGCTCGGAAACCATCCAGAGTTCGATGAACCTGGATGATCCGCCGGATCTGGTGCTGAGCTACAGCCGCGCCATGATGGCCTTCCTGCTATGGTACGACGATCCGCGCCACATCCTGCAGATCGGTCTCGGTGGTGGCTCCTTCGCCCGCTGGATCGACGAATATCTGCCGGACGCGGTCAGCGTGGCGGTGGACATCAACCCGCAGGTGATCGCGGTGGCGCGTTCGTTTTTCCAGCTGCCGGAAGAAGGAGACTTCTTCGAGATCGTCGAGGCCGACGGCGCCGAATACGTGAAGGTGTTCCGCGAATCCACCGACGTGATCATGGTGGATGGCTTCGACGGTTTGCAGATCGTCGACGAGCTGACCACCGAGGCCTTCTTCGAGGACTGCTATCGCGCGCTGACGCCGAATGGTGTGTTTGTGACCAACTGGTGGAGTGGCGACAAGCGCTACCAGCAGTTTGTCGAACGGCTGCTGGCGGTGTTCGAAGGTCGCGTCATCGAGCTGCCAGCGGTCAGCCACGGCAATATGGCGGTCATGGCGGTCAAGCAGACTCCGTCGCCGCTGGATCTGGACGCGCTGGAGAAAAAGGCGGATGAACTGGAAGGCCGCTTCGGCCTGGAGTTCTGCGACTTCGTCAGCCGCATGAAAGATGTGAATCTGCACAGCAATAATCGCCTGCTGCTGTAAGCGCAGCAGGCAACAAGCTGGCCGCCGCGTGCGGCCAATGATATTGTTGTCAGTTTTCATGACGACTGGCTGGCTGGTAGGCTACGGGCCGGCCAAGCAAGGAAAGCACAATGATCAGCTACGAAACCATTACCGACCGCAAGATACGCTTCGCGCTGGTCGGCTGCGGCCGCATTGCGGCCAACCATTTTGGCGCCATCGAACAGCACGCCGAGCGCTGCGAGCTGGTGGACGTGTGCGATACCGACCCGGCAGCACTGGCCGCCGCGGTGGCGCGTACCGGCGCCCGCGGCCACGCCAGCTTGCGCGAGCTGCTGGCCAGCAGCGATGCCGACGTGGTGATTCTCACCACCCCGTCCGGGCTGCATCCGCAACAGGCGATCGACTGCTTCGCCGCCGGTTTCCACGTGATGACCGAGAGGCCGATGGCTCCCCGCGGGCACGAGGGCGTGACGATGGTGAAAGCCGCCGCCCAGGCCGGCAAGCGCCTGTTCGTGGTAAAGCAGAACCGCCGCAACGCCACCCTGCAGCTGCTCAAGCGCGCGGTGCAGGAAAAGCGCTTCGGCCGCATCTACATGGTGAACATCAACGTGTTCTGGACCCGTCCGCAGTCCTACTACGACCAGGCCGACTGGCGTGGCACCTGGGAGTACGATGGCGGCGCCTTCATGAACCAGGCCAGCCACTACGTCGATCTGATCGACTGGCTGATCGGCCCGGTGGAAAGCATGCAGGCCTACACCGCCACGCTGGAGCGTGACATCGAGGTGGAAGACAGCGGCGTGGTCAGCCTGCGCTGGCGCTCCGGTGCGCTGGGCAGCATGAACGTGACCATGCTCACCTATCCGAAAAACCTGGAAGGTTCGATCACCATCCTCGGCGAGAAGGGCAGCGTGCGTGTCGGCGGCGTGGCGGTAAACGAGATCCAGCACTGGGAGTTTGCCGAGCCGCACGCCATGGACGCCGAGATCCAGGGCGCCAGCTACGCCACCACCAGCGTGTACGGCTTCGGCCACCCGCTGTACTACGACAACGTGATCAACGTGATGCGCGGTGAAGCCGAGCCGGAAACCGACGGTCGCGAAGGCCTGAAGTCGCTGGAACTGCTGATCGGCATGTATCTGTCGGCCCGCGACGGCAAGCGCATCAGCCTGCCGCTGGAGTACTGAGATGGCAGCCTACACCGTGCATCCCACCGCCATCGTTGACGATGGCGCCGTGATCGGCGACGACACCCGCGTCTGGCACTGGGTGCATATCTGCAGCCAGGCGCGCATCGGGGCGCGCTGCTCCTTCGGCCAGAACGTGTTCGTCGGCAACGATGTGATCATCGGCGACAACGTCAAGGTGCAGAACAACGTGTCGATCTACGATGCGGTGACGCTGGAAGACGATGTGTTCTGCGGCCCGTCGATGGTGTTCACCAATGTCAACAACCCGCGCAGCCATGTCAGTCGCAAGCACGAATACCGCCGCACGGTGGTGAAACGTGGCGCCACCATCGGTGCCAACGCCACCATCGTCTGCGGTCATACCGTCGGCGAGTACGCCTTCATCGGTGCCGGTGCCGTGGTGACCCGCGATGTGAAACCGTATGCGCTGATGGTCGGCACCCCGGCACGACGCATCGGCTGGATGTGCCAGTGCGGCGAACGCCTGCCGGACAGCATCGACCAGCACGCCTGCATCGTCTGCGGCCAACGTTACGACATCGGCGGCAATCACTGCGCGCCTATCTGATCCCGTCATCCCGAATACCGCCCCAAGGCCATACCATGTCCATCCAGTTCATTGATCTGAAAGCGCAGTACCAGCACCTGAAAGCCGATATCGACGCCCGCATCCATGCGGTGCTGGATCATGGCCAGTACATCATGGGGCCGGAAGTGAAGCAGCTGGAAGAACAGCTGGCGGCCTATACCGGCGCCAAACACGCCATCGGCGTCTGCGACGGCACCAAGGCGCTGCTGATCGCGCTGATGGCGCTGGGCATCAAGGCCGGCGACGAGGTGATCACCACCCCGTTCACCTTTATCGCTACCGGCGAGATGATCGCGCTGCTCGGCGCCAAGCCGGTGTTCGTCGACATCGACCCGGTCAGCTACAACCTCGATCCGGCCAAGCTGGAAGCGGCGATCACGCCGCGTACCCGCGCCATCATGCCGGTAAGCCTGTACGGGCAGTGTGCCGACTTCACTGCCATCAACGCGATTGCGGAGAAGCACGGCCTGCCGGTGATCGAAGACGGCGCGCAGAGCTTCGGCGCCAGCCAGCACGGCAAGCGCTCCGGCAACCTGTGCACCATCGGTACCACCAGCTTCTTCCCGTCCAAACCGCTAGGTTGCTACGGTGACGGTGGTGCGGTGTTTACCAACGACGACGAGCTGGCGAAGAAAATGCGCGAAATCCGCATCCACGGGCAGGACCGTCGCTACCACCATCCGGTAATCGGCCTCAACGGTCGCCTCGATACCATCCAGGCCGCGGTACTGCTGGCCAAGCTGCCGAGCTTCCCGGACGAAGTGGCTGCCCGCGAACGCATCGGTGCCCGTTACAGCGAGTTGCTGCAGGATGTGGCACGGGTGCCGGTGATTGCCGCCGGCAATACTCACGTCTACGCGCAGTACACCATCGAGGTGGACAACCGCGAGGCGGTACAGAAGGCGCTGCAGGAGCTGGGCATCCCTACTGCGGTGCATTACCCGATTCCGCTGCACCTGCAGCCGGCGTTCGCCGCGCTGGGGCAGGGCGAGGGCAGCTTCCCGCTGGCCGAGGCGGCCGGCAAACGGGTGATGAGCCTGCCGATGCATCCGTTCCTCGATGACGCCACCCAGGACGCCATCGTCGCCGCGGTGAAGAAGGCGCTGGGCTAAGTGTTCCTGGTCGTCAAATACCTGGTGTCCGCTGCGCTGGTGGTGCTGGTGTCGGAACTGGCCAAGCGCAGCGACAAGCTGGGCGCGCTGGTGGCATCGCTGCCACTGGTGACGGTGCTGACGCTGATCTGGCTGCACCTGGAGCGGCAGTCGGCGCTCCAGGTCGGCAACCATGCCTGGTATACCTTCTGGTACGTAATGCCGACCTTGCCGATGTTTCTGGTCTTTCCCTGGCTGCAGGACAAGCTGGGTTTCTGGCTGGCGCTGGGCGCCAGCGCGCTGCTGACCATGCTGCTGTTTGCCGCCTTTGCCTGGCTGTTGCGGCCATTCGGAATCCAGCTGTTATGAAGCTGCAGACCCTGTTCCGCCGGCTGAGTGCCGGCGGTTTTGCCCGTAACGTGGCCACCCTGGCCAGCGGGGCGGCGCTGGCGCAGGCGCTGCCCTTGCTGTTTGCGCCGCTGCTCACCCGCTTGTATACCCCGGCCGATTTCGGCTTGCTGGCGGTGTTCGTCGCCTGGTTGTCCAATCTGGCGGTAATCGCCACCGCCCGCTTCGACATGGCGGTGGTGTTGCCGAAAACCGATACCGAAGCGGCGAGGCTGATGCGGCTGTCGCTGCTGATCAACACCGCCTTGCTGTTGCTGTGCCTGTTGCTGTTCTGGCCGTGGCATCAGGCCATTGCCGGCTTGCTGCACGCACCGGCCCTGGCGCCGTGGCTGCCGCTGCTGCCGCTCGGCGTCTGGCTGGCCGGCTGCGTGGCGGCGTGGACGGCGTGGAACAACCGCCTGCGCCGCTATGCGGCCAACGCCCAGGGGCGGGTGGCGCAGTCGCTGGGCGTGTCGTTGCTGCAGCTGGCGGCGGGCTGGTCCGGTCTGGCGGCGGCTGGCCTGATCGTGTCGCAACTGGCCGGGCAGGCCATCGCGCTGCTGGCGCTGGCGCGTAGCGATATCGCGGCGCGTTTTGCCAGCCTGCGCGGGCATGATCGGCAACAGCTGCTGGCGGTGGCACGGCGTTACCGCGAGTTTCCGCTGGTGAACACGCCGCATGCCTTCGTGGTGGCGTTTCAGGATTCGCTGATGCTGGCGCTGCTCACCGCGCTGTCCGGTGCCGGCATTGTCGGCCAGTATGCGCTGGTGCTGCGGGTGCTCAAGTTGCCGGCGGCGCTGGTGGGGCAGGCGGTGGCGCAAGTGGTGTTCCGCGATCTGGCCGAAGCCGCCGCCGCCGGGCGCGCGCTGTCCGGCCTGCTCAAGCGGGCGTTATTGATTCTGGCGGCGTTGTCGCTGCTGCCGTTCGGCCTGTTGGCCGCCTGCGGCGGCCCGCTGTTCGCGCTGGTGTTCGGCGCCGGCTGGCACGGCGCCGGGCAGATTGCCGCGGTGCTGGCGCCGTATTTTGCCGCCTCATTCATTGCCGGCCCGGCGTTCATGGTGCCGATGGTGATCGGCAAGCAGCGGGCATCGTTTGTGTTTGTGCTGTTCGGTGTGATCATCAATCTGGCGGTATTCGCCGCGGTGTATCTGCTCGGTCGCGATGCAATGCAGGCGTTCGCGGTGATGTCGGCGGTGATGACAATCTATTTTGCGGCCTATGTGGCGTGGGTGTTCCGCCTGCTGGGCCGCCGGGAATCGGCTCATGCTTAATCGCATCATGTTGCTGCTATGGCGCTGCTGGTTGCAGCTGCGCGGGGCAAGGTTGGCCGCATCGGCGCGGGTCAATCCGTCGGTGCAGGTTCGTGCGGCCGCGCTGCAAATGGGCGCGGACTCGCGCCTGTACTGGGGTGGCGACGTGCTGGGCAGCGGCCGGCTGCTGATTGGCGCCCACAGCCATCTGGCCCCCTATTTCTATTGCCTGCTGGGCACGCATGACTTGCGCTTCGGCGACCACGTCGCCGTCGGGCCGCGCTGCATGTTTTTCTGCCGCAGCAATGGCATCCCGGCCGATGCGCCGGCCACGCCGTTTACCGATTGCTATGTCGGCGGCGATATCACGGTCGGCAACAATGTGTTCATCGGTGCCGGCAGCATCGTGCTGCCGGGCAGCCGCATCGGCGACAACGTGGTGGTGGCCGCCGGCAGTGTGGTCAAGGGCGAGCTGGACAGTGGCTGGCTGTATGCCGGGCAGCCGGCACGCAAGGTGAAGCCGCTATGCTGACCGCCAACTCGCTGACTTTCAGCCGTTTCCTGCTGTCCTTGCCCGGCATGCTGGCCGGCCGCCGTTACCAGCGCCGCAAGCTGGGCCGTGAACTGGCCACGCTGCTGCAGGTGGAAGAAAGCCGCATCATGCTGTACGACAGCGGCCGCGCCGCCTTTGCCGCGCTGCTGCAGCTGCATGGCGTCGGCCCGGGCGACGAAGTGATCGTGCCTGCCTTCACCTGCGTGGTGGTACCCAACCAGGTGCCGCCGAGCGGCGCCACGCTGCGCTTTGTCGATATCGAGCGCGGCAGCCTGGGCTACGACTGGCAGCTGCTGGATATGCACATCCGCCGCCATACCCGCGTGGTGGTGGTGCCGCACAATTTCGGCATCGCCTGCGAGGTGCCGACCTGGCTGCGCGAGAAGCACCGCCAGGTGCGCTTTGTCGATGATGCCGCCCACGGCTTTGCCTCGCGCTGTGCCGGGCAGTGGCTGGGCAGCTACCACGACGGCGCGTTTTTCAGCTTCGAATACTCCAAGAATCTCACCGGCGGCATTGGCGGCTTTGCGCTGCTGCCGGCTGGCGCCTACCTGCCGCAACCGGCGCTGCCGGAAGCGTCCTGTCTCGACCAGTGGCGGCTGCTGGCGACGCTGAAAGCGCACATCCTGTCGGCGCGCTGGCCGCTGCCGGGCCGTATCGCCATGGCGGCGGTGCGGCGGCTGGGACTGGTGTACCGCTCCGGTGATCACGAGGTGGTGGACGGCGCGCCGCATCCGGCACGCGAGCTGCCGTTGTTGTCGGCGGTGCTGCTGCGCGCGCAGCTGGCGCGGCTGCCGGCGACGCTGGCGCACAAGCAGCGGCTGGTGGCGCGCTACCAGCAGGCACTGGCGGCGGTGCCGGGCATCCGCCAGTGGCATGCCGACACCGATTGCCACTGGGTGCGCTACCCGTTCGCGCTGCCGTTCCACGTGGTGGACAAGGCCAGGCTGGCGCGCGAATTGGGCGCCGCCTGCGGCCTGAACATCGGCGTGTGGTTCGATGACGTGATCCATCCGGCCGGCTCCTTCCGCCACGGTTACCACACCGGTGCGGCGCCGCATGCCGAGGAACTGGCGGCCACGGTGTTCAACCTGCCGGTGAATATCAATCTGGCGGTGGATGCCGCGCTGGAGCGCAAGCTGCAACGCTTGCAGCAGGCGCTGCACAGCCTGTTGCAGCAGCAGGAGGCCGCCCGATGAAACTGCTGCTGATCGGCTCGGCGTCGGTGCACACCTTCCGCTACCTGGCCGGCATCGCCGCGCATGTGGCCGAGGTGCATCTGGTGACCAGCGGCCCGCTGCCGGAGCGCTACCATGCGGCCAACCTTGGCCGCGTACTGCAAGTGGATTTCAGCCTGCGCGCGCTGGGCACCGCCCGCCGCCTCGCGGCGCTGATCGACGAGTTGCAGCCGGATATGGTGCACGTGCATCAGGCCAATAGCGTGGCCTGGCATGCGCGCCGCGCCCTGGCCGGCAAGCGGCTGCCGTGGCTGCTCACCACCTGGGGGTCGGATGTGTTGCTGCTGCCGCAGCAGAGCCGGCTGATGAAAAACATGGTGGCGGCCAACCTGGCGGCCGCCAGCGCGGTGAGCAGCGATTCGCTGCACATGGCGGCAGTGTGTCGCCAGCTGGCGACCATCCGCCGCATGGACGTGCTGAATTTCGGCATGGACGCGCTGCCGCCGCTGCCGGATATCGCCGCCAAGCCGCTGCAGGTACTGTCCTGCCGCCTGCACAAGCCGCTATACCGTATCGATGCCATCGTGCGCGCTTGGGCACAGGTGGAGGCTGATGTCCGTTTTGCCGGCTGGTCGCTGACCGTGGCCGCCAGCGGCAGCGAGACCGAGGCGCTGCTGCAGCTGGCCAGATCGCTGCAGCTGCAGCGCATCCACTTCACCGGCTTCGTGACGCCGGACGTGCTGGCCGGACTGTATCGCGATGCGCGCCTGTTTGTCAGCGTGCCGGAGAGCGACGCCACCAGCATCAGCCTGCTGGAAGCCATGGGTCACGGCTGCCTGCCGGTACTGTCCAACCTGCCGGCCAACCTGGAATGGGTGCTGGACGGGGTCAACGGCGCCATCGTCGAGGACGTTGGCCGCCTCGGCGACGCGCTGCAAGCTCAGTTGCTGCGCGCCGCCGATGATACGCAGCTGGCGGACGCCGCCGCGCTCAATCGCCGGCTGGTGGCGGACAAGGGCCTGCAGCAGGCCAATATGGCGCGCTTTGCCGCCATCTACCAAGATTTGCTGGCGCGCGGCACTGATAGCGCGCGCTGAAGCAGGAAAGCATAGACATGAAAATCGCCCATCTCACCAGCGCCCACCCGCGCCACGACATCCGTATCTTCGTGAAGGAGTGTGCCAGTCTGGCCGCTGCCGGCCACGAGGTACACCTGATCGTGGCCGATGGCCTGGGCGAGGAAATCAACCGCGGCGTGCGTTTTCACGATGTCGGCCCCAAGTCCGGCGGCCGGCTGTCGCGCATGACCGGTACCGTGAAGCGGGTCTATGAAAAGGCGCTGGCGCTGATGCCGGAGGTGGCGCACTTTCACGATCCGGAGCTGATCCCGGCCGCACTGCGGCTGCAGCAGGCCGGCATCAAGGTGGTGTACGACGTGCACGAGGATGTGCCGCGCCAGGTGCTGGCCAAGCACTGGATTCCCGGCCTGGCCCGCCCGCTGGTGTCGCGCGGGGTAGAGACGCTGGAGGACTACGCCGCGCGCCGCTTTGACGCCATCGTCGCCGCCACGCCGGTGATCCGCCAGCGCTTCGAGCGCGCTGGCGCGCGCCACTGCATCGACGTGTGCAACTACCCGATTCTGGAAGAGCTGGTGCGCGATACGCCGTGGGCCAGCCGCCGCAACGAGGTGTGCTACCTCGGCGGCATCAGCCGTACCCGCGGCATCGAGCCGATTATTGCCGCGCTGCCGGATACCGATACCCGCCTCAATCTCGCCGGCATCTGGAGCGAGCCGGACCTGAAGGCCGCGCTGCAGCGCGAAGCCGGCTGGAACCGGGTGAATGACCTGGGCGTGCTGGACCGTGCCGGTGTGGCCAGCGTGCTGGCGCAGAGCAAGGTCGGGCTGGTGACGCTGCTGCCGACGCCCAGTTATGTCGAGTCGTTGCCGATCAAGCTGTTCGAATACATGGCCGCCGGCATGCCGGTAATTGCCAGCGATTTCCCGCTGTGGCGCGACATCGTCGAGGATGCCGGCTGCGGCTTGCTGGTCGATCCGCAGGACCCGCAGGCGATTGCCGCCGCCATTGCCGAGCTGTTGTCGGACGACGGTCGCGCACAGGCAATGGGCGATGCCGGCAAGCGCGCGGTGCTGGCGAAATACAGCTGGGCGGCCGAGGCCGACAAGCTGGTGGCGCTGTACCGGCAGCTGGCAGCGTAGGCCCCGCACCATGACTGCGGCCAAGCCCAAACCCCATCGTCCGCACGCGGCGCTGCCACTGCACATGCTGCTGGCACGGCCACGGCTGCTGTCGGCCAGCCTGTTCGGCGCGATGGTTGGTGGCTTGGCGCAGGGCTTGTGGGCGCTGCGCGGCATGACCGCCTTCATGCTGGGCTGGAATGCCGGTGCCTTGCTGTACCTGCTGTTGGCCGCACACATGATGTATGGCGCCAGCGAGGCGAGCATCCGCCGCCGCGCGCTGCAGGAGGATGTCGGCCAGCGCAGCATCATGGCGCTGGTGGTGATGTCGTCGATTACCTGCCTGCTGGCCATCGCGCTGGAGCTGTCGGCCGCGCGCGAGCTGCACGGCGCACTGCGTGCCGGTCATGCCGCGCTGGCGGCGCTCACCATCCTCAGTTCGTGGCTGTTTACCCAGACCATGTTCGCGCTGCATTACGCCCACACCTACTTTGTCGGCCTGCAGCAGGGCGGGGCGCCCGGGCTGATCTTTCCGGGTGACGCTACCCCGGACTACGCCGATTTTTTCTATTTTTCCGCCGTGATCGGAACCTCGGCCCAGACTGCCGACGTCAGCCTGGCCAGCCGCCAGATGCGTCGCATCGGTACCGTTCACTGCATCCTGTCCTTCCTGTTCAACACCACGGTACTGGCGCTGATGATCAACATCCTCGCCGGCCTGTTGTAGCGGCGGGGCAGGCAACAAGCAGATACCTCAGGAAAGCAGCGTGCGCATTCTCTACATCAACCATTACGCCGGCAGCCCGCAGCACGGCATGGAATTCCGCCCCTACTACCTGGCGCGCGAATGGGTCAAGGCCGGGCACGAAGTGCACATGTTGGCCGCAGATTATTCCCACCTGCGCCAGCACAACCCGGTGCTGAGCAGCAACTACGCCGACCAGGACATCGACGGCATCCGCTACACCTGGTGCAAGACGCCGAAGTACGAGGGCAACGGCCTGAAGCGGGTGATCAACATCTTCCGTTTCCTCGGCCGGGTGATGGGGCTGTCCGGGCGCTATCTCAAACAGTGGCGGCCGGATGTGGTGATCGCCTCCTCCACCTATCCGCTGGATACCGTGCCGGCGGCGTTCATCGCCGGCAAGACCGGGGCCAAGCTGGTGTACGAGGTGCACGACCTGTGGCCGCTGACGCCGGTGGAAGTGGGCGGCATGAGCCCGAAGCATCCGTTCATCCGCCTGCTGCAGTGGGCGGAGGACTTCGGCTACAAGAAAGCCGATACCGTGGTGTCCATGCTGCCGTGCGCGAAGGACTACATGATGGCGCACGGCATGGCGCCGGAAAAATACGTGGTGATTCCCAACGGCGTGGACGTGGCCGAATGGCAGGGCGCCAGCGAGCCGCTGCCGGCCGAACACCGCATGCGGCTGGCGGAACTGAAGGCCGACCGGCGCTTTATTGTCGGCTACGCCGGTGGCCATGGCCTGGCCAATGCGCTGGATTTCCTGCTGCTGGCGGCCAGCCAGCTGCAGGGCGACAAACTGCACATCGTGCTGGTGGGTGATGGCCCGGACAAGGCGGCGTTGGTGGCGCAGGCACAGCAGCTGGGGCTGACCAATGTCAGCTTCCTGCCGTCCATCCCCAAGCGCGCGGTACCGGCCTTCCTCGCCGAGTGCGATGCGTTGTACATCGGCTGGCGCAAGTTGCCGATCTACCGCTTCGGCATCAATCCCAACAAGCTGTTCGACTACCTGATGGCCGCCAAGCCGGTGGTGCATTCGGTGGAAGCTGGCAACGACATGGTGGCCGAGGCTGGCGCCGGCATCAGTGTCGGCGCGGAAGACCCGGCCGCCATCGCCGGCGCCCTGCGCCGCATCATGAACACCACCGCCAACGAGCGTGGCCGCATGGGGGCCGCCGGCAAATCCTACGTGCTGGCAAAACACGATTACGCAGTGCTGGCGCGGCGCTTTTTGCAGGGCATTCGCTAAGCGTGCGGCCAACGTTGGCCGCAGCAGACAAGGACAGGCATGAGCCAGCAACCACATATCCGCTTCGACTTCGCCGACGGCCTGCGCGGGCTGGCCATGCTGGCCGTGGTGCTGTTCCATTACACCCAGATTTTCTGGCAGCGCCGCGACCGCATCGCCGAGGTGATGCACCTGCCGCCGCTCGACGGCTACCACGGCGCCTCCTTCGTGCTGCCGTTCAACCTCGGCGCGGTGGGGGTGGGGCTGTTCCTGCTGATCTCCGGGCTGCTGATCCCGCTGTCGCTGACCCGCATGGGGGCGGCGCGCTTCGCGGTGTCGCGGCTGTTCCGCATCTACCCCACCTACTGGGCGGGGCTGGCGCTGAGCGTGCTGGCGCTGTGGCTGGCCGCGCGCTTGCCGGGCGGCGCGTTCGATGTCACCCGCGCCGACGTACTCGGCCACGTCAGCATCGCGTTCCAGGACTGGCTGGGCGGGCGCAACATCGACCCGGTGATGTGGACGCTGAAGGTGGAGCTGTGGTTCTACGCCATGCTCGGCACGGTGTTCGCGCTCACCGGCCGCCGCATCAAGTGGGCGATCTGGCTGCTGCTGCCGCTGGTGGCGTGGCTGACGCGCTTTGCGCCGGTCAACAACCTGCAGACCATCGTCTGCTACTTCCCGCTGATGTTCGCCGGCTGCTGGCTGTACTTCTACCGCACCGGCCAGGCCGGCCGGCTGGAGACGGTGGCGCACTTCATCGCGCTGCTGGCGCTGTTCGTGTGGGTCACCAACTGGGGCAGCATCGAGCTGTACGCCAGTTACGGCATCGGCATCGCGCTGTTCATCGCCGGCGCGCTGTGGCCGCGGCTGGTGGCCGCGCCGCTGCTGACACGGGTAGCCAGTGTCAGCTACGCCTGGTACGTGTGCCACTCGCTGGCCGGTTACGCAATCCTGTTCGCGCTGGCACAATACGGCACCCCGTGGTGGCTGATGGTGGCCATCGCGCTGGCGGCGACCTGGTACCTGGCGGTGGCGATCAACCGTCTGGTGGAGCTGCCGACGCAAAAGATCGGCAAGCGGCTGGCGGATAAATTGAAATAAGACGGCCAAGGTTGGCCGCAAGCATGTTTACCCGGTGGCAGCGTGCCACCGGCTGGTAATGAAAGACAACATAATGGCTGAACAGAAATTTTTACCTTTCGCCCTGCCGGACATCGGCGAAGACGAAATCAATGAAGTGGTCGACGCGCTGCGTTCCGGCTGGGTGACCACCGGCCCCAAGACCAAGCAGTTCGAGGCTGATTTTGCGGCCTTTATCGGTGACGGCGTGGAAGCGATTGCGGTCAACTCCGCCACGGCCGGCCTGCATCTGGCACTGGAAGCGGTGGGGGTGGGCGAGGGCGATGAGGTGATCGTGCCGTCTTACACCTTTACTGCCACCGCCGAGGTGGTGCGCTATCTCGGCGCGCATCCGGTGATCGTGGATGTCGATCCGCTCACCTTCAATATCCGCCCGGAGGCGATCCGTGCCGCGATCACCGCCAAGACCAAGGCGATCATGCCGGTGCATTTTGCCGGCCTCGCCTGCGATATGGACGCCATCATCGCCATCGCCCGCGAGCACGGGCTGAAGATCGTCGAAGACGCCGCCCACGCGATGCCCACCTGGTACAAGGGCAAGCTGATCGGTACGCTGGATTCCGACGTGACCGTGTTCAGCTTCTACGCAAACAAGACCATGACCACCGGCGAAGGCGGCATGGTGGTGTCCAAGAACAAGGACATCATCGCCCGCTGCAAGGTGATGCGCCTGCACGGTATCAGCCGCGATGCCTTCGACCGCTACACCTCGAAGACGCCGGCCTGGTATTACGAGGTGGTCGCGCCCGGCTTCAAGTACAACATGCCGGACACCGCCGCGGCGATGGGCATTCACCAGCTGAAGAAGATCAACGCCTTCCTGCAGAAACGCGAAAGGTTGGCCGCACGCTTTGATGCCGAACTGGCCGACCTGCCGCTGATCCTGCCGGCGCGTCCGGTGGACGCTGGCAGCAACCACGCCTGGCATCTGTATCCGGTGCGCCTCAAGCCGGAAGCCGGTATCAGCCGCGACGATTTCATCGTGCAGATGGCGGAGAAGGGCATCGGTTGCTCGGTGCACTTCATTCCGCTGCACCGCCAGCCGGTATGGCGCGACGGTTACGGCCTGAAGTGCGAGGACTTCCCGGTGGCCGACGCCGCGTTCGAAGCCGAAGTGACGCTGCCGCTGTATACCCGCATGACGGATGACGACCAGAGCCGCGTCATCGCTGCCGTACGCCAGTTGCTGGGCAAGTGATGGCGCAGGCGCCTGATACTCTGCGGCCAACGTTGGCCGCATCCCACGGCTCGCCAGTGCTGAAGCGGCTGTTCGACCTGCTGGCAGTGCTGGCCGGGCTGGCGCTGCTGTGGCCGCTGCTAGTGCTGATCGCGCTGTGGGTGAAGCTGGATTCGCCAGGACCAGTGTTTTTCCGTCAGCTGCGGGTTGGCCGCGGCGGGCAGCTGTTCCGCATCCACAAGTTCCGCACCATGAAGATCGGCGCCGAGGCTGCCGGCCAGCTGACGGTGGGCGCGGACAGCCGCGTTACCCGCGCTGGCCATATCCTGCGCAAGACCAAGCTCGACGAGCTGCCGCAGTTGCTGGACGTGCTGTTCGGCGATATGAGCCTGGTCGGCCCGCGCCCGGAAGTGCCCAAGTACGTGGCACATTACCCGGACGGGGTGAAGGAGCTGGTGCTGTCGGTGCGGCCGGGCATTACCGACTGGGCGTCGATCAGGATGATCGACGAGAACGAGATTCTGGGTAAGGCCGCCGATCCGGAGCGCGCCTATATCGAGCAGGTGCTGCCGGAAAAACTGGCGTACTACCAGCGTTATGCGCGGAGTTACACCCTGGCCGGGGATGTGAAGATCATCCTGGCTACCCTGCTGAAGATTGTGACGCGCTGATGCGTCGGTAAAACGAGCCATGCTGGAAAAAATGCTTTCCTTCTCGCGTCATCACAAGATGGCGCTGTTGATGCTGCTGGATGCGCTGCTGCTGCCGCTGGCGCTGTGGAGCGCGGTGTTGCTGCGCCTGGGCGGCAACTGGGATCCGAAGCTGGACCCGTATTTGTGGATTTTCGCGGTGCCGCCGCTGTGGGTGCTGCCGATCTTCATCAAGCTGGGGCTGTACCGCGCGGTGCTGAAGTTCCTTGACGACCGTATCGTCTACACCGTGTTCATCGGCGTGTCGCTGTCGGTGCTGGTGTTGATGGCGGTGGTGCTGATGGCCGGCATCGGCCCGATGCCGCGTACCGCCATCATCATCTTCTGGGTGTTCGCCATGGCCTATATCGGTGGCAGCCGCTTCCTGCTGCGCGGGGTGGTGCGCCGTATCGACGCGCTGGATGCGCCGCGGCGGCCGGTCATCATCTACGGCGCCGGCCGTGCCGGCCTGCAGCTGATGGTGGCATTGCAGGAAGGCCGCGAATACCGGCCGATGGCGTTTGTCGACGATAACCCGCAGCTGTGGGGTCGTACCTACCGCGGCTTGATGGTGCATGACCCGAAAACGCTGGCCGAGCTGGTGGACGATACCGATGCGCAGCTGCTCCTGCTGGCGCTGCCGTCGGCCAGTCGTGGTCGCCACCGCCAGATACTGGAGCAGCTGGAAAGGCTGCACGTGCCGATCAAGCGGCTGCCGGGCATGGCCGACCTGGTGTCCGGCGAGGTGCGGGTGGACGAGCTGCGCGAGGTGGAGATCGAAGACCTGCTGGGCCGCGACCCGGTGCCGCCGCGTGGCGAGCTGCTGGCGGCTAACATCCGCGGCAAGGTGGTGATGGTTACCGGTGCCGGCGGCTCCATCGGCTCCGAGCTGTGCCGGCAGATCGTCAAGCAGCAGCCGGCGCGCATCGTGTTGTTCGAGCTGACCGAATTCGCGCTGTACAGCATCGACCAGGAGCTGGCGCGGCTGGCGCCGGCGGTGGAGCGGGTGCCGGTGCTGGGCACGGTTACCGACCTGTCACGGCTCACTTCGGTACTGCAGGTGTTCGCGGTGGAAACGGTGTACCACGCCGCCGCCTACAAGCATGTGCCGCTGGTGGAGCACAATCCGCTGGCCGGCATCGTCAACAATGCTTTCGGTACCGATACCTGCGCGCGGGCGGCGGAAGCGGCCGGGGTGGCGACTTTTGTGCTGATTTCCACCGACAAGGCGGTGCGGCCAACCAATGTGATGGGCGCCACCAAGCGGCTGGCGGAGCTGGCGCTGCAGGCGCGCCATGCCGCCGGCAGCCGCACCCGTTTTGTGATGGTGCGCTTTGGCAATGTGCTGGGCAGCTCCGGCTCGGTGGTGCCGCTGTTCAAGCGCCAGATTGCCGCCGGCGGCCCGGTGACGCTGACCCATCCGGACATCACCCGTTACTTCATGACCATCCCCGAGGCGGCGCAACTGGTGATCCAGGCCGGCGCGATGGGCGAGGGCGGCGACGTGTTCGTGCTGGACATGGGCGAGCCGGTGAAGATCGCCGACCTGGCGCGACGCATGGTGCATCTGTCCGGGCTGGAAGTGCGCGACGAGCACAATCCGCATGGCGATATCGAGATTCGCTGCACCGGCCTGCGTCCGGGCGAGAAGCTGTACGAGGAGCTGCTGATCGGCGACGGCGTGCTGGCCACCGACC
This sequence comes from Vogesella oryzae, assembly GCF_902829295.1. Lineage (GTDB taxonomy): Bacteria > Pseudomonadota > Gammaproteobacteria > Burkholderiales > Chromobacteriaceae > Vogesella > Vogesella oryzae. The sequence continues at coordinate 70,529 of NZ_CADEPL010000010.1, forward strand.
ACCCGCGCATCATGCGTGCGCAGGAGTACCACCTGCCGGCCGCCGAGCTGGATCAATACCTGGCGCAGCTGGCGAGCGCCTGTGAACAGCTGGACGCGCCGCGGGCGTTTGCCCTGCTGCAGGAGGTGGTGCACGAGTTCAAGGCGGCCGAGCGCACTGTGGACTGGATCAGTCTGGCCCGCCAGGGCTGAGTACCATCGCTACAACACCCCGCCCATGCCGGCGGGGTTTTTTGCGCCATCAGGGAAAGCGATAGCTGGCAAGCTCCGCATTTTCTGCTTTAATCCCACCCCTTCACGACGGGAGGCCGCAGTTTCCCGCGATGAAGACCGGTCCCCGCCGGTTTTTTCAGGCCCCGCAGAGGGCCGAAGACACAACGACTTCACACTACAAAGGGGGTTTTTCGTGATGACAGCACAGGGAAACCACCGTGAAAATCAACCGACTTACCGCCATGATTCTGGCAGCCATGCTGCTGGGTATCGTCGCCGGCTATGGCTGGCGTGAATATGCCGGCAGCCCGGAGGCCATCAACGCCTTCGCTGACCAGCTTTCCATTCTGACCGACATCTTCCTGCGCCTGATCAAGATGATCATCGCGCCGCTGGTGTTCTCCACCCTGGTGGTAGGCATCGCGCGCATGGGCGACTCCGCCACCGTTGGCCGCATCGGCGCCAAAACCATGGGCTGGTTCGTGACCGCGTCTTTCGTGTCGCTGTCGCTGGGCCTGATCATGGTCAATCTGCTCAAGCCGGGCGTAGGGCTGGGCCTGCCGCTGCCGGACGTGGCCGCCAGTTCCGGTATCGAGAAGGGCGCGCTGACGCTGAAGGACTTCATCGGTCACCTGATTCCGAAGAGCGTGTTCGATGCGCTGGCCAAGAACGAGATCCTGTCCATCGTGGTGTTCTCGGTATTCTTCGGCACCGCCGCTGCCGCCGTCGGCGACAAGGCCAAGGGGCTGATCGACGCCATCGATGCCGTGGCGCACATCATGCTGAAAGTCACCGGCTATGTGATGAACTTCGCGCCGTTCGCGGTGTTCGCGGCGATTGCCAGCATGGTGGCCAAGGAAGGCTTGGGCATCCTGTCGACCTACGGCAGCTTCATGGCGCAGTTCTATCTGACGCTGGGCATGCTGTGGCTGTGCCTGCTGCTGATGGGCAGCGTGTTCCTCAAGCGCCGCGTGTTCGAACTGCTGGTGGCGGTACGTGAACCGGCACTGCTGGCGTTCTCCACCGCCAGCTCCGAAGCCGCCTACCCGAAGACCCTCGATCGCCTGAAGCGTTTCGGTTGCAGCGACCGCATCGCCAGCTTCGTGCTGCCGATGGGCTACTCGTTCAACCTCGATGGCTCGATGATCTACTGCACTTTTGCCAGTATCTTCATTGCCCAGGCCTATGGCATCAACCTGTCGCTGTCGCAGGAAATCACCATGATGCTGATCCTGATGGTGACCTCCAAGGGCATGGCCGGCGTGCCGCGCGCCTCGCTGGTGGTGATTGCCGCCACCCTGGCACAGTTCAATATTCCGGAAGCCGGCCTGCTGCTGCTGCTGGGCGTGGATCACTTCCTCGACATGGGCCGTTCCGCTACCAACGTGCTGGGTAACGCGCTGGCTGCCAGCGTGGTGGCCAAGAGCGAGAACGCGCTGGGTGCCGCCCAGCCGGAGCTGGACGAAGACGACGATATCGATCCGGAACCGCGTCAGGAACTGGAGCCGGCATTCGCCAAACAGCAGGCCTGATCGCCGCTGTTACGCTGTGCCGACAAGCCGCCTGCGGGCGGCTTTTTTGCGTCTGGCGCGCAGTGGTGTAGCATGCGGCCAACTTGTGCTGGAGTCCCCGATGGATACCCGCTGGCTGGAAGATTTTCTGCTGTTGGCCGAGACCGGCAGCTTCACCCGTTCGGCCGAGCTGCGCCACCTGACGCAGCCGGCGTTCTCGCGCCGCATCAAGTCGCTGGAAAGCTGGCTGGGGGCCGACCTGATCGACCGCACCACCTGGCCGACGCAGCTGACGCCGGCCGGCGAGATGCTGCGCGAGAAGGCGCGCGTGCTGGTGGGCGAGCTGAGCAGCACCCGCAGCCAGTTGCGCGCGCTGCAGGCGGCCGATGCCGCCACACTGACGCTGGCGGTGCCGCATACTTTGTCGTTCGGTTTCGTGCCGCGCTGGCTGGCCGAGGAGCACGAGGCGGTCAGCGAGATATCCTGGCGGCTGCTGGCGCACAACGTCCACGACGCGGTAGTGGCACTGGCCGAAGGCAACGCCGACCTGATGCTGTGCTACCACCATCCGCGCCATCCGGTGGAATTGCCCGCCGAGCGCTACCAGGCGCTGGTGCTGGGCAGCGAGACGCTGCGGCCGTTCACCCGCCAGCTGCCGGACGGTACGGCGGAGTGGCAACTGCCGGGCGAGGAACGCTTGCCGATTCCGTTTCTGGCCTACGGCCCGAACGCCTATTTCCACCGCATGGTCGAGCTGATCCTGGAACGGGCGGCCACGCCGGCGGCGCTGCAGCGCTGCTTCGAAACCGATATGGCCGAAGGGCTGAAAGCCATGGTGCTGGAAGGGCACGGCATGGCGTTCCTGCCGCAGAGTGCCGTCAAGCGCGAGCTGGATGGCGGGCAGTTGACGCTGGCCGGCGACGATGACTGGTCGCTGCAGATGGAAATCCGCGTTTATCGCGACGCGCGCCGCGAGTTGCCGGCGCTGGATGCCTTGTGGCAACGCCTGGCCGCGCGGTACCCGGCGGTGTAAACCGCACGGAGGCAGCAGGTTGGCCGCAGATGCGGCCTTTTTTGCGTCTGGCACCATGTTTTTGCCGATGATGCAAATCCTGCATGGGTCGATCGGCATTCGGAATTGGCGGTGATCTGGTGGCTGGCGCTACATTGCGCAGCACCCAACACCACCAAGAACACACACCATGGCTACCCGTCTGGAACACGATCTGCTCGGCGACCGCGAAGTGCCGGCGCATGCTTACTGGGGCGTGCATACCCTGCGTGCCATCGAGAACTTCCCCATCACCGGCCAGACTATCGGCAGCCAGGCTGATCTGATCCGCGCGCTGGCGGTGATCAAGCAGGCGGCGGCGCAGGCCAACCACCAGCTGGGGCTGCTGGCCACGCATCACAAGGACGCCATTGTGCTGGCGTGCGAGGAAATCCGCGCCGGCAAGCTGCACGACCAGTTTGTGGTCGACGTGATCCAGGGTGGTGCCGGCACTTCCACCAACATGAACGCCAACGAGGTGATCGCCAACCGCGCGCTGGAACTGCTGGGCCACGGCAAGGGCGAGTATCAGCACCTGCACCCCAACGAGCACGTCAACATGGGGCAGAGCACCAACGACGTGTACCCGACGGCGCTGCGACTGGCGACGTTCTGGGGCGTGCAGCGGCTGCTGGCAGCGATGGCGCGGCTGCGCGATGCCTTCGACGACAAGGCCGACGAATTTGCCGACGTGCTGAAAATGGGCCGCACCCAATTGCAGGACGCGGTGCCAATGACGCTGGGGCAGGAGTTCCGCACCTATGCAGTGATGCTGGGTGAGGACGAGCAGCGGTTGTATGAAGCCAGCGCACTGATGCTGGAAATCAACCTTGGCGCCACCGCCATCGGCACCGGCATTACCGCCCACCCGGACTACACCCCGCTGGTGTGCGAGAAGCTGTCGGCGCTGACCGGCCTGGCGCTGGAGACCGCGCCCAACCTGATCGAAGCCACCCAGGATTGCGGCGCCTTCGTGCAGCTGTCCGGCGTGCTCAAGCGCGTGGCAGTCAAGCTGTCGAAGAGCTGCAACGACCTGCGGCTGTTGTCGTCCGGCCCGCGTGCTGGCCTCGGCGAAATCAATCTGCCGGCACGGCAGGCCGGTTCGTCGATTATGCCGGGCAAGGTCAATCCGGTGATTCCGGAAGTGGTAACCCAGGTAGCTTACGAAGTGATCGGCAACGACATGACGGTGACCATGGCGGCGGAAGCCGGCCAGTTGCAGCTCAATGCCTTCGAACCGGTGATCGCCTACAGCCTGTCGCGCAGCATCGGCCATCTGGCCAATGCCTGCGACACGCTGCGCGAAAACTGCGTGGTCGGTATCACCGCCAACCGCGATTACCTGCTGGACACCGTGCATCGCTCGGTAGGGCTGGTGACCGCGCTTAACCCCTATATCGGCTATGCCGCTGCCACCGAAGTGGCGCTGGAAGCCCACCAGACCGGCGGCAGCGTGTACGACATCGTGCTGCGTCGCGGTCTGCTCACCCAGGCGCAGCTGGATACCGTGCTGCAACCGGCGGCGCTGACCAGCCCGCGCTGGGTGGAAATCTGAGTTTGTCCCCCTCCTTGTAGTGTGAAGCCGCCTGCGCATCTGCTTTTACGGTCTCGGAAAGTATGTGAACAGGCGATAAGAAGGGTTGGCCGCAACGTCGCAAGGCGTTGCGGCATTTTTTTGCTTCTGTCAGGCTGGGGCGCAATCAGGAGGGGATATGGACAAGCTGGTATGCCGCCTGGCCGGCGAGGCCGATGTCGAGGCCATCCGTAGCGTGTTGCAGGGCGCGTTTGCGCCGCTGCTGGCGGTGGTTTCCAGCCGTCCGACGGCGCTGGATGAAGATGCCGCCACCCTGCGGCAGCGGCTGCAACAGGGCCAGCAGTTTGCACTTGGCGAGCAGGCGGGGCGAGCCGTGGCGACCGCTTGCCTGTTGCCGACGCCGCAAGCCGGGGTGGCGGAGATCAAGCGCGTGGCGGTGCTGCCGGAGATGCAGGGGCAGGGTTGCGGCCAACAGCTGCTGGCATGGCTGGAGCCACAGGCGCGGGCGCTGGGTTATGTGCGGCTGCGCTTGTCGATCCGCCGCAAGCTGCCGGGCAATCTGGCGTTCTACCTGCGTTGCGGCTATGTGCCAATCGGCGAGGAGCCGCACCCGCGGGCGCCGGATTATGGCATCGTGTGGCTGGAAAAAGACTTGTTATAGGCCGGACGGCTGGGCTATACCGTTATTGTTGCAATGCACAATAGGAGGCGGCTATGGCTGCCCTGCTGCGGGGAAAGGTATCGGCGCTAGCGGATGCCTGGCTGTGTTGCCAGCGGGCGCAGCGGCAGAGCTGGCAGGCATGGCATCGCGCCAACGGTTTGAGCTGTGCGCATCTGTGGCTGGATGCCGCCAGCGGTAACGAGCAGTGGCCGCGCTGGCAACAACAGCTGCGCCGCCACTGGCTGGCGCTGGGGTACGATTGCTTCGATGCCGGTATGCATTACTGGGCGCAGTTGCTGGCGGCGCCGCGTCCCGCCCGTCCCTTGCGGCCACTGTGGCGTTGCGGCCAACGCTGTGTCAGCGCCTGCCATCGCCACGGCAATGACGGCCTGCTGGCCTATGCGCGGCAAGCCTTGCGCTAAATAGCCATCCGCAATGAAAAACGGCTCCCGCGGGAGCCGTTCCTGATGTTACTGGCCGCCGGGCTTACCAGTGGCTATGCCATACATCCATCAGTTCACCAGCCTGCAGCTGGGAGATTTCCTTGCGGCCTTGCAGCCAGGCCACCAGGCCGGCGCGCAGTTCGGCGCTGATCTTGCTGGCGCCAACCGGGAACACGATACCGTCCAGTTCGCCCTGGTTGTAGTGGCCGCCAAAGCTCACGCCCTGGGCATCCACGGCTTCCAGCCAGTCGTTCAGGAACGCGTCGCTGGCAGCTTCGTCGCAGCTCAGGGTGGCGACCACGGTAAAGCCCAGTTCCTGGAATTCACCGACGCGCAGTTTCTTGCGCTGGCGGCTGTTCAGACGTTTCAGGCGGTTACGGGAGTTGGCGTTGGTCATGATGTGAAACTCTTTCAGAAATCAGAAGCGGCATGATAACAGCGGCGACCAGGGTTGGCCGCTGCATTTGCGTGCAGTTTACAGCCCCAATTGTTGCCACAGCGTGTCCACCCGCTGGCGGGTGGCGGCATCCATCACGATCGGGGTGCCCCATTCGCGGCTGGTTTCACCCGGCAGCTTGTTGGTGGCATCCAGCCCCATCTTGCCGCCGAGGCCGGAAATTGGACTGGCGAAGTCCAGATAGTCGATCGGTGTATTGTCGATCAGCGTGGTGTCGCGCACCGGGTCCATGCGGGTGGTAATCGCCCAGATCACTTCTTTCCAGTCGCGGGTGTTGACGTCGTCGTCCACCACCACGATGAACTTGGTGTACATGAACTGACGCAAGAAGCTCCAGCAGCCCATCATCACGCGCTTGGCGTGGCCCGGGTACTGTTTCTTGATGCTGATCACCGCCATGCGGTAGCTGCAGCCTTCCGGCGGCAGGTAGAAATCCACAATCTCCGGAAACTGCTTCTGCAGGATAGGCACGAACACCTCGTTCAGCGCCACGCCCAGCACTGCCGGCTCATCCGGCGGTTTACCGGTGTAGGTGCTGTGGTAGATCGGGTTCTCGCGCATGGTGATGCGGTCGATGGTGAATACCGGAAAGCTGTCCTGCTCGTTGTAGTAGCCGGTGTGATCGCCGTACGGACCTTCCATTGCCATGTCGTCCGGATGGATGTGGCCTTCCAGTACGATTTCGGCGCTGGCCGGTACCTGCAAGTCCGAGCCGATACATTGCACCAGTTCCGTCCGGCTGCCACGCAGCAGGCCGGCGAACTGGTATTCGGACAGCGTGTCCGGTACCGGGGTCACCGCGCCGAGGATTGTCGCCGGGTCGCAGCCCAGCACCACCGCTACCGGATAGGGCTTGTCCGGGTTGGCCGCACGGAATTCACGGTAGTCCAGCGCGCCGCCACGGTGCGCCAGCCAGCGCATGATCACGCGATTGCGGCCGATCACCTGCTGGCGGTAGATACCGAGATTCTGGCGTTTCTTGTGCGGGCCGCGCGTCACGGTCAGGCCCCAGGTGATAAGTGGAGCCACATCGCCCGGCCAGCAATGCTGGATCGGCAGGCGGGCGAGATCGACTTCGTTGCCTTCCCACACGATCTGCTGGCATGGCGCCTTTTTCACTTCTTTCGGCGCCATCGACAGCACCTGCTTCAGTAGCGGCAGTTTGTCCCAGGCATCGCGCAGCCCCTTCGGCGGTTCCGGCTCTTTCAGGTAGGCCAGGGTCTTGCCGATATCGCGCAGCTGCATCACGTCAGATGCGCCCATGCCCATCGCCACCCGCTTGGGGGTGCCGAACAGATTGGCCAGCACCGGGATGTCGTAGCGCTTGTCGCCTTGTTGTGGCTGTTCGAACAGCAGCGCCGGGCCGCCGGCTTTCAGTACACGGTCGCCGATTTCGGTCATTTCCAGGTGCGGGGACACCGGCACCGCAATGCGCTTGAGTTCGCCTTGCGACTCAAGCTGGGACATGAAGTCCCGCAGGTCGTTGTATTTCATGTTGCTTTCATGATCTAGCGCAAAAAGCCCTTTTCAGCGCAGGGATAAGCTTTCTTCAACGTCGCAAGCTACTGTCGGCTTTACGCCAAGTCAACCGCTGGCAGTGGCTGCGCAAGGTTCTAGTGTCAGGTAAATGTTTGGAGATCAAAGATGAAAAAGTTTGCTGTTGCTGCCCTGGTTGCCGCGCTGTCCACTTCTGCCTTTGCTGCGCAAGGCGATATTCTGGCCCGCTTCCGTATTGCTAACGTGAACCCGGAGACTTCGGTAAGTGGCTTGATTGATAGCACTTACCATGTGGATGTGAAGGACGACACCATTCCGGAACTGGATTTTACCTACATGTTCACCGACAACATCGGTGCCGAACTGATTCTGGGTACTTCCAAGCATGACATTACTTCCAGTGGCAGCAATATCGGCTCCGTTAAAGTGCTGCCGCCGACACTGACCGTACAGTATCACTTCGCACCGGAAGGGCAGTTCCGCCCGTACGTGGGTGCCGGTATCAACTACACCCGTTTCTACGGTCTGAGCGATAATTCCGGTTTGGGGTTGTCGGTCAAAAAGAACAGCTTTGGCCCGGCGCTGCAGGTAGGTATGGATATTCCGGTCACCAAGAATGTTTTCATCAACTTTGATGTGAAGAAAATCTGGATCAAGACCGATGTACACTCCAGCGTTGCTGGTAGCGATGTTGGTACTCTTGAGATCAACCCGCTGGTTACCAGCGTGGGTATCGGCACCAAGTTCTAATCCGGACTGGATGGTCTTTACTCGAAAGGGGCGCTGCGGCGCCTCTTTTTATTGCTTGTTTCTTGTGCCCGTACAGGGCGCTGGGTATCCTTGCCCGGTTATTTCTCCGGAATGTATCTGGCGATGGCCGCCTTTCCCGCTCGCGCTTCTCGTAGTCATGTCGTGCTGTATGCAGCACTGATCAACGCGGTCATCATCATTTTTCTGAGTTTGTATCCCTTTTCCGGTTGGAGCTATAGCGGGCGGCCGCTGTTCGAGTTTCTGTTCTATCCTCTGCCGTATTACAGCAGGCCGTTTGATAATGCGGCCAACCTGCTGATCTATATCCCCTACGGCTTCAGTCTGGCGTTGCTGCTGCTGCCTCGCTGGTTTTCGCTGCTGGTTGCCATGCTGGTTGCGGCGGTAACCAGTATCGGTGCAGAGTTCATGCAGGAATTCCTGCCGACGCGGATCGCTTCCAATCTGGATGTGTTGTGCAACCTGGCTGGGGCATTAATCGGCGCAACACTGGCGATTTCCCCGTGGGTGCGTAAGCGCTGGCACCATCTGCGGCAATGGCGTCGTCGCCATTTTGTTGCCGACAGCGCTGCCGATTACGCCTTGCTGGCCACCGGATTGTGGTTTCTTACCCAGCTCAATCCGGCGTTGCCGTTGTTCGGCGTGGTGGCTTACCCGCAAGGCTTGCCGCAGCCCTATCTGTCGCCGCTGGAAAATCCGCGACTATTCCTGTTCTTGCTGGAAGCCGGCGGAGCCGCCAGCAATATGGTGGCGGTTTGCCTGTTTGTAACCTGCTTTATCGTGGCCAAGGCCGAGCGTGGCCAAGCCATCTTCCTGATATTGCTGTCTGCCTGGCTGCTGAAACTGCTGGCGGCGGGTGTCCTGCTTAAGCCGATCGCCTTCTTTCAGTGGGTTAACCCGCATCTGGTCACCGGCTGGGCCGCTGGTTTCCTGCTCTGCTGGCTATTGAGCCGATGCAATCGCACGGTGCAAACCCTTTGTGCGATGGTTGCGCTGGCGATTGCCCAGATGGCCGCGGTGCTGTGGCCGTTAGGGGGGATGCAAGCTGACTTTATGTCGCTATTCCGCTGGCCATATGGCCATCTGCACAATATGAGCGCCCTGGTGGACTTTTTGTCCGACCTGTGGCCGGTAACGGCATTATTGTGTTTGATGCTCGGTTTGTGGCAGCAGTTAGCCCCGCAACGGTATCGAGGTTAATTGCTGCAGTTTGGTAATGCGCCAGTCAACCCAGGCTGGTTTGAACTGTTTCTGGTTGATCCACACTGTTTGCATTCCGAGGCGTTTCGCGGTTCTAAGGTTGGCCGCAGTGTCTTCTATCATGACACACTGTCCTGCCGTCAGGCCGGCATCGCGTAGCACATGTAAATAGCCGTAGCTGCGCGGTTTGGGTTTGTAGCCCAGCGCTTCTATGCCATAGCAACGGCTGATCAGGTGACCGATACCAAGATGGGCGGTGATGGCCTCTACATAATGTTGTGGACCATTCGAAAAAACCCACTTGCGGCCAGGCAGGGCGCGTAGCAATTGCGGCAAGCGATTGCTGTAATTGATCCAGGGCAGCAACTCATCCATATCATGGGTGAAGCGCAGGAAATGATCGGCCGAGACTTGGTGGTGGCGGACCAGTCCGCCAAGTGTTGCGCCATAGCGGCGCCAGTAGTGCGTGCGCAGTTGGTTGGCCGCATGTTGGTCATAGCCAAGATGCTGCACGATATAGTCGGTCATACGCTGGCTGATCCGCGGAAATACCGCATGGCCGGCATGATGCAGGGTTTCGTCTAGGTCAAATAGCCAGTTCATCTGCACTATTCATCGCGTGAAAATATGAGCTGGCAGTGTAGCGCGGCAAAATTGAAAGTGTATCGCTGTTTTTGTAATTATTTAAATCAATAGCTTATCGATTTTGTCGGTGTTTTTGTGTGGCGGGGTGTTGACGGGTTTGGGTCGGGTGGGTATAGTTCGACCCTGGCCGCGCTGGGCGCGGTGCCGGTGGGCATGCCGGTGACGCAGATGGCGGAAAGCATTTCCAAGGGTGTGATCGACGGCACGCTGGTGCCGTGGGAAGTGGTGCCGGCCACCAAGCTGCACGAGCTGGTGAAATTCCATGCCGAGTATCCGGCCGACAACGCGCTGTCCACCGCCACCATGATCTTCGTGATGAACAAGGCCAAGTACGACAGCCTGTCGCCGGCGCAGAAGAAAGTGCTCGACGACAACAGCGGCCGCGAGACGTCTGCCGCCTTTGCCAAGGTGATCAACGATGGCGATGCCGAGGGCCGCAAGGCGGCACTGGCGCGCGGCAACACTGTGTACCAGATCGCACCGGCCGAAGTGGCATTGTGGCGCAAGGCCACCGCGCCGGTGACCCGGGAATGGATCAGGGAGGTCAGCGCCAACGGCATGAACGGCCAGCAACTGCATGACCAGGCCGCGGCGCTGGTGAAACAGTACAACCCGTAATCCGTGTGGCCCCGCCCGCCGTGAGGTACGGTGCGCGGGGTATTTGCTGGCCGGATGCTGCCTGGCCGCGCTGCCCCCGTCCGCGGTTGCCGGACGGGGGTTCTTTTATGTTGTCGTGCCGGCCAGCACGCTGGCCACCACCTGTTCCAGCTCGGCACGCAGCCAGCTGTGCGCCGGATCGTGGCGGTAGCGCAGGTGCCAGATCATGTACATCGGCATGCGGCCAACCCTGGCCGGTAGCGGGCAGCTGGCAAACGCCTGCATCAGCCCGCGCCCGAGCAGGCCGGGCAGGGTGGCCAGCATGTCGCTGCCGTGCAGGAAGGCCGGGATGCCGGCAAAGCTGGGCACGCTGACGGCAAAGCGCCGCTCGATGCCGCGTGCCGCCAGTTGCTGGTCCACGTCCAGCGTGCGCCGCGGGTTGTACAGCACGGTGATGTGCTCGGCGGCCTGGTAATCGGACAGCCGCTGCGGCGCCTCGCGCACCGCGGCATCGTAGAACACCCGGTATTCATCCTCGAACAGCCGCTTGTGCAGCACGTCGCTGGCGTCCGGCGGTCGCGGCGAGATCACCAGCTGGCAGTCGTCGTCGCGCAGCAGCTCGGCGCGCGGCACATCGGACGGAATCACCCGCAGCCGTACCCCCGGTGCCTGGGCGCGCAGCCGCTGCAACAGCGGCGGCAGCAGCAGGTCGCGCTGGAAATCGTTGGCCGCAATGGTGAAGGTGGTGTGCAGCGTGGCCGGATGGAACTCGTCGCCGGCGGCGAAGCGACGCATATCGTCCAGCAGCAGCCGCGCGTGCAGCGCCAGCGCCTCGGCGCGGGCGGTGGGCACGATGCCGCGGCCGCATTTGACAAACAGCGGGTCGCCGGTGATCTGCCGCAGTTTGCCCAGCAGGTGCGACACCGCCGACTGCGTCACCCCCAGCCGCTGCGCCGCTCCGGTAACCGATTGCGCCTCGATGATGGCCAGCAGCAGTTGCAGCAGCTTGCCATCGAGGTGCGAATAATCGAAATCGCTCATGAATGCTATCAATGTCCCTGTGTTTATCCCGGGTATTGCTTTGCCGATACTACGCATCACCCCGCGGGGCAACAAGGAGAAACACAGTGCAAGAGACCAGCAAATTCAACGTGCCCGGCACCTATCTGTTCGATGGTGATCTGGCGATGAAGGGCTACGCCCTCAACAAGATGTGCTTTTCGTTCAACGTTGCGGCCAACCGTCAGGCCTTTGCCGCCGACGAAGCCGGCTACTGTCGCCAGTACGGCCTGAACGACGAGCAGACCCGCGTCATCCGCGAGCGCGATGTGCTGGGCCTGTTGGCCGCCGGTGGCAATGTCTACTACCTGGCCAAGTTCGCCGGCATCCTCGGGCTGGATGTGCAGGACCTGGGGGCCGCACAGACCGGCATGAGCAAGGAAGCGTTCAAACAGATGCTGGTAGCAGCGGGGAAATAATCATGGCAAAGATCGTAGGCGGTATTACCACTTCGCACGTGCCGGCCATTGGCCGCGCCATCGCGCAGAACCTGCAGCAGGACGCGTACTGGAAACCGTTTTTTGACGGCTTTACCCCGGTGCAGCAATGGCTGGACGAAGTCAAACCGGACGTGGCCATCGTGCTGTACAACGACCACGGGCTGAATTTCTTCCTCGACAAGATGCCGACCTTTGCCGTCGGCGCCGCCGGGCAGTACTGCAATGCCGACGAAGGCTGGGGCATTCCGACACTGCCGCCGTTTGCCGGTGACGCCGCGCTGTCGTGGCAGCTGATCAACAGCCTGGTGGCCGACGAATTCGACATCACCACCTGCCAGGAAATGCTGGTCGATCATGCTTTCTCGCTGCCGATGAAGCTGCTGTGGCCGCAGCACGAGACCCCGCCGGTGCGTACCATCCCGGTGTGTATCAACACCGTGCAGTACCCGCTGCCGTCCGCCACCCGCTGCTACAAGCTGGGCCAGGCCATTGGCCGTGCCATCGCCAAGCTGCCGGACGACCTGAAGGTGGTGATCATCGGTACCGGCGGCCTGTCGCACCAGCTGGATGGCGAGCGCGCCGGCTTCATCAACAAGGAGTTCGACCTGCGTTTCATGGACAGCCTGGCGGCCAACCCGCAATGGGCGACGCAGTACAGCAACGAACAGCTGGTGGAGTACACCGGCACCCAGGGCGTGGAAATGCTGATGTGGGTGGCCACCCGCGCCGCGCTGACCGGCGAAGTGCGCGAGCTGCACCGCAACTACCACATCCCGATCTCCAACACCGCCGCCGGGCTGATGCTGTTCGATAACCACTAGCGCGGCAGCGCAGGCAGCGGCTTGCTACAGTAAAGACAGCTGCCGACTGCCGGGCAGCAGGCGCAGCGGGATTCGCTGCCGGTTTGCAGCAGATCAAACCGGCGGCGGATCCCGCTTCGCCGTTGCAGAGGCAGCGGAGCATAATGACAACTTCCTAACCCACCCAAGGAATACACCATGTACCGTCATCTGACCGTGGCACTCGATGGCAGCCACAACGCCCGTCCGGCCCTGATCGAGGCTGTGCGCCTGGCGGCGGCATCCAAGGCGCGTCTGTCGCTGGTGCATGTCGTCAGCGTGCAGGATTTCGCGGTAGACAGCGTCGGGCTGCTGGATGTGCAGGCACTGCAGGAAGAAGCGCGCGGCCAGGGCCAGCGCGTGCTGGACGAAGCCCGGGCTTATGCCGAGCACCACGGCGTCAGCGACATCGGCACCCACCTGCTGGAAGCGCCGCAAGGTGGTGCCGAGGCGGCGGTATTGCTGATCGACTTTGCCACCGGTGCCGCTTCCGACCTGCTGGTGATCGGTACTCACGGCCACCGCGGCTGGAAGCACCTGCTGCTGGGCAGCTTTGCCGAGACGGTATTGCGCCGTGCCACCCTGCCGCTGCTGGTGGTGCGCAATCCGGAAGACGACGACAGCCCGGCCGCCACGCCGAGCGCTTAACTGCACTGCGGCCAACCTTGCCGGTTGGCCGCATGGCTAGCGGCGGCGCGCCAGAATGAAGAATTCGCGGTTGCCGTCGCCGCCCTTGATCGGGCTGTCGAACCAGCCCAGCCGCTCGAAGCCCAGCTCGGCAATCGCCTGGCTGATCTTGTCTTCCACCCCCTGGTACAGCGACTCGTCGCGCACGATGCCGCCGTGGCCCAGACCGTCGCGGCCAACCTCGAACTGCGGTTTCACCAGACTCAGCAGATAGCCGCCCGGACGGATCAGCGGCAGCGCCGACGGGTAGATCAGCGTCACTGAAATAAACGACACATCGCACACCATCAGGTCGAACGGCTGGCCATCGTTGGCCGCCAGCAGCGCGGCGTGATCCAGCGCCCGCGCATTGACCCCTTCGAAATAACGCACCCGCTCGTCGGCGGCGATGCGCGCCGCCAGCTGGTCGTGGCCGACATCCACCCCCACCACGCGCACGGCGCCGTGCTGCAGCAGGCAGTCGGTAAAGCCGCCGGTGGACTGGCCCACGTCCAGCGCGCGCCAGCCGCGGATGTCAGTGAGCCCCGCCGCCGCCAGCGCGCCGGCCATCTTCAGCCCGCCGCGCGACACGTAGCGGTCGGCCTCGTCCGGCACGATGTCGAACACGGTATCGTCCGCCAGCTTCTGGCTGGCCTTGCCCAGCGGCCGTCCGGCCACGCTGACGCGCCCGGCCTCGATCAGCGCCTGCGCCGCGGTGCGCGACGCGGCAAGCCCTTGTTCCACCAGCAAAACATCCACCCGTTTCATATCCTGCATCCATCAGCGAGCCAAAATCCGCGCAAGGGTAGTCGCAGACAAGGTTGGCCGCAAGCGGGCGGCAGTGCGATGATGGCGGCCGGAATCACCACAGGGGACAAGCATGGATGACAGACTGACACTGGAGCCGCACGCGGTACGCGTGCTGGGCGCCCTGATCGAAAAACAGGCACTGACCCCCGACAACTACCCGCTGACGCTGAATTCGCTGCAGTCGGCGTGCAACCAGCTCACCAGCCGCGAGCCGGTGCTGAGCCTGTCCGAAGGCGACATCAGCGCCGCGCTGGACAGCCTGCTGGCGCAGAAACTGGTGGCCGAGCGCCTGCCGGCCGGCAGCCGCGTCGCCAAGTACGAACACCGCCTCAACTACGCGTGGAACATCGACGGCGCCCGCCTGGCGGTGCTGGGCCTGCTGTTGCTGCGCGGGGCGCAGACCAGTGCCGAGCTGCGCAGCCGCGCCGGCCGCATGTACAGTTTCAGCGGGGTGGAAGAAGTGGAAACCGCGCTCAACGCGCTGGCCGACAAATACCCGCCGCTGGTGGAAAAACTGCCGCGCCAGCCGGGCGCGCGCGAGGCGCGCTGGGTACACACCCTGCTGCCGTACGATGCCAGCCTGGCGGCAATGCCGGCCGAAGCGGCCGATCCGTCGCTGGCGGCCCGGGTGGCCGAGCTGGAACAGCAAGTGGCGCAACTGCTGCAGCGCATCGAGCAGCTGGAGCAGGGCGGCGGGCAGTAAGCCGCCGTGTCTCCCGAATCAGGAAAGGTAGTCATGACAGAGCAGCAAAGCATCCGACTCTCCAAGCGCATGGCCGAACTGGGGCTGTGCTCGCGCGGCGAGGCGGATGATTACATCGCCCAGGGGCTGGTGCGCGTCGATGGCGTGGTAGTGGACGTGCTGGGTAGCCGCGTGACGCCAGCGCAGCGCATCGAGCTGGTGGCCGGCGGCAATCGCGAGCAGCCGGAGCGTGTCAGCCTGCTGCTGCACAAGCCGGCGCCGCTGGACGAGACGCAACTGCTGGCGCAACTGGTGCCGGCGCAACGCGCGGCGGACGACAACTCCGGGCTGGTGTACATGCGCAAGCATCAGCAGCGGCTGCAGCTGTTCGGCGCGGTGCAGGCCGGTGACAGCGGGCTGCTGGTGGCGACGCAGGACGGCAAGACCGCCCGCCAGATGCAGGCCGGCGATTTCGAGCAGGAATGGCTGGTCAACCTGACGCAGCCCTTGTCCGATGCCGCCCTCAAGCAGCTGCAGGACGGGGTGGAGCTGGATGGCAAACGCTTGCGCGCCGGCCGCGTCAGTCGCCAGAGCGAGCGCCAGCTGTGCGTGGTGCTGAAAAAACCGGCGCCGGGGATGATCGCCGCGATGTTGGCCGCGGCCAACGTGGTGGCTGCCGGCCGGCACTGCATCCGCATCGGCCGGGTGCGGCTGGCCAAGCTGCCGGCCGGGCAGTGGCGCTATCTCAGTGCGCTGGAAAAATTCTGACGCGACAGCGACAGGCATGAAAAAAGCTGGCGACGGGTTAACCGTCGCCAGCTTTTTTATTGTGCTACCCGCGAGGCTCAGTCCTTGCGTGCCAGACGGTCTTCCTCGAACACGGCAAAGGTCTTCTTGGCCGGTTCCAGTACTTCCCACACGCCTTCGAAGCCGGCCGGAATCACGAAGTGCTGGCCGGCGCGGATCTCGACCACGCTGCCATCGTCGCCATGCAGGCGCACCAGGCCTTCCAGCAGGGTGCAGAACTCGCACTCGGTGTACTTCACCCGCCAGGCGCCGACACCGCCGGACCACAGCCCGGCATGGAACTGGCCGGTCGGGTCGCTGTAATGCATTTCCACGGATTGAAGGCAGGGGCCGCTCAACTGACGCTCGGCCGGTGCCGCGAAAGAATCGGGCGTGATGTCCTGTTGGTGGAACAGCACGATATCGTTTGCGCTAGACACGAAACGCTCCTTTGTAGTGCTACTTTATTTAAACTTGATCAAATCTGCGGCTGCCACTCTGGCACAAGCCGGCAATGGCGGCAAGCCGTGGCCGGCAAATTAGCCGGCGGGCATGCCGCGCGGCCTAGCGCCATTCGCCGCGCAACTCGCTGACTTGCTGCTGCAGCAGCGCCGCCTGTACCTGGCTGGCTGGCAGCGGGGCGCTGGCCTTCAGCGCGATCTGCGCCCAGAAGCGGCGCGGCCAACTCAACATCGCCGGGCCATAGCGACGGGAAAAGAAACTGCCCCACATGCCGCACAGCGCCATCGGCACCACCGGCACCGGCGTGCGTGCCACGATCTCCTCGATACCGCTCTTGAACGGGTTGATATTGCCATCATAGGTGATCTTGCCTTCCGGGAAGATGCAAACCACCTCGCCGTCGGCCAGTGCTGCGGCCACCGCCTCGAAGGCGCGGGCCTTGGCCTGCGGGTCTTCCTTCGCCGGCGCGATGGGAATGGCGCGCGCGGTGCGGAAGATGAAGTTCAGCAGCGGCACCTTGAAGATATGGTGATCCATCACGAAGCGGATCGGGCGCCGCACCGCCCCGGCCAGGATCAGGGCATCCATGAAGCTGACATGGTTGCACACCAGTACACAGGGGCCTTCCTCCGGAATGTGCTCCAGCCCTTCGTGGCGGATGCGGTACAGGGTGTGGGTGGCGATCCACACCAGGAAGCGCATCAGGAATTCCGGCAGCAGGCTGTAGATGTACAGCGCTACCAGCAGGTTGAGCAGCGCGGCGATCAGCAGCACATGCGGGATGCTCACGCCGTTAGCCGCCAGCACCGCGGCAAAGGCGGCGGACACCACCATGAACAGCGAGTTGAGGATGTTGTTGGCGGCAATGGCGCGCGAGCGGAAGGCCGGCGCGGCGCGCGATTGCACCAGCGCATACAGCGGCACGATGTAGAAGCCGCCGAACACGCCGATGAGGGTGAAATCGGCTACCAGCCGCCAGTAGGCGTGGTCGCCAAGCACGGTGAGCCAGGTCAGCGTGCCGCCGGCATGCGCCGGGGTGGCAAAGAACAGGTCGATGCCGAACAGGCACAAGCCCAGCGAACCGAACGGCACCAGCCCCAGCTCCACTTTGCGGCCGGACAGCTTCTCGCACAGCATCGAGCCCAGCCCCACGCCCAGCGAAAACAGCGTCATCAGCAGGGTGTAGACGCTGGCATCGCCGCCCAGCACGTCGGAGGCATAGGTCGGCAGCTTGGACAGGTACAGCGCGCCGAGGAACCAGAACCAGGAAATACCCAGCAGCGACAACCACACCGGGCGGCTTTCCTTCGCCTGCTTGATGATGGCCCAGGTCTGGCGCGGCATGTGCCAGTCGATAGCCAGCTCTGCCGACGAGGGCGGTGCCGGTGGCATGCGTCGCGCGGCGGCCAGGCCGGCCAGCGCGCAGGCCAGCAGCGCCACGATGATGGTGAAGCGTTGCGGGTCGGCGTTCACCAGCACGGTACCGGCCACCTGGCCGAGGATGATGGACACGAAGGTGCCCATTTCGATCAGACCGTTGCCGCCCACCAGCTCTTTCGGCCGCAGGTATTGCGGCAGCACGCTGAATTTCAGCGGCCCGAACAGCGTGGAATGCACCCCCATCAGAAAGATGGTGGACATCAGGATGGCGCCGTTATGCAGCCAGAAGCCCAGCGCCGCCACCAGCATGATGGCGATCTCCATCTGCTTGACGAAGCGCGCCACCGCCGCCTTGTCGTACTTCTCGCACAGCTGGCCGGCGGTGGCGGAAAACAGGAAAAACGGCAGGATGAACAGCGCCGCCGCCAGCTGGATCATCAGCTCCGGCGCCAGCCCCAGCAGCTGCATGCCGTGGAAGTTGATCAGCACCACCACCGCGTTCTTCAGCAGGTTGTCGTTGAAGGCGCCGAAAAACTGGGTGATGAACAGCGGCAGGAAGCGCCGCGTCTTGAACAGGTCGAACTGGTTAGGGTGGTGGGACATGCTGCCGCCATGAAGGAGTCGGTCGATGGCGGCATGGTATGTCAGTCACGCGTTGCGGCCAACCTTGGCAACGTTGGCCGCAAGCGTCGCGGTTTAATCCATCAGCTGGCGATACAGGTAGACCAGCACCCGCGCCAGTTCCTCGGCGGTCTGTTCCTGGCCGGTATTGCCGCCGTGGCCGCCGCCTTCGGTCTCGATGAACAGCACGTCGTGGCCGTGGTGCTGCATGCGCGCCACCATCTTGCGGGCATGGGCCGGATGCACGCGGTCATCCTTGCTGCTGGTGGTGAACAGCGCCAGCGGGTAGCGGGCATCGGCGCTGGCATGGTGATACGGCGAATACGCCGCCAGCGCGGCGCGCTCGGCCGGATCGGCCGGGTCGCCGTATTCGTCGATCCAGCTGGCGCCGGCCAGCAGCTCGGTGTAGCGCAGCATGTCCAACAGCGGCACCTCGCACACCACGGCATTGAACAGCTCCGGGCGCTGTACCAGGCAGGCGCCCACCAGCAGGCCGCCGTTGCTGCCGCCTTCGATGCCCAGCCGGCGCGCAGTGGTGTAGCCGCGGGCGATCAGGTCTTCCGCCACCGCGATAAAGTCGTCGAAGCTGACCTGACGCTTGACGCCCTGCGCCGCCTGGTGCCAGCCCGGGCCGAACTCGCCGCCGCCACGGATGTTGGCCACCACGAACACGCCGCCTTTTTCCAGCCACTGCGGGCCGAAGTTGTCCATGTAGTAGGGCATCATCGGCACTTCGAAGCCGCCGTAGCCGTACAGCAGCGTCGGCGCCTTGCCATCCAGTACCAGATCGCGGCGATGCACCACGAAATAGGGAATGGCGGTGCCGTCCGGTGCAGTGGCCTGCAACTGTTCGGCAACAAAGCCGCTGGCCTCGAACGCCGCCGGCTGCTGGCGCAGCACTTCCGGCTCGCCGCCGGCCAGCAGGTCCAGCCGGTACAGCCCGGCTGGGGTCAGAAAGTCGCTGTAGCTGTAGTACAAGAGGTCGCTGTGCCACGGCTGGTCGGCAAACTCGATCACGCCGCCAGTGGGCAGCGGGTTGGCGTGCGGCTGCCAGCCGCCATCCGCCCAGCGCAGGGTCAGCAGGCGGCTTTTGACGTTGTCGATGACGATGATGGCCAGCAGGTTCAGCGTCGCTTCCACCATCTCCACCGATTGCTGTTCATTCGGCACGAACAGCTCGGCGATGCGGCCAACTTTGCCGCTGCCGGCGGTGCAGGCTACCGCCAGCAGGCTGCCGGCGCTGTAGTGCTGGCCGCCGAACTGCCAGTCTTCCGCCAGCTTCACGATCAGGTCGCCGTGGCTATAGGCCTCGATCTCGGCGCGTGGAGGCAGCGGCAGCGCAATCAGGCTATCGCCGGCCAGGTGGTAATAGGTTTTGCTGTAGAAGCTGTCCGAGGCCTCGATGATGTCGAAGGCGGTGATGGCATCCGGCGCCGCCGGGTTGGCCGCATCCAGAAAGCGCCACGCCGCCACCATCATCGCGTCCTGGTCCAGCTGCAGCAGTGGCTGCGCCTGCTCCCAGCGTTGGCCGCGCTGCAGCAGCCACACCTCGCGCGGGTAGCCGGCACGGGTCAGCTGTTCCTCGTCCCACGCCGGGCACACGAACACGCTGTCCAGATCGCGCCAGGCGATGTGGTTCTTGCCGTAGGGAAAGGCAAAACCGCCGGCGACAAAGGCCTGCGCCTCCAGATCGTACTCGCGGCTGACGGTGGCGTCGGAGCCGCCGGGTGTCAGGCTGAGCATCACGTGCTGCGGCTGCTCGGTGTAGTGCGACACGCCATCCAGATACCAGTCCACTTCCTCGGCGGCGGCCAACGCATCGATGTCCAGCACCGTCTGCCACGCCTGGCTATTGGCGCGGTAAGCGTCCAGCGTGCAGCGGCGGTAGATGCCGCGCGGGTGTGCCTCGTCCTGGTGGAAGTTGTACAGCCAGCCGGCATGCTCGGCAAAAAACGGGATCTGCCGCGTGTCGCGCAGATTGTCGAGGATGGATTGCTTCAGCCCGGCAAAACGCGGGTCGCTGTCCAGCCGCGCGCGGGTGGTCTCATTCTGTTCAGCCACCCAGGCAAGGGCGGCGGGGTCGTCCAGGCTTTCCAGCCACTGGAAGTCATCGGAGGTGTGCTTGGTCATCGGGTAGGCGCAAAGGTTGGCCGCAAGGCGGAATGGGCGGATTGTGCGGCAGGCCGGCGCCGCTGCAAAGCGCTGGCGGCAATTGTGTTGCCGGGCGGCGCGGCGCGCGCCGGCGTGGCATGATGCAGACATTGCCCGGGAGGAAAACACCATGCCGAAACGCTGGATGCTGTACTGGCTGGCCGCGCTGCTGGCCGGCGGCGCGCAGGCGGCAGACAAGCACACCGCCAAGCAGGCGCTGCAGTGCCAGCAGCAACTGCAATGCGCCTACTTCACCGATGTCTACGCCGCCGATCGCGGCTTCCGCAACGCGGTGCTGTCATCGTTCCGCGGCAGCGGCAGCAAGGCGCCGGCGTGGGTGGCGGACGGCGTCAGCACGCCGCTGTTGCCGCTGAAGGTTGGCCGCGAGGATTACCTGCTGGGCAGCGTGTGCCAGCCGCACAACTGCCCGCACCAGCTGCGAGTGCTGTACGCGCCCAGGCGCCAGCAGCTGTTTGGCCGCTACAGCCGCGACGACGGCAGCGTGCACTGGCTGGGGCGTCCCAATAGCAGCCAGAAAGCGTTGCTGCTGGACGAGGCCGCCCCCGCCTCGCCGCTGTACGGCAAGCTTGGCGACAGCACACCGCTGCCGCTGCAGTTGCCCGGCAAGTGATTGCTGCGGCCAACGTTGGCCGCCGTATCAGCCGGAAGGGTGCTCCGCAGCCGCCAGTGCCGCCTTGAGATGATCGATCCATAACCGCATCGCCAGCGGCAGGTGGCGGCCGCTGGGGTAATACAGGTGCAGGCCGGGCATGGCCGGACACCAGTCGGCCAGAATGCGCGTTACCCGGCCAGCGGCCAAGGCCTGCGCGGCGTAGCCTTCAAACACCAGGGCAATACCCAGCCCGGCGGCGGCGGCCTCCACCATCAGCGGCTGTTCGCCCAGCGTCAGCTGGCCGGTGGGTTGCACCTGTAACGCCTCGCCGTCTTTTTCCAGTTCCCACGCATACGGTGCGCCATTGCCGAAGCGCTGGCGGATGCAGTTGTGCTGCGCCAGCTCACTCGGGTGCTGCGCCGTGCCGTGCGCGGCCAGATAGCCGGGGCTGGCGATGATGGCAAAGCGCATCGGCGGGCCGACGCGTACCGCCACCATGTCGGCGGCCAGGGTTTCGCCAAAGCGCATGCCTGCGTCGTAGCCGGCGCCGACGATGTCCACCAGCTTGTCATCGCAGACCAGCTCCAGGCTGATCTGCGGATAACGCCGCAGGAAGGCGGGCAGCAGCGGCATCAGCAGCAGATAGGCGGCGGTGCGCGGCACGTTGAGGCGCAACTGTCCCTGTGGCTGGGCGCGGTAGTCGTTGACCGATTCCAGCGCGCCGCCGATCTGGCTTAGCGCGGGTGTCAGCCGCGCCAGCAGCGCCTCGCCGGCTTCGGTGGTGGTGACGCTGCGCGTGGTGCGGTGTAGCAGCCGGACCTGCAGCCGGCTTTCCAGCTGGCGCAGGCTATGGCTGAGGGCGGATGGTGTCACGCCCAGCTCCTGTGCCGCGGCGCGAAAACTGCGGTGGCGTGCCACGCAGGCAAAGGCATACAGCTCGGTCAGCGGTGGTGTCATTGCTGAGTAAGGCTCATCAAAGCATGAAAGACAGTATGGATTGTTGCATGTAATGCTGCGCCGTAGGCTGTGGCTTTCCGCTGCTGCAAGGCAGCTTGAGCCATTGCCAAGGAGTATCGAGATGTCGCCACTTGCCTACCATGTCATCGCCCAGCTGGAAACCAGTCCGGGCGTCGCCCCGCAAGACGCACTGCAGGCGCTGCAGCAGCTGTGCTGGCTTACGCGGAGCGAGCCAGGTTGTTTGCGCGTCGAACTGCAGCAGGATCGCGAGCGGCCGCAGTGTTTCTTGCTGATCGAGTGCTTTCGCGACGAGGCCGCCTTTACTGCCCATCACGCCGCCGAACACAGCCGTGCTTATCAGGCGCGGGAGCTGACGCGGCTGGTACAGCATTGGGTGACACATGCGGCACCGCCGATGCCACCTGCCGTGGATGCGGATTCGGCGTACCGGCGCGGTTGGGCGCGGCTGTCGCAGGTGGATGGTATGGCTGGGGAGCGGGTGATCGCCGCGCTGCAGGATGTCGCCCCTGATCTGGCGCGCTATACCATCGCCTTCCCGTTTGGCGAGGTGTACCAGGATGAAGTACTGACGCTGAAAGAGCGCGAGATCGCCACCGTGGCGGCGCTGGCCGCGTTGGGCAATGCCACGCCGCAGCTGAAAGTGCACCTGCATGGCGCGCTGAATGTGGGCTGCAGCCGCGAGGAGGTCATCGCCATCCTGACGCAGATGGCGGTGTATGCCGGCTTCCCCGCTGCCATCAACGGCGTGCTGGCGGCCAAGGAGGTGTTTGCGGAACGCGAAGCGACGACGTGACTGCTGCGGCCAACGTTGGCCGCAGCTGCACGAGGAGCTTGGCGCGGTGCTGACGGTGCTCAGCCGTACAACTGGCGGCTGCGCCACAGGCGGGGCAGCAGCGTCAGCGGTGGCAGGTCGGGCAGCGACGGTGCCTTGGCCAGGCCCAGCGTGGCCAGCGTGCTGCGGCAGATAAACTCTTTCCAGCGCGCGGCCCTGGCGCCAGTCCAGATCTGCGACAGTGGATGATCGTCGGCATCGACGAACTGGATCAGCCCGTCGTGCCGCCCCAGGCCCAGGCAGCGGAACAGGTAGGAGAAGGCCGGTGCCGGGGGGATGCTGCGTTCCAGCCTGGCGGCCAGATTCTGGGCCGCCTGCAGGGCCGTGGGCAGCGCGGTGGCGCAGCCCATACGTAACGGTGCTGCCGCCGCGTTGCTGCAATCGCCCGCCAGCAAGATATTGTCGTAATCGATGCTGTAACGGTCGACGTGTACCAGCGCGCGGCCGTCACCATCCACGCTGAGACCGCTTGCCCGGGGCAGCGCGGACGGCCGCAGGCCGCGGCAATCCACGACCAAGTCGTAATCGAGCCGCTGACCGTCGCTCAACACGGCCGCCGCCGTCTGCCACTGCACCACCTTGGCTTCGTGCACGGCGATTTGGCGATTGAGCAGTGCCTGCCGCAGATAAACCACGGCATCGGCGTGCAACGCCCCCGGCGCCGTGCCCGCCTGCAACGGCCCAGCCAGCGCAATACTGGCGTGCGGATAGCACGCCGCCAGCTCGCTGGCGGCCTCCACGCCGGTTGCGCCGCAGCCGATCACGAGTACGCGCGCCGCCGGCCGTTGGCGCATGTCCCGTAGCAGCCGCTCGGCCTGGTGGGCACTGTCGAGGCGATAGTGCTTGTGGTCGGCATGGTCTGGGGCCTCGCTACCCAGACTCAATAACAAATAGTCATAATTGAGCGACATCACGTGGCCATCGACCAGGCGGCAATCCAGACGCTGTTGCTGCGGGGCCAGCCCCAGAATCTCGGCCTGGATAAAGCGCACCCCCAACCTGGCCAGCCACGGCGCGTAGTCGTGGCGTGCCAGCGTCTGGCCGCAGGCCAGTTGGTGCAGGCGGATGCGCTCGACCCATTGCCGGTGACGGTCCAGCAGGCAGATGTCGGCGTGTGGCAGCAAGCGGGCAAGGCGGGTGGCAGCGGCCAGGCCGGCGTAGCCGCCACCGGCGATCAAAATACGAGGAACAGGTGAAGTCATGACATCGCTCCAGCAGCAGGTAGATGACCGGCATAAGCACCGGGACCCTGCAAGACGAGATAGCGTCGCCGTCTGTGACCAAGAGGTGCAGGCCGATGACGCGCACCTGGCGCTGTTCCTGCCGCAGCGGCAGCGCCTGCTGGTCCTGGCCTATCGCATGCTCGGCTCGCGCAGCGACGCCGAAGACGTGGTGCAGGACGCCTGGTTGCGCTGGCGTGATTGCCGGCTGGCCGATATTCAGCAGCCGCAGGCTTGGCTGCTGCGCAGCGTGGCAAGGCTGTGTCTGGACTGGCTCAAATCGGCACGCCACCGGCGCGAGCAATACACCGGCGTCTGGCTGCCTGAGCCGCTGCCGGATAGCGAAGACGCGTGGCAGCATGACCCGGCCTGGCTCTGCGAGCGTGCTGTCGATGTTTCCTATGCCGGCATGGTGGCGCTGGAGCGCCTATCGGCGGCGGAACGGGCCGTGTTCGTGCTGCGCGAGCTGTTCGACATGGACTACGCCGAACTGGCGAGCCTGCTGTCGCGAAGCGAGGCCGCATGCCGACAACTGCTGCGCCGGGCGCGGCGGGCGTTGGCGGAGGCCGCAGACAGTCCACGCGCGTTGTCTTCGGCAACGCAGCCGCTGCTGCTGGCATTGCTGCGGGCGGTACAAAGTGGTGATAGCGACGTGCTGGCCGCCATGTTGGCCGCAGACGTGCGTTATCTGGCCGACGGCGGCGGTAAGGTACGCGCGCTGGTGCGGCCGCTGCAAGGTCGGCGCCCGGTGGCGCGCCTGTTGTGTGGCCTGTACCGCCGCTGGGGACAGCCGGGTCTGTATTGGCAGGCGCTGGCGCTCAATGGCGGCCCCGGCATGGTGCTATGCCATCCTGAACAAGGCGTATTGCTGAGTCTGATCCTGGCTTGCGATATCAATGGGGAGGTCGCCGTCTGCTACGTGGTGGCCAACCCGGACAAGCTGCTTGCCATGCAATCAGCGTTGGCGTCGCCCGTCGGCACCGCTGCCGTACGGCAGGTAGGTGCCGAGCGCGACGCGGCAGGGGCGTGACGGCTGCGGCCGGCCGCAGCCTCAGCCGTACACCTTCCAGAAAAACGCCAGCGTCAGCACGCTGCCCAGCGCCACCACCACGCGCTTGAGCCAGACGGCCGGCAGGCGCCGGGCGAGGCGGGCGCCGGCGACGCCGCCGGCGATGGTGCCGGCCAGCATCACGAGCGCCGCCGGCCAGTCGACGATGCCGGCGACGATGAAGGTCACCACCGCCACGCCGGAGATCACTACCGACAGCCAGGTTTTCAGCGCATTCATCCGCGTCAGCGTGTCCAGCGCGAACAGGCTGTACAGCGCCAGCATCATGATGCCCATGCCGCCGCCGAAAAAGGCGCCATACACCGCCACCAAGAACTGCCCGCCCAGCAGGCTGGCGCGGCTGCCGTGCATGGCGCTGGCGTGGCGGCCCATCCAGCGGGTGAGTTGACCGCTGAAGGCGAACATGGCGGTGGCGAGCAGGATCAGCCACGGGATCAGCACGTCGAACAGCCGTGGTGACACCACCGTCACCAGCCAGCCGCCGAGCAGGCCGCCGCCCAGACTGACCACGCTCATGGCGCGGATGGCGCGCTGGGCGCTGAGTTCGCGGCGGAAGGCGAGGCTGCTGGCGACGTAGCCCGGCCACTGCGACACCGAGCTGGTGGCATTGGCGACGATGGGCGGCAAGCCGGCGGCGACCAGTGCCGGGAAGGTGAGCAGCGTGCCGCCACCGGCCACCGCGTTGAGCGCGCCGGCGGCAAACGCCGCCGCGAACAGCGCCAGCGCGAGGGTCAGCGTCATGCCGCCAGTACGCCGGCGAACACGGCGACAATGCGGTCGATGTCGGCGCGGCCAACCTGCCAGTGGGTCACCAGCCGCATCAGGCCGCCTTCCGGTCCGTTGGCCTTGATGCCGGCAGCCGCCAGTGCCGCCATCAGCTTGCCGCTATCGAGGCTGTCCGGCAGGCGGAACCACACCATGTTGATGTGCACATCGTCCAGATTGACGCTGATGCCGGGCAGGGCGGCGAGCTTGTCGGCCAGGTAGCGCGCGTTGGCGTGGTCTTCCGGCAAGCGTGCCACCATGTCGGTGAGTGCCAGCATGCCAGGCGCGGCCAGTACGCCAGCCTGACGCAGACCGCCGCCCAGCAGTTTGCGGTTCTTGCGGGCGCGGGCGATGAAGGCGGCCGGGCCGGCGAGGATGGAGCCGACCGGTGCGGCCAGACCTTTGGACAGGCAGCACATCACGGTGTCGCAATACCGGGTGATGTCGCGCACGTCGCAGCCCAGGTGCACGGCGGCGTTGAACACGCGGGCGCCATCCAGATGCACCGGCACGCCGTGCTGCTGCGCCACGTCCCACACTGCCGCCATATCGGCCAGCGGAATGACGCGACCGTTGCTGTGCGCATTTTCCACACAGATCAGCCCGGTGCGCGGCCAGTGGATGTCTTCGCCGTCGCGGATGCGTTTTTTCACCTCGTCGGCGCGCAGCACGCCGTCGGAGCTGGCGATGGTGCGCAGCTGCACGCCGGCAATCACCGCCGCGCCGCCGGTTTCGTGCCACACGATGTGGCAGTCGTCGCCGAGGATCACTTCGTCGCCGCGCTGGCAGTGCGTGTACAGCGCCAGCTGGTTGCCGAAGTTGCCGGATGGCACGAACAGCGCGGCTTCCTTGCCCAGAATCTTGGCGGCCAACGTTTCCAGTTCGCGCACGGTGGGATCGTCGCCGTAGACGTCGTCGCCGACCACGGCATCGAACATGGCCTGACGCATGGCCGGGGTGGGGTGGGTCACGGTGTCGCTGCGTACGTCGATGCTGTGCATGGTGGTCCTCTGTGTGGGCTGGTGTTTGGCCAGGCGGCAATAAAAACGGCGACCCGCGGGTCGCCGTGATGGCCTGGAATCTGTATCGGGATGAACCGATTATCTCCGTCGCATCGACGGATGGATAGTTGGGCGACAGAACAGTCAGTTTCCGGC
The DNA here is from genome assembly GCF_902829295.1 of Vogesella oryzae. Lineage (GTDB taxonomy): Bacteria > Pseudomonadota > Gammaproteobacteria > Burkholderiales > Chromobacteriaceae > Vogesella > Vogesella oryzae. Next base: position 97,635 of record NZ_CADEPL010000010.1, read on the forward strand.
GCCGGCAGAAGACGGTTTAGTGCACGCGATAGGAGGCCTTGAGTGCATCGGTGCGGCGCTGGGCCAGGTCCAGTGCGGCCGCCGGCATGGTGATGTCGGCACCGCAGGCGCAACGCAGCGGCTTGTCGGGGTGCAGGCTACCCAGGTGGTGGCGGTTTTCATGCCCGCAGTCGCAGGCAATGACTACGGTGGCGTTGTAGTGCTTGTCCAGGTCGATATCGAAACGCGGTGACTTTATCATCGGAACATCTCCCGTTAAGAAACAAACACCCCCGCGTGGCGGAGGTGTTTTCAGGGTAGATGATGAGAATTTTATTGCAAGTAATACAAACACTTGCCTCAGCTGTGGCGGCGGTGGCGGAAGGTGGACAGCCCTACCGGCAGCTCGGCAAACCAGTTGATGAAGCGCATCACGTCATCGCCCTGGAAGATGGCGCCATGTTGCGGGCACATCATGTCGATTTTCAGCCGGCTGGCGCGCTCGCACCAGTCCAGCTTGGCTTCGTTGGAGCCCATCCAGCGGCGGTGGAAGCCTTCGGCATGGCGGATGTGCTGGTCGAAGTCGCGCACGAACAGCTCGTTGTGGTCATCCGGTAGCAGTGCGGCGCCGACGTCGCCGGAAAACAGGATGCGTGCATCCGGGTCGTACAGGTGGAAGTTGCCGGAGGAGTGCAGGTAGTGGGCGGGAATCGCTTCCAGCTGCCCCAGCCCCAGCGGGATGTGCTGGCCTTCGTCCGGAATCGCCTGCAGCGAGTGATCGTCACCGCCGAAGTGTGGAATGAAACTGTCCCACAGCCGGCTGACGTGGCAGCGGATCTGCGGGTTGCAGTCCAGCCACAGCCCCAGCGAGGAGATGATGTCCGGATCCTGGTGCGAGGCAAACAGCCGGCTGATGCTCATCGGGTCGACCACGGTGGCAAGCGCGGCGAACACCGCCGGAAAGATTTCGCTGCCGCCGGGGTCGGTGAGCAGATTGTCGCCATCGCGGCTGATCAGGTACTCGTTGGTGTCGATGACGAAGCCGGGTTTGGCCTGGTCACGGGCAATCACCACCCAGCGGTGGCTGCCTTCCTGGTAAATGGTGGTGGCTGATTTCATATTCTTTGCATTCCGGCGCACAGCGTTTCGATGGAGGGCAGGATGGCCTGGATTTTCTGGTCGAAATCCTGGCTGACTTCGGCCAGCGCACGGCCGTATTCGCGGCCATAGGCGGCCTCGATCTTGGCCGAGCGCGAAATGGCGGTGCCGAACTGGCACAGTTTGCGCGCCTCTTCCAGCCGGTCCAGCAGCCGCAGGCGGACTTCCCGCACCTGCAGCGCCCGGTTCTGGAATACCTGCAGCCTTTCGGCCAGTATCGTATCCAGTGCCGGCAGCGGGGCGGCCAGTTGGCCGCGGGTTGCTTCCAGCAGGCGTTGGCGGCGCTCGCGGCGCAGCAGGTCGGAGATCAGGTTCACGGCCTGGTAGGCATCGCTGGACAGGGCCTGCATCAGTGCGGTCAGTTCCACCGACAGCGTGCGCAGTTCCTTGGAAATCACGCCGAAGCCCAGCGCTACTTCTCCGGCGCGATGGGCCAGCAGGATGGCGTTCAGCGCCATGATGTTGATCTGGAACGCGATCAGTACCACGCCCTTGATGCCCTCGTTCAGGCGCACGAAGCTCGCCAGTTGCTGCGATGACGAATGTTGCAAAGCCTGGGTACTCACACGGGTCTCCTGTTGGCTGCTGCCGTGATCGGCAGTCTAGCAAAGCCCTATGCTGCTTGCCTGCCTTCTTGCGCCGCTGGCATGACAATGCTGGATCCGGCATGCACTCGGGTTGCGGCGTTGCTTGTGGCTGGAGAATGTGGCGGCGGGCGGTTATGCTTGGCCGTTTTTGCCGTGGGAGCATGTGATGGAAGCCGATTTGCAACGCCGTTTCGGCGGTATTGCCCGCCTGTACGGCAATGAAGCGCTGCAGCGGTTTGCTGCGGCCAACGTGTGCATCATCGGCGTCGGCGGCGTGGGTAGCTGGGTGGTGGAAGCGCTGGCGCGCAGCGGCGTCGGCCGGCTGACGCTGATCGACCTGGACAACATCGCCGAATCCAACACCAACCGTCAGCTGCCGGCACTGGACCCGTACTACGGCATGGCCAAGGTTACCGCGCTGGCCGAGCGGGTGCGCGCCATCAATCCGGCATGCGTGGTGAGCGAGGTCGAGGACTTCGTGACCGAGGAAAACCTGGCGGCAATGCTGGGCCAGGGCTTCGACTATATCGTCGATTGCATCGACAGCCTGCGGGTGAAGACGGCGATTGCCGCCTGGTGCGTGCGCCGCCGGCAGAAGCTGATCGTGTCCGGTGGTGCCGGTGGCCAGATGGACCCGTCGCGTATCGCCATTGCCGATCTGTCGGCGGTTACCGATGACCCGTTGCTGTCCAAGCTGCGCTACAACCTGCGCCGCCACCACGGCTTTGCCCGCGAGCCGGGCAAGAAGCTGGGCGTGCAGTGCGTGTTTTCCACCGAGCAGCTGGTGTATCCCCAGGCCGAAGCCTGCGACGTGGACGCGGCGCGCGGGCCGCAAGGGCTGTCCTGTGCCGGCTTTGGCGCCAGCATGGTGGTCACCGCCAGTTTCGGCCTGTTTGCCGCCGGCCGGGTGCTGGAAGACCTGGCGGGCAAGCGCCGCAAGAAGGGCGCCTGACGCCGCGTTAGCGGTCTTTGTCCGGTAGCTGGTACTTGTCGCGGTAGAACTGCAGGATGCGCTCGTATTCGCCGCTGCTTTTCAGCTTCAGCAATGCGCTATCGAACTCGCGGCGGTACTGGTCGCTGCGGAAGCCGACATGGCGCGGCGAGTTGCCGAACAGCGCATAGGCGATCACGGCCTGGCGGCGTCCGGCCAGGTCCTGCTGGCTGTGGTTGGCGCGGAAGATCAGTTCATCGCTGACGACAACATCGACACGATGGTTCAGCAGCAGCCGGTTGAGGGTGTCCTGATCGGCATGCTCGCTGTAGCCGGGTGACATCATCACCGCCTTGCTGTACTCGCTGCCGAACAGCAGGCGGGCATTCTGGAAACTGGCCACACTGTAGCGTGCCAGATCGGCCGGCTGGCGCAGCACGATGCCGCTGTGCAGCAGCACGATGGCGCGGTTGCGGTAGTACAGCAGCGGTTGCGAGTAGAACAGCTTGCTGTCGGCGCCGGGGATCAGTGTGATCATGGCATCCACCGCGCCCTCCTGCAGCATCGCCAGTCCGCGTGCCTGCGGAACCTGCACGATCTGCGGCTGGTGGCCGGCCAGCTGCAGGGTACGCACCGCCAGCTCCACTTCCATGCCGCTGTTGCCGCCTTCTTCCACATACGGCGGCTTGGCCAGGCCGACTGCCAGCCGCAGCACGGCGGCAGCTGCCGGGCCGGGCAGCAGGCAGCACAACAGCAGCAGGCGCAATAGCATAGACAGGTACCAGTGGGTGGCGGCAGGGCTTGCAGGGCGATTATAGCTTGAAGCTGCTCAGGCTCTGGTTCAGTAAACGCGAAGTATCTTCCAGCCCGACGGCTTCTGCCGACAGCCGGTCGGCTTCCTCATGCTGCTGGTTGACCTGCTGCTCGATAACACCGATATCGTCGTGCATGGCGGCAATATCGGTGCGGATGGTCTGGCCGGCCTCCAGTACCTGGCCAAATTGCTGCTGCAGACGCGCCAGCAGCGCGCGCAGCGTCTCCATTGCGGTGTGGGCGCCATTGGAGGCACCAGACAGCTGCTCGGCTTCGTCGGCATGCTGGTCGATGATGCCGGCCGTCTCGCGGATGGTGGCCAGCAGCTTGTCGACAAAGCTGTCGGTTTCCGCCAGCGTGTTCTGCGTCTGGCCGGCGAGCTTGCGTACCTCGTCCGCCACCACGGCAAAGCCGCGACCGGCTTCGCCGGCGCGTGCGGCCTCGATGGCGGCATTCAGCGCCAGCAGGTTGGTCTGTTCGGAAATGCCGGAGATGCGCTGCAGGATGCCGGTGATGTTCTGCACATCCTGCGACAGAGCCTGGAAGCGCTGCGCCAGGTGACGGTTGGCCGCAACGTGGCCGGCCATGCCCTCTGCCATGCCGGCGACTGCCTGGCGCGACTGCCCCAGTTCGCTATCCACTTCCCCCAGCTGGCCGGCAACGCTGCCGAGCAAGTCGCCGCTGCGTTCGCTCAACTGCTGGATATGGTCGGCGCGCTGGCGGCTGCCGTGCAGCAGCCGTTTGCCGTGACTGGCGGCTTCCTGCAATTGCAGCGCGCTCTGGCGCACGTTCTCGGCGCTGTGGAAGGTGTGGCGGGCGTTGTCGGCCACCTCCAGCAGGGTCGTGTTCACCGTGTTGCACAGCGCGTTGAAGCTGCGCGCCATCTCGGCAATTTCATCCTGCCCCTTGGGTTGCAGCCGCGAACGCAGGTCGTGCTCGCGGGCCTGGTGGGCAATGTGGCCGGCGATGCGGGCGATGGAAGCGGCCAGCCAGCTGGCCAGCAGCCAGGAAATGGCGGTGCCGGCAAGCAGCAGGATGCCACCGATCAGCAGCGATTCGCGCAGGGCGGCCAGCTTGCGGTCCTGTGCTTCCTGCAGCGGCACGTCGGCGGCCAGCACCACATGCTGGCCGTTGACCGTGGTTGGCAGGAAGATGGAGCGGAAAGTACCGTATTCGTCGCTGTACTCGTCATAATGAACCTGCTGCTCGGCAAAGGCGGCCAACAAGCCGGCGCTGGCATCGTAGGCCTGCAGGTGATGGCCGAACTTGTCGGCCTTCAGCTCGTCCTCGCCGGCACCATCGGCCAGATAGACCACCTTGCCGTCCTGTTGCCCCAGCAGGTACAGGTATTTCACGCCGAACTGGCGGGCGTAGCCATCCAGGCGGCGGGCATTGTCCAGCATCTGTTCGCGGTTGACGCTGCCGGCGGTAAACATGGTGGCCAGAAAGCGTTCGTCCAGCAGCGCGGGAATCGCCCGCGCCGCCGCGTTCAGGCGGGTGTCGATGACGGCGATGGCCTGCTCGCTGCTGCGCAGGTAGCCATGAACGGTAAACGCGGTGACGGTAAGCAGGTTCAGCGCCAGAAACAGGCAGACGAGCTTGGTGCGTATGCTCAGACGATGCAGCCAGGGCATGCGGGAGGTCCTTTGATCGTGTGGTCGGGGGGGCTGCCGGTTATGCCGCCGGCAAAGGGTTTATTGTAATGTGCTTGCATATTGCATTCTGTAACACGTTTTTGAAATCAAAATGACTGGCGCGCCAGCGGGCGGCATTGGCCGCTGTGGCGACCACCACCAAGGAGAACGGTTATGACTACGACCCGTACTGTGCTGGTAACCGGCGCCGACCGCGGCATCGGGCTGGCGATTGCCTGCCGGCTGGCGCGCGAGGGCTGGCGACTGGCGGTACACGGGCTGGCGGATAGTGCCGGCCAGGCCGAGGTACTGGCGCGGGTGCGCGCCGCCGGCGCCAGCGAAGCCGCCTATTTCAGTGCCGACCTGCGCGACGGTGACGCCACGCGGGCGTTGGCCGAGGCGGTGCTGGCGCGCTTTGGCCGGGTCGATATCCTGGTCAACAACGCCGGCATGCAGTTTGCCGCGCCGGTGACCGAGATGCCGGCGCAGAAGTGGGACGACATCATCGGCGTCAACCTGTCGGCCGCGTTCCATCTGCTGCAGCTGTGCCTGCCGGGCATGTTGGCAGCCGGCTGGGGACGGGTAATCAACATCGCCTCGGTGCATGGTCTGGTGGCGTCGAAAAACAAGCTGCCGTATGTGGCCAGCAAGTTCGGCATTGTCGGGCTGACCAAGGCGGCGGCGCTGGAGATGGCCGACACCGGGGTGACAGTCAACGCCATCTGTCCGGGCTGGGTGGAAACCGCGCTGATCGAGCCGCAGATCATGGCGCGCGCCGCGCAATTCGGTGGTGACCGCGCCGCCGGCCTGCGCGATCTGGTGCTGGAAAAGCAGCCGTCCGGCAAGATGAGCCAGCCGGAAGACATCGCCGAGGCGGTGATGATGTTGTGCGGAGCCTGGGCGCATAACCTCACCGGCGTGGCGCTGCCGGTGGATGGCGGCTGGACGGCGCAGTAAGCCGGCGCAGGTTGGCCGCAAGGCTGCGGCCAACCTTGTCCTGCCTCAAACCGCGGCATATCCGCCGCCGCCATGCTCTGGTAATCTGCTGGCGATCATTCAGTTTGCAGACCGTCCAACCATGAGCATTACAACCTCCCGTCTTTACCTTGCGTCCGGCAGTCCGCGCCGGCGCGAAATCCTGGAAGGCCTTGGCCTGAATCTGGAACGCATCCACGCCGACATCGACGAATCGGTTCTGCCGGGCGAGACCGCCGTGGCCTATACCGAGCGGCTGGCGCGCGAGAAAGCCGCCGCCGGCTGGCAGGTGGTGAGCAATTGCGGCCTGCCGCCGCATCCGCTGCTGGCCGCCGATACCACGGTGGTGCTGGATGGCGAAATCTTCGGCAAGCCGGCCGACGCCGCCGATGCACGCCGCATGCTGCAGGCGTTTTCCGGCCGCAGCCACCAGGTGGTAACCAGCGTGGCGGTGTGCCTGGGCGAGCAGCTGGAACTGGCGACCAGCATCACCGAGGTGAGCTTCAAGCCGCTGGGTGACGAAGAGATCGAGCGCTATATCGCCAGCCACGAGCCGTTCGACAAGGCCGGTGCCTATGGCATCCAGGGCAAGGCGGCGGTGTTCGTCGCCCGCATCGAGGGCAGCTACACCGGTGTGGTGGGTCTGCCCGTTTACGAAACCGCACAACTTCTCGGCAAGTTCGGTTACCAACTGCCCTGATTTCCCAGTTACCGGAGCTTGCCATGCTGCAACAACCGATTCCGTTGCCGCGCGATATACCGCGGCCTAAAGAGCAGATCCTCGTCAACATCACGCCGCAGGAAACGCGGGTGGCGGTGCTGGAGGACGCCATCGTGCAGGAGCTGCACATCGAGCGCTCCGCCAGTCGCGGCATCGTCGGCAACATCTATCTGGGCCAGGTCAAGCGCGTGCTGCCGGGGATGCAGAGCGCCTTCATCGAGATCGGCCTGGAGCGCGCCGCCTTCCTGCACATCGCCGACGTGCTGGAGCAGCGCCAGCATCCGTCCGAGCCGCAGCGCATCGAGAAGATGCTGTTCGAAGGCCAGACCGTGCTGGTGCAGGTGATCAAGGACCCGATCGGTACCAAGGGTGCCCGCTTGTCGACCCAGATCAGTCTGGCCGGTCGCTTTCTGGTGCATCTGCCGCAGGAAGAACACATCGGTATCTCGCAGAAGATCGAGCAGGAAGCCGACCGTCTCAGCCTGAAGTCGCGGCTGGAAAAACTGCTGCCGGATGGCGCGCCGCGCGGCTACATCATCCGCACCAGCGCCGAGACGGCGACGGATGACGAGCTGACCGCCGACATCGATTACCTGTCCAAACTGTGGGCCGATATCCGCCACAAGTCGCAGCATCTGCCGGCGCAAAGCCTGCTGTACGAAGACCTGCCGCTGGCGGTGCGCGTGCTGCGCGATATGGTCAGCGACTTTACCGAGAAGGTGATCGTCGACTCCACCGAGAACTACGGCAAGATGGTGGAGTTTGCCGAGGCGTATGTGCAATCGGCGGTGGCCAAGATCGAGCGCTACAGCGGCGAGCGCCCGCTGTTCGAGCTGCACGGCATCGAGACCGAGATCGACAAGGCACTATCGCGTCGCGTCAACCTGAAGTTCGGCGGCTACCTGATCATCGACCAGACCGAGGCGATGACCACTATCGACGTCAACACCGGCGGTTTTGTCGGCAACCGCAACTTCGACGAAACCATCTTCAAAACCAACCTGGAAGCCACGCTGTCGCTGGCGCGCCAGCTGCGGCTACGCAACCTCGGCGGCATCATCATCGTCGACTTCATCGACATGGACAGCGAGGAACACCGTAGCGCGGTGCTGGCCGAGCTGGCCAAGGCGCTGGCGCGCGACCGCACCCGTGTAACGCTGAACGGTTTCACCAGCCTGGGCTCAGTGGAAATCACCCGCAAGCGCACACGCGAGAGCCTGGCACACGTACTGTGCGAACCATGTCCTACCTGCCAGGGGCGTGGCGAGATTAAGACTGCGCAGACGGTGTGTTACGAGATCCAGCGCGAGATCGTGCGTGAGACACGCCGCTTCGACGCCAAGGGCTTCCGCATCCTCGGCTCGCAGAACGTGATCGACATGCTGCTGGACGAGGAGTCGCAGAGCCTGGCCATGCTGATCGACTTCATTGGCAAGCCGATTTCGCTGTCGGTGGAAAGCAGCTACAGCCAGGAACAGTTCGACGTGGTGCTGTTGTAGCGTTGGCCACCCGCCGCGCAATTGGCGGCGATGGCTGCTTGCCGTTGCCGGCCGGTGGCCCCAGATTAAAGGGTGGTGGCGGCGCCTTGCCGGTTCGGGCCGGCAAGGTTAGCCGCATGTATCAGGAGTAGCTTGTATGACCGAAGTAAACCGCGACCCGCTGTGGGAGTCCATTCGCCAGGAGGCGGAGCAGGCGGCACGTGACGAACCGCTGCTGGCCAGCTTCCTGCACATGACGGTGCTGCGTCACAGCACGCTGGAAGACGTGCTGGCCTTCCACCTGTCCAGCAAACTGGCCAGCCCGGTGATGGACGCGCGCGCGCTGCTGGAACTGTTCCGCGAGGCCTATGCGGCCAACGCCGGCATTATCGAGGCAGCGCGTGCCGACATTACCGCCTGCTTCGAGCGCGACCCGGCCTGCGACAGCTATTCCACTCCGTTGTTGTACTTCAAGGGTTTTCATGCCATCCAGAGCCAGCGCATCACCCACTGGCTGTGGCAGCAGGGCAGAAAGACGCTGGCGTATTTCTTGCAAAACCGCATTTCCGAGGTAATGAGTGCGGATATTCACCCGGCAGCCAAAATCGGCCACGGTGTCATGCTGGATCACGGTACCGGCGTGGTAGTGGGCGAGACCGCGGTGATCGGCAACAATGTGTCGATGCTGCATGGTGTCACCCTGGGCGGCTCCGGCAAGGAGCGCGGCGACCGTCACCCCAAGATCGGCGACGGCGTGATGCTGGGTGCCGGCGCCTCGGTGCTGGGCAACATCCATGTTGGCGAATGTGCCAAGGTGGGCGCCGGTAGCGTGGTGCTGGACGATGTGCCGGCGCATACCACGGTGGCGGGCGTACCGGCCAAGGTGGTGGCGCAGCTTTGTCCGGGTACCCCGGCACTAGACATGGACCAGCGCGTCTGAGCTGATGCGATGGACAACAAGCCGTGTGGCGCAAGCTGCACGGCTTTTTTATTGGCTAGCGTGTTACTGGCAATTACAACAAATGCTATTGGCGTTGCCTTTGGTATTGCTGGTGCGTATCGGCTGCCATCGGCACTTGCTGCGGTATTGCCGGTGGTTACCGACTAAATACCAGCAAAAACAGCCAGCTATGCCATATTGCTTAAATGTGGCGGTAGCCGTGAAGTGTCGCAATGAAAATGCCAATGGAAAGTCATATTGGGTGCTTTTCTTGCGCGCCGGCAGCGCGTAGAATCCGCCGCCTTTGCATGTGCCGCCACAAGGTTGGCCGCATGCCGCCCGACACAGGACAGACATCATGAACGTACGCGTTGTCGATTACCGTGCCGCCGACGCGGCCGAACAGTTCACCCGCTCGCTGCACGAAACCGGCTTCGGCGTGCTGGTCAACCATCCCATTCCGCAAGACTTGGTGGAAAAGATCTACCGCGACTGGCTGGCGTTCTTCGGCAGCGAACAGAAGCACGATTTCGCCTTCTCGGTAGAGAAGCAGGACGGCTACTTTTCGCCGGAGATCTCCGAAACCGCCAAGGGCCACACCCAGAAGGACATCAAGGAGTACTTCCACATCTACCCGTGGGGACGCATCCCGGCGCAGCTCAAAGACGACGCCATGCGTTACTACGACACCGCCAATACCCTGGCGCAGGAACTGCTGGGCTGGGTGGAGCAGTACACGCCGGCCGACATCGCCGCCCACTACAGCGAGCCGCTGTCCGGCATGATCAAGGGCAGTGACAAGACCCTGCTGCGCGTGCTGCGCTACCCGCCGCTGACCGGCAACGAGCCGGCCGGCTCGCTGCGCGCCGCCGCACACGGCGACATCAACCTGCTGACCATCCTGCCGGCGGCCAACGAGCCGGGCCTGCAGGTGCAGGACATGAATGGCAACTGGGTCGATGTGCCGTGCGATTTCGGCATGCTGATCATCAATATCGGCGACATGCTGTGCGAGGCCTCGCGTGGTTACTACCCGTCCACCCAGCATCGGGTGGTGAACCCCAGCGGCGAAGGCGCCAGCAAGAGCCGCGTGTCGCTGCCCTTGTTCCTGCACCCGCGCGATGAGGTGGTGCTGTCCGAGCGCTATACCGCCGGCGAATACCTGAACGAGCGCCTGCGCGAACTGGGCGTGAAAATGTAAGGTTGGCAGTATGGCTGTGGTCAGGGTTGGCCGCAGGCGATAGGGAAGCCAAAGGGCAGGCCGCATGGTCTGCCCTTTGTGCATTCCGGACGGCAGCACGGAATGTATCCGTATTGTGTAAAATCCGGTGCTTTCCAGATACCCAGTTCGCCGGCTTGTGGCTGGCGAAGACACCTCATGCCGCTGTTTCCCCGTCCTGCTGCTTCGCCCGCTTACCGTGCCGACATCGATGGCTTGCGTGCCATTGCCGTGCTGGCTGTTATTGCCTATCACATCGGGATTCCCGGCCTGTCTGGCGGTTTTGTCGGTGTGGACATCTTCTTCGTGATTTCCGGCTACCTGATCAGCGGTCTGTTGCAGCAGGAGTTGCTGGCGCACGGGCGGGTGCAATTCGCGGCGTTCTTTGCGCGCCGTATCCGCCGGCTGGGGCCGGCCCTGGTGCTGGTAACCCTGTGTACCCTGCTGGCTGGGTATGTGCTGTTGCTGCCGGACAATGCCAATTCGCTGGGACGCGAGGCGCGGGCGGTGGTCACCCTGTCGGCCAACCACCACTTTCTGGCGCATGCCTTCGACTACTTCAATGCGGCCACCGATCTGAAGCCGCTGCTGCATACCTGGTCGCTGGCGGTGGAGGAGCAGTATTACCTGGTCTGGCCATTGCTGATGCTGGCGGCCTGGCGCTGGGGCGGCAACAGTTTGCGGGTAGTACGCCTGACCCTGGCTGCGGTGTTGCTGTCTTCCTGGCTGCTATGTCTGTACCTGTCATGGCACAACATGCCGATGGCGTTCTACCTGATGCCAACCCGGGCCTGGGAGTTTGCTGCCGGCGGCCTGCTGGCTCTGGCACCGGCTACCCGCTGGCGCGGCGAGGGCATGCTGGCCCTGCTGCTGGGACTGGCCGGCGCCGCGCTGACACTGGGTGCCATCCTGCTGTTTGACGAGCATCGCATGGTGTTTCCGGGTCTGGCCGCCAGCCTGCCGGTACTTGGCGCCGTGCTGCTGATTGCCGCCGGCGAGCTGTCTCCGCGCAACGCGGTCAGCCGGCTGCTATCAACCCGGGTGCTGACTGCCGCCGGTTTGCTGTCCTACAGCTGGTACCTGTGGCACCAGCCATTGCTGGCGCTGGGGCGCAGTTACAACGTCGGCGAGCGGGCATTGGGGCAGGATCTGTTGCTGGGCGGCGGGCTGTCGCTGCTGCTGGCCTGGCTGACTTATCGCTGGCTGGAGCAGCCGTTGCGCCAGCGGCGGCCCGGCGCGTTCCGTACCGACAAGCAGACGCTCAAGGCCGGTCTGGCGATGTCGCTGGCGGTGTGGCTGGCGGGAACGGCGGCAATGTATCTGCCGGCCAAGTACCCGTTGCCGGCGCAGCAGAAACTGATGCGGATGATGGCGGATGGACCGGCATTGCCTGGCGGCTGCGGCATGCCCAAGGACGGTGTGCCGCTGCCGGCGGCCAGCAGCTGCCGGGTAGGTGCGGCCAACGCCCCGTTGCGACTGCTGGCATGGGGGGATTCCCATACCGACCACTCGTTCCCGATGTATCAGCGTCTGGCCGAGCAGCAGGGCATCGCCATCCTGCGCCGCGTCTATCACGGTTGCCCGCCGCTGCCGGATGCGGTGCCGGTGGGCGAGGGCAAGGTGCGCAGCTGGTGCCTGCGACATAGTCGTGCCGTTATGCAGGAGCTGTCGCAGCTGGCGGCAAGCGGCGTGACCGGGGTGCTGATGAATGTGCGCTGGAATGGTTACACGGCGTTGCCGGTGGCCGGCAGCCTGTCGATTACCGGTCTGGCGGCGGCAAATGCCGACGGTAGCGCCAGGATCAGCGGCGCCATGCTGGCCGGCAGTGGCGAACTGGATCGCCCGCATTCATTGCAAGTGCTGCAGGCGAGTCTGGACAAGCTGGCCGGCGAACTGGCACAGCGGCGGCTGAAGCTGGTGCTGCTGGCGCCGGAGCCGGAATTCCGCCTGCCGGTGACCGAGTGCGTGCTGCGGCGCGGTGCCGATGCCTGCAACGTTGGCCGCACCGAAGTGGATGCCCAGCGGCGGGACATTGTCGCCATCCTGCAGCGGGTAGCCGCCAGGCATGCCAATGTGCGTGTGTGGGATGGCATAGCCCGTTTCTGTGATGCGACCACCTGTTATGCCGCCGATGGCGGGGTGCCGCGGTTCAGCGACCGCAATCACATGCTGGCGACCATGTCGCGCAGCCTGGCCGGCAGTTTTGCCGAGGATTTTTCCTGGGCCAGCCGCTAGATTGATATTTATCCGCTATTATCTGATGAAGTAATTCAATTTTGGCTATTGATCTATGTTGGCTATCATCGACTTGTGTTTGATAGCCAGCAAAGGCGCCGCCATGATCAAGACCATCACCTTCGCCATCTGCCATTTCAGCGTGGCATTCAGTGTGGCCTATCTGCTCACTGGCAGTTTCGGTGTTGCCAGCTTGCTGGCGCTGGTGGAGCCCATGGTCAATACCGTGGCCTACTATTTTCACGAAAAAGCATGGGACAAGCTGCGCGCCGGCAAGCGGCGGGTTGCGGATGACGGCACTGCGGGGCATCGCGGCCTGTTTCATGCACACTAAGCGCCGGGATCTCGGTTTAGTTAAATCGATAACTGCAAGCTTGCGTGCTTGCTAGTATGGCCATTCGTTCCTAGCGGATAGTTACCATGCTTGTTCCCGTTTCCTCTTCACCGGTCGCTCTCATCATCATCGACATGCAGCAAGGCATGCGTCGCATGCCGGCCGAGTCGCGCAACAACCCGCAGGCCGAGGCCGTCATCCTGCGTCTGCTGAGCGCATGGCGCGCGGCCGGGCAAACCGTGGTACATGTGCGGCATATGTCGCTGACACCCGGCTCGCCCTTCTGGCCTGGGCAGGATGGCGCCGAGTTCCAGCCGGAGCTGCAGCCGCTGCCGGGCGAGCATGTGCAGGAAAAGAATGTGCCGGATGTTTTCACCCACAGCCAGTTGGAACGCTGGTTGCGCGTGCGCGGCATTCAGCGCATCGTCATTACCGGGGTCAGCACCAACAACTCGGTGGAGGCTTGTGCCCGCAGCGCCGGCAATCTCGGCTTTGACACCCTGGTAGTAGCAGATGGCTGTTACGCCTACGCCAAAACGGATTTCGACGGCGTGCCGCGCAGCGCGCAGGAGGTGCATGCCATGGCGCTGGCCAATCTGCATGGCGAGTATGCGCAGGTGATCGGCAGCGAGGCGGCGCTGGCACTGCTGGCTTGAGCCAATAGCGACCAAGGTTGGCCGCAGGGGGGCAGTGGCGCTGGTGTAGAATGCAACAATTGTTTCTCTACCCGCCCGTGCCCCATGAACGACAAGCTGCTCGCCGGCCTTAATCCCGAACAACTCTCCGCCGTTACCTGGCCCGCCAAGAGCGCGCTGGTGCTGGCTGGCGCCGGCAGCGGCAAGACGCGGGTGCTCACCACCCGCATCGCCTGGCTGCTGTCCACCGGCCAGGCCAGTCCGGCCAGCGTGCTGGCGGTGACCTTTACCAACAAGGCGGCGCGCGAGATGCAGACCCGCCTGGCGGCGATGATTCCGGTCAACGTCAAGGCGATGTGGATCGGCACCTTCCACGGCCTGTGCAACCGGCTGCTGCGCATCCACTACCGCGATGCCGGCCTGCCGCAGACCTTCCAGATTCTGGACTCCGGCGAACAACAGTCCGCCATCAAGCGGCTGCTGAAGGCGCTGGATGTGTCGGACGAAAAATTCCCGCCCAAGGCGGTACAGCAGTTCATCAATGGCAACAAGGAAGCCGGTGTGCGCGCCCATGCGCTGCCGGCGGCGATGAACCCGTACGAGGCCAAGCTGATCGAGCTGTATGCCGCCTACGACGCGCAGTGCAACCGCGAAGGCGTGGCCGATTTCGCCGAGCTGCTGCTGCGCAGTTACGAGCTGCTGTCGCGCAACGAGGCGTTGGCCGCACACTACCGCGAGCGCTTCCGCCATGTGCTGGTGGACGAATTCCAGGATACCAACCGCCTGCAGTACGCCTGGCTCAAGCTGCTGGCCGGCAGCGACAACGCGCTGTTTGCGGTCGGCGACGACGACCAGTCGATCTACGCTTTCCGCGGTGCCGAAGTCGGCAATATGCATGCGCTGCTGCGCGATTACGGCATCAGTGCGCCGATCCGGCTGGAACAGAACTACCGCTCCGCCGGCACCATCCTCGATGCGGCCAACGCGCTGATCGAGCACAACGACGGCCGCCTCGGCAAACAGCTGTGGACCGATGCCGGTGCCGGCGATCCGATCCGCGTGTTCGAGGGATTCAGCGACGGCGAGGAAGCGCAGTTCATTGTCGACGAGGTGAAGTCCTTGCAGCGCGACGGCTGGAACCTGTCCGATATGGCGGTGCTGTACCGCTCCAACGCGCAGTCGCGGATTCTGGAGCACGTGCTGGTGCAAGCTGGCGTGCCGTATCGCATCTACGGCGGACTGCGCTTTTTCGAGCGCCAGGAAATCAAGCATGCGCTGGCCTATCTGCGGCTGGCGGTAAACCCGGATGACGACAACGCGCTGCTGCGGGTAATCAACGTGCCGGCGCGCGGCATCGGCGCGCGCACGGTGGAAAACCTGCAGACCGCCAGCCGCGAACGCGGCATCAGCCTGTGGCAGGCGGCTTGCGGTGCCGGTGGTGGCCGTACCGGCGGCAAGGTGGCCGAATTCGTACTGCTGGTGGAACAACTGCGCGCCCGTTGCGAGCATCTGTCGCTGGCGGAGCAGATCAGCCTGGTGGTGGATGACTCCGGTCTGCGCGCGATGTACGAGGCCGACCGCAAGGAAGGCGAAGAGCGGCTGGCCAACCTCGACGAACTGGTGAATGCCGCGCTGGGTTTCCTGCCGCACGAGCCGGAACTGGCGGTGGTGGAGTTCCTGACCCAGGCCAGCCTGGAAGCCGGCGACCATCAGGCCGATGCCAGCGAGGACGCGCTGCAGCTGATGACGGTGCACGCCTCCAAGGGCCTGGAATTCGATGCGGTATTCATCGGCGGGCTGGAAGAAGGGCTGTTCCCGCACGAGAACAGCTTCAGTGACAGCAAGGGGCTGCAGGAAGAACGCCGGCTGATGTATGTCGCCATCACCCGCGCCCGCAAGCGGCTGTATTTCTCCTCGGCACAGAGCCGCATGCTGCACGGGCAGAGCCGTTACCCGATCCGCTCGCGCTTTGTCGACGAAGTGCCGGCCGCGCTGTTGCAGCACTTGTCTGCTACGGTAAAAACAGCAGCGCCGCGGCGCAATGCCTGGCAGGACGAACCGGCACCGGCTTTCGTGCGTAACAACAGCATTGCCGGCTGGCGCATCGGCCAGGCGCTGAGCCACAGCAAGTTCGGCAGTGGCGTGGTGATCAGCGCCGAAGGCGCCGGCGACGATGTGCGCCTGCAGATCAATTTCGCCGAGCATGGCATCAAGTGGCTGGATTTGCGCTACGCCGCCGACAAACTGACCCCGGCCTGATGCGGCCAACCTTCTAGCAACGAGACGCACCATGAGCCAGCAGCCGCGCCCATCGACGACCTTTCATGCCATTACCGGCCAGCGCGACCCTGCCGGCCGGCAGGAATACAGCAATCCGTTCGCCAAGAAGATGTTCCTGGTGGTGGACAGCGTGCCGGAAATGCAGCGGGCGATGGCGATGACGCTGAACTCGTTCGGTGCCGAGAAGGTGGAATACGCCGGCAAGGCCAGCGACGCGCTGGTGAAGATGATGCGCTACGACTTCGACGTGGTGCTGTGCGACTACGATCTGGGCACCGGCAACGACGGCCTGTACCTGTACGAGGAGGCCAAGGAGCGCAACCTGCTCAAGCAGTCCTGCGTATTCATGATCGTCAGCGGCGAGCGGCGCGCCGCCAAAGTGGTGTCGGCCGCCGAGCTGGCACCGGATGGCTATCTGCTCAAGCCGTTTACCGGCGACGAGCTGGGGCGGCGGCTGGAAGTAGCAATGCGCCGCCGCGCCGCCTTCGCGGTGGTGGATGACGCGCTGATGGGGCACGACTATCTGGGCGCCATCGACGCCTGCAACAAGAAGATCGCCGAGCGCGGCGAGTTCACCCTGGATTTCATGAAGCTCAAGGGCAGCCTGGCGCTGAAGATCGGTGATTACGACAGCGCGCAGGCGCTGTACCGGCAGGTGCTGCAGGTCAAGGACCTGCAGTGGGCCAAGCTGGGCATGGCCAAGGCGCTGGTGGGACTGAAACAGCCGGAACCGGCGCTGGCGATGTTCGAGCAGGTGGTGGAAGACAACGATCGCGTGATGGAAGCCTACGACTGGCTGGCCAAGCTGTACCAGGACAATCACGAGCTGCAGAAGGCGCAGGATGTGCTCAAGCGTGCCACCGAGATCGCACCGGCCACGGTGCGCCGCCACCAGGTGCTGGCGCAGGTAGCGGAGGAAAACGGCGATCTGGCGCAGGCGCGCAGTGCCTACAGCACCACGCTGGAGCTGGCAAAAGCCAGCTGGCATCGCAGCCCGTCGCATTACGCCTCGCTGGTGCGCGTGCAGCTGGCCTGCAATGAGAAGACCGAGGCAGCACGGACGCTGGCGTCGCTGCGCCGCGACTACAAATTCAACCCGGAAGGCGAATGGATGGCGGACGTGGTGGACAGCACCATCCAGAGCCAGTCCGGCAACAAGCAGGCCGCCGAGCGGCTGCTGTACGAGGCGGCGGAAAAACTGGGGCAGCTGGGCAAGCTCAAGGACGACGACAAGCTGGAGTTCGCGCGCGCCTGCTATGCCCAGGGGCACCACGAACTGGGCAACCAGGTGGCGCGCGACATGGTGCGCAACCACCACGATAACCAGGCCTTGCTGCAGAAACTGTCGGCGATGTTCGACCAGGTGGGGCTGGGCGACGCCGGCCGGCAGCTGATTGCCGGCAGCGTGCAGGACATCATCGATCTGAACAACCAGGCGGTACGCATGGCGCAAAGCGGCGAGCATGATCGCGCCATCGAGCTGTTCCACCAGGCGCTGGAGGAAATGCCGCACAACATCCAGCTGATGCTCAACCTGGTCAATGCGGTGATTGCGCAGAGCCATCGTCACGGCTGGCACGAAAGCCACGTCCATCTGGCGCACCAGCTGCTGCAGAAAGTGCGCGAGGCGGAGCCGGCCAACAGCAAGTTCCAGAAACTGTTGCAAGCCTGGCGCCAGCTGATCGACCAGCATCAGAAACGGGAATACATGCTGTGATCGGCCGCGCTTCTCGTTGGCCGCACCGATTGCTGTTTCTGGCCCTGGCAGTGTGCTGGCTGCTGATGGCGGTGACCGGCGGTGGCTGGCTGCTGGCCTACGAGCGTGCCCGCAGCTTGGCCGCGCTGCAAGAACAGGCACAGCAGTTGGCGACACAGGTCGGGGGCCGGCTGCGGCAGCTGCAGGCCGCCGGCGAACAATTGCTGCAGGACCTGGATAATCTGCAGCAGGAGTCCGCCGGTAGCGACCCCGGGCGTTACCTTGCCAGCCTGCATCGGGAGTTTCCGCTACTGCAGAAGGTCGCCTTGCTGCAGGGGAGCGAGCGCAGCCGGCAACTGCAGGTGCGCTGGGTGGTGCCGTTCCTGCTGGGGGGCGATGTATTGCCGACGCAGGATCTGGCCCGGCAACCGGCGGTCGCTAAAATCATGCCTCTGCTGTTGGCCGGGCAGGCGGTGGTGGTGCAGTGGGCAGATCGTGCCGACTCGCCGTTGCAGCTATTGCTGATGCCGGGGCGTGGCGGAAATTATCTGGCGCTGTGGCTGCAGCCCGCGGCGCTGGTGCCATTGCCGGCCGACGAGCAGCTGCGCCCCAGTCTGGTACCGCTGCAGAGCGCCCTGCCGCAGGAGGGCAGCTGGAGCAATAACCTGCATGCCAGCGTCGAGGTGCGCAGCGGGCCTTTCGCGTTGCGGCTGGATTTGTCGCAGCAGCTGGGCTGGGGCGATATCCACTCGCCGCGGCTGTGGCTGCTGCTGGTGTGGCTGCTGCTGAGTCTGCTGCTGTGCTGGCTGAGCTATCTGCAATTTGCCGGCTGGCGCCGCCGGCAGCAGGTGGCGCTGTTGCAGCGCGAGATGTGGCTGCAGCGCCATCTGCCGCCGCCGGCCGATTCACCCTAGCGTGTGGCCGGCTGCCGGAGGCACGTTTTTGCAGTACAATCGCCGCCATCTTTTGCCGGGAGTAACAGATGTATCAGTCCGAATTCACCCAATTCATGAACGACTACCTGGACAAGCACCCGGAAGTCGATACCGAACGCCGCGAGCTGCGCCTGACCTGGTGGGATCGCCCGCAGAACCTGGACGATCTGCAGCGCTGGAAAGAATCGCGCGTACCGCAGAAAGCCTATGTGTACCAGCCGGAATAAGCCGGTCAGTGATACTCGCCATGACGCCCGCAAGGGCGTTTTGTTTTTCCGAGCCAGATCATGACTAGACAAACCATGACATTCGGCCCGCAGGTGGCCGAGTACCTGTTCGAGATCGGGGTGCAGGAGCACCCGGTGCAACGCGAGCTGCGCGAGTTTACCGCCGGCCATCGCATGGCCAAGATGCAGATTGCGCCGGAGCAGGGGCAGTTTCTCGGCTGGCTGGTGCAGCTGCTGGGGGTGCGCCGTTATCTGGAGATCGGCACCTTTACCGGCTACAGCGCGCTGACGGTGGCGCTGGCCATGGGCGAGAGCGGCCGCACCGTGGCCTGCGACATGAGCGTGGAATTCAGCCACATCGCCATGCAGTACTGGCGGCGTGCCGGCGTGGACGGCCGCATCCAGCTGTATCTGCAGCAGGGCCTGCTGACCCTGCACCAGCTACTGGCCGATGGCGCGGCCGGCAGTTTCGATCTGGCGTTCATCGATGCCGACAAGACCAATTACCCCGACTATTACGAAGCCTGCCTGCAGCTGGTGCGGCCGGGCGGGGTCATCGCCATCGACAATATCCTGCTTAACGGGCGGGTGGTCGAGCCGCAACCCGGCGACCCGCGCAGCGTGGAAGTGCTGCGTGAATTCAATGCCAGCCTCAAGCATGACCGCCGTGTCGACCAGTGCATCCTGCCGATGGGCGACGGTATGACCCTGCTGCGTCGCCGCTGACGGGAACCCTGCCGCTTGCGGCAGGTCGTTACACAGCCGAAACCATTCGCCGGATGCAGGTGCTACCATCCTGCATCCGCTGTCCAGGAATACTGCCAATGCTGCAACGCCGACCCCGTCGCATGATGAACCAGATGAACGTAGTGCCATACATCGACGTGATGCTGGTACTGCTGGTGATCTTCATGGTGACCACCCCGCTGTTTACGCCGGGGGTGATCGAAGTGCCCAGTGTCACCCGCGCCGCGCAGGTCGATACCACGCCGCTGGAAATCAGCATCGAGGCCGATGGCCGCTATTTTGTCGGCGAAGGCGGCAAGCGCCAGCCGGAAGCCGATCTGGATACCCTGATTGCCGATGTGCAGGCACGGGTGCGCGATAACCGTCCGGTGGTGGTGACCGCCCATCGCGACCTGAAATACAGCGTGGTGGTGGCCGTGGCCGACCGCCTGCATGAAGCTGGCATCCAGCGCGTGGCCTTGACCGTGCGCCAGCAAGGGAGCTGATGTTGGCCGCACGTCAACCGGGGGGCGCCGCCTGGCTGCTATCGGCACTGCTGCATGTCGCGGTGATCGCCATGCTGTGGTGGTCTGCCGCGCCGGCGGTATTGCAGACGCCGCCGCCGCTGGCGGTCGAACTGTGGGCCGGTGGAGGCCCGGTGGTACGGGAGGCGGTCAAGGCCGCGCGGGCCGCCGTCAGCAAGCCGCAGCCGGCAGCCCCGGCACCGACGCCCGCCCCGACGCCGGCAGCACAGGCGCAACTACCCGCGCTCAATAGCGCCGACATCACCGTCAAGGGCGGCAAGCCCGCCCCCGAACCGGCCGCGCCGCCGCCAGCAAAGACCCCCGCCAAGCCGAAGCCGGCGCCTGCGGAACCGGCAAAAGCAACGCCACCGGTGCCGGCCAGCAAGCCTGCCGTCACGGCAGCGCCCACGGGCAAGCCTGCAGCCAAGCCCGTTGCGCCGCGTGCCGATGACTTGCTGTCCGAGCTCGATGACCTGCCGCCAGGGCCCGGCAAGGGCAAGGTGACACAGTCCGGTAGCAAGCAGGGTGTACAAGGGGGCAGTGCCAATGGTGTGCTCGATCTGCGCGCGCAGTATGTCGATGCGGTGCGTAACCGCATCCGTCCCTACGTGATGGTGCCCGATGGCATCGCCGGCAATCCGGAAGCGGTGGTGGAGGTGGAGATTCTGCCGACGCTGGAAATCCGTAGCAGCCGACTGCTGCGCAGCAGCGGCGTTGCCGGCTATGACCAGGCGGTGCTGGCGGCGTTGCGCGATGCGCGCCGCTTCCCGCCGCTGCCCAAAGGCGCCGACTTTGCCGACTTCCGCCGCATTACGCTGAAATTCCGTCCCAAGGAGTAAGCCTTGTATTCCTTCTTTGCTGTTGCCCGCCGATTTTTGTTGTGCTGCCTGCTGTTGGCCGCACCACTGGCCCGTGCTGACCTGACTGTGGATATTGTCGGTGGCGGCATCAACCGCTATCCGCTTGCCATCCTGCCGTTGACCAACGAGGAGTGGCTGCCGGATGCCGTCACCTCCACGGTGAAGAGCGATCTGGCGATGACCGGCATGTTCAATCTGCTGAATGTGCCGGCCACTGGCGCCCCGCTGGATGCCAGCTACTGGCAGCAGCAGGGGGCGCGCGCCATGGTGTATGGCCGCGTCACGCGGCTGGATGGCGGCATGCTGCGGGTGACATTCTGGGCCGATGCGCTGGCGCCGCGCGAACAGAAGCTGGCCATGGAGTTCGACGTGCATCCATCGCAGCTGCGCGATGTGGCACACCGCATGGCGGACATGGTGTACGAAGCGCTGCTGGGCGGGAAAAGCCTGTTTGCCAGCCGCATCGCCTTCGTGATCCAGGTCGGCAAGGAGTGGCGACTGCAGGTGGCGGATGTCGATGGCCGCCGGGCGCAGACCGTGCTGCGCTCCAACGAGCCGATCATCTCGCCGGCATGGAGCAACGATGGCGGCCGTCTCGCTTATGTGTCGTTCGAAAACAAGAAGCCGATCATCTACGTGCAGGATCTGTCTACCGGTCAGCGCAAGGTGCTGGCCAACTTCAAGGGCAGCAATTCCGCACCGGCGTGGAGCCCGGATGGCCGCCGGCTGGCGGTGGTGCTGACCACCAGCGGCAATTCGCAGATTTACCTGCTCAATGCCGACGGCAGCGGCCTGCAGCGCTTCTCCTACAGCAGCGCCATCGATACCGAACCGGTGTGGAGTCCGGACGGCCGCAGCATCGCCTTCGTGTCCGATCGCAGCGGCAGCCCGCAGCTGTATGTGCAGCCGGTGGATGGCAGCCGCAATGCGCGCCGCGTTACCTTCCAGGGCAGCTACAACGTGTCTCCATCGTATTCGCCGGACGGCCGCCAGCTGGTGTACGTGCAGCGCGAGGCGGGGCGCTTCAAGGTGATGCTGCTCGAACTGGCCAGCGGCGATAGCCGCCAGCTGAGCACCAGTGCCTATGATGAATCACCCAGCTTCGCGCCCAATGGCAAGATGGTGCTGTATGCCAGCGACCAGGGCGGGCGCAGCGTGCTGTTTGCCGCCTCGGTCGAACACCCGGGCCGGGTACGGCTGGGGGTGATTGAAGGTGAAGTACAGGATGCAGCCTGGGGGCCATACAATCCGTAACCAGTCCGGCTGAACTCTCGCGCAGATGGCAGGTCTTTATTTTTGTGCAAAAATAACTTCCGATCTGCCATTGCCCAACAGAACCGCAACAAGGAGATTCGCATGAAAGTCGTTCCGTTTATTGTTACCGCCAGCGTGGTATTGCTGAGCGCCTGCGCTTCCACTCCCCCGGCTGCACCCAGCGATACGATGGGTGGCGCGGCACCGGTAACCGCCGGTAACGGTACTGCCGGTAGCGGTTCCGAGCTGAAACCGGCACAGACCCTGCCGGAAGTGGATGCCCGCGCCGCCGAAGCTGCCGCTTTTGCCGGCGTGAATGGCAAGAGCGTGTTCTTCGACTTTGACCAGTCCAGCATCCGCGATGCCGACAAGGCCACCGTGCAGGCGCATGCCGGTTACCTGAACAAGTACAAGACCAAGGTGCTGATCCAGGGCAATACCGATGCCCGCGGCAGCCGCGAATACAACCTGGCGCTGGGCCAGCGCCGTGCCGAAAGCGTCAAGCAGGGGCTGGAAGTGCTGGGCGTGAAGCCGGAACAGATCGAGGCGGTGAGCCTGGGCAAGGAAAAACCGCGTGCCACCGGTACCACCGAGCAGGACTACGCCGAGAACCGCCGCGCCGACTTCCTCTATCAGTAAGCGTAGCGGCTTGACCCTGATCCGGGATCGCGGCACGCTGTCCCGGATTTTTATTTGACGCGATGGGCGATCACACCATGCAAAACCGATTGTTGATGCTGTTGCTGCCCGTGCTGCTGGGCGCCTGTGCCACCTCGACCGATCTGGAAGAAACCCGCCGCCAGCTGCAGAGCCAGATGTCGAGCAATGCGCAGCAGGCCAGTGCGCGGCTGTCCGATGTGGAGGCCAAACTGGCCAACCAGCGCCTGTTGGACCTGGTGAACGAAGTCAGCGACATGAAGGCGGCGATGGCCAGCCTGCGTGGCCAGAACGAGGTGATGCTGCACCAGCTGGAAGAAACGCAGAAACGCCAGAACGACCTGTATGCCGACCTGGATATGCGTCTTGGCAAGCTGGAGCGCCCACATGGGGATGCCAGTGCGCCGCAGGGCGAGGTCGCGCCATCGGCGGCGGTGGCACCGGTCGATGCGGCGCTGGCGAAAGCGCTGGATACTTTGCGCAAGCGTGATTTCGGCGCGGCAGTAACCCAGCTCAAGGCGGTGATGGATGGCTACCCGGGCAGCGCGCAGGGCATCGAGGCCAACTACTGGCTGGGCGTGTCGCACACCATGCTGCAGCAGAACGATGCCGCCATCGACATCCTGCGCCGTTTCGCCAGCCAGTATCCGAAGAATGCGCATGCCGCCGATGCGCTGCGGCTGGTAGCGGATAACCAGATCTCGCTGCAGCAAAAAGACGAGGCGCGTGTGACGCTACGCCAGCTGATCAAACTGTACCCGGGCACGCCGGCAGCACAAAAAGCCAAACAGCGGCTGGGCGCGCTGTAAACATGGCAAGGTTGGCCGCAGGCGCTGCGGCCAACCTGGTGCTGTTGCCGGCACCGCAGCCGGCGGCGTCTGCCGGCCCGACTGCGATGCAACATCCGGCGGGCAAGCCCTTGCCGAATCAGGTAAAATCCCGTTTTTCCTCTCCTTGACGGGACTCGCCTCCATGATCGAAGTTGGCATCGTGATGGGTAGCAAC
This sequence comes from Vogesella oryzae, assembly GCF_902829295.1. Lineage (GTDB taxonomy): Bacteria > Pseudomonadota > Gammaproteobacteria > Burkholderiales > Chromobacteriaceae > Vogesella > Vogesella oryzae. The sequence continues at coordinate 121,438 of NZ_CADEPL010000010.1, forward strand.
AGCGACTGGGAAGTCATGCAGAACGCCGCGCGCGTACTGAAAGACTTCGGCATCGCGTTCGAAACCCGCGTCGTTTCCGCCCACCGCACTCCTGACCTGCTGTTCCAGTACGCCGAAGAAGCCGAAGCGCGTGGCCTGAAAGCCATCATCGCCGGCGCCGGCGGTGCTGCCCACCTGCCGGGCATGCTGGCAGCCAAGACCCACATTCCGGTGCTGGGCGTGCCGGTACCGTCCAAATACCTGCGTGGCGAAGATTCACTGCTGTCCATCGTGCAGATGCCCAAGGGCATTCCGGTGGCCACCTTTGCCATCGGCGAAGCCGGTGCGGCCAACGCCGGCCTGTTCGCCATCGCCATGCTGGCGACCACCAAGCCGCAGCTGGCCGAACAGCTGAAGGCTTTCCGCAAGAAACAGGAAGCAACCGTACTGGCGATGACGCTGCCGGAGGTGAACTGATGCGCGCCATCCTGCCGCCCGCGATGCTGGGCATCCTCGGCGGCGGCCAGCTAGGCCGCATGTTCGTGACCGCCGCCAAGCGCATGGGCTACCGCGTGACCGTGCTGGACCCGGATGCCAGTGCGCCGGCCGCCGAGTTTGCCGATGTGCATCTGTGCGCGCCGTTCGATGACGCCGCCGCGCTGAAAACCCTGGCCGATAGCTGTGCCGCGGTGACCACCGAATTCGAGAACGTCAACGCCGACGCCATGCGGCTGCTGGCCAAGACCACGCGCGTGTCGCCGTCCGGTGACTGCGTGGCCATCGCCCAGGACCGTATCGCCGAGAAGAGCTGGGTGCGCAAGGCCGGTCTGCCGACCGCGCCGTATCTGGCCATCGAAAGCGTGGACGACATCCAGGTTGATCTGACTCCCTACCTGCCGGGCATCCTCAAGACCGCGCGTCTGGGCTATGACGGCAAGGGCCAGGTGCGGGTGAAAACCGCCGACGAGGCCCGCGCCGCCTTCGCCAATCTGGGCGGCCAGGCCTGCGTGCTGGAAAAGATGCTGGACCTGAAGCTGGAAGTATCCGCCATCGTCACCCGTGTCAGCACTGCCCAGGTGGCAGTGTTCCCGGTCGCCGAGAACATCCACAAGGACGGAATCCTCGACGAATCCATCGTGCCGGCGCGCATCGCGCCGGAACTGGCCGCCCGCGCGCAGCAGTTCGCGGTGCAGCTGGCCGAGGCACTGGATTACATCGGCGTGCTGGCGGTGGAGTTCTTCGTGCTGGGCGACGACAGCCTGGTGGTGAACGAGATCGCGCCGCGGCCGCACAACTCCGGCCACTACACCATCGATGCCTGCGCCACCGATCAGTACCAGCAGCAAGTGCGCGCCATGTGCGGCCTGCTGCCGGGCAAGACCGAGCTGCTGTCGCCGGTGGTGATGGTGAATCTGCTGGGCGATGTGTGGCAGGAAGACGGCGGCGAGCCGAACTGGTCGGTGCTGATGGAAGCGCCGAACGCCCACCTGCACCTGTACGGCAAGAAGCAGGCACGGGTTGGCCGCAAGATGGGCCACTACTGCGTGCTGGCGGCCAACGTCGACGACGCGCTGGAGCAGGCGCGCGCGCTGAAAGATACCCTGTAAGGATTCAGGCGATGCCCATAAGGCATCGCCTTTTGTTTTTGTGAAGGAAGTTTCATGAGCCAACTGACCAGCCTGAAGAAAATCTACTCGGGTAAAGTGCGCGACCTGTACGAGATCGACGACAAGCGCATGCTGATGATCGCCAGCGACCGCCTGTCGGCGTTCGACGTGATTCTGGACGACCCGATCCCGGGCAAGGGCCAGATTCTGACCGCCATCTCCAACTTCTGGTTCGAGACGCTGAAAGACGTGGTGCCCAACCACCTGACCGGTGACAAGCCGGAAGACGTGGTGTCGGCAGAAGACCTGCCGCTGGTGGCCGGTCGCGGCGTGGTGGCCAAGCGCCTGAAACCGGTAATGATCGAAGCCGTGGTGCGCGGCTATCTGGCCGGCTCCGGCTGGAAGGAATACCAGAAGTCCGGCACCGTGTGCGGCATCCAGCTGCCGGCCGGGCTGAAGGAATCCAGCAAGCTGCCGCAGCCGATCTTCACCCCGTCTACCAAGGCGGCGGTAGGCGATCACGACGAGAACATCACCTTCGCGCAGTGCGAGGCCATCGTCGGTGCCGAACTGGCGGCCAAGGTGCGCGACACCGCCATCCTGCTGTACCAGACCGCGTCCGAATTCGCCGCCAAGCGCGGCATCATCATCTGCGATACCAAGTTCGAATTCGGCCTCGACGAAGACGGCACCCTGGTGCTGATGGACGAGGCGCTGACCCCGGATTCCAGCCGCTTCTGGCCGGCTGACAGCTACGCCGAAGGCAGCACCCCGCCGTCGTTCGACAAGCAGTTCGTGCGCGACTGGCTGGAAGCCTCCGGCTGGAACAAACAGCCGCCGGCCCCGGCCGTGCCGCTGGAGGTGCGCGAGAAGACCGCTGCCAAGTACCGCGAAGCGCTGGAGCGTCTGACCGGCAACTGAACGTTGGCCGCAAGCTGACTTGAAAACCCGTGCGCGCAACCGCACGGGTTTTTTGTTGCTGCCCGTCAGGCTGCAGACTGGTGCGGAATCAAACCGCGGACAGTCGCTTGATGGCATACTTGCGCCTTTCCGCCGTATCCGGAGTTTTTCGATGGCGACATCGCAGCCCCCCCTGTCTACCGAACGTTTGCAACTGTTGCCGGCCGAGTCCGCCTGGGCCCGCGCGGTGCTGGATTACCAGCTGCGCAACCGCGAACATTTCGCGCCGTGGGAGCCGACGCCGGGCGGGATGTATTACTCCGAATTCTTCTGGTCGATGCGCATGCGCCAGCGCGAGGAAGACTGGCGTGAAGGTCGCGGCGCCACCTTTCTGCTGATGCGCGACAAGGAGCCGGGGCGGGTGATCGGCATGATCACCATCAGCAATATCGTGCGCGGGGTGTTCCAGGCCTGCCATCTGGGCTACGGGCTGGACAAGGATTGTGAAGGCCAGGGCCTGATGCGCGAGGCGCTGGAGGCGGTGGTGCAGTTCGCCTTTACCAATCTTCGTCTGCACCGGGTACAGGCCAATTACCAGCCGCATAATGTGCGCAGCGCCGGCCTGCTCAAGCGGCTGGGCTTCCAGATCGAAGGCCAGGCGCGGGACTACCTGTTCCTCAACGGTGCCTGGCGCGACCACGTGCTGACCTCGCGCTGCAATCCCGACTACGACGCCCGTCCGCTGCAGGCCTGATCCTGCCGGTGCGCAGCGTTGGCCGTAGGGCTTATCTCGCGCGCTAAATTCTGCCAAACTGGGGGCATCATGCGGTCAACGTTGTTGATTGGCCGCGATCTTGTCTAGCGAGAACGCCGCCCCGATGCAAACCTTCACCCTGCAAGCCAGTGACGACAGCACCATCCACGGCCAGTGCTGGCTGCCAGATGGCACGCCGCGCGCGACGGTGGTGATCAGCCACGGCATGAGCGAGCACGCCGCCCGTTACGCGCCGCTGGCCGCCGAGCTGGTTGCCGCCGGCTACGCGGTGTATGCCCACGACCATCGCGGCCACGGCCGCTATGCGCCGGTGCCGGGCTGGTTTGCCGCCCGCGGCGGCTGGGAGCAGGTGGTGGATGACCTGCGCTGCGTGGTGGATTACGCCCGTGGCCAGCACGATTGCCCATTGATCCTGTACGGCCACAGCATGGGCAGCTTCATCGCGCGCAGTTTCCTGCTGCATTACGGCCAACGTCTGGACGGCCTGGTGCTGTCGGCGACCGGCTACCGCCAGAGCTGGCTGGCGCGGCTGATGCGGCGGGTGTCCCGGCTGGTCGGCCGGCTGAACGGTACGGCACGGCCCAGCCCGTTCATGACCGCACTGGTGTTCGGCAGCTTCAACCTCGGTTTCATGCCGACCCGGACCAAGCTGGACTGGCTCAGCCGCGATCCGGCGGCGGTGGATGCCTACATCGCCGACCCGCTGTGCGGGCAGTTTCCCACCCCGCAACTGTGGAGCGACCTGTTCGGCGGCATCGTGGCGATGGAGGCCGGCGAGGCCGACGGCACGGCGCTGCCGAAAGATTGCCCGGTATGGTTGCAGGCCGGCAGCCGCGATCCGGTCAGCCTCGGCAAGTTCGGCTTGGGGCAGTTGGCCGCACGCTATCGCCGCGCCGGCATGCGCGATGTCACGGTGACGGTGTACCCGGGCGGGCGTCACGAGATGCACCACGAGACCAATCGCGACCAGTTCCGCGCCGATCTGCTGGCCTGGCTCAACCGGGTCAGCGCGCACTGAGCGCATAAGCGCAGCCGCATGCGACAAGCGCCTGCCACGTGAGGTGGACAGGCGCTGGTGGTTGCCGGGCCGATCTAGCTGCGCGGCACGATCTGCTGCACGCTGCCGTCCAGCGCCATCAGATAGGTTTGCACCTGCAGCTGCGGGTACTTGGCCAGAATCTGTTGCCGCAACTGCATCAGCGTTTCGGCATGCACCTTGGTCTCGACATCCGGCAGCTGGCCGAAGTCCTGGCCGAGCACCACCTTGTAGGCGCCGCAGTCGCGATGGTCGAGGATGATGACCTGGTGGATATGGTGCAGATCGATGGCGACCTGCAGGTGCTCCCAGAACGCGGTATTCCACGCCGGGAACTTGGGGGTGATCGCCCCCAGCGCCGCACCGGCCAGCACCACGTGATCGTACTTGTTGCGCATGCCCATGCCGGCCATGAAACGCTCGGTATCATCCACCAGCCGGTAGTCCATGCACGACAGCAGCAGCGCGTCGGTGCCGCCGGCAGCCAGCGCGGTCCGTGGCAGGAAACTGCCCAGCAACACGGCGCCACCACCCAGCGCGCCCAGGCGCAGGAACTCGCGGCGACCGAGTGTCTGTCGTTCGGCGTTATCGGTATGGCAGCTTGGCTGGCACATGGTCACTCCCTGTTCGCGTTATGGTGCTTAATTGTAAGCCAGTGTCGTGGCCGGCACAGTACGGCCGTTGATTAAACGATCGTTTGACAACTTACTGACCAGTAAGTATCGTCGCCGACAGGCCAAGGCCATACCGATAATCAAGGGCTTGCACGCGCAGACGGGCAGCCGCACGACACAAGCGACACGAGGAAAAACATCATGACGGCTTATCCGCATCTGCTGGCGCCACTGGATCTGGGCTTCACCACCCTGAAAAACCGTGTGCTGATGGGTTCGATGCACACCGGGCTGGAGGAGGCGCCGGGCGGCTTCGAGAAAATGGCGGCGTTCTACGCCGAGCGCGCGCGCGGCGGCGTCGGGCTGATCGTGACCGGTGGCGTGGGCCCCAACGAGGAAGGCCGCGTGGCCGAAGGCGCCTCGATGCTGGCGGACGAGCACGAAGTGCCGCAGCATCGCATCGTCACCGAAGCGGTACATGCCGCCGGCGGCAAGATCGCGATGCAGATCCTGCACACCGGCCGCTACAGCTTTCAGGAAAGCCTGGTGTCGGCATCGCCGATCTGCGCGCCGATCAACTTCTACCGTCCGCGCGAAATGTCGGAAGACGACATCCAGCGCACCATCGCCGATTTCGCCCGCTGCGCGAAACTGGCGCAGCGGGCGAAATCGGCGCTCGTTTCATTGCACGTCTACTTCACACCTGATCATTATCATTACTCTTCTACGACCTTCCCTGCCTATGTTACTGTGCTTTACTCTGATTGCATGTATCACCAAGATGATCTTATTTTTTTTTTTTTTTGAATGCGCCGCCACCCCCAGATATCTACACACTGCATGTCGTCGGCAGCGTCGGATGTGTATAAGAAAAAGACCAACCAGTTCATCGCCCGCCACACCAACAAGCGTACAGACCGCTGGGGTGGCAGCTTCGAAAACCGCATCCGTTTTGCGCTGGAAGTGCTGCGTGCGGTGCGTGCCGCGGTTGGCCGCGAGTTCATCATCATCTACCGGCTGTCGATGCTGGATCTGGTGCAGGACGGCAGCAATTTCGACGAGGTGGTGGCGCTGGCGCAGGAAGTGGAACAAGCCGGCGCCACCATTATCAACACCGGCATCGGCTGGCACGAGGCGCGGGTGCCGACCATCGCCACCAGCGTGCCGCGCGGCGGCTTTGCCTGGGTCACCAAAAAGCTGATGGGCAAGGTGGGCATCCCGCTGATCACCACCAACCGCATCAACACCCCGGAAGTGGGCGAGCAGATTCTGGCTGACGGCTGTGCCGACATGGTGTCGATGGCGCGGCCGTTCCTGGCCGATGCCGAGTTCGTGCTGAAAGCGGCACAGGGCCGCAGCGACGAGATCAACACCTGTATCGGCTGCAACCAGGCCTGCCTGGACCACATCTTCCAGGGCAAGCTCACCAGCTGCCTGGTCAACCCGCGCGCCTGCCGCGAGACCGAGCTCAACTACCTGCCGGTGACCACGCGCAAGAAACTGGCGGTGGTGGGGGCCGGCCCGGCCGGCATGGCGTTTGCCACCATCGCCGCCGAGCGCGGCCACGATGTCACCCTGTTCGATGCGGCTGGCGAAGTCGGCGGCCAGTTCAACGTCGCCAAGCGTATTCCGGGCAAGGAAGAGTTCCACGAGACGCTGCGCTACTTCGCGCGCCGCATCGAGCTGACCGGCGTAAAGTTGCGGCTGAACACCCGCGTGGCGGCGGCCGATCTGACCGGCTTCGATGAAGTGGTGCTGGCGACCGGCATCGCGCCGCGCACGCCGGACATTCCGGGGGTCGACCATCCCAAGGTGCTCAACTATCTGGACGTGCTCAAGCACGGCAAGCCGGTTGGCCGCAAGGTCGCCATTATCGGTGCCGGCGGCATCGGCTTCGATACCGCCGAGTTCCTGACCCACGAGGGCAAGTCGCCATCGCTGGATACTGCCGCCTTCATGCGCGAATGGGGGGTGGACATGGACATCGCCACCGCCGGCGGTCTGGCGGCAGGCGGCCCGCAGCCGCATCCCAGCCCGCGCGAGGTTTACCTGCTGCAACGCAAGAGCAGCAAGGTGGGCGAGGGCCTGGGCAAGACCACCGGCTGGATCCATCGCAGCAGCCTGCAGATGAAGCAGGTGAAGATGATTCCGGGCGTCAGCTACGAGCGTATCGACGATGCCGGCCTGCACGTGACCATCAAGGGCGAGCCGCAGCTGCTGGCGGTGGACAACATCATCATCTGTGCCGGCCAGGACCCGCTGCGCGAACTGCAGCAACCGCTGCTGGCTGCTGGCAAGCCGGTGCATCTGATCGGCGGCGCCGATGTGGCAGCGGAGCTGGACGCCAAGCGCGCCATCGATCAGGGCGCAAGGTTGGCCGCAAGCATCTAAGCCAGCACGCGGTAAGCAAAGCGGCCGGGAATCCCGGCCGTTTTGCATTTCTGCCGTGCCGGCGACAGCGGCTCATGCTGTCGTCGGGATACGACAGCAGCGCGTGCCATGGGCATAGAACCGGACATGTTTGCGTTTTGTCATAAACCGCGTTTATCGAATAGATACAGTGATCTGCCGCTTTGCTATTAGCGGCAGTGCATGGCCCCCAGTGCGGGCTGACGACCCGATTTTTAAAATGGCTGGCATGCAGTGCATCTGCCTGCCAGTGGCCAAGGATTCCGTGCCGCCATGTGGCGGCCTGCCTGGCGGCAACCGCCGGAATTTCGCTGATCATGATTCGACTCTTGAGCGCTTACCTCACGTCATGGCAAATGCTTCCGCGCTTGCTCTGGACGCAGCTGGCTGTGCTGCTGTGGCTGCAATGGCAAGGTTGGCCGCATGGCGTGCCGGCCTGGTCCTGGCCGCTGCTGCTGGCCGCAACCCTCTGGCTGGGCATGCTGTTCCGGCGGCAAGACTGGCGTATGCGAGTGCTGGCAAGCAAAGCGCAGGCGCAGGCAGCAGGGGCATTGCTAGAGCGTTTGCCGGAAGCCGGTGCCGATGCGCTGGCGCAGCTGGCCGCGGCATGTAATGCCATGACGGCCCAGCGCCAGGATGCGCGTCATGGGCTGTATCAGGGGCGCAACTTCGCCGACCTGTTGTTGCAGGGTATTCCGTTGCCGGTGTTTTACCAGGATCTGCATGGCCGCTATCTGGGCTGCAACGAAGCCTTCAGCCGCGCTACCGGCCTGTCGCCGCAGGCTATCAGCGGGCGCAATGCCGACGAGCTGTGGGGCGAGGCGCAGGCAGCGCTACACCGGCAGCACGATGCTGCGCTGCTGCGCGGCGAGCCGCGCCAAGAATACCCGGGCGAACTGTGTGACGGCGATGGCCGCGTGCGCCAGGTGGTGTTTTCCAAGAACGTGTTCTACGACGCCGACGGCCACGCGGCCGGCGTCATCGGCGTCTGGAACGATATCAGCGAGCTGCGCGCGGCGGAAAACCGGCTGCGCTTGCTGGCCGGGGTGTTCAAGCATACCCGCGAAGGCATCGCCATCATCGACCGGCGCGGCGTCATCCTGGATGCCAATCGCGCCTTGTGCGATATCAGCGGCTTTGCCCGCGAGGCCTTGCTGGCAACCCGCCTGCAGCAGTTCTATGCCGGTGGCAACGAGGCGCATTTTTACGGCCAGCTGCGGCAGGGGCTGCGGGAAGGCGGCTACTGGCATGGCGAAGTGCTGACCCGGCGCAGCAACGGCAGCTGCTATCCGGTATTGCTGTCGGTGTCGCGGGTGCAGGATGCCGATGGCCGCCTGCGCAACTACATCGCGGTGTTTACCGATATCAGCATCCTGAAAGAGCAGGAGCAGCGGCTCGATCGCATGGCGCATCACGACCCGCTGACCCAGCTACCCAACCGCGTGTTGCTGGCCGAGCGCATGCAGCTGGCGTTTGCCCATGCTCGCGACAGCGGCCTGTACCAGGCCATCTGCTTCATGGATCTGGATGGTTTCAAGCGCGTCAACGACCGCTTCGGCCACGAGCACGGCGACCAGCTGTTGATCCAGGTTGCCGGCCGGCTGCGCGATGCGCTGCGCGGCAGCGATACCGTGGCGCGGCTGGGGGGCGACGAGTTCGCGCTGGTGCTGACCGCATTGCCGGATGTGGCCGCCTGCCATCGCAGCCTGCAGCGCTTGCTGGACATCGTGGCGCAGCCGTATGACCTGTCCGGTATCCAGGTGCAGATTACCGCCAGCATCGGCGTGGCGCTGTATCCGCAGGACGAGGACGACCCGGACACCCTGCTGCGCCATGCCGACCAGGCGATGTATCAGGCCAAGGAACAGGGGCGTAACGGCTACCGCATCTTCGATGCCGAGCATGACCGCCGCCGCCGCAGCCGCAAGGAAAGCCAGGACCGGCTGCAGCAGGCGCTGGCGCACAACGAACTGCAGCTGTACTACCAGCCCAAGGTAAATATGCGCAGCGGCCAGGTGGTGGGGGCGGAAGCGCTGCTGCGCTGGCATCACCCGCAGCTTGGCGTGCTGGCGCCGGGAGCGTTTCTGGCCGACATTGAGGACAGCGAGCTGGATATTCCGCTGGGCGAGTGGGTGCTGCGCACCGCGCTGGCGCAGATGCAGGCGTGGCGTAGCCGCGGTCTGCTGCAGGGGGTGAGCGTGAATATTTCCGCCTTTCATTTGCAGCAGCCGGACTTTGCCAGCCGCATGGCGCAGATCCTGCTGGATTACCCGGATGTGCCGCGCGACATGCTGGAGATCGAGGTGCTGGAAAGCACCGCGCTATCCGATCTGGAGCGGGTGATCGCGCTGATGCGCGAATGCCAGGCACTGGGGGTGCGCTTCGCGCTGGATGACTTCGGCACCGGTTACTCCTCGCTGCTGTACCTGAAGCGGCTGCCGGCGGACAAGCTGAAGATCGACCAGTCCTTCATCCGCAATATGCACGAGGACACCGACGATCTGGCCATCGTGCAAGGCATCATCGGCCTGTCCGGCGCCTTCAACCGCCACCAGGTGGCGGAAGGGGTGGAGACCGAAGAGCACGGCAAGCTGCTGCTGTATCTGGGCTGCGAGGTGGCGCAGGGCTACGGCATTGCCCGACCGATGCCGGCGGACAGTTTCTTTGACTGGGTACGCAAGTGGCAGGGTAATCCGGTGTGGGAATATGCCGGCCGCCAGCGCTGGTCGCAGCAGGATATCGCGCTGTTCCGGCTGGAGCTGGCCTACCGCGCCACGCTGGGACGACTGCTGGAGTTGGCCGCCGGCGACGGCGGCCCCGGCGACTGGGATGCCGCCAGCTATGCCGATTTCGCCTGCTGGTATCTGGAAGAAGGCCAGCGGGGCTATGGACAGAATCCGCACTATCGCGAGCTGGGCGAGCAGCTACAGGCGATCGGCAGCCATAGCTTTACCCTGTGGCAGGCCTTGCAGCAGGGTGATGCCGCCGAGGTGGCCAGCAGCGTGCCGGAACTGATGCGCTTGCGCGATGCGCTGACCGCGACGGTGCGTTGTCTGTTGCCCGGCCACAGCGTCTCCAGCCGGCACAACGAGCATTTCGATATCTAGTGGCGGCTAGCGTAGCGGCAGTGCCAGTTGCAGCGTCTTTTCGTCCAGGATGCCGAGAATGCGTTTTACCGGCTGGCCCTGTTCGTTGAGGATCACGGTAAACGGCAGGCCACCGGCCTTGTTGCCCAGCGTGTGCATCAGTTCGATGCCATCGCCATCGGCCAGTACCACCGGGTAGCTGACCGGCGTCTGCTTCAGGTAGCCCTGCACCTGCTCCGGCTGGTCCAGCGCAATACCGACAAAGCGCACGCCGCGTGCGGCCAACCTTTTTGCCTCTGCCGACAGCAGCGGCATCTCGATGCGGCATGGCGCGCACCAGGTGGCCCAGAAGTTCACCACCGTGATCTTGCCCTGCAGGCGGGAGAACTGCGCCGGTTTGCCATCCGGGGTGTTCAGCGGGATGGTGCCGAGGCTGGTCGCGGCATGCGCCAGCACGGGGAACAGCAGTGCCAGCGTGGCGGCGTGGCGGCGAAAATTGATTGTCATGATTATTCCGGAGTAATGCCTAAAAGCTGTTAGTTATCTGCAAGTTGGCCGCTGTTCGCGGCTGACTGTCATCTGCGCTTCATGATAGACTTGTCGATTGCCTTTTAGTTTGCGCGCGAGTCATGTCGATTCTGGTTTGCGGGGCGCTTGCCTACGATACCCTGTTTTCTTTCAAAGGCCGTTTTGACAGCCAGATCCTGCCGGATCAGCTGCACAAGATTTCCACCACCTTCCTGGCGCCGTCGATGCGCCGCGAATTTGGCGGCATGGCCGGCAATATTGCCTACAGTCTCAGCCTGCTGGGCGAAAAGCCCATGGTGATGGGCGTGGTGGGGGAGGACTTCGAGCCTTACCGCCAGCACCTGAAGCGCAACAACGTGGATGATCGCTTCATCCGCACCATCCGCGGCCAGTACACCTCGCAGTGCTTCGGTATCTCCGACAAGGACGGCAACCAGTTGATGGCCTTCCATCCGGGGGCGATGGATTTTGCCACCGATAACCACATTGCCGATATCCCGGACCCGATCGAGCTGGCGATTCTGTCGCCGGGCGGCCACCAGGCCTTCCTGCAGCACTCGCGCGAACTGCACGCCGCCGGCATCCCGTTCATTTTCGACCCGGGCCAGGAGCTGCCGCTGCTGTCGCCGGACGAGCTGCACGAGATCGTGACGCTGGCCGATTACGTCGCCATCAACGATTACGAGAGCGAGCTGATGCGCGAGCGTGCCGGGCTGACCATCGACGCGCTGCGCCAGCAGGTGAAGGCGCTGGTGGTGACGCGTGGCTCCAAGGGCGCCGAGATTTATACCGGCGACAGCATCCACCTGATTCCGCGCGTGCAGATGCCGATCAAGCCGGTGGATCCGATGGGCTGCGGCGATGCCTTCCGTGCCGGCCTGCTGTACGGCATCAAGTATGGCCTCGACTGGAAAGTCACCGGCCGGCTGGCCAATGTCATCGGCGCCATCAAGGTGGCCACCCATGGTTGCCAGAACCACCATTTCGATTGGGACAAGCTGCGCAGCCTGTACCAGCAGTCGTACGGCGAGGCCTGGCCGCTGTAAGCGCAGGCCCTGACGATACCCTTCACACCCGGCCACGGCCGGGTGTTTTCATTGCGGCTATTGCCGGCGCTACCCCTGCCGGAATGGCCGGGCTGTAGCCGGCGTCAGGGTTTGCTACCCTGTTACTGCGGGGGCTGTGCGAAATCCCTGCTGCCGGCAGGCTTGAATCTCGCCATGCACGGCCCCACCATTGATAGATTCCGCATCCCCCGGCAGAAAGGGCAACATGACCGTACCGCATCTCACTACCGCGCTGACCGGCCCGCTACGCGAGCTGGAAAGCCGCATCCTGGTTGCGCAACCGCATATCGAACACTGGTTCCGCAGCCAGTGGCACAACCATGTCGCGCCGTTCTATGGCTCGGTGGATCTGCGTAACAGCGGCTTCAAGCTGGCGCCGGTGGACATGAACCTGTTCCCGGGCGGGCATAACAACCTGAATCCGGAATTCCTGCCGCTGGCGGTACAGGCGGCGCAAAGCGCGGTGGACCGCGTTTGTCCGGAAGCACGCAATATCCTGCTGATTCCGGAAAACCATACCCGTAACAGCTTCTATCTGCAGAACGTGGCGGCGCTGGTACATATCTTCGAGCAGGCCGGGCTGAAAGTCCGTCTCGGTACCCTGAATCCGGAAATTACCGCCCCGACCGAATTGACCGCGGCCAACGGTGCGGTGATTACCGTGGAGCCGCTGGAGCGCCGCGGCAACCGCCTGGTGCTGGCCGATGGCTTCAGCCCCTGCATCGTGCTGCTGAACAACGACTTGTCCGGCGGCATTCCGGACATCCTGAAAAATCTGGAACAGAATCTGATGCCGCCGCTGCATGGCGGCTGGGCGGTGCGCCGCAAGAGCAACCACTTCGCCGCTTACGACAAGGTGGCCGCCGATTTCGCCTCGCTGATTTCCATCGACCCGTGGCTGATCAACCCGTATTACAGCACCGCTACCGGCCTGGATTTCCACACCCGCCAGGGTGAGGACGAGTTGGCCGCCAAGGTGGAAGACGTGCTGGCGCGTACCCGCGCCAAATACCGCGAATACGGCATCGACCACGAACCGTATGTGATCGTGAAAGCCGACGCCGGCACCTATGGCATGGGCGTGATGAGCGTGAAATCGCCGGAAGAGGTAATCGGCCTCAACCGCAAGGCGCGCAACAAGATGTCGGTGGTGAAGGAAGGGCTGGAAGTGTCCGAGGTGATCGTGCAGGAAGGCGTCTACACCTTCGAATCGATCAACGAAGCGGTGGCCGAACCGGTGGTGTACATGATGGACCGCTACGTGATCGGTGGCTTCTACCGCGTGCATACCGGCCGCGGCGTGGACGAGAACCTCAACGCGCCCGGCATGCACTTCGTACCGCTGTCGTTCGAGAAGCCGTGTCTGCCGGACCGCCAGGCCGGCCCGGATGCCCCGCCGAACCGTTTCTATGCTTATGGAGTGATTTCGCGCCTGGCGCTGCTGGCCGCAGCGCTGGAGCTGGAAGCCACCGACCCGGACGCCTGAGCCTGCGGCCAACCTGAGGACATTACGTCATGCACATTCTGTTCATTGCCGACCCGCTGGAGCATTTCAAACTCCACAAGGACACCACCTACGCCATGATGGAAGAGGCGGCCAAGCGCAGCCACGGCATCTGGTTCTGCGAGGCGGGCGACCTGTACGTGGAAGGCGGGCGCATCCTGGCCGAGGCGGTCCCGGTACATCTGACCGGCAGCAAGGACAAGGACTGGTTCCGCAAGGGCAATCTGCAGGCACAGGCGCTGCAGAATCTCTCCGCCATCGTGATGCGCAAGGACCCGCCGTTCGATCTGGAATACCTGTACGCCACCCAGCTGCTGACGCTGGCGGAGCAGCAGGGGGCACGGGTGTTCAACCGTGGCCAGGCGCTGCGCGACTACAACGAGAAGCTGGCGATTCTGGACTTTCCGGAACAGATCACGCCGACCATGGTCACCTCGCGCCCGGATCGCCTGAAGCGCTTCGTGCGCCAGCATCAGGACGCCATCCTCAAGCCGCTGGACGGCATGGGCGGCAGCGGTATCTTCCGCGTGACTCCGGACGACCCGAACCTGAACGTGATCATCGAGACCGTCAGCCACAATGGCACCCGCACGGTGATGGCGCAGCGCTTCATTCCGGAAATCCGCAATGGCGACAAGCGCATCCTGGTGATCGACGGCGTGCCGGTGGAGCACTGCCTGGCGCGCATCCCGCAAGGTGGCGAAACCCGCGGCAACCTGGCTGCCGGTGGTCGCGGCGAAGCCCGCCCGCTGACTGAGCGTGACCGCGAGATCGCGCTGGCGCTGGCGCCGGAGCTCAAGCGTCGCGGCATCCTGTTTGCCGGGCTGGACGTGATCGGCAACTACCTCACCGAGGTCAACGTCACCAGCCCGACCTGCTTCCGCGAAATCATGGACCAGACCGGTATCAATGTCGCCGGCCTGTTCATCGACGCGCTGGAGCGGGCGGTGGAACGGGCACTGGCGGGCCAGGCCGGCTGATGTCGCGCTGGCGTGGACAAGGGGCGGCGCTGGCCGCCCTTTTCGTTTGCCTGCTAGCCGGCTGCAGCCGTGCGCCGGAAGCCTACCGCCAGGAAAGCTATGTATTCGGCACCCGGGTGGAGCTGACGCTGTACGCCGATGACCAGGCGTTGGCCGCACGCGCGGCAGCCGCGGTACTGGCCGATCTGGATCGCCTGCATCGCCAGCTGCATGCCTGGTCAGCGGACAGCGAAGTGGCGGCGGCCAACCTTGCGCTGGCCAGTGGCCGGCCGTTCCGGCCGTCGCCGGAACTGGCCGAGCTGCTGCACAAGGGACAGCGGCTGGAAGCGCAGTCGGACGGGCTGTTCTCGCCGGCCATCGGCGCGCTGGTGGCGGCCTGGGGCTTTCATGCCGACAGCTATGCGGCGCGGTTGCCGGACGCCGGCAAGTTGGCCGCACTGGTGGCCGCCCGGCCGCGGCTGGCGGATATCGGCTGGCAGGACGGAGAGATGGTTGGCCGCAACCCGGCAGTGCAGCTGGATTTTGGCGGCATGGCCAAGGGCTGGGCGCTGGATCGGGCGCGGCGGCAGCTGCTTGCGGCCGGCATCCGCTCGGCTTTGCTGAATATCGGCGGCAATATCATGGCACTGGGGCACAAGCCGGACGGCTCGTCGTGGCGGGGCGGGATCCGCCATCCGCGGCAGGCCAGCGCCATGGCCAGCCTGGAACTGCATGATGGCGAGGCACTTGGCACCTCCGGCGATTACCAGCGTTATTTCGAGTTGCACGGCAAGCGCTATTGCCACCTGATCGATCCGCGCGATGGCAACGCCGACTGTCGCGTACAATCCGTGTCCGTATTGTCCCGGCCGGGGCCGGATGCCGGCTTGCTGTCCGATGTGGCCAGCAAACCGCTGTATTTTGCCGGTGCGCGGCAGGCCGCCGCGATGGCGCGGCGCTTTGCACTGGCCGGCTGGATGCTGGTAGATGCGCAGGGCGCGGTCTGGCTTGACCCGGCGCTGCAGCAACGGCTGCAATGGCGACTAACACCCGATAGCTTACAGGTAACAGGAACACCATGACCCCTTCGCAGGAAAGTCCGTTCAAGGGCAAAACCGGTTTCAAGCGGCTGATCAATGCGTTTGGCTATTCGCTGGACGGGCTGCGCGCCGCCTTGCGGCACGAGGATGCCTTCCGCCAGCTCAGTCTGCTGGCGGTGGTGCTGATTCCGCTGGCGCTGTTTGCGGCACCGGCCAGCGGGGTGGGCAAGGCGATTCTGGTTGCCGCTTCGCTGGCGACGCTGGTGATCGAGCTGCTCAATTCCGCCATCGAGGCGGCCGTGGACCACACCTCGCTGGAGCACCATCCGCTCGCCAAGCGCGCCAAGGACATGGGCAGTGCCGCGCAGCTGCTGGGGCTGATCAACCTGCTGGCAATGTGGCTGCTGGTGTTGTTCGGCTAGCCGTTGCGGCGGCGGTATAGCAGGCCGGGCACCACGCGGATCATGTCCCGCTCGCTGACGGTTTCGCCATCGCGGCCGGCCAGCTCCCACTCGCAGTCGCCGGCGCGCAGTACGCGGTACACCGGATAGCCGGCCTCGTAATGCAGCAGCTCCTGGCCGTGGAAGTGCTCCAGTGGCAGTAGCGGCAACTCCTGACGCGCCAGGAACATTGCCAGCGTTGAGGGTGCCAGCTCGCTGATCTGCTCGCGATCGGCGCGCCAGATGCCGGTAAACATCACCAGTAGCGAAAAGGCCAGCATCGGCCAGGCGCCATCCAGCGCAAAGACCACGCTGAGAACACTGGCTCCGGTAAAGAAGAATTGACTGTTAGGCATGGCGTCGCGTCCCGCTGGCCCATTCCGTTCCGGACGGGGAACAATGAAAAACGCCGCCTTGCGGCGGCGTGCTGTCTGTCGGGCAGGGGTCCGTCGGGAATGGAGCGCGATCATCGCTCCGTATGCAGTGCAAACCTTACAATCTCCGACGTTCCCCCTAAGTTGAATCATAGTGCTTGCCCCAGCAGTTGCCAGACGGAAAATGCTCCGCCGGCCATGAAAAAACCGCCCGAGAGGGCGGTTTTTATTGGCGGCCAACGTTGGCCGCGGCTCAGCTTTCCTTGCCTTCCGGCGGGGCGATCTGCTCGGCGTAGCCACACTCCTTCTGCGGGCACACCTTCTCGGTGCCGCGGCGTTTGGTGACCTTGATGGTCAGCACCGGCCATTGGCACTTGGGGCAGGTCTCGGCGATCGGCGGGTTCCAGGTGGCGTAGGTGCACTTGGGGGAGGTGTTGCAGCTGTAGAACAGCTTGCCGTAGCGGCTCTTGCGCTCGATCAGGCTGCCGGCCTTGCACTGCGGGCAGGTCACGCCGGTGTCGCGCGGTTTTTCCAGCGGCTCGATGTGCTTGCACTTCGGGTAGTTGGCACAGCCGATGAACTTGCCGTAGCGGCCCTTCTTGATGTGCAGCTCGCCGCCGCAATCCGGGCAGGTGCGATCCTCGATCACCGTCGGCGCTTCGGCTTCCGCCGCGGCCTGCTCGGCGGTTTCGCCGACGTTGCGGGTGTAGTCGCAGTCCGGGTAGCCGGTACAGGCGATGAAGCGGCCGCGCTTGCCGAACTTGATCGATAGCGGTTGGCCGCATTTCGGGCAGGCTTCGTCCAGGCTTTCAGTGGTGACTTCAGCGCGGCTGATGCCTTCCTTCTCGACGATCTGCTTGTGGAAGCCCTTCCAGAAGCTGTCCATCACCGGCACCCACTGCCGTTGGCCGCTGGCGATTTCGTCCAGCTGGTTTTCCAGCTTGGCGGTGAAGTTGTAGTCCACGTACTGGGCGAAGTGTTCGGTCAGGAACTTGTTGACGATGTCGCCGGTGTCGGTGGGGAAGAAGCGCTTCTTGTCCAGGATCACGTACTCGCGATCCTTCAGCGTGGAGATGATGCTGGCGTAGGTGGAAGGGCGGCCGATGCCGAACTCTTCCAGTGCCTTCACCAGGCTGGCTTCGGAGAAGCGCGGCGGCGGCTGGGTGAAGTGCTGCTCGCTGTACAGTTTGTCCACTGGCAGGGTTTCGCCTTCTTCCAGCAGCGGCAGCTTGGCGTTTTCCTCGTCCTCGGCGTCGTCGACGTCTTCCTCGTACACCGACAGGAAGCCGCCGAATACCAGCACCTGGCCGGTGGCGCGGAACACGCCTTCGCCGACATGGATGTCGATGCTGGTGGTGTCGAACTTGGCCGGCGCCATCTGGCAGGCCAGGGTACGCTTCCACACCATCTCGTACAGCTTGAACTGGTCGGCGGTGAGGAAGGCTTTCACCGATTCCGGCGTGCGCAGGATGGAGGTCGGGCGAATCGCCTCGTGTGCTTCCTGCGCGTTCTTGGACTTGTTCTTGTAGGTCACCGGGTTCTTCGGCAGGTGGTCGCCGTCGAAACGTTCGGCAATGTAGCCGCGGATTTCTTCCACCGCTTCATTGGCCAGCGCTACCGAGTCGGTACGCATATAGGTGATCAGACCGACAGTGCCCTGACCGATGTCGATACCTTCGTACAGCTGTTGCGCGGTACGCATGGTGCGGTCGGTGGTCATGCCCAGCTTGCGCACTGCCTCCTGCTGCAGGGTGGAGGTGGTGAACGGTGCCGCCGGGTTGCGGGTCTTCTTTTTCTTTTCGATGCGGCCAACCTGGGCGCTGTGGCCCTGCAGTGCCGCTACGATGCGCGCCTGTTCGGCATCATCCGGAATATCGAACTGCTCCAGTTTCTTGCCGCCGAACTCGTTGAGCTTGGCGCTGAACTTGGTGCGGCTCTTGTGGCTGTCCAGGTGCACTGTCCAGTATTCCTGCGACTCAAAGGCCTTGATCTCGTGCTCGCGCTCGCAGATCAGGCGCAGCGCCGGGCTCTGCACGCGGCCGGCGGACAGGCCTCGGCGGATTTTCTTCCACAGCAGCGGCGACAGGTTGAAGCCCACCAGATAGTCCAGCGCGCGGCGTGCCTGCTGCGCATCCACCAGCTCCTGCGAGATGTCGCGCGGGTTGGCGATGGCGTCCAGCACCGCGTTCTTGGTGATCTCGTGGAACACCACGCGTTGCGCGGTCTTGTCCTTCAGCAGCTTTTTCTTGTTGAGGATTTCCACCAGATGCCAGGAAATCGCCTCGCCTTCGCGGTCCGGGTCAGTTGCCAGGTAGACGTGGTCCACCTTGGCCACTGCATCGACGATGGCATCGACATGCTTGCTGTTGCGCGCGATCAGCTGGTACTTCATGGCGAAGTCTTTTTCCGGATCCACCGCGCCGTTCTTGGGGACCAGGTCGCGCACGTGACCATAGGAGGCGAGGACTTCGAAATCCCCTCCCAGATATTTTTTCAGTGTTTTCGCTTTTGACGGCGATTCGACAATCAGCAGGCTAGTGGGCATGTGCGGGTCGTTTCTGCAGAAGTCCAAGGTTCAGGACGACAATATTGTGTATTCATCAAACAAAACAAGAGCGCAAGTTTGGCGCTCTTGTCTGTGGCATGCGTTGCGGCCAGCGCCATGCTGGCCGTACGGCTTACTGCATGGTGGGCTCACCATGCAATGCAGTCAGCAGATCCTCGCCAACCAGTACCGGCAGCTCGGCGCGTTGTGCCCACAGCACCATCAGTGCCGCCAGTTTGGCGGTGGGCAGCGAGATCTCGTCGTCGGGCATCGCCAGCAGGCGGTCGATCAGCATCTCCCGCTGTGCCGGCGACAGCGCGCCGTTTTCTTCCAGGAACATGATCAGGCCGCGTACCTCGGTGGGCAGGCGGGCAGCCTCCTCGTCGTGGTACACGCGCAGGCCGGTGCTGTCATTGGCACCCAGATAGGCCCCTTCGCTGAGGCTGTTCAGGCCGTCCAGCCATTCCAGCGCGCTGCTGATTTCGTCATTTTCGAAACCGGCGGCCGCCAGCTGGCGTCCCAGATCGTCATGCGCAGGGCAGGCGTCCGGGTCGCTGAATTCTTCAAGCAGGTAGGCTAGGACATCAAACATTCAGGGGAATCAACCGGTTAGCAGATCGTGTCGGCAGCGTTGCCGCGGCGCTGGTAGCGGCCGCCGTGCATGCTGTCAACATGACCCTGTATTTCAAGCTCGAGAAGCATCGCGTAAACCTCCCCCGGCGTCAACCCGAGCCGGGCGGCGAGGGTGTCGGCATCCACCGGATCGAAGCCCATTGCCTGCAACAAAGGGGCAGCGACCGGCGTATCGGCGACGGCGGCCGGACTGGCAGCGGTCATGGCAGCGGTCATGGCGGCGGGTAGCGGCAGTCTGCCCACTTCATCCAGTACATCATCCACGGTTTCCACCAGCCGGGCACCGTCTTTCAGCAGCCGGTGGCAACCGCGTGCCTGCGGGTTGAGGATGGAACCAGGAATGGCCATCACCTCGCGGCCGGCCTCCAGTGCCAGTCGCGCGGTGATCAGCGAGCCACTTTGCAAGGTGGCCTCCACCACCAGGCAGCCACGCGCCAGGCCGGCGATGATACGGTTGCGACGCGGAAAGTTCTGCGCCAGTGGCGGCGTGCCCAGCGGAAATTCCGACAGGATCAGCCCTTGCTGGGCAATGCGATGCGCCAGTTCGCGGTTGCGTGCCGGATAGACGCGGTCGATGCCGGTGCCGATGACTGCCACGGTGCTGGCGGCCTGGGGCAGCGCGCCTTCGTGGGCGGCGGCGTCGATACCGTCGGCCAGCCCGCTGACAATGCTGTAGCCGTTGGCCGCCAGATTGCGGGCGAAGCTGCGGGCGTTGTCGTCACCCTGCGGGGTGGAGTTGCGACTGCCGACAATCGCCAGCATCGATGCGGCCAACAGCTCGCGGCGGCCGCGGGCAAACAGTAGTGGCGGTGCCGCGCCGGCCTCGGCCAGCTGGCATGGATAGTCGTCGTCCTGTAGGGTGAGCAGGTGGCAGCCGTCCGCCTCGGCCCAAGCCAGCGCCGCCGCCGCACTTTGCTGTGCCAGCTCACCGCCGAGGGTGGTGGCGATGTCGGCATCCAGCACGCCGGCCAGCTGTGCCGGTCGCGCCGCCAGCGCGGCAGCGGCGCTGCCAAAGCGCTGGATCAGCTGCAGAAAGCGCTGCGGGCCGATGCCGGGCGACAGCGCCAGCGTGGCCCAGGCCAGCAGGCTGTCACTCATTGCGGCGCGGCGATGCGGTCACCCACCATCACCGACTGGGAACTGCGCAATACCAGCGCGTAGGACGCTTTCCTGAACACGCGGTAGACGATCA
The DNA here is from genome assembly GCF_902829295.1 of Vogesella oryzae. Classification (GTDB taxonomy): domain Bacteria; phylum Pseudomonadota; class Gammaproteobacteria; order Burkholderiales; family Chromobacteriaceae; genus Vogesella; species Vogesella oryzae. The sequence continues at coordinate 142,126 of NZ_CADEPL010000010.1, forward strand.
GCTGGCCCAGCTCCTCGGAGGGCATCGCCAGCTGCTGTTTTTCGCCATTGTTTTCCACGCTGACGATCTTGGGCGCGCGATAGATACCGAATACGTGGCCGATCTCGACGCCTTCACGTTGGCCGCGGTTGATCACCACGCTGTACAGCTGGCCGATCTCGTTGACGCCACTGACGCTCTGCACGATCTTGCCCTGCAGTTCCGGCGGAGGTTCGTGCGGGATGTACTGCAGGTCTTCATGTTCGGTTTTCTTGGCCAGCCGGTCGCCGATCAGGATCTCCTCGTTGACCTTGCCGACCTGCAGGCTGCTGACCTTGTCCAGCTTGCGCACCTGCAGCTCGCCGCCGTAGATCACCTCGTAACCGAGCAGTTCCTTGGTATCCGGGTCTTCCACCGGGCGGCCGAGGCGGTAGGCCTGCCAGATACCGCCGGAAGTCAGGCCGGTGGCGTAGGCCGGGTCCAGCGAGGACAAGATCACGCGGTTTTCCTGGGTGGCCACCAGTTGTGGCGCGCGCTCGTAGTCGGCGGTGTCATCCACCAGCAGCGGACGCTTGAGGAACGGCTCGATCGCCTTGGCCGGGATCATGGTGATCGCCTCATCCAGCGGCGTGCTGCGTACCTGCGGCGACAGTTTCACCACGCGGTTGCTGCCGAAACGCAGTACCGGCTGGCCATTGACGTAGTCGAGGTACAGCACATCACCGGGATAGATCCAGTGCGGGTTCTTGATCTGTTCGCGGTTCATGCGCCACAGCTGCGGCCACTTCCACGGCGCAGTCAGGTACTTGCCGGAGATATCCCACAGCGTGTCCCCCTTTTTCACCACATAGCGTTGCGGGGCATCGGGGCGCAGTTGCAGGGTATCGGCAATGGCCGGGGCGGACAGGCCAATGGCCAGAACAAGAGATATAATAGGTTTTAACATCTGGACATGACCCCATCTATAGCCGGCACTGGAACGGAGAAGCACTTAAAACCGGGCTGATGACAACATTATTGTCAGCCGTGCCGGCATCCTCAACTGAAACGGTTTTGATTATGGCATTACTCAATATCCTTCATTATCCCGATCCGCGCTTGCACAAGGTAGCCAAGCCGGTAGAAGTTTTTGACGCGGCACTGCAACAGCAGATCGATGACATGTTCGAAACCATGTACGAAGCGCGCGGTATCGGCCTGGCGGCGACCCAGGTGGACTACCACCACCGCCTGATCGTGATCGATATCTCGGAAGACAAATCCGAGCCCTACGTCTTCATCAATCCGGAGTTCCTGCAGAAAGACGGCGAGACGGTGTACGAGGAAGGCTGTTTGTCGGTACCCGGCATTTACGACAAGGTGACCCGTGCCGAGCACGTGAAAGTGCGGGCGCTGGGCCGCGACGGCAAGCCGTTCGAACTGGACACCGGCGGCCTGCTGGCGATCTGTCTGCAGCACGAGGTGGATCACCTCGACGGCAAGGTGTTCGTCGAATACCTGTCGGAGCTGAAGCAGGCGCGCATCAAGACCAAGATGAAGAAGCGCGAAAAGCACACCATGTAAGCGTGCGGCCAACGTTGGCCGCAGCCTGATACGGGGCACGCCAGTCGTGCCCCGTCGCATTTGAGGATTCCCGATGAAACTGATTTTTGCCGGTACCCCGGTGTTCGCCGCCCAGGCCCTGCAGGCCTTGATTGCCGCCGGTCACGATATCGCGCTGGTGTTGACCCAGCCGGATCGCCCGGCCGGCCGAGGCATGAAACTCAAGCCCAGTCCGGTGAAGGAGCTGGCGCTGCAGCATGGCCTGCGCGTGGAACAGCCGCTGACGCTGAAAACCCCGGAAGCGCAGGCGCTGGTGGCCGAAGTCGGCGCCGAGGTGATGGTGGTGGCCGCCTACGGCCTGCTACTGCCCAAGGCCGTGCTGGAAATGCCGGCGCGTGGCTGCCTCAACATCCATGCCTCGCTGCTGCCACGCTGGCGCGGTGCCGCACCGATCCAGCGCGCCATCCTGGCCGGCGATGCGGAAACCGGCATCACCATCATGCAGATGGACGTGGGTCTTGATACCGGCGACATGCTGTCCATCCACGCGTTGCCGATTACCGCGGACGACACCGCGACCACGCTGCACGACAAGCTGGCGCAACTGGGCGCCGAAGCCATCGTCAGCACGCTGGCCACGCTGGGCAGCTGCGTGCCGGTGAAGCAGCCGGAAGCCGGTGTGACTTACGCCGCCAAGCTCAGCAAGGAAGAGGCGCGCATCGACTGGCACCTGCCGGCCGCCGACATCGCCCGCGCCATCCGTGCCTACAATCCGGCGCCGGGTGCACACACCCTGCTGGCCGGCGAGGCGCTGAAGCTGTGGTTTGCCGAGGCCATCGATGGCCAGGGGGCGCCGGGCGAGGTGCTGCGTGCCGATGCCGACGGCGTAGTCGTGGGCAGCGGCAGCGGGCTGGTGCGCATCACCGAACTGCAGGCTGCCGGCGGCAAAAGGTTGGCCGCACGCGATTTTGCCGCCGGGCGCAGTGGCCTGGCGGGAACCGTGCTGGGGGCTTGAGCCTCCAACACCTGCCCTCATCTGGGTAGGGATGCCTGAAGGAAAGGGAACGACATGGGCTTTAACTGGTTGAAAACCACGGTGTTGATGGCGGCGATCGTGGCGTTGTTCGCCATGATCGGCGGCATGATCGGCGGCAAGGGCGGCATGCTGCTGGCGCTGCTGTTCGGCGGCGCGATGAATGTGTTTGCCTACTGGAACTCCGACAAGATGGTGTTGCGTATGTACAACGCCCAGGAGGTCGACGGCCAAAGCGCGCCGGAACTGTACGGCATGGTGGCCGAGCTGGCGCAGCGCGCCGGTCTGCCGATGCCGCGGGTCTACGTGATTCACGAGGACCAGCCGAACGCGTTTGCCACCGGTCGCAATCCGGAAAACGCGGCGGTGGCCGCTACCACCGGCATCATGCGCATGCTCAGTTACCAGGAGCTGCGCGGGGTGATGGCGCACGAGCTGGCGCATGTGCAGCACCGTGACACGCTGATTTCCACCATCAGCGCCACCATGGCCGGTGCCATTTCCGCGCTCGCCAACTTCGCCATGTTCTTCGGTGGCCGCGACGAAGAGGGCCGGCCGGTGAACCCGATTGCCGGCATCGCGGTGGCGATCCTGGCGCCGTTGGCCGCCAGCCTGATCCAGATGGCGATCTCGCGCGCCCGCGAATTCGAGGCCGACCGTGGCGGTGCCGAGATCAGCGGCGACCCGCTGGCGCTGGCCGCCGCGCTGCAGAAGATCGAGTACTACGCCCAGGGCCGGCCGCTGTATGCCGCCGAGGCCCATCCGGAAACCGCGCAGATGATGATCATCAATCCGCTGTCCGGTAGCGGCATCAGCGGGCTGTTCCGTACCCACCCGCATACCGAGGAACGCATTGCCCGCTTGCAGGAGATCGCCCGCGGCATGCGCTGAACCGGTATCATTCGGCCTGTCGAATCACGGCCACCGTCCCATCTGCGGGACGGTGGCCGGTTTTCTTGTTGGAACACATACATGCACCGTATCCAGGAACTGGCGGCCGGCCTGCTCGAGCGTATCGAGCAGGGGCGCACCCTGACCGAGGCGCTGGGTAATCTCCAGCGTAATCATGAGCTGACCCCCGCCGAGCGCGGCGCGTTGCAGGACATTGCCTATGGCAGCTTGCGCCGCCTGGGGCAGCTGCGTTTTGTGCTGCGCCAGCTGGTGCCGCGGCCGCTGCCGGCCGCCGAGATCGAGCGGCTGTTGCTGGTGGCGCTGTACCAGCTGTTGCACACCCGCGCCGCCGACTATGCGGTGGTCGATCAGGCGGTCAACGCGGCTGGCAAGCTGGCGGGCGGCAAGTTCAAGGGGCTGGTCAACGGCGTGCTGCGCAATGCCTTGCGTCAGCGCGAGCAGCTGTTGGCCGCCGCGCAGCGTGACAACGAGGCGCGCTACAACCATCCGCGCTGGTGGCTGCAACGCCTGCGTGCCGCCTATCCGGCGCAGTGGGCCGACATTCTGGACGAAAGCAATCGCCATCCGCCGATGACACTGCGGGTGAATGCCCGCCACGGCGATGCTGCTACATACGTTGCCGAGTTGGCCGCGCAGGGCATGGCGGCACGCGCGCTGGATAGTCACGCGGTGCTGCTGGAGGTGCCGTGCAATGTGCGCGAGCTGCCGGGTTTTGCCGACGGCCGCGTATCGGTGCAGGACTGGGGCGCGCAGCAGGCGGCGCGCTGGCTGGACGTGCAGGCTGGCATGAGGGTGCTGGATGCCTGTGCCGCACCCGGCGGCAAGAGTGGCCACCTGCTGGAGCTGGCGGATATCCGGCTGACGGCGCTGGATGTCGATGCCAGCCGCCTGACGCGGGTAGAGGAGAATCTGGCGCGGCTGGGGCTTGCGGCCAACGTGGTGGCCGCCGATGCCGCGCAACCGGGCAAGTGGTGGGACGGGCAGTTGTTCGACCGCATTCTTGCCGACGTGCCGTGCTCGGCCAGTGGCGTGGTACGCCGCCATCCGGACATCAAGTGGCTGCGTCGTCCTGCCGACTTTGCTGCCCTTGGGCAGCAGCAGGGATCGCTCAGCGATGCGCTGTGGCCGCTGCTCGCCGCCGGTGGCAAAATGCTGTACGCACCCTGCTCCATCATGCCGGAAGAGAACCGCCAGCAAGTGGATGCTTTCCTGACGCGTCATCCTGACGCCCAGCTATTACAAGACGAACAATTGCTGCCTACTCCGGAACATGACGGCTTCTACTACGCGCTGTTGGCAAAACGTCCTTAGCCTGCTGCTGTTGCTGGCGGCCTGCCTGTTGCCGGTTACGGCACAGGCGGCCGATGGCATCACGATGCTGCGCGCGCGCGCGGAGGTGGAAGAGCAGGCGCTGGCCATCTCCACCCGTTACCAGATTGTCTTGCCCGCTGCCTTGCAGGATGCGGTGCAGCAGGGCGTACCGCTGACCTTCCGCCTGACTTTCGAGCTGACCCATCCGCGCAGCAGTGCCTACTGGCTGCGTCTCAAGCATTTCTTCGAGCCGACTGCCAGTATCAGTTTCAAGTTGATGTACTACCGGCTGACCAATCGCTACCGGGTGGCAATCGGTGGCCTGGCCAACAATTACAGCACCCTGCAGGAAGCGATCGCCGCGGTCGGCAGTATTGCCGGCTGGCGGGGGCTGGATGTGGCGGAATGGGACGAGAGCGATCGCAAACTGCTGCGTGGGCGTGTGCAGCTGGAGCTGGATATCGGGCAGCTGCCGCGGCCGTTCCAGCTCAATGCCCTGGGCACCAGTGACTGGTCGCTGGAGTCGCCCTGGTCGCAGGTTGCCGTCGAGGGGGGTAACTGATGCGCTATCCCGCCATTGCCGCCGCGCTGGGCGTGGTACTGATGTACCTGCTGGCGATTTCTACCGGCAATACTTCCAAGCTGGCCGAATACTACTGGTGGGTGTTCGGCCTCAATGCGCTGGGACTGGCCGGTCTGGTCGGCGTGGTGGTGCGGCAGGTGCTGCGCCTGCGCCGGCGGGTAAAGAGTCGCGAGTTCGGTGCCAAGTTGACCCAGAAAATGGTGGTGGTGTTCACCGTGGTGGCCTTGCTGCCGGGCATGCTGGTGTTCACCGTATCGGCGCAGTTCCTGACCCGCAGTATCGAGAGCTGGTTCAATGTGCAGGTGGAGACCGCGCTGGATCGTGGCCTGGAGCTGGGGCGCAATGCGCTGGGCTATGTACTGAACGACCTGTCGCGCAAGGCACGGGTGGTATCCAACGATATTGCCGACCAGAGCGCGTATGAACTCACCAGCCGGCTGGCGCGTTTGCGTGAACAGCTGGGGGTGGAAGAGGTCGCGATCTATACCCGCCAGGGCAAGCTGGTGAGCTTTGCCGGGCCGGACGAGGTGCGCTACCTGCCGCGGGCACCGGACTACGAGCTGCTGCGCTCGCTGCAGGGGCGCAAAGCGCACGAGAGCATCGACAACGACGCGCAGAGTGGCCTGCTGCTCAAGGTGCTGCTGCCATACCGCAGTTATGCGACCGACGAGACGCTGGTGCTGCAGGTGATCCAGCCGGCTCCGGCGCAGATTGCCCGTGATGCCGAGCTGATCGAGGAAGCCCGCACCGATTACCGCCAGCTGGTACTGGCGCGCGACGGGCTGAAAACCTTCTACATGCTGACGCTGGCGCTGGTGTTCCTGCTGGCGTTGACGGCGGCGCTGGCGTTTGCGCTCTTCATTTCCGAACGGCTGTCGGCGCCGCTGTCGGAGTTGGCCGCAGGTACCCGTGCGGTGGCACAGGGCGATTATTCCAAGCGTCATCCGGTATACCGCAAGGACGAGTTGGGCATCCTCACCACCATGTTCAACCGCATGACGCAGCAGCTGGACGAGGCGCGCCATGCCGCGGACGAGAACCGTCGGCTGTTGGAAGCCGGCAAGCTGTATCTGGAAAGTATCCTTGCCAACCTGTCTGCCGGCGTAGTGGCGTTCGACAGCAACTGGAACCTGCGTGCCGCGAATACCAGTGCCGGCCGTATTCTTGGCGTCAATTTCGAAGAGCTGGCCACAGAGGAATTGCAGGTCTGGCCGGTGCTGCGCCCAGAGCTGACGCCGCTGGTGGATACCATCCTGCGCGAAGCGGCCAACGTCAATCCCCATGACTGGCAGCAACAGATCGATTACAGCGGTGCCAATGGCCAGCGTCAGCTGGTGGTGCGCGGAGCGGTACTGCCGGAGCGCTCGGGTACTGGCTATGTGGTGGTATTCGATGATATTTCCGAGCTGGGGCGAGCGCAGCGTGATGCCGCCTGGGGTGAGGTCGCCAAGCGGCTGGCGCATGAAATCCGCAATCCGCTGACGCCGATCCAGCTCTCGGCCGAACGGCTGGCGATGAAGCTGGCGGACAAGCTGGAAGGCGCCGATGCCGAGATGCTGCGCCGTGCCACCGATACCATCATCAAGCAGGTCACCGCGCTGAAAGGCATGGTCGATGCGTTCCGCGATTATGCGCGCGCACCGCGCACCAAACTCGGTCCGCTGGAGCTTAACACCCTGATTCGAGAGGTGTTGACGCTGTACGAAAGCAACCCGGCACTACGGGTAGAGCTGTGCGCGGAGCCGCTGCGGGTAATGGGTGATGCGGCGCTGCTGCGCCAGGTTCTGCACAATCTTCTGCAGAATGCACAAGATGCAGTCCTTGACGCTGACATCCCGATGATTCACATTAGCAGCCGACTAGAAGGAAGGAACGCGCTCGTCTGTGTACAGGACAACGGCGCAGGGTTCAGTGCAGACATACTGCACCGGGCCTTTGAGCCTTACGTTACCAGTAAGGCCAAGGGCACCGGGTTGGGCCTTGCGGTGGTGAAAAAGATAGTGGAGGAGCACCACGGTCAGGTTCAACTGGCCAATGGAGACAGCGGCGGCGCGCGGATCCTTCTCACCCTGCCAATGCTGGAGGCTTAATGCGAAGCAGCGATATTCTGATTGTTGATGACGAAATCGGTATCCGGGAGTTGCTCTCGGAGATCCTGCAGGACGAAGGTTTTACCGTAGCAGTTGCCGAAAACGCCGAAGTGGCCCGCCAGTTGCGCAGCCAGACCCGGCCGGCGCTGGTACTGCTGGATATCTGGATGCCGGACTGTGACGGCGTCACCCTGCTCAAGGAGTGGGCCAAGTCCGGGCTGTTGAACATGCCGGTAGTGATGATGTCCGGTCATGCCAGCATCGATACGGCAGTCGAGGCCACCCGCATCGGTGCCTTCGATTTCCTGGAAAAGCCGATTGCGCTGCAGAAGCTGCTGTCTACCGTGCAACGGGCACTCAAGTACGGCGACATGCAGGCCAACACTTCGCTCAACCTGGACAAGCTGGGTAAGAGTGCACCGATCCAGGAGCTGAAACGCCAGCTGGATCGTGTTTCCAAAGTGAAGTCGCCTGTGCTGCTCACCGGCGAGCCCGGTGTCGGCTTCGAGCTGGTGGCGCGCTTCTTCCATCATGGCAACATGCCGTGGGTGATGCCCGCCAAGCTGGAGCAGTTGGCCGATGCGCCGCTGGAACTGCTGCAGAAAGCCAATAATGGCGTGCTGTTCCTGCCGGATATCGGCCAGTACAGCCGTCGTACCCAGCAGGGCCTGCTGTTCCTGCTGTCCAAGCTCGATCGCTTCAACGTGCGGCTGGTTTGTTCCTGCAGCCGTCCGTTGCAGGAGCTGCTGGTGGACCCTGAGTGCGACAACCGCATGCTCACCGCGCTGTCCAGTGTCATCGTGCCGATTCCGCCGCTGCGCGAGCATGCCGAAGACATCATCTTCATTGCCGAGCAGATCCTGCACGAGCTGGTGGAGTCCAAGCAGATTCCGGCGCGCAAGCTGACGACGGCCGCGCTGAACGCGATGCGCCAGTATGACTGGCCGGGTAACCTGGAACAGCTGCGCAGCATCATCAAGAGTCTGGGCCTGACCACCGAGGCAGAAGAGATTGACGCCGCCGAGGTAAACAAGGTGCTGGCCCAATTCCGCCACGAGAAACCGGTGGAGGAAACCGGTTTCGATTTCAATCTGCCATTGCGCGAGTTGCGCGAACAGCTGGAGCGCCGCTATTTCGAGTACCACATCGTGCTCGAGAACGGCAATATGAGCCGGGTAGCGCAGAAGGTCGGGCTGGAACGTACCCACTTGTACCGCAAGCTCAAGCAGCTGGGCGTGAAATTCAGTCGCAAGACCGCCGAAGAGTAAACGGCGTAACAACTGACGGGACGGCCGCCTTGGCGGCCGTTTTTGCATCATGAGCAAAGAACTGGATGACGCAGCCTTGCTGCGCTATAGCCGGCACATCCTGCTGCCGGAGATCGACGTAGAGGGACAGCAGCGGCTGATGGCCGCCAGGGTACTGGTGGTGGGTGCCGGCGGACTGGGCGCACCGGCGCTGCTGTATCTGGCCAGTGCCGGTGTCGGCCAGCTGACGCTGGTGGATGACGATACGGTGGAGTTGACCAATCTGCAGCGCCAGATCATTCACGACATGACGACGCTGGGGCGGCAAAAAGTGGCATCCGCGGCCACACGGCTGGCAGCGATCAATCCGGAAGTGCAGTTGCGGCTACTTGCCGAGCGCTTACAGGGCGACAAGTTGGCCGCAGAGGTCGCGGCACATGATCTGGTACTGGATTGTTCCGACAACTTTGGCACCCGTCACGCCATCAATCGTGCCTGTGTGGTGGCCGGGGTGCCGCTGGTATCCGGCGCGGCGGTGCGCTTTTCCGGGCAACTGGCGGTCTACGATACGCGTGATGGCGCCTCACCCTGCTATCACTGTCTGTTTCCGGAAGAGGGCGAGGCAAGCGATGGGCCGTGTGCCACGTTCGGCGTGCTGGCACCGCTGGTGGGGGTGATCGGCAGTCTGCAGGCCGTAGAGGCGATCAAACTGCTGGCGGGACTGCGGCCAACCCTGGGGCAGCTGACGCTGTACGACGCGCTGGATGGCAGCTTCCGCCAGCTGAAGGTACCGCGTGACCCGGACTGCCCGGTGTGTGCGCAGCGGCCGTCATCGTTGGCCGCCACATGAAAAAAGCCGCTTTCCATGGAAAGCGGCTTTTTTGTACGCCTGGATCAGGCCTTGAGGTTCTGCTCAATCAACTGGTGCAGCTCGGCAAAGTCCGGCTCACCGACAAAACGTTTGACGATATTGCCCTGCTTGTCGATCAGGATCGAGGTCGGCGTCAGCTGGATATCGCCAAAGGCCTTGGCAATGCTGCCCTGGCTGTCCAGTGCCACAAAGAACGGCAGCTTCTTGTCGTTGACATAGCTTTGCACGTAGTTTGGCGGATCATAGCTCATGGCCACCGCCACGGTCTGGAAGCCCTGTGCCGCGTACTTCTGCTGCGTTGCGACCAGCTTGGGCATTTCCGCCATGCAGCCGCTGCAGCTGGTGGCCCAGAAGTTCACCAGCACCACCTTGCCCTTCAGGCTGTCGGTGCTGGCCTGCTGACCGCTCAGGCTGGTGTATTGCACGCCGGGTGCGCTGTCGGTGAAACAGCCGCTTAACGCCAGCGTGGCGCCAAGCGCGGCAATGATCAGGGCTTTGT
>NZ_CADEPL010000011.1 GCF_902829295.1 Vogesella oryzae
GGCCGAGACCGGCATCGATCAGCCAGCTGGCCATCGCCTGCGGAATGCCTTCGCTGGTCATCAGGAACGAGAACAGCACTGCGTTGGTGATGATGTACAGCAGCATCGCCGACATGCTGGCCGAGTCGAGCAGCACCTTGGGTACCTGCTTCAGCGTCAGGTCCTTGTACACGAACACTGCCACGAAGAAGGCGTACACCGCGGACATGGCGGCCGCTTCGGTCGGGGTAAAGATACCGGTGTAGATACCGCCGACCACCACCACGATCAGCAACAGGCCCCAGATGCTTTCACGGAATGCCTTGATGCGCTGGGCAAAGCTGGCCTTGGGCAGGCGCGGGTAGTTGTACTTGCGGGCACGCCACCAGGTGGTGAAGCCCAGCAGGGAGGCTAGCATCAGGCCCGGAATCACGCCGGCCATGAACAGCTGGCCCACCGAAGTATTGGTGGCCACCGAGTACATCACCATGGCAATGGATGGCGGAATCAGGATGCCCAATGCCCCTGCGGTGGTAATGACGCCGGCGCCGAAGTCACGCGGGAAGCCCTGCTTCACCATCGCCGGTAACAGGATGGAGCCGATGGCGACCACGGTCGCCGGGCTGGAGCCGGACACGGCGGCAAACAGCGCGCAAGCCACCACACCGGCGAGGCCGAGGCCTCCGTTCCAGTGGCCGACCATCGACGAGGCGAAGTTGATCATCCGCCGCGCCACCCCGCCGTGGGTGAGGAAGTTGCCGGCGAGGATGAAGAACGGAATCGCCATGATCTCGAACTTCTCGATACCGGTGAACAGCTTCAGCGCCACCGCCTCGATCGGCACTTCGGTCATGGTGAACAGGAAGGTCAGTACCGTCAGGCCCAGCGAGATAGAGATCGGCATGCCGGTCAGCATCAGCACCAGCAGCAGACCAAAAATGATGAGTGCGCTCATTTAGCGTCGCCTCCGTTTTTCTTGATGTCGTGCGGATGCAGGTTGTCGTCCATGGCGTACCAGTTGCTGTCTTCGGCCACATCTTCCATGCCATCGACGTGGCTATGGTCATGCTTGGGCAGGTGGCCGGTCTTGAGGAAGGCCACCATTACCTGCAGGAAGCGGAAGCACATCAGGTAGGAGCCGCACGGTACGGCCAGATAGACCAGCCACATCGGGATTTCCATGTCGACCGAGGTCTGGTCGGTATGGGCGATTTCCCACACGAAGTCGGCGCCGAGGGTGCCGACAATGCCGGTGAACAGTGCGCCGGCCAGCAGGCCGATGACGATGAACTTGGCACGATTGCGATCGGACAGCTTGTTGATCAGCACATCGACGCCGACGTGGATGCCGGTGCGCACACCATAGGCGGCACCGAACTTGGCCATCCACACGAACATATAGATGGTCAGTTCCTGTGCCCAGCTCATGTGGATGCCGGACAGCAGGGGGTTGAGCCAGGCAGTGCCACTACCGTAACGGTGCAGTACGGCCACAAAGGTGATGAGCGTGGCTGCGCCCATCAGGATGGCGATAAGCCACTCCTCCAGATGATCCAGGAATTTCACAACAACCTCGCTGGGAACAGGTAGGCGGCGGGTAGCAGAGCACTACCCGCCGATGGCCGCTTATTTGGCGACAGCGCTACGTACTGCGTTGATGGTTGCCAGGCCAACGCGCGGGGCGATGTCATTGAAGGCTGGCTGCATCGCCTTGACCCATTCGCTCTTCTCGGCAGCAGTGGGGACATAGACCTGGGTCTTGCCGCTGGCCTTGATGCGCTCGTAGGCCTGGTTGGTATCTTTTTCGGCTACCTGGTCGTTGTAGGCGGTGGCATCACGCATCGCGCCTTCCAGCGTGGTGCGGATATCGGCCGGCAAGCCGTCCCAGAATTTCTTGTTCACCACCACGGCGTAGCCGCTGTAGGAATGGCGGGTATCCACAACGTACTTCTGCACTTCAAACTGCTTCTGGGTGTAGAGGTTGGATACGTTACCATCGGCCCCGTCAACCACCCCGGTCTGCATCGCTTGATACACCTCGGACAGCGCCATGGTCTGCGGCAGTGCGCCTACCGACTGGATAATGGCCTGGTTCACTTTCGACGAGTTGATACGGATTTTCAGGCCCTTGATGTCGGCAGGTACTTTCAGCGGCTTGTTGGCGCTGAACACGCGGAAGCCGTTATCCCAGAACGCGAGGCCCTTGATGCCGCGGCTTTCCAGCTTCTGCAGCAGGCTGGCGCCCACCGGACCGCGGGTCACCTTGTGAACCTGGTCTTCATTCATGAAGACATAGGGCATGTCGAATACTTCGAACTCCTTGAAGCCCATGGGGCCGAACTTGCTGGTGGTCGGTGCCAGCATCTGCACGGAGCCCATCTGCAGGGCCTCCAGCTCCTCTTTGTCTTTGTACAGCTGGCTGTTGGGGTAAATCTGTACCTTTACCTGGCCTTTGGTGCGCTCTTCAACCAGCTTCTTGAAGTACTCGGCGGCCTGCCCCTTCGGGGTGTCCGGTGCCACGACATGGCTGAACTTGATCACAATGGGCTCGGCTGCCAGGGCAGCTTGGGAACCCAGCAGCAATGCGGTCATTGCAAGGGGGGCGATCAATTTTTTCATGGTGCTGTCTCTCCGTATTGTGTCTTCCTTACAGCGTAAGCGGTTGCCTGCTGCTTGACTTGCATTGTGGTAGCGTCTTTTTGTTTTGTTAAATGCATTGTTCTTGATTATTTTTGCGAAAAACTGATCAATCTCCGTGGTCTCAAAAAAAAAGCCACCGGATCGGGTGGCCAAAAAGAGAGTACTCATCGCTGTGCTGCCGAAGCAGTCGGCTGCAGTGTGCAAAGTGCCGCTAGCCGAGTAAAGTAAATTTATCTGCAGGATTATTGAGTTTTAGTTATGAAAATCGACACTATCGGGGTACAAGCCTTCGTGGCCATTGCCGAATGCGGCAGTTTCCAGACGGCGGCGGAAAGCCTGTTTCTTTCCCAAGCGGGAATTACCCGCCGTCTGCAGAACCTGGAAGACTACCTGGGCGTAAAGCTGATTGAGCGAACGACGCGTTCGATGGCGCTGACCCAGGTGGGGGCAGAATTCCTGCCGCACGCCAAGCGCCTGCTGATTGAGTTGGCGGGGTCGCTGAACGAGATTCGCGATAGCGGCCGACTCAAGCGCGGCAGTGTCACGATTGCCTGCGTGCCCACCGTTGGCGTGCGCTTTCTGCCGCGCATCATCCAGGCCTACTCGCGGCAATATCCGGAAAACCACATCAAGATTCTCGATCACACCTCGGCCGGTGTCTCGCGGGCGGTGCTGCAGCGCGAGGCCGAATTTGGCATCACCATCGCCGGTAGCCATCATGCGGAGTTATTCGGCGTGCCGCTGATCGAGGATAAGTTTGTACTGGTCTGCCGAGACGATCACCCCCTGGCCAACCTGCCGGCGTTGGAGTGGCGTGATCTCGAACCGCACCCGCTGATCTCGATTGGCCAGTTCAGCGGCAACCGCCCGCTGCTCGACCGAGCCCAGCAAGAAAATGGCGTTTCACTGCAGTCGCTGTACGAAGTGCAGCGGGTGTCTACCGCTCTCGGTCGGGTGGCAGAAGGGGTGGGGGCCGCCGTTTTGCCGGGGCTGGCATTGCAACGCGAGGCCTACCCACGCATCCGGGTATTGAAGCTTGGCAACCCGGTTGTCTCGCGTGGACTGGTGCTGATTACCCGCAAGACAGCCGAACTGTCGCCGGCCGCAGAGGCGCTGTATGAGCTGGTGAAGTCCTATCAGGACAACGCAGAATAATTTACAAAAACACAATAATAACGAAGATAAATTCATTTCTCTTGCGGTGTGGGAGTAACGAGAATGACTCGGTAAGCCATTCATCTACCGAGGTAACACCATGTTGATCCCTATTCCCTGCGTCGTAATGCGCGGTGGCACGTCTAAAGGACCGTTCTTCCTGCGCAGCGACCTGCCGGAAGACGAAGCCCGTCGCGACAAGGTGCTGCTGGCCGTAATGGGCTCGCCGGATCGCCGCCAGATCGACGGCATTGGTGGCGGGGATTCGCTGTCCAGCAAGGTGGTGATGGTGTCGGCATCATCTCGTCCCGGCATTGACGTGGAGTACCTGTTTGCCCAGGTCTCCGTGGACAGTGCCACGGTAGATACCTCGCCCAACTGCGGCAATATGCTGGCTGGCGTGGCGCCCTTTGCGCTGGAGCACGGCCTGGTGGCCGCCGACATGCCGCAGACGGCGGTACGTATCTATAACCAGAACACCGGCAAGGTGGTCGAGGCGGTGGTGCAGACGCCGGGCGGCAAGGTGAACTACGAGGGCGATGTGCACATCGACGGCGTTCCGGGCAGCAGCGCGCCTATCCTGCTCAACTTTCTGGATGCCGCCGGAGCCAAGACTGGCAAGCTGATGCCCACCGGCCAGGCCATTGATGTAATCGATGGCGTAGAAGTGTCGTGTGTGGATTTCTCCAGCCCGATCGTGTTCATCGCAGCCAGCGCGCTGGGAAAAACCGGCTACGAAAGCAAGGCGGAACTGGATGCCGATAGCGCGCTGCTTGCCAGAATCGAAGACCTTCGCCGCAAGGCGGCACTGCGCATGGGGCTGGGCGATGTCAGCGGCAAGGTCTTGCCCAAGGTGGTGCTGTTGGCCGCACCGGCTCATGGCGGGCAGATCAGCTCCCGCTACTTTGTGCCCTGGAATTGCCATGCCGCCCATGCCGTCACCGGCGCGCTGTGTGTGGCGGCCGCCTGCCATATTCCGGGCACGCTGGTGCAGCGCCTGGCACAGCTCGACCCCGCCGCACCGCAAAACGTAACGATCGAACATCCCAGCGGCCAGTTACACACCCAGATCACCCTGGCAGGTGTGGATGCCGAAGGTTGGCCGCAGATCACCAAGGCCGGCGTGATCCGTACCGCACGGCCACTGGTAGCGGGTGTCACCTATATCCAGAGCAGTGTCTGGGACTAGCGGCTTGCCCCCCGGTTAGCCGCGGCTCGCCGCAAAGCGTGCCTCGGCCTCGCGGAACAGCGACTTGGCGTGTTCCACATTCCACGGCTCTTCGATAAGCGTTTCGTGGTCCCATTCACTGCGCGGGTTGGGCGGCGCGAAGAAATCACCGCCATACACGTGTAGCGCGCAAGTCATCTTGCCGATCGGGTTCAGCACCGAATGGATGGCATCGCTGCCGAGGGTGGCCACATCGCCGGCCCCCAGCGATTTGGCCGCGACGGCTTCGATGGTTGTTCCCTTCCGTTGCCAGAACACGTTGTCCTCGCGCCCGGTATAGATGCCGACGACGGAAAACATCTGGTGGTTGTGCGGCATCAGGCTCATGCAGGGCGGTGGGCTTCTGCTGGGGCGGCGGACAGGTGGGGCAGATGGCGGTGCAGTTGCCGGATTTGCGCGCGGCGGTGATGTATTACGGCAGCCATCCGGCGGCCTCAGACGTTAGCCGCGTTCATGCGGCCATGTTGCTGCACCATGCCGGGCTCGACGAGCGTATCAATGCCGGCATTCCCGCCTTCGGGGCCGCGATGAAGGCGGCGGGCAAGCCTTACCAGCTGTATCTGTATCCGGGGGTGAACCACGCGTTCAACAACGATACCAATGCCGCGCGCTACAACCGCGATGCGGCCAACCTTGCCTGGCAGCGCACGCTGGATTTCCTGCGACAGCAACTGGCTTGAGTGAGCAAGAAAAACGGCACCGGGCGCTTGTGCTGCCGGTGCCGTTGCCTCTGGGGCTGCTATCTGGCTAGTTGTTGCCCTTGCCATTGCCGCCTTTATTGCCGCCCCCGTTCCCGCCTTTGTTGCCGCCCCTATTGCCGCTTTTGTTGCTTGAGTTGCCGGCAGCGCTGTTGTCGTCAGTCGCTTCCGGTAGGGTCGCTTTCTTGGCCGGAATCGCCGGGCTGACGCCCGGGATGGCCGGCGCTGTGCCGGAACGGGTGGTGACGCGCTGGCCGTTAATGGTGAGGTTGGCGCGTACCCGGTTCAGGTCGCCCTGGGTGATGCCGGGCAGGCTCAGCAGCTGTTTGCTGCTGGTGAAGGTCGTCGGGGTGCCCGATAGCGGGTGGGTGGCGTCATAGATGGTCTGGGCATCGGCCGGACTGAATCCTGCGGCTTCCAGTTCGGACACGGTGGCCGTGTTCAGTTCCAGTGCCATCGCTTGCCCGGTAATGACGAGCAGGGCGAGGGCCAATAGTGATCTGCGCATGATGTGCTCCTGGTGCTGGCTGTGCTGCAGTATAGACCGGCCGGTTTCGGCTGTTAGTCGTCGCCGCCCTTGCCGCCGCTATCGTGGCCACCATCGTGACCACCGCCGTCGTGACCGCCGCTGTCATGGCCGCCGGACTCGTGGTCACTGCTTTCGTGTTCGCTGTTGCGATCCTGTCCTTTGTCATCGTTGAGGTCGTGAGTGGCGCTATCGGGGCTATCGTTAACAATCACGTTGCTGCCATCCGGGGTGGTAACAGTGTCCTCGGCCTGGGCCAGCGGCAGTAGCAGTGCCAGTGGCAGTGGCAGTAACCAGAGTAGCTTTTTCATGAGTCTCTCCTTGTCGGCCGTTTGGCCTGGGTGTCGTTGCGTCGTAGCGTATTCGGACGCTACATACTTATTGATAGTATCGCTCGCTTATCAGTGCCTTAACACGCGGCACCTGCGGTGCAAGAAAGGCCAGGCTGTGGCGTACAAGGAGAAAATTGTCACCTTGCCAGCCGGAGTGACGGGCGCGGCAAGGGCGGGCGCTGGTCGTGCAGCGCTGGGATTTGGCTACGGGAGTGGGCGACGGCTAGTCGCGGCGGGCTGCGTCCAGCGTGGCAAACAGCTGGTGGATGGCCTGCTGCCAGCCCGGTAGCCGCAGGCCAAAAGTCTGCTGCAGTTTGCTGCAATCCAGTACCGAATACGCCGGCCGCTGCGCTTGTTGCGGGTAGTCGGCACCGGGGATCGGCAACAGACCGTCGCCGGGCAGGGCCAGCGGCCAGCCGGCCTCGCGGGCAAGGCCGATGACATACTCGGCATAGTGGTACCAGCTGGTGCAGCCGCCACTGGCCACGTGATAGGTGCCGTAAGGCTGTTCGCTGTCCTGCAGGGTGCGGCCCAGTAGCTGGGCGCTGACATCGGCCAGCAGGCTGGCTGGCGTGGGGGTGCCAAACTGGTCGTTCACCACCCGTAGCTGTTCCTTGCTGGCGGCCAGCCGCAGCATGCTCTTGGCAAAGTTGCTGCCATGTACCCCGGCCACCCAGCTGGTGCGCAGGATGAAGTGGCGGCAGCCGGCGGCCCGCACCGCCTGCTCGCCCTGCCATTTGCTGTGGCCGTACACCGATAGCGGCCGGGCGGCGTCGTCTTCGCGCCATGCGGTTTCGCCGCTGCCGTCGAACACATAGTCGGTGGAGTAGTGCAGTAGCAGGGCATCGTTGGCCGCGGCCCATTGCGCCATGGCGCCCGGCGCGCTGGCGTTGATGGCATGGGCCAGCTCCGGCTCGCTTTCCGCCTGGTCCACCGCGGTATAGGCCGCCGCATTGACGATGACATCCGGCCGCTCGGCATCCAGCCAGGCCAGTACGGCCTGGCGGCTGGCGAGGTTGAGGCGTTGCCGGCCGGGGCAGCGCAGCTCGCCGAACAGGCACAGCGCGCGCTGCAATTCGAAACCCAGCTGGCCACTGGTGCCGGTAATCAGGATGCGGGGCATGGCGGTGCTTTCTTGGCGATGGGGCGATGGGTGGTGGCGGGGCACGCAGGGTGCGCGCTTTGCCGCGGCAGGGCACAATCCGCCATTTTAGCGCGCGGAGAATGCGATGCCTGTTTCCCGTTACTGGCTGCCGGCCTGGCTGTGGTGGTTGCTGTCGCTGTGGTTGCTGTTCAAGCCGGCCGGCGTGCCCTCCGGTATTCCGTATCTAGACAAGATAGGCCATTTCGCCCTGTTTTTGGCGGGCGGCGTTTTGCTGGCCTGGCCGCGACTGCGGCAGGGGGCACAAGCTGCCGCGCTGTGGCGGCCAACTCTGTCGCTGTGCCTGGCGTGGGCGGTGGGCTCCGAGCTGGGGCAGGGCTTGCTGACAGCCACGCGCTCTGCCGAGGTTGGTGACGCGCTTGCCGATATGCTGGGGGCGGTGGCGGGTGTCATGTTGGCCGCATGGGCCATCGCCTGGCGGCAGCGGCAGGTGTAAACTGGGCGCCGTTCCGATTGCAGGTGTACCGCATGCATCCGAGTCTTGTTGAACGCCGCCGGCAGCTGCTGGCGGCCATTGGCGACGCTGTCGCCATCCTGCCTACCGCGCCGGAAGCGGTGCGCAATGCCGATGCCAATTATCCCTATCGCGCCGACAGCCATTTTCTGTACCTGACCGGCTTTACCGAGCCGGAGGCGGTGCTGGTGCTGGATGGCCGCCGTGGCAAATCCATCCTGTTCTGCCGCGGCAAGAATCCGGAGCTGGAAATCTGGGAAGGCTTCCGTCACGGCCCGCAGGCTGCCGCCGAAGCTTTTGCCTTTGACGAGGCCTATGCCATCGAGGAACTGGACCAGCGCCTGCCCGAGCTGCTGGCCGATGTGCCGGCGCTGTACTGGCCGCTTGGCCGGGTCGCAGCCTGGGATGCGCGGGTGGCTGGCTGGCTGGAGGCGGTGCGCGCCCGCGCACGTTTCGGGGTGGATGCGCCGGCGCAGTTCGGCGATCTGCTGCCGCTGGTCGACGAGATGCGGCTGCTCAAGGACGAGCGCGAGCAGGCGATACTGTTCCGTGCCGGCCAGGTCTCGGCCGAGGCGCACGTACGGGCGATGCAGGCAACCCGTGCCGGCAAGTACGAATACGAAATCGAGGCCGAGCTGCTGTACCACTTTGTGCGCAACGGTGCCCGTCAGCCGGCCTACGAAAGCATTGTTGCCGGTGGCGCCAATGCCTGCACGCTGCACTATGTGGCCAACAATGCCCGCCTCAACGACGGCGAGCTGCTGCTGGTCGATGCCGGCTGCGAGTTCATGGGCTACGCCGGCGATATCACCCGAACCTTTCCGGTGAATGGTCGCTTCAGCCAGCCGCAGCGCGATCTGTACGAAGTGGTGCTGGCGGCGCAGCTGGCCGCCATCGCCGCGGTGCAGCCGGGTGCCACGCTGGATGCACCAGCCAATGCCGCGCTGCGGGTACTGGTGCAGGGCATGCTGGATTACAAACTGCTGGCCGGCAGCGTGGATGGCGTGATCGAATCCGGTGATTACCGCCGCTTCTACATGCACGGTATCGGCCACTTCCTGGGGCTGGATGTGCACGACGTCGGCTTGCGCCGTCCCGGCGGCCAGTGGCGGCAGTTCGCGGCCGGCATGTGCACCACCATCGAGCCAGGACTGTATGTGCGGCCGGACGACAGCGTGCCGGCGGCTTTCCACCATATCGGTATCCGCATCGAGGACAATGTGCTGGTGACCGCCAATGGTCACTATGTGTATACCGATGCGGCACCAAAACGCATTGATGACATCGAGGCGCTGATGCAGGCCAGCTAGTTGGCCGCAGCGTAAGCAAGCATGCAAGCAGACATTCTTCATTCCGACATCGTGATCGTGGGCGGTGGCCCGGTCGGGGCGCTAGCCGCCTTGCGCCTGAAGCAGGCCGGACGCGATGTGTTGCTGATCGAGGCGCGCGCCAAGGATGCGCCAGTGCGTGACGCGCGCGCGCTGGCCTTGTCGTGGTACAGCCGCGAGCAGCTGGCGGCGGCCGGTGCCTGGCCGGACAGCCTACCGGCGACCGATATCGACACCGTGCATGTGTCGCAGCAGGCG
Organism: Vogesella oryzae; assembly: GCF_902829295.1. Taxonomy (GTDB): domain Bacteria; phylum Pseudomonadota; class Gammaproteobacteria; order Burkholderiales; family Chromobacteriaceae; genus Vogesella; species Vogesella oryzae. The sequence goes on from NZ_CADEPL010000011.1 coordinate 9,761, forward strand.
GCTTGGGGGCGCACGGTGATCAGCCGCGACGATCTGGCGCTGCCGCACCTGGGCGCGGTAGTGGACTATCCGGCGCTGGCCGCCGGGCTGGGCGATGCGCTGCAGCAGCAGGGCGTGGCGGTGTGCTGGCAGCACAAGGTCACCGCGGTGCAGTCGCTGGCGCGCTATGCCAGCCTGACGGTGGAAGACGCCGCCGGGCGCAGCCGCAAGCTGACGGCGCGGCTGGTAGTGTTGGCCGAGGGCGGTGCGCTGGCGGAATCGCTGCCGGGAATTCGCCGTCATGTGCACGACTACCGGCAGAGCGCGCTGCTGGCCGAAGTCACCCCGGGCCTGCCGCACGGCAATATCGCCTACGAACGCTTTGCCGATGATGGCCCGTTTGCACTGCTGCCGCATGGCGAACGCATGATGCTGGTGTGGACGCGCACGCCGGCAGAAGCGCTGCGTTTGCACGACGCCGACGAGGCTGCCGTGCTGGCCGAGCTGCAGCAGGCCTTTGGCGAGCGCCTCGGCAGCTTTACTGCCATCGGCGAGCGCGCGGTTTTCCCGCTGCTGCTGCGCCAGCTCAATAGTGTGGTCTCCGGGCGGGTGGTGATGATCGGCAATGCCGCGCAGACCATGCATCCGGTGGCGGCGCAGGGTTTCAACCTCGGCTTGCGCGACGCGGTCGGGCTGGCTGCGCTGGTGGCGACGGCCGCCGATCCGGGCGATGCCGCCGTGTTGCGTCGTTACGCGGCGCAGCGCCGGGTGGACAGCCATGCGGTAGTGGGCTTCACCCACAGCCTGATCCGGCTGTTCGACGGCGCCAATCCGCTGCTGAAAACCCTGCGCGGCGCCGGCATGAATGTGCTGGATAGCGTGCCGCCGCTGCGCAAACGCTTTGCCGGCCATCTGGTCTTTGGCGTGTAAGCTGTCACCATTCGATTGCCTGCGGCCAACGTTGGCCACGGCGTTGCCATTAGGGAAACATGAGCAATTCATTTGATGTCGTAATCGTCGGCGGCGGTCTGGTAGGTGCGGCGCTGGCGCTGGCGCTGGACAAGCAGGGCCGGCGCGTCGCGCTGGTGGAAGGCCAGGCGGCAAGATTCGATGATCTGGAACAGGGCTGGGATGCGCGGGTGTATGCCATCAGCCCCGCCAACCGCCGCTTCATCGAAAGCCTGGGCGTGTGGCCGGAAATGGCCCGCATCGGCACCATCGCGGCCATGGATGTGCGCGGCGATCAGGGCGGACGCATCGCGTTTGCCGCCGCCGATGCCGGCGCCGAGGCGCTGGCGTGGATAGTAGAAAACCGCTGGTTGCTGGCCGCACTGTGGCGGCAACTGCAATCCGCCAGTAGCGTCGAGCTGCTGGAGGGTGTGCGACCAACCTTGCTGGAACATTCGCCCAAGTCGGCGTCGTTGCAGCTGGAGGATGGCCGCGTGCTGCAGACCAGCCTGCTGGTCGGCGCCGATGGTGCCAATTCCTGGGTGCGACAGCAGAGCGGCATCGCTGCCGGGGTGAAACCGTATGGCCAGAGCGGCGTGGTGGCCAATTTCGCTACCGAAAAACCGCATGACGGCATCGCGCGGCAGTGGTTTCTGGGCGATGGCATCCTGGCCTGGCTGCCGTTGCCGGAAAACCGCATTTCCATCGTGTGGTCCACGCCGCAACCGGAGCCGCTGCTGGCGCTGCCGGGGGAACGATTTGCCGAAGTGGTGGCCGAAGCCGGTGACCATGCCCTGGGACAGCTGAACCTGCTGACGCCGGCGGCGGCGTTTCCACTGCGGCTGCTGACACCGCAGCATGTGATTGCCGAGCGCGTGGCGCTGGTCGGCGATGCCGCCCATACCGTACATCCGCTGGCCGGACAGGGCGTCAATCTGGGGTTCCAGGATGCCGCGCGGCTGGCCGCCATCATCGCCGGGGGCAAGGACCCGGGCGAGTGGCTGGCGCTGCGCCGGTACGAGCGCGGCCGCAAGGAAGCCGTGCGTACCATGCAGCTGACCTGCGACACGCTGTTCGGGTTGTTCCATGCCAAAGAATTGCCGGGCATTGCCTGGTTGCGCAATACCGGTCTGAACCTGACAAACCGTCTGCCGCTGATCAAGCGGCAGCTGGCCCGCCATGCGGTGGGCTTTTAACTGAAAAGGATTGCAATGAAGCTCCGTCTGCCCCAGTTGGCCATCATTCCGCTTTGCCTGTCGCTGTTGGCCTGCACCGCTTCGGCGGAGGAAACGCCGGCCAGCGTGCTTGCCACGTTCAAAAGCAAGTTCCCGCAACACGAAGTGACCAGCGTGCAGCCGGCACCGGTGGCTGGCCTGTATGAAGTGGTGGTGAAGATGAAGCGCGGCGGTCGCGAGGAGTACACCGTGGTCTATGCCGATGCCAAGGTCGAGCATCTGCTGACCGGCGACCTGATCGATACCAAGACCCGGCAGAGCCTTACCGAACAGCGTCTGGAAGACCTGAACAAGATCAGCTTCGACTGGAACAGCCTGCCACTGGACAAGGCGATCAAGGAAGTGCGCGGCAAGGGCGAGCGCAAACTGGCGGTGTTCTCCGATCCGGATTGCCCGTTCTGCAAGCGTCTGGAGCAGGATGCCCTGTCCAAGCTGGATAACGTCACCATTTACACCTTCCTGTACCCGCTGGCGCAACTGCACCCGGACGCCCCGCGCAAGGCCACCCAAATCTGGTGCAGCAAGGATCGCGCCGCCACCTGGACCGCCGTGATGCGTAGCGGCGCCAAGTTGCCGGCCGGCACCGCCAACTGCAGCACGCCACTGGCCGAGTTGGCCGCACTGGGCGAGAAGCTCGGTGTCGCCGGCACGCCGGCACTGTTCTTCCCCAATGGCCAGATGATCTCCGGTGCCGTGCCGGTCGAGACCATCGAGGCGGCATTCAAGGTCAAGGCCAAGTAAGCGCTGCATGCCTGCCTGTCTGGCAAACGATCGGCCGCTGCTGGCCAGTGCCTTGTTGGCGCTGGTCGTGCATGCGGCCTTGTTGTTGCTGCCGCTGGCTCCGGCCGGGCAGCGTGGCGGGGGGCGGCTGTCGCAGCTGGCGGTGACGCTGGCTGCCGCTGCGCCCGTGCCGGCTGTTCCAGTTACATCACCGCCGGCATTGCCCGAGTCGTCCGCGTTGCCGGTCGAGACTGACTCGCCACCAGAAGATGTAACAGCCTCTCAGCCGCAGGTTGAACAGTCGCCACAGTTGGCTGCAGCGTCGGCCGCTGCGGGCGTGCTGCCGGGGCTGGCGCTGGACCCGTATTACCCGGCCAGCGAGCTGGATGTACTGGCGGCACCGATTGGTCCGCTGTTGCTGGACTATCCTGCGGGCAGTCCCGAGCAGCTGCAGCTGTTGCTGTATATCGGCAGCAATGGCGAAGTGGACCGTGTCGAGGTGGTTGCCGGCAACGGCGACAGCGATTATGCCCGCTTTGTGGTGGCACGCTTCCGGCAGGCGCATTTCATGCCGGCACAGAAGGGGGGTGTGGCGGTCAAAAGCCGCAAGCGTATCCAGGTGGCGCTGCAGCCGCATTAAACGATCGTTTCATGGTAAATTTGGCCGGCCGGTTTGCACCGGTGGGCTAATACAACATAAACCAGGAGCGAGCATTCGTTCCGTCATGCGGAGGATAAAACCATGTCCGATCTGAAAACCCTGTTCGAACAGGCGCAAAAAGATGTCACCACCCTGGCCGAGCGCCCGGATAACCAGACCCTGTTGCAGCTGTATGCCATGTTCAAGCAGGCTACCGATGGCGATGTGCAGGGCGAGCGCCCGGGCATGATGGATTTCATCAATCGCGCCAAATACGATGCCTGGGACAAACTCAAGGGTCAGACCGCCGAGCAGGCGATGCAGGCCTATGTAGACCTGGTGAAATCGCTGCTGGCCTGATGGCAGCGTTGTCGCCGCGTTGCGGATGCAAAAAAGCCGGACCGTAGGATCCGGCTTTTTGCTGGCGGGCAGTGATCAGGCCTTGACCACGTTGGCCGCAGGCTGCAGGTACTTGCCGCGGCTATCGACGATCAGCTGGGCATGCTGCTGCAGCTGGGCGTAGTCGAACTTGTCGTGGTCGGTCGCCAGCAGTACGCAGTCGTAGCTGGCGATGTTGTCGTTGCTCAGTGCCACGCTGGACAGTTCGAAGTGGTGCTCGCGCATCTTCGGGAACACCGGCACGTGCGGGTCGCTGTAGCTGATCTCGGCGCCCAGGTCGCGCAGTTTTTCCATCAGGAACACCGACGGGCTTTCGCGCATGTCGTCGACGTTTTTCTTGTAGGCAATGCCCAGCACCAGAATCTTGCTGCCGTTAATGGCCTTCTTGCGCTCGTTGAGGGCGCTGGCCACCTTGCTGATCACGTAATCCGGCATCGAGGAGTTCACTTCGCCGGCCAGCTCGATGAAGCGGGTGTGCACGCCGTACTCACGCGCTTTCCAGGTCAGGTAGAACGGGTCGATCGGGATGCAGTGGCCGCCGAGGCCCGGGCCCGGGTAGTAGGGTACGAAGCCGAACGGCTTGGTGGCGGCGGCACGGATCACTTCGTGAATGTCGATGCCCATCTTGTCGGCGACGATCTTCATCTCGTTCACCAAGCCGATGTTCACCGCGCGGTGGATGTTCTCCAGCAGCTTGGTCATCTCGGCGGCGCGGGTGGACGACACCGGTACCACCTTGTCGATCACCGCGCTGTACAGAGCCACGCCGATTTCCTGGCAAGCCTCGGTTACGCCGCCGCACACCTTGGGAATGGTGCGGGTGGTGAAATTGGGGTTGCCCGGGTCTTCGCGCTCCGGCGAGAACACCAGATAGGCGTTTTCACCGACCTTGAAGCCGCGGGATTCGATGCGCGGCAGCAGTTCTTCGTCGGTGGTGCCAGGGTAGGTGGTGGATTCCAGCGATACCAGATGACCGGCACGCAGGTGAGGTACCAGGCTGTCGATGGTGCCCAGCACGAAGGACATGTCCGGTTCGCGGTATTTGTTGAGCGGGGTCGGTACGCACAGGATCAGCGCGTCGGCTTCCGGTGCGCGGCTGAAATCGGCGGTGGCTTCAAAGCCGGCAGCGCGAGCGCTGGCGATGCTGTCGCCACTGATATGCTCGATGTAGCTCTTGCCGGCATTCAGGGCATCAACCTTGCTCTGGTCGATGTCGAAGCCCAGGACCTTGAAGCCCACTTCATTGAAACGCAGCATCAGCGGCAGGCCGACATAGCCCAGACCGACGATGCCGATGACCGCGGATTTGTCTGCTATTTTATTCAAAAATTCTTTTTTCATGATCAGAACTTAACTTATTAACTCGAACGCCAAGTCTGCACAATCACACTCCATGGGCTGGGCCGGTTATTCGCCGCCGCACGTGAGTTGAATTCGCGCACAATGGCAAGAAAAAACCCGATTAACAGCCCCAGTGCTGCGCCAGTAATACAAATCAGGGCACGCTGTGGCTTGGATTTTTGATCAGGCACGGTCGCAACATCCAGAACCTGGATAAGAGATGAGTCACGGGCCTCGTCGATTCTGGCCAGTTCAAACTGCTTGGCCAGCATCTCGAACATGGATTCCTGGTATTTAACCTCACGCAGTCGACGCAAGTAATCCAAGCCGGACTCCGGCAATCTGCTAGTTGGGACCATCAGGTCGGATGCTTGCGGATTATCCTTTTCCAGCTTGGCCAGCTGCCCTTTCAGGCTTTGAATCTCCAGCTGCAGCTTCTGCAGATCAGGGTTTGCATTGGTAGCAAATGCCCGCATACTTTCCAGTTGAACTTCACGACTAGAAATAGCCGCCTTTAGCTGGGCCACGTTGGCTACGATCGCAGATATTTGACTGTCAACCTGAAGCAATCCTGTTTTTTCTTGCGTTTTCTTTAATGCCAGCTCCGCAGCAGCAAGCTTCTCTTTTGCACTCTCCAGTTGCTTTTCAAAAAACAACCGTCGCTTTGCTGCATCAGTTACCGCTATTCGCCGCATGATTTCAGTCAGCTCAATCACATAAGCATTAGCCAATTTCGCAGAGAAATTGGGGTCATCAGACTCGACACTGATACTAATCAGGCCATCTTTTCCGGAGCTAACATCAGTAAGCGAATCCAATGTTTTACGTGCACTGGTCAGTGTGACAGACTCAAATCTCTCCCGCAGTTTCAGCTTCTTAATCAAGCTGTCAGCGATTGTCTGACTCTGAAGTATGCCGACATATAGGTCATTGGGGTTTTTCAAACCAGCAATACCACCAACGGCCCCCGATAGCATACCAAGCTGCCCCAACAAGGCAGATGCGCTCGATCCTTGTTGCTGTGGCGGCATGATCTTGGCAGTTGCCCTAAACTGCGGTGTCAGCATGAAACTTACCACCACAGCAATACTCGACATCAAAATCACTGATCCGGCGATGAATTTTCTTTGCCGAATAATAGCCGTGATAACGTCCATGAGATCAACCTCCGCCTGCTGCGGAGCGATATTATTTTGACTTTCCATTATTTTTTAGCCTAGAGCATTGCGCTATTAGTTTTTCAAAACCTTCAAACCAGCGGCACCTAGGCCAAACTGATACAGAATAGTAGTCCACTCTTTTACAGTCTGAGTCCAGTTACTCCGTTCAATATTCTCCGGAACAACTACGGCATCTCCTGGATTAACTCTTAGCCCTCCAACCCCACCAAGCAAGGTACCACTAGCATCTACAGTGCCATCAGCGCGAATCAAGTACATCTCCGATTTATTACCCGTCAAGGAAACACCGCCGGCCATACCCAGATAATCTGCAACCGTGCGATCCGACTTGTAGATAAACGAATTCTGCTGATAAACCGCTCCTAGCACTTCTACCGTTCCCGGCTTTCGCGGCACATACACAGTATCACCATTCTGCAAGGGCATGTCCGGCAGATCTTTAAGTGCGGCACTACCATCTTTCAGCTCAAGAATAATCCGCCCATCAGCTTTTACACCGCGCATTTTTTGAACCAACGAACGCTGGCGTTCTACTTCTTTTTGAATATTTGCGGCAACATCCTTATCCGTTGAACCAGATATTTTTTGAGCGGCGCTAGACTCCACATCCTGCTCGAATCTATCTACAACTATGTCAAGTTGCTTTTGTTGGCTAGCACGTACACTGTCTCGTGTGAATACCATACCAAAAACATAGCCATCTTCATCCACACCGCCCAGCCTAGCCATGAATTCTCGCAGAGTTTCACCTTTTCTTATTTCAAATGAACCAGTATTTTTCGCATAACCAGAAACATTAACAAACTCGCGAGAATTGCTAGCGGCAACCGATACAGCTCCAGGGGCAGTCACTCGCAGAACACTACCGGGAACCAAAGCAATTCCAGCCAGCGAGCTTGCACTAGATATATCATCGCTACTCTTTACTTCAGCGACTGTCTGGAAGGAATTATTAAAATTCCACTCAACAATAAATTTTTTCCCCACTGCAGAAGAGCTCAAACCGCCCGCCCATTCCATCGCCTGTGAGGCATTCTCCTTACCATTCAATTCATAAATGGCAGGTCGCTTCACATCCCCCAAAACGGCAACCAAGGGGCCAGTCTCCGGGATGTAAATAACATCACCATCCTGCAATGAAACATCCTTGCTTTTATCCCCATGTACCAGCATGTCATAGAGGTCGAACTTTGTAATAACTTTATCGCCGCGCTTCAACTGAACATTGCGCATTGAGCCTGTCGCAGACGGACCTCCCGAACTGAACAGGGCATTCAATAGCGTACTCATCGCACTAAGGTTATATGTGCCTGGACGCTGGGCATGCCCTACTACATAAACCTGAACGGAACGCAGCTGCGAGAGGCTTACCGACAATTCAAAATTGGTGAATACTCGCTTAATGGCTGCCTTCAAATATCCCTGAAGGTCACGAAATTTCACACCGGCAACTTTCACCGTTCCAACTCGCGGCAAGTAAATTGCACCACTACGATCTACCTGTGTAGTCAGGTCAATATCGACCATCCCCCATCCATGCATCTGTATCTCGTCACCCGGGCCTACAACATAATCACCATTAACCTGAGCCCCTTCTTGTGGAACAAACCCTGATACATTATCTTGAAACAACTCAGACCCGAAGACATTTAGATCTTTCCCGGTCACACCAAATACATATCTGATAAAATCCGACTGTTTCTTATCTTGCAAAACCGGCGACTGGGTCACAAAGGGATTACCCTGCTTATTCTGCAAAGCTCTGGATTGAGCATTAGAAATATTCGATTGATCAGTCAACTGTGCCGCCGCCAACCCCATGGTCATAGCCTGGCTTGAATTTACAATCGAACTCTGCTGAGAAAAATCCGGCACAGCCGCCGTGCCAGCTTGGCTTACTACACTCAAAAAACACAACAGACAAAATGACGAACACTTAAAATAATTACTCATAAAATTCCTTGGACCAAATTAATACTGCTTGGCAAAAGAGAAACCAACACCAGTTTTGTCAATAGCCACAGATGCTTGATATTTATTTTCGTTTCTCTGGGCGCGCCATAGAAATTTCCCGATGGAATAACCCAACAAGGAACCGGCTACCGTATCTGACAACCAATGTTTATGCTCCGCCGTGCGTGAAATGGCAGCCAGCCCCGCCACCCCATAGAGCCATGGGGCATCATATTCAGAGGCAAATGGGGTAACAAGAGAGAAGACTACAGCGGAATGATTGGAAGGGAACGAGCCACTATTGTCATTTTTTTGCGAATAGCCATCCCCACTCTCAGGCCTAGACCTATTCACGACTTTTTTCAAAGCCATACTGCCAAAACCAGAAGCGACAGCCGACTGCAACGATATTAATCCTGTATTCTTCAAGCGGTCATCTCCGAAAAGCACTGCACTACCCGCCAGCCCCGCTCCAATAAATGGCATAACCTCACTAAATCTATCTAGCGCTTCGGTAGCTTTATTATTTCCATACTGTTTTACTTTTTTATTCCAGAGCTTATCCAGCAATGCAGCTGTAGCGATAACCGATGTAGCAGCAATAGCCTCCTGAGAAAAAGATGAGAAACTTGGCAATGCCGAGTAACTATCATCCAGTCTCATATGCATTTGCGGCCAACCATTGTAGTACTCCACCGGAGGGGCCACTTCAGGAGAGTTATGTTCATCCACCCTTTCGGCAAAGTCACCAAGGCCGTCAAAAGTGCCCATATCACGCGATACCGACTCCTGTAGCTCATACAAATCACCGGGGCTAGAAACCATTTGCCCCACATCACGAGTCCAGGGTGAAAGACTAAAGTTTGGGGAAGATTTTGAGTCAGTAGTCAACATTGCACTCAAAGGAATTTTGAAGAAAATTCCTTTGTCATTATATGGACTACTAGGCGTTCCGGGATTTGTAATGTCATGTCCATTGGTCAATGTATACCATGCACCAAACTCCATACCGGATTTGAACCGGCGCTTAACCTCGAACCTTGCCCCAGTATCACCAGCCAGGAAACGGCCAGCCCGCATGGTTGTTGTTACACCATATGGAAACCGATAGTGTATTGAAGCCAACGCTGTTGTTGTACTGTAGTGACGGAACCCAAAGAAGCCCTGATAGTCTCGTTGCTTTAGACTATCAACAGAAATATCAGCCGCCCAGCGTTTTGCTGCCGGGGCATAAAGTAACTGCCCGCCCACACCAGCATACATTTCTTCATATATACCGGCTGACAATCTGCCATACCAATCCGCTCCTGGCTTCAAGTACTGATTGATTAATGAGCGATAGATTTTCATTTTGCTGCCACGTTTATAATCGGCGACATCGGTACGCACATGGGGCAGCAAGCTATTGGATGGCTGCTGAACTTTACTGACATCTTCCAGCAACGTTGCACCCACCGAAGAGCTGAAATACAACCCCTTTGCCAACCGTCTTTCATAGTCCGCAAAAGCATCCAGGTTATAGTGCAAAGCTCCACTGGGGTCATTAAAATAAAAACCCAGTTTCGGATATAACTTAAATTTGTTCTGTAGCGCATCCTGATGACGCAACTGCACTACATCGCCTTCATCCGATGTAAGCAGCTCAAAATTCACCGGCTCTTTCAAACTTTCATGAAGATTCGCATCTTGGTCTGCATCCGCATGAATATCTTCAAAATCATCGGCACTTCTTAATAAATAGAAATCCTTGAACTCACTACGACTCAGCCGACCATTCAAATAGTCCTGCAGTTTCGAAATTTCAAAGAATTCATAAGTCGCAATAGGAATTTCACGCTCTGTATACGTAACCTTTAGTGTACGTGTCTCACGAGGCATGAAATAAAGAGCAGTCCGTACTGCTCTTCCTATAGATCTTCCCAAGTTAGAGATGCGGCTGTTCGTGAACCTCAGCTGAAAAGCCCCGCTTTCATAGTCCGTGGAAATGAGCTGATAGTTCTGTTTCTGCAGCGCCTTGATCAGATCCACTTTATATTGCGGATCTGCGCGCCACTCGGCGGCACTTGGACGCTCTAAAGACTTTTCTGGCGAAAAGTAGCTGGGCTCTTGAAACTTGGGAACAAACTCTCTCTCGTTCATCGGAATATTGACCATAGCATTTATGCTGCTATGGCTTCGCTGGTTTGCTAACTGCAATGACAGCCAGCCCCAACGATACTCTAACCCCAAGTTTGTTCCTGGAGTTCTCTTTGCTGCAAAGGTGGTTGATGATCTAAAGTCATTCTTGTAATTATTAACGTCCCGCTCCATAACAAAAGACCAATTTGGATAACTTGTCGGCACCCATCTAGCACCGGCAAAGAGACCGTTTATTCTCCCCGTGCCAGAACCAAGTGAAAACTCGACACTTCCAATATGTTTACTCGCAACCAGATAATTGCTTTTGAAAAGCTCTGTACCAAAAATATCATTCTTGCCTAAAGAAAAAGCAGGATTATATTTACCTTCTTCAATAAGCTGCAGTTTCGCACCAATTACTTTATCCTTGTACCGCCCATAACCTTGGTCTGCAAACCGTGGCGCAGCGCCAATTACACTTGTATAAGTACCAGTAAATTCCAGCGCCGGCAAGATCGTCACTGAAGTCCACAAGCTAGCGTAAGGACGATCAAAACTGTAGCCCATACTCCATTGCCCATCAGCACCGGTGAAAGCGCTGGGCATATTAATATAGCCTTCCTGCCCAACCAGATTGGGCAAAGCATTGGCTACGTTACAGGAGACGGTTGTTACAATGATCCAACCTGGAATTACTGATGATTTCACAATGGCATACAAGGATGAAATTAAAAAAAAAGCCACTTTGTTAAGTGGCTTTCTTCCAAGCCGGCATGACTGCCGTACTGTGCTACTTAGTGGCTGGTAGCGGAGTGGGAAGTCGAGGAGTCCGAATTGGAACTCACGGCAACTGCTGCTGCTACAGCAGCGCCGATAGCAGCGATGGTGCCAACGGACAGACCTGCGATCCCCGCGGTAGTGCCTGCAGCGCCAGCGGCAGCTGCAGAAGTAGTGCCTGCAGCACTGCTACCCGCAGCAGAAGTTGCCGCAGCTTCTTCAAGTGCAAACACATTGGTGGACAGGAGGCTAGCAACGACGGCTAACAGTGCGATTTTTTTCATAAATTTCCCACTTAAATTAATCAAGACGAAAAACTCATAAGCAGCGTGCACAGCCCAATGTCACTCTCGCTACCTCTGAGCCCCAAGACAGGCTTAAATCACATATCACAAAGAAGTGTCAAGCACAAACACAAAACTTTAAAGAAAAACTATATCCTATTTGGATACTTTTATATACGAGTCTTCAATAACTGTCAAACTTCTTTGGCACAAGCGACCCGGGACTGTCCACTTCGCATGGCAAACATGCATTCCCTGTTCTGCCACTTAATTTCCCTGTTAATTTCTGTGGTCCATCAGTAGCGTTCTGCCTAATAGTCTTAGTAGCACAAGTTATCGAGACAACGATGCACCGAAAGATTTTGTGACTCTTGCAGATTACCGGCAGATTTCCCTGTTACAGGGAGTTGGTCGCTGAGACAGGCTCGCACCAGACTACGCCCCCCACCAAACCGCATGCCTAAACTATTGACAAGTCTAAATTTTCCCCTTCTCTGGAAACGCGCTCCCGTCCCTGATTCCGTTCTACAAAATCTACTAATGTTCTACAAAAACCGCTCGAGATCTCATGAATTTGCTCGTAAATTGTTCGAAAATGAAAAGGGGCCACTGGCCCCTTTCTTGCTCCTGACGCAGACATCTTGCGCCCACGTCCTCCGCCCAGCTTGTCTCCAGCCTGCACTCGGCAGGAAGTCAGCCACCAGGCACAGTCTATTTGGCGGCTTCGGCGACGAAGATTTCCACCCGGCGGTTGGCCGCACGTCCGGCGGCGGTACTGTTATCGGCCACCGGCTCGCGCGAACCGTGGCCTTCGATGCTGATGCGGTTCATGGCGACGCCATGCTGTACCAGGTAGTCGCGGGTGGCGTTGGCGCGGTTGAGCGACAGCGGGTTGTTGATGGCATCGCTACCGGTGTTGTCGGTATGGCCGATGATGCGCACCGTGGTGACCGGGTTCTGCTGCAAGGTGGTGGCAAAGCGGTCCAGCACCGGTCGCAGGTTGGACTTGATGGCATAGCTGCCGCTGTCGAACGATACATCGCTGGGGATGTTGAGCTTCAGCTGGTTATCGCTGGTCTGGCTGACGCTGACGCCGGTACCCTGCGATGCCTGTTCCATCGCTTCTTTCTGTTTCTGCATGTGCTGCGACCACAGATAGCCGCCGCCCGCGCCGATGGCCGCGCCCACTACCGCGCCGGTGGCGGCACTGCGGCCGGTATGGCCGCCGGCAGTAGCCGCGCCGATCAGTGCGCCGAGACCGGCACCGATCGCCGCACCGGTGCCGGTGGTTTTCTGGGTCTCGTTCATGTTGGCGCAACCGGACAGGCTGCCGAGTGTGAAGGCAAGCAGCAGCACGCTGGAAATGGTTTGTTTCATGATGGCATCGACTCCTCGGAAACTGGGTGCGACGTGAAGCGCCGCGTTGCTGGCCTGAATTCTGGCCCGGCAGGCGATAACACGCGCTAGCTGACTGGCATGCATTCGCCCCGATGATTCAGCGTAGTCAGTTATGGCGAAGTTGCGCGCCAAATAGCGGATAAATATGCGTTTTCCACCGGCGAGCAAGCAGCTCTGAAGCCTGGTCAGCGCGCCACGTACACCAGTGCGAACAGCACCAGCCACACCAGATCCACCATGTGCCAGTAGGCGGCGGCGGTTTCTACCCCGGCATGGTTGGCCGCATCGTAGCGCCCCTGTCGCGCCGCGCGGTACACCGCGGCGATGATCACCATGCCCAGCACCACGTGCAGGTAGTGAAAGCCGGCCAGCGCCAGGTAGAACATCCAGAAGTCGTTGCTGGACAGGGTGATGCCGGCAGCCAGATGGCCGCCAAACTCCGCCCCCTTGAGTAGCAGGAAGCCGCCACCGCACAGCAGGGTGGCCAACAGCCAGCGCGTGCCGCGGCGGCTGCGACCGGCGGCGAAATCCTGCACCGCCGCCGCCATGGTGCCGCTGCCGGCAATCAGCAGCAGGGTGTTGCCCAGTGCCGACAGCCGCGACAAGCCGGCCTGGCCGGCGGCAAACAGCGCCGGCTGGCGCGCACGCACCACGCCGTAGATGGCGAAGAACAGGCCGAACACCGCCAGCTCCGCCAGGATGAAAAACCACATCGCCAGATCACCCGGCACCGTGCGCACGGTGCCGGCGGCCAAATCTTTCGTCTGCATTGTCGTACTCCGCGCCGGCGTCATTGCCGCCGGCCTGTAAACACCGTTCCGGAAACCGTCCCCTGCCGCACGGCGGTCACCACCATGCGGCCAGCATGCACCATGAAAAAAGGCGCCCCTTGCGGGGGCGCCAAGCGTTACACACACATACACGGAATCAGTCGCGCGCATCGCCGCGCACGAAGAAGCTGACGATGTACAGCAGCAGGCCGGCAAAGAACACCACGCCGGCGGCTTCGCGCAGCCAGTAGAAGAACGACAGCTGGTCCTGGGTCGCCATGAACGACAGCGGATGGTCACCCATGCGCTGCATCCACACCTGCAGGATGCCGGCGGCAGTCAGGAACAGGGTGATGAACACCATGGCGATGGTCATCAGCCAGAACGACCACATTTCCACCACCTGCGAACGGTTGCTGTTGGCCTCGCGACCGCGCAGCAAGGGCATGGCGTAGGAGATCATGGTGATCACCACCATGGCGTAGGCGCCGTAGAACGCCATGTGGCCGTGGCTGGCGGTGATCTGGGTGCCGTGGGTCAGGTAGTTCACCGGGGCCAGGGTGTGCAGGAAGCCCCACACGCCGGCACCGAGGAAGGACATCACGCCGGTACCCAGCGCCCACAGCACGGCGGCCTTGTTCGGATGCTCGCGACGACGCTTGTTGACCATATTGAAGGCGAACATCGTCATCATGAAGAACGGAATCGGCTCCAGTGCGGAGAAGGCCGAGCCGAACACCTGCCAGTAGCCGGGCGTACCGATCCAGAAATAATGGTGGCCGGTGCCGATGATGCCGGTGATCAGTGTCATGGCGATAATCACGTACAGCCATTTCTCCACCACCTCGCGGTCAACGCCGGTCACCTTCACCAGCACGAAGGCCAGCATGGCGCCCATGATCAGCTCCCACACCCCTTCCACCCACAGGTGCACCACCCACCACCAGAAGTACTTGTCCAGCACCAGGTTATGCGGGTTGTAGAACGAGAACAGGAAGAAAATCGCCAACCCCCACAGCCCCAGCATCATCACCATGCTGATGGTGGTCTTGCGGCCTTTCAGCACCGTCATGCTGAGGTTGTAGAGGAAGGTCAGCGCCACCACCACGATGCCGGCCTTGGTAATGGTGGGCTGTTCCAGAAACTCGCGCCCCATGGTGGGCAGGAAGTCGTTGCCGGTAATGCGCGCCAGCGTGGCATAGGGCACCGCCAGATAGCCGACGATGGTCAGCGCACCGGCCACCAGGAACACCCAGAAGGCGATCATCGCCAGTTTCGGGCTGTGCAGCTCGCGCTCGGATTCCTCGGGAATCAGGTAATAACCGGCGCCCATGAAGCCGAACAGCAGCCACACGATCAGCAGGTTGGTGTGCACCATGCGTGCCACGTTGAACGGGATCTCCGGAAACAGGAAATCCCCGATCACGTACTGCAGGCCCATTACCAGGCCAAAGATGATCTGCCCGACGAACAGGCCGATGGCGGCCATGAAATACGGCTTGGCCACCGCCTGCGAGCGGTACTTGAGTTGAACGTTGGCCGCCTGCCCCGCAGCGGGGCGCAGTGTGGCCGTAGTGGAGGAAGTCATGCGCATCTCCTGATGGGTAATATCTGCGAACGGAAGCGGATCAGCCTTCGATGTTCGGCGGCCAGTGGTTGGTATTGATCTCGGAGCTGTACTTCAGGAACGCCACCAGATCGTCCAGCTGGCTGTCGGTCAGATGGAAGTTCGGCATCTGGCGCCGGCCCGGTACGCCGGTGGGCTGCGCCTTGATCCAGGCCTTGATGAAATCCGGGCCGCGGCGCTGGTAGACATTGCCCAGCTCCGGCGCGAAGTAGGCACCCTCGCCCAGCAGGGTGTGGCAGCCGATACAGTTGTTGGTCTCCCACAGCTTCTTGCCGCGCACCACCTGTTCGGTCAGGTTGGCGCGGTTGTCGCGCTTGGGCAGCGCCTGCACGGTGTCGAACGTCAGCGCGACGAACAACAGGAAAAAGAACACCGCGCCGCCATAGAAAATATTGCGTGCGGTGGATTTGGTGAATCGGGTGCTCATCGCGACCTCCTCGTCATCTGCTCCGGAACCCCGGCATCTCAGGGCGGACTGTACGGTTGCAGCCATCCCGATAGCATTGACCCGAATCAACGATTTCCGGCCGCCCTGCTCCCTACACTGGCGACATTGCTACCCGTGGAGCCGTCGATGAATCCCGCCCTGCCTTTTCCGCATCCCGCCCCGCTGCAACCGGGCCAGGTCAGCCTGGTTGGCGCCGGCCCCGGCGACCCGGACCTGCTCACCCTCAAGGCGCTGCGCCGGCTGGCCGAAGCCGAGGTGGTGCTGTACGACCTGCTGGTCGCCGACGAGATACTGGCGCTGATCAACAAGCGCGCGCGGCTGATCTGCGTTGGCAAGCGTGCCAGCCGCCACACCCTGCCGCAGCACGACATCAACCAGCTGCTGCTGCGCGAGGCGCAGGCCGGCCAACGCGTGGTGCGGCTCAAGGGCGGCGACCCGTTGCTGTTCGGTCGTGGTGGCGAGGAGTTGGCCGCCTTGCGCGCGGCCGGCATTGAGGTGGAAGTGGTGCCCGGCATCACCGCCGCCGTCGGTGCCGCCGCCGCCGCCGGCATTCCGCTGACCCACCGCGACTGCGCGCAGGGTGTCAGCCTGGTCACCGGCCACCGCCGCGACGGCGCCAGCGGGCTGGACTGGGCGGCGCACAGCGGCAGCGAGCAGACGCTGGTGGTGTACATGGGGCTGGGAGAAGCCGCCGCCATCGCCGCCGACTTGCAGGCGCACGACCGCGCCGGCGACACCCCGGTGGCCATCATCGAGCAGGCCACCACGCCGCGACAGCGGGTGCTGCGCTGCACGCTGGCCACGCTGGCGGACTGCGTAGCCCGCGAGACACCGCAACCGCCGGCGCTGCTGGTGATGGGCGAAGTGGTGGCACTGGCGGCAGGCTGGCAGCAAACCGCCGCACGTTGCGTCAGCGTATAGCCCCTCTGCCAGCCGGAAACACAAAAGGTTGGCCGCAGCTTGCCGTGCGGCCAACCTTTTTTACCAATCACGCCTGACAACCGCGGCCTGCCGCTAACAGCGTAGCATCAGCCGCTAGCCACCTCCGCCTTGACCACCGGCTGGGTACCCTGCCGCCAGCGCAGCCAGGCGGCGCGGTAATGGACTAACAGCGCGGCGGCCAGCAGGCTGCCGCTGATCGCCGGTAGCCACCACAGCGCCGGCCACAGACACCAAAGCACACCAGCCAGTTGCCACAGGCACAACAGTTGCCAGCCCCGCCGCGCCCGTGCCTCCGGCAACAGCACCTGCAGCGACGGCACTTTCTGCTGAGGTTTGACGCCGCGCCGCAACTGCAGCCACAGCAGGAACGGCACGATGCGGTACAGCATGCCCACGCACAGCGTCAACGCCACCCCGCCCAGCAGCAGCCAGCCCTGCAGCCGGCGCAGCACCGCGCCGTCCAGCCATTGTCCGGCGACGAAGGCCACGCACAGCGCCAGCAGCAGGCCCAGCGCCAGCCGCCAGTAGCCGGGCAGCCATTCCTGCGGCCGCCGTCCCTGCCGCAATGCCCTCCACCACACCAGCGCCAGCAGCGGCAGCGGCAAGGCTGCCAGCCACCACCAGCCGCCATCCGGCCAGCGCAAAGACAAGGCGCCGGCCAGCAACAGCAGCCCGCCCCAGCCCGGCGCCGCCCAGCGCTGCCACCAACCGGGCAAGGCCGGGGTGAGCAGGAACATCGGCAGGATCACCTGCGCCACCGCCACCAGCAGCAGCCACACCCAGCCCTGTGCGGCCAACCTGTGCAGCGGCAGCAAGGTGAGCAACGGCCACGGCTGGCCCCAGCCCAGCACGCCCAGCTGGGCGATGCCCAGGCCCAGCGTCAGCAGCAGAAAACCCAACGCCCAGCGCAGGCCGCGGCTGCTGCTGTCCTGCGCCGGGCTGCGCCACAGCAGCCACCACAGCCAGGCCAGCATGCCGCCGGCGACGGCAAAGGCGAGGCTGGCCAGCTGCAGCCAGAACGCGTCCAGTCCGCCGGCAAACGCGCTGAACAGCGCCACACAGCCGATCTGCCAGCTGCCCCACAAGCCGTATCGCCAGATGGCGGGACGCGGAAAGCCCAGCGCCGACACCACCGCCAGCAGCTGCAACAGCGCGCCCAGCATCACGTTGCCGAGTACGCCCAGCGCCAGCAGGTGCAGCGGCAACCACAAACCTGGCGACGGGTAGCTGCCGTCCGCGGTGCCGTGCCAGGCACCGGCCAGCAGCAGCAGCCACAACCAGGCCGCCATGAAAAAGCGCACCGGCAGATCGAGTGGCGGTGCGCTGTCGTAACTGGGGATCGCCTGCATCAGGGGATGTCCACGTGAAAGATGACGCCGCTCATGTCCGGCAGCATTTCGCTGTCGAAGCGCACCATGCGGTCGCGCAGCATCGGCAGCAGCGGGCCGGGAAAGTGCGGCAACACAAACGACAAGCGTTGGCCGCTGGTTGCGGCGTCCACGGCGTCAAGGATGATTTCCATCGGTTCGGGCGGCACCAGGCCGCGCAGGTCACGCGGGCTCATGACCCAGCTCCGCCAGCAGCGCGTTCATGTCGCCGACACGGTCACACATCGGGTACAGGATGTTTTCCTCCTTCAGGTTGTGCTGCTGCATCAGCAGCAGCAGGGTGTCGGCGGCGCCGGCCAGCGCATCGCCATCCAGCGTCGCGGCGGCGCTGCACATCTCGTCCATCAGCTGGCGCATCTCGGCGTGCTCGTGGCGCATCACCACCGTCGGCCCCTGGCTCATGCCGGTGGCCTGTTCGAACGCCGGAAACAGCACGTTTTCCTCTTCGGCAAAGTGTTGCGTCATGGCCTGGCAGAAGGCATCACAGCTGGCGACGACCTGCGGCCAGTCGCCATCGCGCAACGCATTTTCCACAGCCACGAATTGATCGTCACAGGCGCGATGCACCTGAGTAAAGCAGCGGGTAAGTGTCATGTCGGCGGCACCGGTGTTGAGCTTGCTTGCATTGTGCGGCGCGGCAGGCGGACAGCGACATGACGCCGGTCAAGGCTATGCCTCCACCGGCGCCGGTGGCTCGCGGCCAACCACGGTCACCGGCACCGGCGACAGCCGGATTACCTCGCTGATGACCGAACCCAGCAGCGCGCGCCCCAGCCCGGAGCGGCCATGCGAGCCCATCACCACCTGGTGCGCACCCACTTCGCCGGCGTAGCGCGCGATGGTGGTGGCGGTATGCCCCACCGCGATGTGCGCGGTGTACGGCTGGCCGACGGCATCCAGCGCGGCCTTGGCCTGCTGCAATGCGGCCAACCCTTCTTCGCGGTAGTAGCTCTCCAGCTGCTCGTGGCTGATGAACCAGCGCACGTGGCCGGATTCCACCGGCACCTGCACGCTCAGCAGATGCACCTCCAGCGTGCCCAGCAGCTCGCGCAGCTTGAGCACGTGCTTCACCGCGCTCATCGCCCCCGCCGAGCCATCCACCGCCAGCAATATCCGCAAGCTCATCTTGGCTCTCCCGTCACGAGGGGCGGCGCGGGCCGCCATCGCCCAGCGACACGTCATGGATGATGCGCCGCTGCTGGCGACGCTCCAGCAGGGTGCCGGCCAGCACCACCGCCAGCGCGCCGCAGGCAGCCGTGGCGTAGTGCAGCCAGTGGGGCAGGCCCACCAGCAAGGGGCGGATGGCGACATCGCCCAGCAGCATGTCGCCGGCAATCCAGCCCAGCAGCGCCGCCCCCAGGGTAATCACCAGCGGGAAGCGGTCCATCAGCTGCAGCACGAACTGGCTGCCGCCGACGATGACCGGAATGCTGATCAGGATGCCGAGCACCACCAGCCCCAGCTCGCCGCGCGCCGCGCCGGCAACGGCAATCACGTTGTCGATGCTCATCACCGCATCGGCGACGATGATGGTGCGGATGGCGCCAAGCAGGTGGGTGCTGCCCTCGATATTGTCGTGCGCCTCGCCCTCGTCCGGCTGCATCAGCTTGACGCCGATCCACAGCAGCAGCAGTGCGCCCAGCACTTTCAGGTACGGCAGCGTCAGCAGGCGCAGCGCAAAGGCGATCAGTACGATGCGCAGCACGATGGCGCCGGCGGCGCCCCACAGGATGCCTTGGCGGCGTAACGCCGGCGGCAGCTTGCGGCACGCCAGCGCGATCACCACCGCGTTGTCGCCGCCCAGCAGGATGTCGATCATCACGATCTGCAGCACGGCGCCGATAAAGGCCATGCTGAACAGCTCCATCCCGAACAGCTCCATGACAAGTCCTCAGCCGCAAGCCACGCCAGGGCGTGGCAAACACAGGTTGGCCGCCGTTTGCCGGCAGCACGGATGCTTCATGTTAGTTCTGTTTAGCGATAGCGGTTGTAGGCAGCCTGCAGGCGGCCGCTGGCCTGCAGCTGACGGATGGCGGCATTGAGCTGCGCCAGAGTCACCGTGCTGCGCGGCGACAGTGCGCACTGCTCGCGCGCCTTACTGACCGTCAGCGGCGGATGCAGCGTCTGGCGGAACAGGCCGCGCTTGATGCGGTAGCCCAGGTACAGGCTGTTGATCACCACGTGGTGCACGCGACCGGCCAGCAGCTTGTCGAGGTTGGCCTCGGCGCGCGGGGCATCATCACGGATGAAATGCTGGCCCAGTGCCGCCTCCAGCTCCGGATAGTGAAAGCCGAGCACGGTGCCAATCGGCTGGTCGGCCACATCGGCCAGTTTGCGGGGACGCGGATCGCGCAGCAGGGTCACCAGCACATCGCTATGTTCCGCCACCGGCAGGCTCCACTGCAGTGGCCCGGGCAACCAGGCCGGCTGGTAGCCGCAGACGATGTCGGCGTTGCCAGATGTCAGCGCCAGCGGCAGCCGCTTGCGCGGCAGGACGATAAAACGCGGCTCGCGACCCAGCCTGGCCGCCAGCAGCTCGCCGACATCCTTGTGCCAGCCTTGCAGCAGCTGGCCGCCGCGCAGTTCGGCCAGCGGCATCTCGGTACTGTCGTCCACCACGATGCTCAGCGTCGCCGCTGCCGCCGGCATGCTACACAGCAGTAGCCAGCCCAGACACAGCCACAACTGCCGGCAAGCAAGTCCCATTCATCCCCCTGTGCGACGCCAAGGTCGCCACCATCAATCTGCCGCACTTTGCCACAAGGCGGTGACGCTTGTCATGACAACGCCGGCGCGGCAATGCCGGGCCGGCGTCACTTCAAGCCTGCTGCCGCAACTAGGCCGGCAGGGGGATGAACTCGGTCTCGCCCGGCACCATGGCAAAACGGCCGGCGGCCCAATCCTCGCGCGCCTGCTGCAGCCGGGCCTTGTCGCTGGCGACGAAGTTCCAGTCAAGGTAGCGCGGCGCATCCAGCGGCGCACCGCCAAACAGCACCCCGTGGGCGCAGGCGCCGGCCTGCAGCCGGATGTCGCCCTGCCCCAGCTGTACCAGCTCGCCGGCGCGCACGGTTTCGTCACCGATCCGCACTTCCCCATCGAACAGGTACAGGCCGCGCTCGGCGGCCGCCGGCAGCAGCAATTCGCCGCCGCCCTGCAGCTGCCAGTCCAGATACAGGGTGTCGCCGAAGGTACGCACCGGCGACTGCATGCCATAGGCGTTGCCGATCAGCAGCCGTACCAGCGCAGACGACAGCTGGCTTTGCGGCAGCATGTCCGCCGGGTAATGGTGGAATGCCGGCGCGCAGGCCTCGTCCGCC
This sequence comes from Vogesella oryzae, assembly GCF_902829295.1. Classification (GTDB taxonomy): domain Bacteria; phylum Pseudomonadota; class Gammaproteobacteria; order Burkholderiales; family Chromobacteriaceae; genus Vogesella; species Vogesella oryzae. The sequence goes on from NZ_CADEPL010000011.1 coordinate 31,226, forward strand.
AGCGGCAGCGCCAGCCACATCTGCAAGCCCTCCACCGCCAGTTGCGCCTCGCGGATGTCCGCCGGCACGCGCTCGGAATGCACGATGCCGTGCCCGGCCACCATCAGGTTCACCGCGCCCGGCTCGATGCGCTGCACCGTGCCCAGGCTGTCGCGATGCATCATCGCGCCCTGGGTGAGATAGGTCACCGTGGCCAGGCCGATATGCGGATGCGGCCGCACATCGCCCTCGGTGCCCGGGGCGGCAAAATAGGCTGGCCCCATGTGATCCAGAAACACGAACGGCCCGATATGGCGGCAGCCGCGCACCGGCAACAGCCGGCGCACGATGAAGCCGATATCCTGCTGCTTCGGTTCAATGCGTTGCATGATGGCGTTCATCGCAGCTCCTCAGGCCAGGGTGCCGGCCTGGTAATCGGCAAACGCCTGCTCCAGCTCGGCACGGCTGTTCATCACGAACGGGCCGTACTGCGCGATCGGCTCGCCCAGCGGCTTGCCGGCCAGCACCAGCACGCTGGCGCCCTCTTCGCTGCTGAAGCTCACGCCATCGCCCCCGGCGGACAGCACCGCCATGCGGCCCTCGGTGACCGCGCGCGCCGGCTCGCCGACATCGATCTGGCCCTGGTACACGTACAGGAAGGCGTTATGTCCGGCCGGGATGCTGATCTGCTGCGACTGCCCTGCGGCCAACGTTACGTCCAGGTACAACGGCTCGGTATCCGGCTGCTGGATGGTGCCGGCGGTCGCGCCATAGTGGCCGGCGATCACTTTCACCTTGCTGCCATCGGCCAGGCTCAACAGCGGAATATCGCTGGACGGGATGTCCTGGTAAGCCGCCGGAATCATCTTGCGCTTGGCCGGCAGGTTGATCCACAGCTGGAAGCCGTGCATCAGGCCCTCTTCCTGCTCCGGCATTTCGGAATGGATCACGCCACGACCGGCGGTCATCCACTGCACGCCGCCCGGTCCCAGCAGGCCCTCGTTGCCGCCGCTGTCGCGGTGGCGCATGCGGCCGGCCAGCATATAGGTCACCGTCTCGAAGCCGCGGTGCGGGTGCGGCGGGAAGCCGGCGATGTAGTCATCCGGATCATCGGAACGGAACTCGTCCAGCATCAGGAACGGGTCGAGGCGGCGCTGCAGGTCCTGCGTCAGCACGCGTTTCAGGTTGACGCCGGCACCGTCGGCGGTATCGATACCCACGACCAGGCGTTCGACCTGGCGGGACTGGAAAGCAGTAGTCATGCGGCGTTCCTCGTGACGTTGTTATGCGGCCAACTATAAGAAAGTGGCTGCCGATAGAAAAGCGCAAAAATCTGCAAACCGTCTTCAGAAAAAACGAGTAAAAAAGGCCGCCCGCAATGGACGGCCCGGCATTGCTTGCGCGGCGCCTTACTCGCTGGCCGGCGCCAGCATTTCCTGCGCCCACACCATGGCATCGAGATGGATGCGGTTAACCGCCGCCGGCTCCAGCTTGAGCATGCGCGCCAGCGTGGTCACCCGCTCGATATTGTCCTGCTCCTCAGCCATCGCCAGCGCCAGATACGGGGCAAACAAGCCGCGCTGGTTGAGCAGCGCATCCTTCACCGTCGGCGGCAGCTCTAGCGGTTCCAGCGCATCGGCCAGCTTCACCTGCATCAGCGCATCCAGCAGCGAGAACATGCCGGTCAGGAACAGGTGCTCACATTCCAGCTTGTGGTTGCCGCCCAGTTCGCCCAGTTTCTGCATGAAGTGGGCGCGGAACAGGCAGCGTTCCATCAGCGCGATGGAGCGGCCGTCATCCTTGCGGGTAGTGAACAGCAGCAGCGTCAGCCATTTGAACAGCGAGTCGCGGCCGATCAGCATCAGCGACTCCTGGATGGTCATCACCTTGCGCGACAGGCCGTTCATCGGCGAGTTGATGAAGCGCAGCAGCTTGAACAGCAACAGCGAGTCCAGCTTGAACTGGGCGTCGATCTCGTTGCCGTCGGCACCGGCGCGCAGCAGGCGCATGATTTCCATGATGCGCATCTGGCTGGCATCTACCTGCGCCGCCGGCAGCGGATGGAAGTTGGTGAGGAAGCTGCCCTGGTACAGCGCGAAGCGCTTGGCCGCGCCCGGGGTCTTCACGCACACGTCGAACTCTTCGGCCGAACCGATATTGCGCGCATACCAGCGCGCGGCCGGGTACTTGCCCGGCAGCTGGTCGAGGAACGGCGCCAGCACGTCGTCCACGGCGGCGGCGAAGTCCAGCACCAGGATATCCATGCGCGACAGCAGCTCGTCCTGCAGCAGCTCGGACGCCACGTGGTGGCCGAACAGCGCCGGCTCCAGCGCGAAGCGGCGGCCCTGCGCCTTGTGGCGGTCGATTTCGGCGATGATGGCCTCGGTCACCGGCTCGTCCGACGGCGGGTTGAGCACAAAGAACACGCGGTCGGCCGGAAAACCTTCCAGCGCCGGGTCGTTCAGCGAGGTGGTGGAGATATGCACCAGCGCGCGGCGGAACGCCAGCAGGCGGAACACGTCCATATTGATCAGTGTGCTGATCATCAGGTGGTCGAACTGCACCCACTGGCTGGCGCTGGACTCCTTGCGCCGCAAGGCGTCGCGCACCATGAATTCGTAGGCGACGACCCGCTGCTGGTTGTCATGCACCGCCTGGTGCATGACAAAGCCGAAGGTGGGCGGCAGTACCGGCGCGGCGTCGGCCGCTGGCTCCGGTGCCGGTGCAGCGGGTACCGCCCCCGGCTCGTTGGCCGCGGGTTCATCCTTGTTGCCCTTGCCCAGGCCACCAAACAGACTCTTCAACATGATCGGGATTCCGTCGTAAACCAGTGTTATTCAGTACCAGCCGCCAGCTGCGGCGTGCATACGCGCGGCAGGCGTCTCTGGTTATCAATCTAGCCGATACGCCCCGGAATGCGCGGGGTATCGACATGCACATCGCCACACTGCGCGCGGTGGCGCAGTGCGTGGTCAATCAATATCAGTGCCAGCATCGCCTCGGCGATCGGCGTGGCACGGATGCCGACGCACGGGTCGTGGCGGCCGTGGGTTTCCATCTCGATCGCCTCGCCGGCCTTGTTGATGGAGCGGCGCGGCTGGGCGATGGACGAGGTCGGCTTGATGGCGATCGACACCTCGATGTCCTGGCCGGTGGAAATGCCGCCCAGCACACCGCCGGCGTGGTTGCTGGCAAAGCCCTGCGGCGTCAGCTCGTCGCCGTGTTCGCTGCCGCGCTGGGTGACGCAGCCGAAGCCGGCGCCGATCTCCACGCCCTTCACCGCGTTGATGTTCATCATCGCGTAGGCGATGTCGGCATCCAGCCGGTCGTACACCGGCTCGCCCCAGCCCACCGGCACGTTCTCGGCGACCACGCGCAAGCGCGCACCGACCGAATCCAGGCTCTTGCGGATGCTGTCCATATAGGCTTCCAGCTCGTCCACCTTGCTGGCGTCGGCGGCAAAGAACGGGTTGCTGTTGACCACGTCCCAGCTCTGGAACGGAATCTCCACTTCGCCGATCTGCGTCATGTGGCCGCGGATCACGATGCCGAATTTCTCGCGCAGCCATTTCTTGGCAATCGCGCCAGCAGCCACGCGCACCGCGGTCTCGCGTGCCGAGGAACGGCCGCCACCGCGCGGGTCGCGGATGCCGTACTTGTGCCAGTAGGTGTAGTCGGCATGGCCTGGGCGGAAGGTGTCGGCAATATTGCCGTAGTCCTTGCTGCGCTGGTCGGTGTTGCGGATCAACAGCGCGATCGGCGTGCCAGTGGTCTTGCCCTCGTACACGCCGGAGAGGATTTCCACGGTGTCCGGCTCGCGGCGCTGGGTCACGTGACGACTGGTGCCGGGCTTGCGGCGATCCAGCTCGGCCTGGATGTCGGCCTCGGACAGTTCCAGCCCCGGTGGGCAGCCATCCACCACGCAGCCGATGCCCGGCCCGTGGCTTTCGCCGAAAGAGGTGACAGAAAACAGCAGACCCATGCTATTGCCAGACATCGCTTCATCCCTAGATTCTTGTGGTGATCGCGATGGATTCTAGCACGGCTGGCGCCGCCCCCAGACAGGCAGCCGACAGTTGGCCGCCAGGCCATGCCGCCTCCACCGCAAACACCAGCCACTACAAAGCGACAGCCGGCGGCAAATACTTAAATGCCGGCCGATATGCGGTGGTTACAGCGCGCCGGTTGCGGCCAACCTTACCGCCCCGGCGAGCGCACAACGTTGGCCGCGCCTCAGTGGCGGCCAACGCTGCGCCGGGTCTGGCTCGGGCTTTCGCCGAACAGGCGGCGGTATTCGTAGCTGAACTGGCTGGGACTCCAGAAACCCCAGTCGCTGGCGATGTCCTGGATGCTGTCCTGGCTGCGCTCAGGCTGCCGCAACTCGCGGCGCACCTGGTTGAGACGCAGCGCGCGCAGAAACGGCAGCGGGCTCATTGCCGTCACCGCCTGGAAGCCGTTCTGCAGCGTGCGGCGGGTAACGTGCAGCTCGCGGCACAGCGCTTCGATGCTGCACAACGGCAACTGCGGCGAGATGGCCTGCCGGCTGGCGGCGGTCACCCACTGCCATTGCCGTAGCGCGGTACTGGCCCGCTGCGCCGGGGCACCCGGCTGGCTGTGATGCAAGGCCAGCAGCAGGGCATCGACGATGGCGTGTTGCCATTGCGGCGCGGCAATGTCGTCCGGCGCCAGCCGCGCGCTTGCCAGCAGCATGTCCACCATCTGGCACAGCTGCAGGTGGCGGCCGGCATCCAGTGCCAGCGCGTTGTTGCTGCGCCAGCTCGCCGGCAAGGCGTGGCCCAGCAGCTGCTCGCAACGGGCTGCCAGCAACGGCAGGCCGATCACGATGCCGTAAATCGAGAAATCATCCGGCGTGCGCAGGATGAAATCGCTGCAGCCATCCGATACCAGCACCGCGGCCGCCGGCACGCTGTGGCCGTGAAAGCGCAGCCGCTCGCCGGAGTGCGGCGCCGGAATGCCGAACCACACCGCGCCCGGCCACGGCTGGCACTGCTGGAAGGTCTCGCGCGCCGAGTATTCGCGGAACACCTGCACCGGGCCGCAGCACAGCTCGTCCAGCCGGCCACTGAAACGCCCGGCCGACAGCTGCACATAGTCCTGCGCCCAGCCGCTGATGAACGCCGCCTGATCGGCGGCATCCTGCGCGACGCGGGTGACAAAACTCAGGGTTGAAGCTGGCGGCTGACTGATCATGATGGCTCCCGTAAACCTATGCGGCGACTGCGCAGCGCCGGCGCGGCGGTCGCCAAAAAACCACAGCCCGGCCCGGCAATACCCAGCAAGATCCAGACCATGCCACGGCCATGACAAGCACTATCGGAAATCGGCAAATTGCCGCTTGTGGTGCACCGCAATGCAGCCGTTGCCCCACATCGGATCAGCGTTTTGCCCGCCTGCCGGCCGGGCCACCGCAAGCAACAAGGTTGGCCGCACCAATACCGCCCGCACGGTCCGGCGCGATTATTGCTGCAACGCAATATCCGGCGATTTCCAGCGCCGCAGTTTTCCGATTTCCGATAACGCCGCCGCGTTCGCCGTTCCTAGCATGGGTCACAAGGTCCGGGCACACCCCGCGTGGCCCGGGCAGGGAGCGTCGAACAATCAGGAGCCTGATATGAGCAGCAACACACATGGCCTGGCCCGCAAGCTGGGCGGCTGGCAGTTATGGGGGATCGCCGTCGGTCTGGTGATCTCGGGCGAATACTTTGGCTGGAGTTACGGCTGGGCACAGGCGGGCACACTGGGGTTTCTCGGCACCTCGCTGTTTGTGGCACTGATGTACACCGCCTTCATTTTCAGTTTTACCGAGCTGACCACCGCCATCCCGCATGCCGGCGGCCCGTTTGCCTATGCCCGCCGCGCCTTCGGGCCGGTTGGCGGCTTTATCGCCGGCTTTGCCACGCTGTGCGAGTTCGTGTTTGCGCCGCCGGCCATCGCACTGGCGATCGGTGCCTATCTCAATGTGCAGTTTCCGGCACTGGACCTGAAGTGGATCGCCTGCTGCGCCTATCTGCTGTTCATGGCGCTGAATATTGTCGGCGTCAGCATCGCCGCCACCTTCGAGTTGTGCGTGACGCTGCTGGCGATTTTCGAACTGCTGGTGTTCATGGGCGTGGTAGCGCCGGGCTTTGACTGGGCCAACTTCGGCCATCACGGCTGGGCCGGCCAGGACGGCTTCAGCGTCAGTGCCATCGGCGGCATGTTCGCCGCCATCCCGTTTGCCATCTGGTTCTTCCTCGCCATCGAAGGCGCCGCCATGGCCGCCGAGGAAGCCCGCGACCCGACCCGCACCATTCCGCGCGCCTACATCGCCGGCATCCTGACGCTGGTGGTGCTGGCACTGGGGGTGATGATCATGGCCGGCGGCGCCGGCGACTGGAGCAAGCTGGCCAATATCAACGACCCCCTGCCGCAGGCGATGAAGATGATCGTCGGCGACAGCAGCGGCTGGCTGCACATGCTGGTATGGCTGGGGCTGTTCGGGCTGATCGCCAGCTTCCACGGCATCATCATGGGCTACTCGCGCCAGATCTTCGCGCTGGCCCGCGCCGGCTTCCTGCCGCCGGCGCTGGCGGTGGTCCACCCGCGCTTCAAGACACCGCACCGCGCCATCCTGGCCGGCGGCGTGATCGGCATCGCCGCCATCTTCAGCGACAACCTGATCGAAATCGGCGGTCTGCCGCTGACGGCCAACATCGTGACGCTGTCGGTGTTCGGCGCCATCGTGATGTACATCATTTCCATGCTGTCGCTGTTCAAGCTGCGCCGCAGCGAGCCGGCGCTGGCCCGGCCGTTCCGCGCCCCCGGCTTCCCGCTGGTACCGGCCACCGCCCTCGGCTGCGCACTGATCTGCTTGCTTGCCATGCTGTACTACAACCAGCTGCTGGCGCTGATCTTTGCCCTCACCCTGCTGGCCGGCTTCGCCTACTTCGTGCTGACCCACCGCCAGCGCGCCAATGCCGGCAGCGATGCACTGCTGGATGGCGTGGCCGCGACGGCAGACGACAGCCTGACGCCGTCGGCAGCGACTGTTAACCAATAACCACGAGGCGGGGCGGCGGCCAACCGCCGCCCCGACAGCAGCATGTCTTACGCCATCACCATCGGTCCGCGCCGCTACCGCTTTGACAACCTGAAAACCCTGCTCGCCCGCGCCACACCGGAACGCTCCGGCGACCAGCTGGCGGGCATTGCCGCCAGCAGTGCCGAAGAGCGCGTCGCCGCCCGCATGTGTCTGGCCGATCTGCCGCTGGCAACCTTCCTGCAGGAGCTGCTGATCCCGTACGAGCAGGACGAAGTCAGCCGGCTGATCATCGACAGCCACGATACCGCCGCTTTTGCCGCCATCGCCCACCTCACCGTCGGCGGCTTCCGCGACTGGCTGCTGTCCGATGCGGCCAACCCGGCCACGTTGGCCGCCATCGCCCCCGGCGTCACCCCGGAGATGGCAGCGGCGGTATCCAAGCTGATGCGCAACCAGGACCTGGTGCTGGTGGCCAAGAAGTGCCGCGTGATCACCCGCTTCCGCAACACCCAGGGCCTACCCGGCCACATGGGGGTGCGGCTGCAGCCCAACCACCCCACCGACGACGCCCGCGGCATTGCCGCCGCCATGCTGGACGGCCTGCTGTACGGCGCCGGCGATGCGGTGATCGGCATCAACCCGGCTAGCGACAGCCCGGAAGCCATCCACACCATGCTGGCGATGATGGACGACGTTCGCCAGCGCTACGCCATCCCCACCCAGAGCTGCGTGCTCACCCACGTCACCAGCACGCTGGAACTCATCAACCGCGGTGCGCCGGTGGATCTGGTGTTCCAGTCGGTGGCCGGTACCGAGCAGGCCAACAGCGGCTTCGGCATCAATCTGGCGCTGCTGCAGGAAGCCTGCGACGCCGCCCGCGCGCTGCAGCGCGGCAGCGTCGGCAACAACGTGATGTATTTCGAGACCGGCCAGGGCAGCGCACTGTCGGCTGGCGCCCACTGGGGCGTGGATCAGCAGACCTGCGAGGTACGCGCCTATGCGGTGGCGCGCCACTTCCAGCCGCTGCTGGTCAATACCGTGGTCGGCTTCATCGGCCCGGAGTACCTGTACAACGGCAGGCAGATCATCCGCGCCGGGCTGGAAGACCACTTCTGCGGCAAGCTGCTGGGGCTGCCGATGGGCTGCGACATCTGCTACACCAACCACGCCGAAGCCGACCAGGACGACATGGATACCCTGCTCACCCTGCTGGGCACTGCCGGCATCCACTTCATCATCGGCGTGCCCGGCGCCGACGACATCATGCTGGGCTACCAGAGCACCTCGTTCCACGATGCGCTGTACCTGCGCGAGCTGTTGGGGCTGAAACGGGCGCCGGAATTCGAAGACTGGCTGGAGAGCATGACCATTACCCGCGGCGGCCGCCTGCAGGCGCAAAACGGCCAGCCGCCGCTGCTGGGCCTGATGGAGGCTGTGGCATGAAACCGCTACCGTTCCCCACCGTCGCCGCAGCCGGCGACAGCATCACCGAAGACAACTGGCACGAGCTGTCGCGCCATACCGTGGCGCGCATCGCGCTGGGCCGCGTCGGCAGCAGCCTGCCCACCCGCGAGACGCTGCGCTTTGCCCTCGCTCACGCCCAGGCACGCGATGCGGTGCATACCCCGCTCGATGCGCAAACGTTGGCCGCCACGCTGCTGGCCGCCGGCCATCAGGTAATACACGTCCACAGTGCCGCCAGCAGCCGCGCCGAGTACCTTCAGCGCCCGGACCGCGGCCGCCGCCTGCATCCTGTCAGCCGCACCGCACTGTTGGCCGCCGCCGGCGCCCCCTGCGATGTGCTGTTCGTGATCGGCGATGGCCTGTCCTCGCGTGCGGTGGCCAGCCATGCCGCGGCGCTTATCGCCGCCATCTGCCCGCTGCTGCAGGCACAGCAGCTATCCATCGGCCCGGTGGTGATTGCCAGCGAGGCACGGGTGGCGCTGGGCGACGAGATCGGCGAATGCCTGCAGGCGACGCTGGTGGTGATGCTGATCGGCGAGCGGCCGGGACTGAGTTCGCCGGATAGCATGGGCATCTACCTCACCAGCGCGCCCAGGGTTGGCCGCATGGATTCCGAGCGCAACTGCATCTCCAATGTGCGACCGGAGGGCTTGCCCTACCCGCTGGCCGCCTACAAGCTGAACTGGCTGATCCGCGCCGCGCGGCAACAGGGCAGCGGCGTGGCACTGAAGGACGGCAGCGCCGCCGAGCCCGGCTGGCAGGCACTGCAACAGCAGCTGGCTAGCGCCGGTTAGCGGCGGCCAACGTTGGCCGCAAGCGCTTACGCAGGCAGCACTAACGGGTAGCCAGCGCGCGATCGGGCAGCGCCGGCGCTGCCCGATGCGCCCGGTCCGCCAGCCACACGAACACCGCGCCCAGCAGCGTCAGCGCCAGCAGGCACCACAGCATGGCCG
>NZ_CADEPL010000012.1 GCF_902829295.1 Vogesella oryzae
AAAGACGGCATACGATATGGGAGCCCGTCTGGGGGGCTCGGAGAGGTGTATAAGAGCCAGTCCATACCCTGCAGTGGGATGCCTCGCTGCTGGACATCTTCGGCATTCCCGCCAGCATGCTGCCGGCAGTGAAAAGCTCCAGCGAAATCTACGGCCACACCCACGTTGCCCATCTGGGCGTGTCGGTGCCGATCGCCGGCGTGGCCGGCGACCAGCAGGCAGCGTTGTTCGGCCAGCAGTGCACCCTGCCTGGTATGGTGAAGAACACCTACGGCACCGGCTGCTTCATGATGATGAACACCGGTGACACGCCGATCGCCTCGCACAACCAGCTGCTGACCACCATTGCCTGGCAGGTCGGTGGCAAGGTGCAGTACGCGCTGGAGGGCAGCATTTTCATCGGCGGCTCGGTGGTGAAATGGCTGCGCGACGGCCTCGGCATCATCAAGCAATCCGGCGATGTCGGCCCGTTGGCCGCACAGGTGACCGATAGCGACGGCGTGTACCTGGTACCGGCCTTTGCCGGCCTCGGCGCGCCGCACTGGAACGCCCATGCCCGCGGTACGCTGGTCGGCATGACGCAGGGCACCGGCGCCGCGCACATCGCCCGCGCCGCGCTGGACAGCATCGCCTTCCAGACCATGGACGTGCTGGGCGCGATGCAGGCCGATGCCGGCATCACCATCGCCGAGCTGCGCGTCGACGGCGGCGCCTGCGTCAACAATGTGCTGATGCAGTTCCAGAGCGACATCCTGCGCACCCGGGTGGCACGGCCGAAGATCACCGAGACCACCGCGCTGGGCGCCGCCTACCTCGCCGGCCTCGCCGTCGGCTACTGGCAGAGCACCGACGACATCCAGGGACAGTGGCAGCTCGATACCCGCTTCGAGCCGGCGCTGCCGCAAGAGGTGGTCGACCGCTACGTCGCCGGCTGGCAGCGCGCCACCCGTGCCGCCATCGGCTGGGCCAACGACCAGGCCTGATCCCGACATCCCCCGATCAACGCGCCCGCCGCCGTGTCCGCACGGCCGGCGCAGGGCGGGCTTTTGCCTGCGGCCAACGTTGGCCGCACACCCGCGCGGGCGCCAGGAGACAGATATGCATGCATTGTTTGGAGAGTTCATCGGTACCGCCTTGCTGGTGCTGCTGGGTAACGGCGTGGTGGCCAACGTGCTGCTGAAAGGCACCAAGGGCCACAACAGCGGCTTGATCGTGGTGGCCTTCGGCTGGGCGATGGCGGTGTTCGTCGGCGTGTTCAGCGTCGCCGCCATCAGCGGCGCCCACCTCAACCCGGCTGTGAGCGTGGCGCTGGCGGTGGCCGGCAAGTTCGCCTGGGGCGACGTGCCCGGTTACATCGCCGCGCAGATGGCCGGCGGCATGACCGGCGCACTGCTGGTGTGGCTGATCTACCGCGACCATTTCGACAGCACCGACTGCGCCGACAGCAAGCTGGCCACCTTCTGCACCGGCCCGGCGATCCGCAGCCTGCCGGCCAACCTGCTGTCCGAGGTGCTGGCTACCTTCGTGCTGGTGTACGCCATCCTCAGTATGGTGGCACCCAAGGTATCGCTGGGGGCGATGGACGCCTTGCCGGTAGCGCTGCTGGTACTGGGCATCGGCGTGTCGCTGGGCGGCACCACCGGCTACGCCATGAGCCCGGCGCGCGATCTGGCGCCGCGCATCATGCACGCGCTGCTGCCGATCCGCGGCAAGCGCGACAGCGACTGGCGCTATGCCTGGGTGCCGGTGTTCGGTTCGCTGCTCGGCGGTTCGCTGGCCGCGGTAGCCCACGGCATCGCCTGAAGCCGTTTTTACCGCCGCTTTTTCTCCCTTGCGGGGCGCCTGGTGCGCCCTGTTTTTTTGCCGCAACACAACATTAATCGAACATTAATATTCGTTTTTTGTTGTTTTACGGTTGGTTTTTGCTTATCTTCTATCATCAGATTATCGACGGCGGCACCCGCCGGCCCGACAGCAAAGGACTCTTCGTGGATAGTTATGATCTGCTCGTGATCGGTGGCGGCATCAACGGCGCCGGCATTGCCCGCGACGCCGCCGGCCGCGGCCTGAAAGTATTGCTGTGCGAAAAGGACGACCTGGCCGCACACACCTCGTCCGCCAGCACCAAGCTGATCCACGGCGGCCTGCGCTATCTGGAGTACCACGAGTTCGGTCTGGTGCGAAAAGCGCTGCAGGAGCGCGAGGTGCTGCTGGACGCCGCGCCGCACATCATGTGGCCGCTGCGCTTCGTGATGCCGCACGACGCCGAGCAGCGCCCGGCGTGGCTGATCCGCTGCGGCCTGTTCCTGTACGACCACCTGGCGCGCCGCAAGCGCCTGGCCGGCAGCCAGCGCGTGCGCTTCGACCGCCATCCGGCCGGCGCCGCGCTGAAAAGCCGCTACCACCAGGGCTTTGTCTACTCCGACGGCTGGGTCAACGATGCACGGCTGGTGGTACTCAATGCCATGGATGCCGCCGAACGCGGCGCCAGCATCTTCACCCGCACCGCCTGCGTGGCCGCGCGCCGCAGTGGCGATGACTGGATCTGCACGCTGCAGAACGGTTGCGGCCAACGTGAGGTGCGCGCCCGCGCGCTGGTGAATGCCGCCGGGCCGTGGGTACAGCAGCTGTTGGGCGGGGTGATCCACGCGCCGGCACGCAAGGCCATCCGCCTGGTGAAGGGCAGCCACATCATCGTGAACAAGCTGTTCGAGCACCCGTTTGCCTACATCTTCCAGAACCCGGACAAGCGCATCATCTTCGCCATCCCCTACGAGCAGGACTTCACCCTGATCGGCACCACCGATGTCGACTTCCACGGCGATGCCAACCAGGTGGCGATCGACGGCGATGAGGTTGCCTACCTGTGCGCGATGAGCAACCGCTACTTCGAGCGCCAGATCACCCCGGCCGACGTGGTCGCCAGCTACTCCGGCGTGCGCCCGCTGCTGGACGACGAGCACGGCGATGCCAGCGGCGTCACCCGCGACTATGCGCTGGAGCTGGACCGCGACGGCGCGCCGCTGCTGTCGGTGTTCGGCGGCAAGATCACCACCTACCGCAAACTGGCCGAGCAGGTAGTGGACCAGCTGGCGCCGCTGCTGGGCAACACCCGGCCGAGCTGGACCGCCGGCAGCCACTTGCCCGGCGGCGATCTGCCGGCCGGCGATTTCGATGCCTTCCTCGCCGCGCTGCAGCGCGACAAACCGTGGCTGCCGGCCACGTTGGCCGCACGGCTGGCGCGCGCCTATGGCAGCAGCGTGTATGCGCTGCTGGGCAGCGCCGACTCGCTGGCGGCGCTGGGCGCGGAAATCCAGCCCGGCCTGTACGAGGCCGAGCTGCGCTATCTGGTCGACAAGGAATGGGCAACGACGGCGGAAGACATCCTGTGGCGGCGCAGCAAGCTGCGCCTGCACCTGCCGGCCGGCGCCGACGCGGTGGTGGAGGCCTGGCTGGCCGCATACCACACCAGCCGCAACGCCGACAGCAAGACTCTGCTGCGTGCCAGTTAGGGCTGGCAGCCGGCCGGCTGCAGGTCGTAGCGTCGCACCAGCCGCGCCATCTCGCCGCGGCGGCACATCTGCTGCAGCGCTGCCGCAAAACGTGCGGCGTCAGCAGCATTAAAGCGCAGCCGTGATAGGCCGAAGGAATACTGCAGATCGCGTACCGCCGGCAGCAAACGCAACCCTTCAATGCCCTGATAACGGATCAGCCATTGCGCCACGCCTTCATTCACCAGCACCAGGCCGTCAGTTCCGTAACGGCCGCCCGCCAGCTTACGCAGCGCCACCAGATTGTCGGTTTCCTCGCTGAGCAGGTAGCGCATGCCCGCCCCCAGCTCCGCCAGCGCCTGCTCGCTGGCCGACGGGCCATACACGCCAATGGTCCGGCCAGCAATATCCGCCAGCGAGTGCCACGGCGACAGCGTATCCGCCCGCTCGGCAAAAACGTAGCGGGCGCGGATTACCGGCGGGCTGATATAAAAGTACTGTCGCCGCGCCGGCATATCCACCACGGTAAAGATGCCATCTGCCCGCCCTTCTTCCGCCAATTGCAGCGCCCGCCGCCACGGCAGCACATCGATGCGGCAAGAAAGCGCCAGCCGGTCGCAGAGTGCATTCAACACGTCCACCATCGGCCCGGCAGCTTGCGAGGTGGCGTAGGTGTAGGGCGGAAATTCCTCGGTGACAAAGCGATAGCCGCTAGGCGTCGCCAGTACTGGTGCAGCCAGCAACACTAGCCAGCCTGAACGTAACAGCATGGGGAAGCCCCTTGGTTGGCATAAGTCATGGTAGTCAGCTAACCACGATACGCCAAAACCATTCATCATGGTACGGAACACAGGCGGGCCACTCGTGCCTGCAACACCGGCAGCGGCTCGGCGGCAAACCATGGGTGCTGTGCCAGCCAGCGCTGGTTGCGCGGGCTAGGATGCGGCAGTGCCAACACGCCGGCGGGCAAGGTCGCCTGCCAGTCCGCAACTGCGGCGGTCAGCGTGCGGTAGCGCGGCAGATGCCAGCCCAGCGCGTACTGCCCCAACACCAGCGTCAAATGTAGTTGCGGTAATTGCGCCAGCAGTGCGCTGCGCCAGACCGGTGCGCACTCGGGGCGGGGCGGCAGGTCGCCAGACTTGCCGCTGCCGGGATAACACAGCCCCATCGGCAGAATGGCGATGCGTTCTGCATCGTAGAAACAGGTGCGATCCACACCCAGCCACTGTCGCAGCCGCTCGCCACTGGCATCGTCGAACGGCACGCCGCTTTCATGCGCCTTGCGCCCCGGCGCCTGGCCGGCGATCAGGATGCCCGCCCCCGACGCCAGTTGCAGCAAGGGCCGTGGCCCCAAGGGAAGGTTGGCCGCACACAGCCGGCAGCCGCGTACCGTGGTCAACAGGCGCTGGCAGTCGTCCATCACGCGGCAGCCGCGTTCAATCCGCCACCACCAGCCGGGTGTTGGCCTTGGCCAGCACCTCTTGCAGCTCGCTGCTGACGGCGCGGTCGGTAAACAGCGCATCCACCTGCGACAGATGCCCCAGCTCTACCATCGCCGGCCGGTCGAACTTGGAGTGGTCCGCCACCAGCCATACCTGGCGCGATTGCTGCAGGATGGCCTGGCTGGTCAGCACCTCGCGGTAATCGTAGTCGCGCAGCGTGCCGTCGTGCTCGATGCTGGAGATGCCGATGATGCCGTAGTCGACCTTGAACTGGCGGATGAACTGCACCGTGGCCTCGCCGGTCAGGCCGCGGTCGCGCTTGCGCAGGCTGCCGCCGGCGACCAGCACTTCGCAATCCGGAAAGTCGCACATCAGGTTGGCGATGTGGAAGTTGTTGGTGATCACCCGCAGGCCGCGATGCTGGCTCAGCGCCCTGGCCACTTCCTCGGTGGTGGTGCCGAGGTTGATGAACAGCGAGGCGTTGTCCGGAATCTCTGCCGCCACCGCGCGGGCGATACGGCGCTTTTCCTCCGCCATCAGCACCTGGCGGGCGTCGTAGGCGACGTTTTCCACGCTGGACAGCACGCTGGCGCCGCCGTGATAGCGCTGCAGCAGCTGGTTTTCCGCCAGCAGGGTGATGTCGCGGCGAATGGTCTGGGTGGTGACCTGGAACTGCGCGGCCAGCCGGTCCACCGACACATAGCCCTCGCGGTTTACCCAGGCCAACAGGTCTTTCTGGCGTTGATTGAGGATCAGCATGCTGCGGCACGGCAAAAGATGATGACCGGGCATTGTAACCGAGGCGACAAGGTTGGCCGCAAGCGCGCGCCGTGCGGACAGTATTGCCGCCGCCGTCATCCGGCCGATAATGAACCATCTTCTTTGCGCTTGCCCGCCATGACTCCGCTCCCCCGCATCGTGTTCATCGTCCACGGCCGCCACAACCCGCAGGGGCTGGCCGAAACCCAGCTGGCGCCGCTGCGCGCCAGTTTCGACATCGACATCCTGCTGACCAGCTCGGCCGACAGCGCCACCCGCTTCGCGCGCGAGGCGGCGCTGAGCGGTGCGCGCTGGGTGATCGCCGTTGGCGGCGACGGCACCGTACACGAGGTGGTCAACGGCCTGATGAGCGCACCGCCGGCCTTGCGCCGCAACGTGGTGCTGGGAGTGCTGCCCACCGGCACCGGCAACGACTTCGCCCGCAGCCTGGCCACCGGCGACAGCCTGCCGCACCTGGTGGCGCTGATCGCCACCGGCCGCATCCGCGCGCTGGACCTGATCCGCGTCACGCTGGCCGACGGCAGCGTGCGCTGGTGCAACAACATCGGTTCCATCGGCATCAGCAGCGACATCGTACGACGGGTGAAGCGCATGAGCCCGCGCCTGCCGGCCAGCGTGGCGTTCTACAGCGCGGTCAGCCGCGCGCTGCTGGCCTGGCAGCCGCAGCCGATGCAGCTGACGCTGGATGGCGAGCAGATCGACGGCGAATTCACCTGCGTATCCGCGGCCAACGGCCGCTACTTCGGCAGCGGCCTCGGCATTGCGCCCGAGGCGCGTTGCGACGACGGCCTGCTGGACGTGGTGCTGATCGCCAATGCCGGCAGCCTGGATTTCCTGCGCCTGCTGCCGCAACTGCGCCGCGCGCGGCGGCTGGTCGATGCGCGCATCCGTTATCTGCGCGGCAAGCAGCTGACGGTGAACGGCGACGCCGCCCACTGTCCGCTGGAGCTGGATGGCGAGCTGTACGGCGCCACCCCGGTGCGTTTCGACATCGAACCGGCGGCGCTGAACTGCCTGGCCGGCTGGTAGACACGCGCCGCCATGAAAAAAGCCAGTCAACTCAAGGCGATAGTGCGCTAAAATGTCCGGTTCGCCGCGCCGGGTGAGACCGATCCCGAGCGCCAACCCTTTCCACTCGACTGTTATTCGACGGAATCATGCCAAACAACACCCGTAAAGCCCTGGTCGTCCTCTCCGGCGGCCAGGACTCCACTACCTGCCTGTACTGGGCGCTGCGCGAATTCGGCGCGGCCAACGTCGAGGCCGTGACTTTCGATTACGGCCAGCGCCACCGCATCGAGCTGGACGCAGCGCGCAAGGTGGCCGAGCTGGCCGGCGTGCGCCAGACCGTACTGCCGATCGACACCTTCGCCGCCATCGGCGGCAATGCGCTGACCGACGACAGCATCACCCCGGAAAGCGGCGCCCGCGCCGATGACGACAGCGCGCTGCCCAACACCTTCGTGCCGGGGCGCAACCTGGTGTTCCTCAGCTTTGCCGCCGCCTTTGCCTACACCCGCGGCATCGAGCACGTGGTCACCGGCGTGGCGCAGACCGACTACTCCGGCTACCCCGACTGCCGCGAAAACACGCTGAAAGCGCTGGAACTGGCTCTGCGGCTGGGCATGGACAGCCGCGTCACCCTGCACACGCCGCTGATGTTCATGAGCAAGGCCGAAACCGTGCAGCTGGCGCAAGAGGTCGGCGCCATGGAGGCGATGGCCTGGAGCCATACCTGCTACAACGGTGAAGTGCCGCCGTGCGGCCACTGCGCCTCGTGCGAGCTGCGCGCCAAGGGCTTTGCCGAAGCCGGCGTGGCCGACCCGCTGCTCGTGCGTACCCGGGGAGCCTGAGCATGAATAGTCATAACCAGCTGGCCGCCGCCGGCTTCGAAGCCGCACGCAATCTGCCGGGCATCGGCGAGCACGGCCACAGCTTCCGCGTGCTGGCGCGCGCCAACGCGGTGCCGGGCCAGCTGACGCTGGCCACCGAGCTGCAACACGCCGCCGCCGCGCTGAACTACAGCCACCTGAACCACAAGCTGGGCAACTGCTGCGACCTGTCGCTGGCGCAGCATCTGGCGGCGCAGTGCAGCCTGCCGGTGGACCTGCACCTGGCCAGCGCGCCGGATCGCGGCGTGCTGCTGGCTGAGGATGGCCACAGCTATGTCTACCTGGACACCCGCTTCGAGGCCGCACACCAGCTTCCGCACGTGCCGCCGGGCCACAAGTGCGGCCGCCTGCACGGCCACGGCTTTGGCGTGCGCATCGTCGCCGCGGCCGACAAGGCCAGCGTGAACGACATCCTGCTCAAGGCCTGGCCGCCGCTGTTCGCGCGGCTGAACCACCGCTACCTCAACGACATTCCCGGGCTGGAAAACCCCACCAGCGAGGTGATGGCGGCCTGGCTGTACCAGCAGCTGCAACCGGCGCTGGCCGGCCTGGCCTGGGTGGAAGTGCGCGAGACGCACACCGCCGGCAGCCAGTTCGACGGCGAGAACTTCCGCATCTGGAAGGAACAGCACTTCGAAAGCGCGGTGCCTTTCAACGACGAAGGGCTGTACACCGGCCACAGCTACCTGATCCGCCTGATGCTGCAAGGCAAGCTGGATACGGTAATGGGCTGGGTGCTGGACTTCGGCGACGTGAAAGAACGCTTCAAGCCGATCTACCGCCAGCTGGACCACAACCCGCTGGACAAGCTGCCGGACATCCAGGGCAGCGACAACGCCAGCGTGGCCGAGTGGGTTCACGGCCAGCTCAAGAGCCGGGTGCCGGAGCTGGCGCGCATCGACCTGATGAGCACGCCGCAGCACGGCGTGTCGCTGAGCTGGCATGGCGACATGCGCTGGCCGCTGCTGTTCGGCCAGTAAGGAGCGCGCCATGTATACCGTGAAAGAGATTTTCTACACCCTGCAGGGCGAAGGCCGCCAGGCCGGCCGCGCGGCGGTGTTCTGCCGCTTCTCCGGCTGCAACCTGTGGTCCGGCCGCGAGGAAGACCGCAGCAAGGCGATCTGCCAGTTCTGCGATACCGATTTTGTCGGCACCGGCGACGATGGCGGCAAGTTCCCCACTGCCGCCGAGCTGGCCGCGCGCATCGCCGCCGAATGGCAGGGCGACGGCGGCCAACCCTATGTGGTGTTCACCGGCGGCGAGCCGCTGCTGCAGCTGGATAGCGCGCTGGTGGACGCCATGCACGCCGTCGGTTTCGAAGTGGCGGTGGAAACCAACGGCAGCCTGCCGGCCCCGGCCGGCATCGACTGGATCTGCGTCAGCCCCAAGGCCGGTGCCGACTGGGTACAGCGCAGCGGCAACGAGCTGAAGCTGGTGTTCCCGCAGCCCACGCTGCTGCCGTCCGAGTTGCCATCCGATCTGCAATTCGAGCACCTCTATCTGCAGCCGATGGACAGCCCGCTGCAACGGCAGAACACCCGCGAGGCGATTGCCTGGTGCATGGCGCATCCGGCGTGGCGGCTGTCGGTGCAGACGCACAAGGTGGTTAACATCCGCTGAGGTATTTACCCGCCAGACGCAAGGCCGCCCGCAGGGCGGCCTTGTCGTTTGCCGCCCAGCCGGCGGTAACGTTGGCCGCAGCCGCCGTGCCTTGGCAGCGCTGCAAAAAAAATTTTGTGCCGTGCTGTAATCTCCGGCCAGCAGCGGCGACTAAAGCCCCGAACGCGAAACATTGCGCGTTTGCCAACCCAACCCTTACCGGAGATTCATCATGTCCTTCACCAGCCAAACCCTGATCGCTTCCGCCCTCACCGCCGTCGTTGCCATGACCGTTGCCGCGCCGGCCATGGCCGCCGAAAAAGAGAAATGCTATGGCGTGGCCATGGCCGGCAAGAACGACTGCGCCGCCGCCGGCCACAGCTGCGCCGGCCAGTCCAAGGTCGATAAAGACCCGATGGACTGGAAATATGTCGCCAAGGGCAGCTGCAGCCAGATGGGCGGCATGCTGGAACCGATGAAGAAGTAATCCTGCCTGCCGTACCGGTGGCCAGCCGGCCACCGGCCCTCTCTGCCGGACTGTTGTCATGCTGACTTCCCTCCCCGCCTGCGCCGGCATCGGCCTGCGCCATCCGCACTACCGCCAGGTACTGCAACACACCCCGCCGCTGGGCTGGATCGAACTGCACAGCGAGAACTTCTTCGATGGCGGCCAGCCGCTGGCGATGCTGCAGACCCTGGCCGCACACTACCCGCTCTCGCTGCATGGCGTCGGACTGGGGCCGGGCTCGGCGGCACGGCCGCAGCGCAGCCATCTGGCGGCGTTGCGCCGTCTGCTGGATGCAGTACCGGTGGCGGCGGTGTCCGAGCATCTGGCCGGCAACCACGATGCCGGTGGCCACTTTGCCAACGACTTGCTGCCGCTTCCCTATACCCAGGCCACGCTGCTGCAGGTTGCGGCCAACGTGGCCGAAATCCAGGACGCCATCGGCCGCCCGCTGCTGCTGGAAAACCTGTCCGCCTACCTGCACTACCCGCACAACGACATGAGCGAGGCCGAGTTCCTGGCCGAGCTGGTGGCGCGCACCGGCTGCGGCATCCTGCTGGATGTGAACAACCTGTACGTCAATCAACAGAATCTGAGCGTGGATGTGGCGGCCTTCCTCGCCGCGCTGCCGGCAGACGCCATCGGCGAAATCCACCTTGCCGGCTACAGCACGCGCCAGTTCGACGACGGCAGCACGCTGCTGGTGGATACCCACAGCCAGCCGGTGTACCCGGCAGTGTGGGCGCTGTACCGCCAGGTACTGGCGCGCTTCGGGCCGCGGCCAACCCTGATCGAATGGGATAGCGACATCCCGCCGCTGGATACGCTGCAAGCCGAAGCCGCCAGCGCCGAAGCCATGCTGCAGGAGCTGCGGCCATGACCGCCGCCGGCCAATGGCAGCAGGCGCTGCTGGACGCCATCCGCGATCCGCAGTGGCAGCCGGACCCGGACTTCCCTGCCGCCGGGCTGGCGGTGTACCGCAACAACTACCGCGTTGGGCTGATGGAATGGCTGGCGCAGCTGTACCCGATTTGCCGCCAGCTGCTGGGCGAGGAGTTTTTCACCGCGCTGGCGCGCGAGTTCGTGCGCGTCACGCCGTCGCGCAGCGGCAACCTGCATCGCTATGGCGGCGAACTGGCCGGTTTCATCGCCGGCTTTGCGCCCTGTGCCGGGCTGCCCTACCTGCCGGATGTGGCGCGGCTGGAGTGGGCGCTGCATCGCGGTTATTACGCGGCGGACGCCGCGCCGCTGGCTGCGGCCAACCTGGCGGCCATCGATCCGGCCAGCTGGGGACGCTTGCGCTTCGGCTTCCAGCCGGCGGCCTGCGTGCTGGCGTCGAACTGGCCGCTGGCCGCCATCCATGCCTGGCACCAGCCGGACAGTGCACGTCAGCCGGTCGACATGCAGCAGCCACAACCGCTGCTGCTGTACCGCGACAGCGTCGGCGACATGCAGCTGACCGTGCTGGAGTATGCGGCGGCGGCATTCTGCCACGCGCTGTATCAGGGCAGCACGCTGGAGCAGGCCACTACCGCGGCGCTGGCGCTGGATAGCGGCTTCGACCTGCAGGCCACGCTGCTGCTGTTACTGCGCTGCGGCGCCCTTGCTACCGTGGAGGAAGCATCATGATCACCACCTTGCTGCATTGCGGCCAACGTGCCGGTGCCCAACTGGAGCGCTACCTGCAGCCGCTGGCGCTGCTGGCCATGCGGCTGTATCTGGCCAATGTGTTCTTCAAGTCCGGGCTGACCAAGCTGGCGGACTGGGACACCACCCTGTTGCTGTTCCGCGAGGAATACCACGTGCCGCTGTTGCCACCGGAACTGGCGGCGGTGCTGGGCAGCGGCGGCGAGCTGCTGCTGCCGCCCTTGCTGCTCGCCGGGCTGTGCGGCCGCTTTGCCGCGCTGGGGCTGACTGTGCTCAACCTGATGGCGGTCATCAGCTACTGGCACGTGCTGGCCGGCACGGCGCTGGAATTCCACCTGGTGTGGGGGCTGATGCTGGCGCTGCTGCTGGCGACCGGCCCGGGGCGACTGGCACTGGATCAGCTAGTCAAACAACGGTTTGGATGAGGAACGCCGGCGCTGCGCAACGCGTGGCATAATCGACGCCAATCTTTCCAACCCAATTGATTGTCCATGAGCGCCAGCCACACTCTCGTCCTGCAAGCCCCCCGTCTCGATGTCACCCGCGTTACCGAACTGGCCATTCTGGCCGGCGCGGCCAACGTACCGGCCATACAGCACGGCGTTGCCCGCGTGACCGGCTGCAATCCGGCCCGGCGCGAAGTGGTACTGGAGCGCGCCGAGGCGCTGGGCGTGGATGCCAACTTTGTCGCTGGCGAGCGCCGCTTCGCCGATTTCGGCCTGCTGGTGTCCGACATGGACTCCACGCTGATCACCATCGAGTGCATCGACGAGATCGCCGACATGCAGGGGCTGAAGCCGCAGGTGGCGGCCATCACCGAGCGCTCGATGCGCGGCGAGCTGGATTTCAGCCAGTCGCTGCGCGAGCGGGTGGCGCTGCTGGCCGGCCTGCCGGAGACCGCGCTGGCGCAGGTGTACGAACAACGCCTGCAGCTGATGCCGGGCGCGCAAACCCTGCTCACCGCCTGCCGCGAGCACGGCGTGAAGTTCATGCTGGTGTCCGGCGGCTTCACCTACTTTACCGAACGCCTGAAAACCGAGCTGGGTCTTGACTATACCTATGCCAACCAGCTGGAAATCGTGGACGGCAAGCTTACCGGCCGCGTGCTGGGCGACATCGTCGACGGCGAAGCCAAGCGCCGGCTGCTGATCGCCAAGCGCGAGGAACTGGGCCTGCGCCCGGAACAGGTAATTGCCGTCGGCGACGGCGCCAACGATCTCGCGATGCTGGCCGAAGCCGGTGTCGGTGTGGCCGCCCACGCCAAGCCGGTGGTGCGTGCCCAGGCTGCCTACCGCATCAATGTCAGCGGCCTGGACGCCATTCGCAACCTGTTCCTGTAAGCGGCCAACCCGTGAACCTGCCCCAGCTCGATACCGCCAGCTTCGACGCCCAGCTGCCACTGGCTATCCGCCAGGCCGATACGCTGGAAACCGCCCGCGCGCTGCTGGAAACCCGGCTGGCGCTGGCCATCCTGGCGGCGCCGTCCGACAGCGGGGAAGGCTCCGTCCAGCTGCAGCGGCTGGAAGCCAAGCTCGATCTGTCGCTGGAGCTGGCATTGCGTGCCCGCGCGCCGCTGGCCGGCCAGCCGTGCCTGTGCCGCATCGGGCTGGACAGCATTGCCTGGCAGCAGGACCGCCCGCTGGCGGAAGCCAGCCAGTGGCTGCTTAGCCTGCAGACCGGACTGGATTCCGCTCTCACCCTGCACCTGCCGGTGACCATCCGCCACTGCGAACAGCAGGCTAGCGGCTGGCTGCTGCGCGCCGACTGGCGCGGCGCCCTGCCCGAAGCGGTGCAGCAGAACTGGGAGCGCTGGGTGTTCCGCGGCCATCGCCAGCAGGTAGGCAAACGCCGATGACCAACACCCCGAACTCGCCACTGGATCGCCACGAGTCCCGCCTGCGCTGGATGGACAGCATCGTCGCCGCACTGTTTCTGCTCCTGCTGTGGTGGCTGGTGGCCGAGATCCTGTATGACCGCGCCGGCAACCTGAGCCAGCGCGTCGAGCTGCGCCAGCAAGCCTGGCTGCAGCAGGCCAGCCGCGCGGTGGATGCCCGGCTGGAGGCGCTGCAGCGCGAGATGCAGCTGTTCGGCCAGGTTTCCCCCGGACTGGCACAACAGGCCGCCAGCCTGTACCCGCTGGAAAACGGCCAACTGTGGCTGCTGGAACACGAGCAGCTCAGCCAGTTGCAGGGCCCGCAGCAAGCCCTGCCGGTACGCGCCCGCGACAATATGCAGCAGCTGCTGGCGCAGCACCCGGTACACGGCAAGATGCTGCTGCTGCCTGCCAGTACCGCGGATACGCCGGACCGGCTGCAAGTCAGCATGGCGGTATGCGAGGACGACAGCCAGCCCTGCGAGCGCGTGATTACCGGCTTTGTCTCCCTGACCGCGCTGCTGGACCCGGAACTGCTGCTACCGCGCCCGCACTTCGCGCTGCTGGATGCCCAGGGTAACCAGCTGGCGGCCAGACACGACAGTAACGACAACGGCAGCAGCCTGCTGCGCACCCACAGCAGCAGCAGCACGCTGAGCACGGTTCCGTTGCAGTTGGCGGTGCAATTCAACCCGCGCGACGACCTGCGCCCGTTCATGCTGTTTGCACTGTTCCTGGTCACCGGCGCCGCGCTGCTCAGCCTGCTGCTGTTGCTGCTGATCGTGCGCGTCAACCGCAAGCTTGGCCGCGCCATGCGCCATAACCGCGAAGTCACCCAGGCCACCTACCTGCTGACGCTGACCAACAACAGCCTGCGCGAGCGGCTGCAAGTGCTGGTGGACGAGCAGCGCGACCAGCAGACGCTGATCGACACCGTGCAGGTGGGGGTGCTGATGCTGGATGCCGAGCAGCAGACCCTGCTCACCGCCAACGAGGCCGCACTACGCATGCTGGGCTTCAACCGCCAGGCGCTGTTCCGCCAGCTGCCGGAGCAACTGTTCGCCGACCCGGCACAGTACACCCTGCTGCAGACGCAGCTGAAAGAGCAGCAACTGGTCAGCGAACGCGAGGTGGAACTGGTCACCCGCAACGGCGAGCGGCTGTGGACGGTGCTATCGATGCGGCCGCTGCTGTTCCGCGAGCGGCGCGCCATCGTGCTGAGCTTTGTCGACATCACCGAGCGGCTGCTACACGCGCAGCGGCTGGAGCAGGAAAAACAGACCACCGAGCGCACCCTTGCGCAGCTGCAATCCACCCAGCACGAGCTGTACCAGCGTGCCACCCGCGACGATCTGACCGGCATCGCCAACCGCCGCCACTTCCTCAGCAATGCCGGCAAGGCGCTGGAGCAGGCGCGGCGCGAGCAGCAGCCGTTCGCGGTGGCGGTACTGGATGTCGACCGTTTCAAGTCCATCAACGACCACTACGGCCACGCGGTCGGCGACAGCGTGCTGCGCCAGAGCGCCAGCCGCATTACCGAGCTGCTGCCGGAGGTGGCGCTGTTCGGCCGTCTCGGCGGCGAAGAATTTGCCATCGCCCTGCCCGGCTTCACCCAGCTGGAAGCGCATGCCTTGCTGGATCAGCTGCGCGATCAGTTGGCCGCACAACCGTTGCAGGTGGACGAGCATCTGCTGCTGGTGACCTTCTCCGCCGGCGTGGCCGAGCGCCAGTTGAGCGGCGACCTGCTATCCGGCCTGCTGAAGGAAGCCGACCACGCCATGTACCGCGCCAAGCGCAGCGGCCGCAACCGGGTGGAAAGCGCGCGCGGCACCAGCTAACAACCGGTAACCGCCCCAAAGCACAAGGCCCGGCGATGCCGGGCCTTGTCGTTGCGCTGCGGCGCTTATTGCGCCAGCGCGGCCAACAGCTTGCCGTGGATACCGCCGAAGCCGCCGTTACTCATCACCAGTACCTGGTCGCCATCGCGCGCCTCGGCGATGATGGCGGCCACCAGCGCGTCGATATCGTCGAAGCACTGTGCCTTGGCACCCAACGGTGCCAGCGCTTCTGCCACGCTCCAGCCGAGGTTGGCCGCACCGTAGCAGAACACCACGTCGCCATCGGCCAGCGATGCCGGCAGCGCCGCCTTCATGGTGCCCAGCTTCATGGTGTTGGAGCGCGGCTCCAGTACCGCCAGGATACGTTGGCCGCGGCCAACCTTGTGGCGCAGGCCGGCGATGGTGGTGGTAATGGCGGTCGGGTGATGGGCGAAGTCGTCGTACACGGTCACGCCGCGCACGCTGCCCTTCACTTCCATGCGCCGCTTCACGCTCTTGAAGCGCGACAGCGCGTCGATGGCCACCGCCGGCGTGACGCCGACATGGCGCGCGGCGGCAATCGCCGCCACCGCATTCAGCCGGTTGTGCTCGCCCGGCACCTCCCACTGCACGCGGCCCAGTGTCTCGCCGTTCAACAGCACGTCGAAGCTGCCGTCGGCTGCGGCGACACCGGCCTGCCAGCCGGCATCGCTGCCGAACTGCTCCACCGGCGTCCAGCAACCACGCTGCAGCACCCGAGCCAGGCTCTGCTCGCGGCCGTTGCTGACCACCAGGCCGTTGCCGGGCACGGTGCGCACCAGATGGTGGAACTGGGTTTCGATGGCCGCCAGATCGGCAAAGATGTCGGCGTGGTCGAATTCCAGGTTGTTCAACACCGCGGTGCGCGGGTGGTAATGCACGAACTTGCTGCGCTTGTCGAAGAAGGCGGTGTCGTACTCGTCGGCCTCGATCACGAAGAACGGGCTGGTACTGGCCGCATCCTGGCGCGGGGTGCCCGGCAGCCGCGCGGAGATGCCGAAGTTTTCCGGGATGCCGCCGATCAGGAAGCCCGGCTCCAGGCCGGCATCCTGCAGGATCCACGCCAGCATCGAGGTGGTGGTGGTCTTGCCGTGGGTACCGGCCACCGCCAGCACCCATTTGTCGTGCAGCACGTTCTCGGCCAGCCACTGCGGGCCGGAGATGTACGGCAGGCCGCGATTCATGATCTCTTCCATCAGCGGCTTGCCGCGGGTCACCACGTTGCCGATCACGAACACGTCGGCGCCGATGTCGGCCTGCTCGGCACCAAAGCCCTGCAGCAGCTCGATGCCCATAGCTTCCAGCTGGGTGCTCATCGGCGGGTAAACGTTGGCGTCGCAACCGGTGACCTTGTGGCCAGCGGCTTTGGCGATGGCGGCGATGCCCCCCATGAAGGTGCCGCAGATACCGAGAATGTGGATATGCATGATGCTAGCGCGCAGAAATCGGGAAAGCGGCAAGGATACCGCAAAGCAGCAAGGTTGGCCGCATGCGGCCAACCCCATCGTTAGAACAGCAGCCAGCCCAGCAGCAGGAACAGCGGCAGCAGGATGCAGCCCGACCACAGCAGGTAGCCGAAAAAGCCGGGCATGACGATGCCGCGTTGCTCGGCAATGGCTTTCACCATGAAGTTGGGCGCGTTGCCGATATAGCTCAATGCCCCCATGAACACCGCCCCCATCGACACCGCCAGCAACGTCTGCGCCTGCGCGCCCATCAGCTGCACCGCGTCGCCGGAGGCCAGGTTGAAGAACACCAGATAGGTCGGCGCATTATCGAGGAATGCCGACAACAGGCCGGTCATCCAGAAGTACATGCCATTGCGCGGCGCGCCATCGCTGCCGGTCACCAGCTGCACCAGCGGCGCCAGCTGGCCATGCTGACCGGCCTGCAGGATGGCGATGACCGGCGCAATGGTGATGAAGATGCCGGCAAACAGCTTGCCGACTTCCAGCATCGGCGCCCAGTTGAATTCGTTACCGGCGCGCACCTGGCGCGGCGTGATCCACAGCGAGATCGCGGCAATCGCCAGCAGCAGCAAGTCGCGCAGCAGGTTCTGCAGCGCCAGCGGCGTGCCCATGATGTCGAAACGGATACCCGGCTGCCAGAAACCGGACAACAGCACCGCGGCGATGATGGCCAGCAGCAGCGGCACATTGCGCAAGCCGTACAGCTTCACCGCCGCATCCGGCGTACGGTCATGCGGCAGCACGCCCTCCTTGCGGTAGAAATAGCTGTCCAGCGCATAGAACCCCGCCAGCAGTACCGCCACCAGCAGCGCTACCGGCAACGCCATGCGCTGCAGCGTCCAGAAGAAGTCCACCCCGTTCAGGAAACCGAGGAACAACGGCGGATCGCCCAGCGGCGTCAGCCCGCCGCCGATGTTGGCGACCAGGAAGATGAAGAACACCAGCACATGCACATTGTGCGGCCGGTTGTCGTTGGCCTTGATCAGCGGCCGGATCAGCAGCATGGCGGCGCCGGTGGTCCCCATGATGGAGGCCAGCAAGGTCCCCAGTGCCAGCAGGCCGGTATTCAGCGCCGGCGAGCCGTGCAGGCTGCCCCACACCAGAATGCCGCCGGACACGGTATACAGCGCGAACAGCAGCACAACGAACGGAATGAACTCGGCCAGCAAGGCATGCACCACCAGCGCCGCCATGGTGCCGGCACCAAAGCTGACGGCGAACGGCAGCAGGAACAGCGCGGTCCACAGCGCGGTGATCTTGCCGAAGTGATGGTGCCAGAAGCCGGGAGCAAAGATCGGAAACAAGGCAATGGACAGCAGGATGCCGGCAAACGGCAGGCCCCAGGCCAGGCTGAGGCTGGTGCCATCCAGCGAGGCGGCCTGCGCCAGTGACGGCAGCAGCAGCAAGGCAATACAGCTTGACAGTCGTGTCATGGATTCTCCCGGTGATGGCGGCAACGGCAGGCCGTCGCCGCAGCCATGCCGCCCGATGATGACATAGTGCACGTTGGCATACACGGCGGCGATGTGTGCTTGTCCGATAACGACTGTGGCAGAAAATTCCCGTCAGGTAACAAAATGTAGCGACCAGCAAAAAGCCCCGGCATTGCCGGGGCCTGTCGGGATGCAGCCGGAAACGGCTTAGCGCGTGCCGTGCTGGATGAACTCGATCTTGTAGCCGTCCGGGTCCTCGACGAAGGCAATCACCGTGGTGCCATGCTTCATCGGGCCGGCCTCGCGTACCACCTTGCCGCCCTTGGCGCGCACCGCATCACAGGCGGCGTAGGCATCGTCCACCTCGACGGCCAGGTGGCCGAAGGCATTGCCCAGCTCGTAGCTGTCGGTATCCCAGTTGTGGGTCAGCTCGATCACGCTGTTGCTGTCCTCGTCGCCATAACCGACAAAGGCCAGCGTGAAGCGGCCGTCCGGATAGTCGTGCTTGCGCAGCAGGGTCATGCCCAGTACTTCGGTGTAGAACGCCAGCGAACGCTCAAGGTTGCCGACGCGAATCATGGTATGCAGCAGGCGCATGGAAATCTCCGCAAAAGGTTGGCCGCACGCGGCGGCAGGTTTTCAGATCGGACAGATGCGGGCAAATGCTTGCCAGGCAAGGCTACAGGCGGCAAACACAGTGTTCAGCCGTGGCGGAACAGATTGTCACCGTGCTGCTTTAACCACTGTCGCGCAGCCTGCCAGCCCGGGTACAAGCGCTCCACCTCGGCCCAGAAGGCCTTGGAGTGATTCATGTGCAGCAGGTGTGCCAGTTCGTGCGCGATCACGTAATCGAGAATCGCCGGTGGCGCCTGCACCAGCCGCCAGTTCAGCCGCACCACGCCGCGACCGGAACAGCTGCCCCAGCGGCTGCGGGCGCCGGACAGCGCCCAGCCGCTTAACGGTTTGGCGGCGCGCGGCAACCAGATTTGCAGCCGCTCGGCGAAACGGCGTTTGGCCTCGCGCTGTAGCCAGGACACCAGCGCCGCCTGGCGCCGTGCCGGCAGCTCCAGTTGCGGACCGGCCAGATGCAGTGCACTGCCCTCCACCCGCGCGCTGATGCGCTGGGCGGCATGGCAATGCAGTTGCAGGTTTTCGCCGGCGAACAGCACCAGGTCGGGGCTGGCCTGCTGTTGCTGCGCGGCCTCACGGTGACGCGCCAGATGGCCGGCGATCCAGTCGCGCTTCTTCGCCAGCACTTCCTGCAAATAAGCGTGGCTGACGCCGGGCGGCGCGATGATTTCCACCTCGCCGCGCTGGACGCGGATGCCGACGCTATGCCGCTGGCGTCGCGTCAGGCGTACCGTTACCGCGCCGTCAGGCAGCGCGAGAGTGAGCGTGCCGTGCCTTGCGTTCATCGGGATGGGCAAACGGGCCGACGCCACCGATCTCGCGCTGGCGCGCTTCGATCCACTCTTCCGCGGCGCGGGTCATGGCTTCGGGACCGGGGTAATCCTGCGGCCGGATCGCCGGGCCGATCACCACGGTGATCTCGCCCGGATGCTTGAGAAAGGCATTGCGCGGCCAGAATTCGCCGGCATTGTGCGCCACCGGCACCAGCGGCATGTCCAGCTGGCGCGCCATGCGCGCTGCACCCAGCTTGTACTTGCCACGCAGGCCCGGACGCACGCGGGTGCCTTCCGGAAACACGCTGATCCAGAAGCCGTGCTTCTTGCGGTTCAGCCCCTGCTCCAGCATGCGGTTATTGGCGCGGCTGCGATCGGAGCGGTTGATGGTGATCGGGTTCATGATCGCCAGCCCCCAACCGAAGAACGGAATCCACAGCAACTCTTGCTTGGCGACGAAAATCTGCGACGGGAAAATTTTCTGCAGCGCCAGCGTCTCCCAGCCGGACTGGTGCTTGGCACAGATGATGGCCGGCTCGGCGATGATGTTTTCCGCGCCGATCACGCGATAGCGCAGACCGACCAGGTGCCACAGCGCCCAGGTCAGCAGCTTGGCCCAGCTTTCGCCGAACACGTGGCGGGTACGGCGCGGCAGCGGCGCCGCCAGCAACAGCAGGATGAAAAAGATCGGCGTGGACACAGCGACCAGCAGCCAGTACAGCAGGTTACGGACGAGCAGCATGCGGTTCAGTCTTCGAGATTGATCAGGTAGTCGGCGGCATCGAACAGGTCGTCGAACACCAGGGTGCCTTCCGGCAGACCGCCCTTCTCCAGCGTGCGCAGACCCTTGCCGCTGCGCACCAGGATAGGTTGGCCGCCTACCGCGGCCACCGCCTGCAGGTCGCGCAGGCTGTCACCGATCAACGGCAGGCCTTCGCCGCGGACATTGAAGCGCTCCATGATCTCTTCCACCATGCCCGGTTCCGGCTTGCGGCAACGGCAGTTGTCGTCGGCCACATGCGGACAGAACACCACCGCGTCGATTCGGCCGCCAGCCTGGTTGACCAGCCGGTGCATCTTCTCGTGCATGCTGTTGAGCGAATGCATGTCGAACAGGCCGCGGCCGATGCCGGACTGGTTGGTGGCCACCACCACATGCCAGCCGGCCTGGGTGAGGTTGGCAATGGCGTCGCAGCTGCGCGGCAGCGGTTGCCACTCCATGGTGTTCTTGACGAAATCGTCGCGATCTTCGTTGATCACGCCGTCACGGTCGAGGATGACGAGTTTCATGGTTCCCTTTAACCAAATTATTGCCACGAAGCCCGCGCCTCACTCCAGCAGGCATCCTGCCAGGGTGGCACACGGGTTTCGTGGCAAAGCGGCTTCTTACTCGGCCAGCAGCGAAATATCCGCCACGCGGTTGAACAGTGCGGCCAACCTTGCCAGCAGTGCGATGCGGTTGCCGCGCACCGCCAGATCGTCCGCCATCACCATCACGCCATCGAAAAAGGCATCCACCGGCGCACGCAGCGAGGCCAGCTGGGTCAGCGCACCGGCGAAGTCATGAGCCGCAAACTTGGCGTCCACCGCCGGCGCCAGCGCTTCCACCGCGTCGAACAGCGCGCGCTCGGCATCCTCGGCGAACAGTGCCGGGTTGACGGCGGCGATGTCGCCTTCGGCCTTTTTCAGGATGTTCTTCACCCGCTTGTTGGCCGCGGCCAACGTTGCCGCCTCCGGCAGCGCCTTGAACTGGGCAACCGCGGCCAGCACTGCCGGCACTTCGTTGATGATGCTCGGCGCTTGTGCCAGCACGGCATCGATCTCGTCGGACTTGTAGTCGGCGGCCAGATAGTTTTTCAGGCGTTCCAGGCAGAAGGCATGCACCTCGTCCACCACGCTGGCGGACAGCAGGCCGGCCGGGAACGCGGCGGCGGTATCGCTCAGCAGCGCCTTCAGGTCCAGCGGCGCTTCCAGCACCATGCGCAGCACGCCGAGTGCGGCACGACGCAACGCAAACGGGTCCTTGTCGCCGGTCGGGATCAAACCGATACCCCAGATACCGACGATGGTTTCCAGCTTGTCGGCCAGTGCCACGGCGGTGGCAATCGGGCCTTGCGGCAGGCTGTCACCGGCAAAGCGCGGATGGTAGTGACCTTCGATGGCATCGGCGACGACGTCGTCCTCGCCGTCCAGGCGCGCGTAGTAGCGGCCCATGATGCCCTGCAGCTCCGGGAACTCGCCGACCATGTCGGACACCAGATCAGCCTTGGCCAGATAAGCAGCGCGACCGGCCAGCGAGCTGTCGGCGCCGAGCTTGCCGGCAATGGCGGCGGCAATGCTGGACAGGCGGGTGATGCGCTCCAGCTGGTTGCCGATCTTGTTGTGGTACACCACGTGTTCCAGCCGCGGCAGACGGCTGTCGAGGCGGTGCTTCTGGTCCTGCTCGTAGAAGAACTTGGCATCGGACAGACGTGCGCGCAGCACGCGCTCGTTGCCGCCGATGATGTAGCGCGGGTCTGCTGCCTGCAGGTTGGACACCAGCAGGAAGCGGTTGATCAGCTTGCCCTGTGCATCCAGCAGCGGGAAATACTTCTGGTTCTGCTGCATGGTCAGGATCAGGCATTCCTGCGGTACGTTGAGGAACTCGGCTTCGAAGCCTGCCTCCAGTACTACCGGCCATTCCACCAGCGCGGTGACTTCGTCAAACAGCGCATCCGGCGCAGCGATGGTGGCGCCGAGCTTGGCAGCCGCTTCGGCCAGCTTGTGGCCGATCAGCTCGCGGCGGGCGGTAAAGCTGGCAATCACTTTGCCTTCTTCTGCCAGCGTACGGGCATAGGCATCGGCATTGGCGATGGTCACGTCGCCGGCGGACAGGAAACGGTGGCCACGGGTGAAGTTGCGGCTCTTCAGCCCAAGTACTTCGCCGTCGATCAGCGCGTCGCCGTGCAGCATCACCAGGCCATGTACCGGACGCACGAACTGCACATCCAGATCGCCCCAGCGCATCAGCTTCGGTGCCGGCAGCTTTTTCAGCGCGGCCGCCACGATGCCGGACAGCACCGCAGTCAGGTTTTCGCCGGCCTTGGTGGATTCGTAGGCAAATACGTCCTGCTTGCCGTCATGCACGGTGGTCAGCTGGCTCACGTCCACGCCGCAGGAGCGGGCGAAGCCGGCCAGTGCCGGCGACGGCTGGCCGTCTTTCATGCCGGCGGACACCGCCGGGCCACGGCGCACAATGTGCTGGTCCGGCTGGATCGCGGCCACGGCCGGAATCTGCACCGCCATGCGGCGCGGGCTGGCGTAAACGTTGGCCGCAACGTCGGCGGCCACGAACTGCAGTTTCTTCAGTTCGTCGGTAATGGTATCGGCAAAGCTGGCTGCCAGTTTTTCCAGCGCCTTCGGCGGCAGTTCTTCGGTCAGCAGTTCAATCAGCAGGGTCGCGGTTTGGGTCATGATCATTCAATTTTCAGGCGAGGAGCGTCAGGTGCCAGGCGGCAGACGATCTGCAGCATGGTGTCGGCAATGGAACCGGTTTCCACCGGGATAAAGGTCCAGTTGAAACGCTGCAACTGGAACATCTGGGTGTAGACATGCTTGCCGTTGGCCGTCCAGTAGGAGGTATTCACAAAGGCATACTGCCGGTTCTGGCAGTCGGCGCGGCCTTCGAGGCGGCGCACCTGGTAGCTGATGCCCAGCGCCGGCTCCTGTTTCTTGTCGGCAAAACGCTCCTGGTTGACGAAACGGACAAAACCTTCGTTGACATTGGCGATGGCATCCAGATCCAGCGACAGCTCCAGGGCGTCACCGGACTGGTACACCTCGAACTTGCCTTGCTGAACCGGATTGCTGTCCCAGCTCTGCCAATACCAGCTCATCCCGGCCAGCGCGGCCAGGATGACGAAGATGATTGCCCACGTCTTCATGCAATCAGGCTTTCTTGCACATCGGGAAGCCCAGCGCTTCCCGCGCTTCGTAGTAGGCTTGCGCCACGCCACGCGCCAGGTTGCGGATGCGGCCGATGTAGGCGGCGCGCTCGGTCACCGAGATGGCGCCGCGGGCATCCAGCAGGTTGAAGCTGTGGCCGGCCTTGAGAATCATCTCGTAACCCGGCAACGGCAGGCCGGCTTCCAGCAGGCGCTTGGCTTCGGCTTCGTAGTCGGTGAACTGCTTGAACAGCAGCTCGACATTGCTTTCCTCGAAGGCAAACTTGGACTGCTCGAATTCGTTCTGGAAGAACACGTCGCCATAAGTCACCGGCGTACCGTCCGGCAGGTAGGTCCATACCAGCTGGTACACGTTCTCGATGTCCTGCAGGTACATCGCCAGACGTTCCAGGCCGTAGGTGATCTCGCCCAGCACCGGCTTGCAATCCAGGCCGCCAACCTGCTGGAAATAGGTGAACTGCGTCACTTCCATGCCGTTGAGCCACACTTCCCAGCCCAGACCCCAGGCGCCCAGCGTCGGGTTTTCCCAGTCATCTTCCACGAAGCGGATGTCGTGCACGGTCGGGTCGATGCCCAGCTCCTGCAGCGAGCCAAGGTACAGTTCCTGGATATTGGATGGCGACGGCTTCAGCACCACCTGGAACTGGTGATGCTGGAACAGGCGGTTCGGGTTCTCGCCATAGCGGCCGTCTTTCGGGCGGCGGCTAGGCTGCACGTAGGCCGCATTCCACGGTTCCGGGCCGAGGGCACGCAGGAAGGTTGCGGTATGCGAGGTGCCTGCGCCCACTTCGGTATCGTACGGCTGGAGCAAGGCGCAGCCCTGACGGTTCCAGTAGTGCTGCAGGGTAAGGATGATTTCCTGAAAAGTGAGCATGTGGCAAACGGAGTAGATTGAGAAACAAGGAAGGATTCTAACCGTTTACGCAACACCGGGAAAACCGTTTGCAGTTGGCCGCAGCTGCGCGGCACCAGCACCCTGCGGCACTGGCATTTAAGATACAGCCAGCAACATTTACGCAAATACAAATGTCATAAAAATACCTTGTTGAATTGCAGCATGCTAAAGTACTGCGCTTCTGGAGATGCCGGGCACCGATGAACACGACCCAGACCATCCTTGTCGTCGATGACGTCGAGATCAATCTGCACCTGCTGCAAGGATTGCTGCAGCCGGATTATCGCGTCCTCACCGCCGCCAGCGGTAGCGCCGCATTGCAGCTGGCGCTGGAGCAGCAACCCGACCTGGTATTGCTGGACGTGATCTTGCCGGGCATGGATGGCTACGCGGTACTGCAGCGGCTGCAGGCCGATGCCCGCACCAAGCACATCCCGGTCATCTTCGTCACCGCGCTCAATACCGCCGAGGACGAAGCCCGCGGCCTGGAATTCGGCGCCGTCGACTACATCACCAAACCGCTCAACCCCATCATCGTCAAGGCGCGCGTCGCTACCCACCTGAAGCTGCAACGCCAGCGCCGCATGCTGGAAACGCTGGCCAACATCGACGGCCTTACCGAGCTGCCCAACCGCCGCCAGCTGGACAAGGTGTTTCTCGCCGAATGGGATCATGCGGTACGCAGCGGCTGCGAGCTGTCGGTGGCCATCATCGATGTCGATTGCTTCAAACAGTACAACGACCTGTGCGGCCATGCCCGTGGCGACAGCGTGCTGCGCCAGGTGGCGCGTACCATTTCCGGCAGTCTGCTGCGCAGTACCGACTTTGCCGCCCGTTACGGCGGCGAGGAGTTCGTGGTGATATTACCGGCCACACCGGCCGATGGCGCCTGGCTGCTGATGGATACCCTGCGCCGCAATGTCGAACGGCTGGCAATACCGCACCCGGACTCAAACGCGTCCGGTTTCGTCACCATCAGCGTCGGCATCGCCGGCTGCCTGCCGCTGCCGCAACAGCAGGCGGCCCAGCTGCTGCAGAAAGCGGACCAGCGGCTGTATCACGCCAAACGCAGCGGCCGCAATTGCGTGGTGGGCGACGGCCTGCACAGCAGCTTCAACAGCAGCACGCTGTTCAGCCCGGACCTGCCGCTGGATTTTCCCGGCCTGTAAATCCAGCATGAAAAAAGCCCGCAAACGCGGGCTTTTTGCTTGCGGCCAACGTTGGCCGCCGTATCGGCTTATCGCCAGTCCAGAATCACCTTGCCGCTCTGGCCGGACAGCATAGCGGCAAAGCCGGCTTCGAAATCGTCCACCTTGAAGTGGTGGGTGATGATCGGGTTGATGTCGAGGCCAGACTGGATCAGTGCCACCATCTTGTACCAGGTCTCGAACATCTCGCGGCCATAGATACCCTTGATTTCCAGGCCCTTGAAGATCACCTGGTTCCAGTCGATGGCGGTATTGGCCGGCGGAATACCCAGCAACGCCACCTTGCCGCCGTGGTTCATCACATCCAGCATCTGGCGGAACGCCTGCTGGTTACCGGACATTTCCAGCCCCACATCGAAGCCTTCGGTCATGTGCAGTTCCTGCATCACCGTGTGCAGGTTTTCCGTGGCCACGTTTACCGCGCGGGTGGCGCCCATCTTGCGCGCCAGTTCCAGCCGGTAATCGTTGACGTCGGTAATCACCACATGCCGTGCGCCGACATGCTTGGCAATCGCCACCGCCATGATGCCGATCGGGCCGGCACCGGTAATCAGTACATCCTCGCCCACCAGATTGAACGACAGTGCGGTATGCACCGCATTGCCGAACGGGTCGAAAATGGCCGCCAGATCGTCAGAGATATCGTCCGGGATCGGGAAGGCGTTGAACGCCGGGATCACCAGGTACTCGGCAAACGAGCCTTCGCGGTTGACGCCGACACCGGTGGTGTTGCGGCACAGGTGGCGACGGCCGGCGCGACAGTTGCGGCAATAACCGCAGGTGATGTGGCCTTCGCCGGATACGCGCTGGCCGATTTTGAAACCCTGCACTTCCGAGCCCATGCCGGCGACCACGCCGACGTATTCGTGGCCGACGTGCATCGGTACCGGAATGGTTTTCTGCGCCCATTCATCCCAGTTCCAGATATGGATATCGGTGCCGCAGATGGCGGTCTTGTGAATCTTGATCAGCAGGTCGTTGTGGCCGACTTCCGGCATCGCGACATCGGTCATCGACAGCCCGGGGGCCGCCTGCAGTTTGGCAAGTGCTTTCATTCTTCGCGTTCTCCTGATTGCCTGCTTAAATCACGCCCAGTTCGCGGCCAACCTTGATGAAGGCGGCAACAGCATGTTCTACCTGCTCCGGCGTGTGGCCGGCGGACATCTGGGTACGGATGCGCGCCTTGCCCTTGGGCACTACCGGGTAGGAGAAACCGATCACGTATACCCCCTCGGCCAGCAGCGCGGCCGCCATTTCGCCCGCCAGACGGGCATCGCCCAGCATCACCGGAATGATCGGATGCTGGCCCGGCACCAGGGTAAAGCCGGCGGCACTCATGCCCTTGCGGAACGCCTCGGCATTGCGCTTCAGTCTGGCGCGCAATTCGGCGCCCTCTGCACCCTTGAGAATCTCCAGGACTTTCAGGCTGGCCGCGGCAATGGCCGGTGCCAGGGTGTTGGAGAACAGATACGGGCGCGAGCGCTGGCGCAACAGATCGATCGCCGGCTGGCGTCCGGAAACGTAACCACCGGAGGCACCACCCAGCGCCTTGCCCAGCGTGCCGGTGTAGATATCCACCCGCTCGCTTACGCCGCACAACTCCGGGGTACCGGCACCAGTTTCGCCGATGAAGCCGACTGCGTGCGAATCATCCACCATCACCAGCGCACTGTAGCGATCGGCCAGATCACAGATCGACTTCAGGTCGGCAATGATGCCGTCCATGGAGAACACACCGTCGGTCACGATCAGCTTGAAGCGCGCGCCGGCAGCCTCGGCGGCCTGCAGCTGGGACTCCAGATCGGCCATATCGTTGTTCTTGTAACGGAAGCGCTTGGCCTTGCACAGCCGCACACCATCGATAATCGAGGCGTGATTCAGCTCGTCGGAGATGACCGCGTCTTCCTCGCCCAGCAGGGTTTCGAAAACGCCACCGTTGGCATCGAAGCAGCTGGAATACAGGATGGTGTCGTCGGTACCGAGAAAGCCGGAAATGGCAGCTTCCAGATCCTTGTGTACCTGCTGGGTACCGCAGATGAAGCGCACCGAGGCGCAACCGTAACCGTAATCGTCCATGCCCTGCTTGGCGGCATCGATCAGGCGCTGGTCATCGGCGAGACCAAGGTAGTTGTTGGCGCAGAAGTTCAATACATGCTGGCCGCCGGCCAGATCGATGTCCGCGCGCTGCGGCGAGGCAATCACCCGCTCCGGCTTCTCGTAACCTTCGGCACGGATCTGTGCCAGCGTGGCTTGCAGGTGGGCAAGGTAGGTATGGTTCATCCTGGTTTCCTTGAAAGTGGCGCCACCGGATAACGGCAGGCACGGCTATACTGCCACCATTGTAGGCCGGCAAAATAGGCATGTTCAGATACAGTAGCCAACGATTTTGCGCCCGCCGGTGTTACCGTTGTCTTACAGCATAGCCGCTGCCTGTCTGTACCCAACCGGAGTCTCCGTTTTAACCGTGAAACCTGCTGCCACCGTCAGTTGCCGCTTTTGTCGCCACTATTACATCACCCACGATGCGCGCTTCCCCTATGGCTGCCGCGCGATGAACTTCAAAAGCAAGCGCCAGCCGCTGCAGGACGTGCGCGACAGCACCGGGCACGACTGCCAGACCTTCGCCCGCAAAACGCCACGCGGATAAGCAACATCGGAGGCCACACCGATCGCAAGCGGTCTTGCCGCATGAAAACAAAAACCCCCGCATGGCGGGGGTTTGGCTTACTTCGCGTCGGATCCGGTTGGCGGCGGTAGCTGCCGGAACACCTTGTGCGCATGCACGATGTGCTTGTGCGCTTGCTTGTGATGCACAGGCTTGACTAGCGGCGAGCGGTTGACGGTATTCGCCACCACGATATTCACCGCAGGCGGCTCTTCGGCGAAACTGGCCGCCGCAATCAGCCCGCACAGCGTCGCCAGCACGGCAGCACCAAGCCTGTTCATCGACTAACGCTTACTTGGCAGCAGAAGCTGCTTTTTTCGCCATTACCTTGTGGTGCTTGGCAGCATGCTTCTTGTGCGACACTTTCTTGTGCATGGCTTTTTTGGCCGGAGCCTTTTGTACCACTACCGGCTTGGCGGCAGCGTCGGCCGGCTTGGTGGCATCGGCAGCAAAACCGGCCATGGAAGTCAGGCCCAGAACAGCGGCAACGGTTAGTGCGGTCAGTTTTTTCATGGTGGTCACTCCAGAGAATGTGTTTCAGCTGGCCGGGCGTCGTGTCTTGGCCCGGCGGCAAGATCAGTCCGCTTTACTTGGCAGCGGATGCGGCTTTTTTCATTGCTGCTTTGTGATGCTTGACGGCATGTTTCTTGTGCACAGCCTTCTTATGCATCACTTTCTTGTGCATGGCTTGCTTGGCCGGGGCCTTCTGTACCACAGCCGGCTTGGCGGCGGCATCGGCCGGCTTAGCGGCATCGGCAGCAAAACCTGCCATGGAAGTCAGACCCAGTACGGCAGCGACGGTCAGTGCGGTCAGTTTTTTCATGATGCTCACTCCTGTGATATGAGATGTGAAGTCCGGGTGTCACCCATGCGACTTGCCCTTGAACACATCCTATGCCGCCCGCGACAACAGGTATGTAAGCCAGCTGTTTCCGCATGTTGGCCGCAACGTGCTTTCGTTACCTGGCGTTACGTGGCGGGCAGGATAGGGCCATCATCAGGCCGCATGGGTAACCGCACGTAATAAGCGCCCCAAAAACAAGCGGCCAACCCCGCTACAGGGTTGGCCGCTTGTATTGCCGGAGCAGCGCTCAGCGCTTGAGCAGACGCGCGACATCCATGGCGAAATAAGTGAGGATCCCGTCGGCACCGGCACGCTTGAACGCCAGCAGGCTTTCCAGCATGCACTTTTCTTCATCCAGCCAGCCGTTCTGGAATGCGGCCTTCAGCATCGCGTATTCGCCGGACACCTGGTAGGCGTAGGTCGGCACCTTGAAGTGATCCTTCACGCGGCGGATCACGTCCAGATACGGCATGCCCGGCTTGATCATCACCATGTCGGCGCCCTCTTCCAGATCCATCGCTACTTCGTACAGCGCCTCGTCGAGGTTGGCCGGATCCATCTGGTAGGTGTACTTATCGGCTTTGCCGAGGTTGGCCGCAGAGCCGACCGCATCGCGGAACGGACCGTAGAACGCCGAGGCGTACTTGGCGCTATAGGCCAGAATCTTGGTGTGGATATAGCCTTCGTCTTCCAGTGCGCTGCGGATGGCACCGATGCGGCCATCCATCATGTCGGACGGGCCGAGTACATCGACGCCGGCAGCAGCATGGCACAGGCCCTGCTGTACCAGGATCTCGGTGGTTTCGTCGTTCAGCACGTAACCGCTATCGTCCAGGATGCCATCCTGACCATGCACGGTGTACGGGTCCAGCGCCAGATCGGTCATGATCCCCAGCTCCGGGAAGCGGGCTTTCAGCTCGCGCACCACGGTCGGCACCAGACCGTCCGGATTGAAGGC
Source organism: Vogesella oryzae (assembly GCF_902829295.1). Lineage (GTDB taxonomy): Bacteria > Pseudomonadota > Gammaproteobacteria > Burkholderiales > Chromobacteriaceae > Vogesella > Vogesella oryzae. The sequence goes on from NZ_CADEPL010000012.1 coordinate 29,905, forward strand.
CTCTTCGCCTGAGTTGTCCTTACCGGTCTCGATCACCGGAAAGAGGGACAGCATCGGGATGCCCAGCTGCAACGCTTCTTCCGCGGTATACAGCAGCTTGTCCAGACTCTGGCGCACCACGCCCGGCATCGAGGCCACCGGTTGCTCGCGACCCTCGCCTTCCAGCACGAACACCGGATAGATCAGGTCATTGGTGGTCAGCACGTTCTCGCGCATCAGGCGGCGGGAAAACTCGTCACGGCGCATACGGCGCATGCGGGTAGCGGGGAAATAGCGATTGGTGAACATCGGCAGCTCTTTCGGCAAAGTCGGTAAGGAATTCGGCAAGCAAGATAGCAAAGCTATGACAATGCGCCCAGCATTGGTTCACGGCAATTTGCTGCGGCGCAAAGGTTGGCCGCCATACCGGCACGTAACGCTACGGTTTTTTCGCCGCCCCGTCTGCCTTGTCCTCGTCGTCCTGCTTGTCGGTGGCATAGGTTCCGGGAATCACCCCGGGGGGCAGCTTGATCGGCCCCTGCTTTTTCGACAACTTCGCCAGGGTGCCGATGACGGAAACGATGGGACCGACAATCGCCAGAACCCAGAACCAGGTGGAATGCAGCAAATCCATGGCTTAGCCCAACAATGAAAAAACGCCGGGAAATCCCGGCGTCAAATTGGTTACGCAGATTGCGGCAAGGCTATCACACCTTGTCGTACACCGGCTGGCCGCCGTGCTTGCGTTCTTCGTCCAGGTTGTCTTCCGACTGGTGGCCGGTCCAGTAGTCGGCGCCCTTGATACCCAGTTTTTCTGGGTGGAATACCGGATCCAGACCTTTCGCCTTCTGGGCTTCGTAGTCGCGCAGGGCGATAAAGGCCGGCTTCTGCAGCAGCAGGATCGCAGCGATGTTCATCCATGCCATCATGCCGACACCGATGTCACCCATACCCCAGGCCAGATCGGCAGTCTTCACGGTGCCGTATACCACGGTCGCCATGATCGCGAACTTCAGCACCAGCGTCAGCCATGGACGGTTGACCTTGCGGCTCAGGTAGGCGATGTTGGTTTCGGCGATGTAGTAGTAGGCGATGATGGTGGTGAAGGCAAAGAAGAACAATGCCACGGCCACGAAGATGGAACCGAAGCCCGGCATGATGTTTTCCATCGCGGTCTGCACATAGCCCGGACCAGCAGCGACACCGGCGATACCGGTATGCATGGCATGGCCATCCGGACCCTGTACGTTGTACTGGCCGGTGATCAGCAGCATGAAGGCGGTAGCGGAGCAGACGAACAGGGTGTCGATGTACACCGAGAACGCCTGTACCAGACCCTGCTTGGCCGGATGCGATACCGCAGCGGCGGACGATGCGTGCGGGCCGGTACCCTGACCTGCTTCGTTGGAGTACACGCCACGCTTCACGCCCCACTGGATCGCCAGACCCAGGATGGCACCAAAGGCGGAATCCAGACCGAAGGCGCTCTTGAAGATCAACGCCAGAATGCCAGGCAGCTGATGGATGTTCAGCGCCACGATCACGCAGGCCACGATGATGTAGGCCAGCGCCATGAACGGCACCACGATCTCGGCAAAGGAAGCGATACGCTTCACGCCACCGAAGATGATGAAGCCCAGCATCAGCGCCAGAATGGCAGCAGTCACGTTCGGGTCGATGCCCAATGCATTCTGCAGGCCGGCACCGATGGAGTTGGACTGGGTGCCCGGCAGCAGCACGCCGCAGGCAAACACGGTCGCGATAGCAAACACGATCGCGAATGGCTTCATGCCAAGGCCCTTCTCAATGTAGAAGGCCGGGCCGCCACGGAATTCACCGTTGATCTTTTCCTTGTAGATCTGGCCGAGGGTAGACTCGACGAAGGCAGAGCTGGCACCAAGGAAGGCAACCATCCACATCCAGAACAAGGCGCCCGGGCCGCCGAAAGTAATGGCAGTAGCGACACCGGCGATGTTACCGGTACCGACGCGACCGGCCAGGGTCATGGCCAGCGCCTGGAAAGACGACACGCCGCTATCGCTGGACTTGCCGTCGAACATCAGACGAATCATTTCGCCAAAGTGGCGTACCTGCGCAAAACGGGTGCGCAGCGAGAAGAACAGGCCCACACCCAGGCAAAGGAAAATCAGGCCCTTGCTCCAGATCCAGCCATTCAGAAAATCAACCAGTTCCTGCATGTTTGCTCCTTACTGATCAGTGTTGTGTCGTCCCGAAACGGGGGGCTTCCTGTCAAGAAGCCTTTCGCGCGAATCTTGTTGTCCGCTGCGAAGCCGCCACCATACTGAAACATGAAGAGCAGGCATAGATGGCTGGATACATTAGCCATTATTTGTCAGACAATCGCCGCATCGGCGCATAACATTGCTTTGACAATGAAAATCGCGCCGCCTGCAACGCAGAACGGCGCGATGAAAATACAACAAACCGGCGACAGGCTTAGCCGAAGAAGTCCTTCAGCTTGTCCATGAACGACTTGGTGCGCGGGCTGTGGGTCGCTACATCACCCTGGCTGATGGCCTCGAACTCGCGCAGCAACTCTTTCTGCCGCTCGGTCAGCGCCACCGGGGTTTCCACCACCACATGGCACATCAGGTCGCCATAGTCGCTGCCACGCACCGACTTCACGCCCTTGCCACGCACGCGGTAAACACGGCCGGACTGGGTTTCCGCCGCGATTTTCACTTTCACCATGCCGTCCAGGGTCGGGATTTCCACCTCGCCCCCCAGTGCAGCGGTAGCAAAGCTGATCGGCATCTCGCAATGCAGATCCTTGCCGTCGCGTTCGAACACGCTGTGTTTCTTGACGTGGGTAACCACGAACAGGTCACCCGCCGGGCCGCCGTTCTGGCCCGGTTCGCCCTCGCCCGCCAGACGGATGCGATCGCCCTCGTCCACGCCGGCTGGAATCTTCACGTTCAGCGTCTTGTGGGTTTTCACTTGGCCAGCACCGTGGCACTTGTGGCACGGATCGGTAATTTCCTTGCCGCTACCGTGGCAGGTCGGGCAGGTCTGCTGGATGGAGAAGAAGCCCTGGCTCATGCGCCCCTGGCCGTGACCGCCGCAGGTGCGGCAGGTCTTGGGCTGGGTGCCCGGCTTGGCGCCAGTGCCGTGGCACGCGTCGCAGTTTTCATGCGACGGAATGCGGATCTGCTTCTCGCAGCCACGCGCGGCTTCTTCCAGCGTGATTTCCATGTTGTAGCGCAGGTCGGAACCGCGATACACATTGGAGCGGCCGCCACCACGCTGACCACCACCAAAGATGTCGCTGAAAATATCGCCGAAATCGAAACCGCCGAAGCCGGCACCGCCGCCGCCCATGCCGGCCTGCGGGTCGACACCGGCATGACCGTACTGGTCATAGGCTGCGCGCTTCTGGCTGTCGGACAGGATCTCGTAGGCTTCTTTCACCTCCTTGAACTTGTCTTCGGCTTCCTTGCTGTCCGTATTGCGGTCCGGGTGGTACTTCATCGCCAGCTTGCGATAAGCCTTCTTGATGTCGTCTTCCGAGGCATCGCGGTTGACACCGAGTACCTCGTAGAAATCCTTTTTCGCCATGCTGTATCACCGTTGTGCCAACCCCAGAGGTTGGCCGCCTATCAAGGAAAAGGCACAGCGCCCCGGAGGGCCTGTGCCTTGACGCGATTGAGGAAGCTTACTTCTTCACTTCTTCGAATTCGGCGTCGACTACGTTACCGTCGTCTTTTTTGTCGTCGGACGGCTGGGCTGCAGCAGCACCTTCCTCGCCCTTGTCGGCGTACATGTGCTCGGCCAGCTTATGCGAGGCAGTCATCAGCGCCTGAACCTTGGCATCGATGGCTTCCTTGTCGTCGCCCTTGATCACTTCTTCGGCTTCTTTCAGCGCGGTTTCGATCGCAGCTTTCTCGTCGGCGGAAATCTTGTCGCCGAACTCGCCCAGCGATTTCTTCACGCTGTGAATCAGGCCTTCACCCTGGTTGCGGGCCTGCACCAGCTCGTGCAGCTTCTTGTCTTCTTCGGCGTTCAGCTCGGCGTCACGCACCATCTGCTGGATTTCCGCTTCGGACAGACCGGAAGAAGCCTGGATGGTGATGTTGGCCTGCTTGCCGGAAGCCTTGTCCTTGGCGGACACGTGCAGGATACCGTTGGCGTCGATGTTGAACTCGACCTCGATCTGCGGTACGCCACGCGGTGCCGGCGGGATGTCCCCCAGATTGAACTGGCCCAGCGACTTGTTGGCCGCAGCCTTTTCACGCTCACCCTGCAGCACGTGGATGGTTACCGCGGTCTGGTTGTCATCGGCAGTGGAGAAAGTCTGCGATGCCTTGGTCGGGATGGTGGTGTTCTTCTGGATCAGCTTGGTCATCACGCCGCCCAGGGTTTCGATACCCAGCGACAACGGGGTAACGTCCAGCAGCAGCACGTCCTTGCGATCACCGGACAGTACCGAACCCTGGATCGCGGCGCCCACGGCCACGGCTTCGTCCGGGTTCACGTCACGGCGCGGTTCCTTGCCGAAGAAGGCCTTCACGGCGTCCTGTACTTTCGGCATACGGGTCTGACCACCCACCAGGATCACGTCGGTGATGTCGGCCAGCGATACACCGGCGTCTTTCAGGGCCACTTTGCACGGCTCGATGGAGCGCTGTACCAGGTCGTCGACCAGGCTTTCGAACTTGGCGCGGGTAATCTTCATCGCCAGGTGTTTCGGGCCGGTGGCATCCATGGTGATGTACGGCAGGTTCACTTCGGTCTGGGTGGCGGAAGACAGTTCGATCTTGGCTTTTTCCGCGGCTTCCTTCAGACGCTGCAGTGCCATTACGTCGTTCTTCAGATCAACGCCCTGCTCTTTCTTGAACTCGGTCACGATGAAGTCGATCAGACGCTGGTCGAAGTCTTCGCCACCGAGGAAGGTGTCACCGTTGGTGGACAGCACTTCGAACTGGTGCTCGCCGTCTACGTCGGCAATTTCAATGATGGACACGTCGAAGGTACCGCCGCCGAGGTCATACACGGCAATCTTGCGGTCGCCTTCCTGCTTGGCCAGGCCAAAAGCCAGGGCGGCAGCAGTCGGTTCGTTGATGATGCGCTTCACGTCCAGACCGGCGATACGGCCAGCATCCTTGGTGGCCTGACGCTGGCTGTCGTTGAAGTAGGCCGGTACGGTAATCACGGCTTCGGTCACTTCTTCGCCCAGATAGTCCTCGGCAGCCTTCTTCATCTTGCGCAGCACTTCGGCGGAGATCTGCGGCGGCGCCATTTCCTTGTCGCGCACCTGTACCCAGGCATCGCCGTTGGAGGCTTTCTTGATCTGGAAAGGCATCAGGTCGATGTCTTTCTGCACTTCCTTGTCTTCGAAGCGGCGGCCGATCAGGCGCTTCACTGCGTACAGGGTATTTTTCGGGTTGGTGACTGCCTGGCGCTTGGCCGGGGCGCCAACCAGAATCTCGCCATCTTCCATGTAGGCGATGATAGACGGGGTGGTGCGTGCGCCTTCGGCGTTTTCGATTACTTTCGGGCTGCCGCCTTCAACGACTGCCACGCAGGAGTTGGTAGTACCCAGGTCAATACCGATGATTTTGCCCATGTTCAATCTTCCTATGCTTTTAACTGGATTCAGGCACCGCGATGTTGGCCGCAGCTGCCGGTTGAGTTGTCAGATATTGGCTATCGCCACAATTTCAAGAGGGATTTGCACCACGCCGGCCTTCAGGCTTTCGGCTTGGACACCACCACCATCGCCGGACGCAGGATACGGTCGGTAATCAGGTAACCTTTTTGCATCACGCGCAGCACGGTATTCGCCTCGGCTTCCGATTCTTCCTGGCTGATTGCCTGGTGTTTATGCGGATCCAGCTTCTCGCCGACCGGGTTGATCTCGCTGATCTGGCCTTTCTCGAAAGCGGCCACCAGCTGCTTCAGCGTCAGATCGACGCCGAATTTGAGGTTTTCGAACTGGCCGGATTGATCCAGAACCGCCATTTCCAGGCTGTCCTTCACTGCCAGCAGTTCGGAGGCGAACTTCTGGATAGCAAATTTCTGTGCGTTGACCACATCTTCAGCGGCGCGACGGCGCATGTTTTCGGTTTCGGCCTTGGCGCGCAAACACTGGTCTTTCCATTCCGCCACTTCGGCTTCCAGCGCGGCAATGCGCTGCTCCGGCGTCTGCTCCAGTGCGGCTGCGGCTTCTGCGGCGGCGGCATCAGTTTGCGTAAGCACTTCTTCTGCTTGGGAATTCTGGTTTTCCTGCATGGCGCATCCATTTGGGTGAAGTCATAAACACCCTCGCTATATAAGGCCTTTAACTGGCATTTCAAGCCCTCGCCAGAAAGCCGGATCCGGCGCGTTTGTTTACCTTTTTTTTCGCATTGCACAAAAATTACCATTCAAATTTATTCGTTTCTGCGCACGCTTGTTAGCATTTGAAAACAAAGGATTTTTTTTGTGCTGCAGTGCACACAACGCATTTTTTTTATGATTAAATGATTTCACAACAGCGCTACTGCACGGCCCGCCAGCCCCCTTATCCGGGGCGGTTTCCGGCAGTAAAACCAGCTACCAAAACAGGCTGGTGCTCACGCAAAAAACGCCGGCAAGACCGGCAGGCAACAAGAGAACTGGGAGCGCCGCTTAGGCGGCAAAACGCAACTATCAAGTGAAGGGTTCATCACCATGACGACTCGTGAACAACGCATCGCCGCCATCCAGAAAGACTGGGACGAAAATCCACGCTGGAAAGGTATCAAGCGTGGCTATACCGCCGCCGACGTGGAGCGCCTGCGCGGCTCCGTACAGGTTGAACACACGCTGGCCCGCAATGCCGCCAACAAGCTGTGGCAACTGGTGAACAACGAACCCTACATCAACTGTCTGGGCGCCCTGACCGGCGGCCAGGCCATGCAGCAGGTAAAGGCCGGCATCAAGGCCATCTATCTGTCCGGCTGGCAGGTTGCCGCCGACAACAACGAATACTCCGCCATGTACCCGGACCAGTCGCTGTACCCGGTTGACTCGGTACCGAAAGTGGTTGAGCGCATCAACAACGCCTTTACCCGTGCCGACGAAATCCAGCATTCCAAGGGTATCGAGCGCGGCGACGCCGGCTACATCGACTACTACGCACCGATCGTGGCCGACGCCGAAGCCGGTTTCGGCGGCGTACTGAACGCCTACGAACTGATGAAGGCGATGATCCGCGCCGGCGCCGGTGGCGTGCACTTCGAAGACCAGCTGGCTTCGGTGAAGAAGTGCGGCCACATGGGCGGCAAGGTACTGGTTCCGACCCAGGAAGCGGTACAGAAACTGATCGCAGCCCGTATGGCTGCCGACGTCTACGGCGTGCCGACCCTGGTGATTGCCCGTACCGACGCCGAAGCTGCCGACCTGCTGACCAGCGACTGCGACGAGCGTGATCGTCCGTTCCTGACCGGCGAGCGCACTGCCGAAGGCTTCTACAAGACCAAGAAAGGTCTGGAGCAGGCCATCAGCCGCGCCGTAGCCTACGCCGAGTACGCCGACCTGGTATGGTGCGAAACCGGCACCCCGGATCTGGAGTTCGCCCGCAAGTTCGCCGAGGCAGTCCATGCCAAGCATCCGGGCAAACTGCTGGCCTACAACTGCTCGCCGTCCTTCAACTGGAAGAAGAACCTGGACGATGCCACCATCGCCAAGTTCCAGCGCGAACTGGGCGCCATGGGCTACAAGTACCAGTTCATCACCCTGGCTGGCATCCACAACATGTGGTACAACATGTTCGATCTGGCACAAGACTACGTGGCTCGCGGCATGTCCGCCTACGTCGAGAAGGTTCAGGAGCCGGAATTCGCGGCCCGCGATCGTGGCTACACCTTCGTGTCGCACCAGCAGGAAGTGGGTACCGGTTACTTCGATGACATCACCACCGTGATCCAGGGTGGCAAGTCCTCGGTGACCGCGCTGACCGGTTCCACCGAAGAAGAGCAGTTCCACTAAGCCTTTCGACCTCAAACGGCGACTCGACCCCGCCGTCTGCGTCCAAAGCAAAACCCCCGTCGTCAGACGGGGGTTTTGTCTTTTGGCTGGCGGCCAACGTTGGCCGCAGCGATTACGCCTTGTGCAGGTGTGAGCGCTGGCGCGAATAGCCGAAGTACACCAGCAGGCCGATTACCAGCCAGATGATGAAGCACAGCCAGGTCAGGCTGGACAGCTGCGTCATCAGGAACACGCAGAACACGATGGCCAGCGCCGGCACGTACGGCACACCCGGGCAATGGAATTTGCGCGGCAGGTCCGGCTCGCGCTTGCGCAGCACAATGATGGCGGCGGCAATCAGGCTGAACGCGGCCAGAGTGCCGATGTTCACCAGCTCGGCCAGAGTGCCCAGCGGCACGAAACCGGCGATCAGCGCGATGATGCTACCAATCAGCCAGGTTGCCTTGTACGGGGTGCCGTACTTGGGATGCACCTCTGAGAACACCTTGGGCAGCAGGCCGTCACGCGACATGGCAAACAGGATGCGGGTCTGGCCATAGGTCATCACCAGAATCACGGTCAGCATGCCGAGGATGGCGCCCAGATCGACGAAACCGGCAAACCAGTCCAGCTTGGCCACTTGCAGCGCCAGCGACACCGGATGGTCGATGCCCTTGAACTGCATGAACGGCACGATACCGGTCATGATGGCAGACACGATCACGTACAGCAGCGAGCAGATCGCCAGCGACCAGATCACCCCTTTCGGAATGTCCTTCTCCGGGTTCTTCACCTCTTCTGCCGCACAAGTCACCGCATCAAAGCCGAGGAAACTGAAGAACACGATGGCCGCACCCTGGAACACCCCGCTCATGCCGTAAGGCAGTGCCGGATTCCAGTTAGCCGGCTTCACATGCCATACCGCAATGGCGATAAACAGCAGCACCACGGCAACCTTGATCAGCACCACGAAGTTGTTCACCTTCTTCGATTCCTTGATGCCGAACGCCAGCAAGGCGGTAATCAGCATCGCAATCACGAAGGCCGGCAGGTTGAAGAGTGTCTCCACGCCGGGCCGCGCACCGGCGGCGGCAGTCAGCGCATCCGGCAGATGGATACCGAAGCCCGATAGCAGGCTCTGGAAGTAACCGGACCAGCCTACCGATACCGCGGATGAAGCCAGCAGGTACTCCAGCATCAGGTCCCAGCCGATGATCCAGGCAATGATCTCGCCCAGCGTGGCGTAGGCATAGGTATAGGTAGAGCCGGAGACCGGCAGCATGGAAGCGAACTCGGCATAGCACAGCGCGGCAAAGCCGCAGGCAATGGCGCCGATGATGAACGACAGCACCAGTCCCGGACCGGCCACGGTGGCGCCGGTACCGGTGAGTACGAAAATACCGGTACCGATGATGGCGCCGATACCCAGCATGGTGAGGTCAAAGGCGGACAGCTCCTTGCGCAGTACGGCAGCCCCCTGCGGGGCGGCCATCATCTGGCGCACATCCTTTTTGCGTAGCAAACCCATTTATCTTGTCCCGTTGTCGCCAGCGACACCAGCCCTGTCGGAGCCGGGTGCCAGTCTGTTGTGATGTGGCGACGATAGCGTTGTGGACTATCGCGCAGGGGCGCGAATATGCCGCATTGCAACAACAGGTTCAAGCCGGAGTCAGCTTTGGTATTTTGTATCCATACTCCAATACGCAGTAATTTGGAGCGGATATACCAGCCACACCCCGTCTAAGCGCTATCTCGCGCCACGATATGCCAAATCACGGCAGATCACTGCAAATGTGCTACATGCACCGAATTTGTAGCCAGCCAGGCAGAAAACCCTGGCCGCCCAAAGCACCGTGAATGCTGCCGACACCAGTACTACCCACAAAAAAGTAAAAAATGTTATGGGCCTGCACCTATTTTTCCCGCACCGGGCTAACGCTAAACTAGGTGTCAGTAAGAGTGCGCCAGAGCGCACCGCGGACGGCAACGGCCGGCCAGACAACCAAGGAGAGACAATGGCACTGCAATTGCCGCAGGGAGTAGAAATCCTCGCGCCGGTTAAATCGGCGCACCAGGCATTGCTCGGTAACGATGCACTGGCCTTCATCGCCAGGCTGCACCGCGAGTTTGAACCGCGACGACGGGAACTGCTGGCGCTGCGCCAGCAGCGCCAGGCCGAGCTGGATGCCGGCAAGCTGCCGGACTTCCTGCCGGAAAGCGCGGCCCTGCGCCAGAGTGAGTGGCAGATTGCCCCGCTGCCCGCGGCGCTGCTGGATCGCCGCGTGGAAATCACCGGTCCGGCCGAGCGCAAGATGATGATCAATGCGCTCAACTCCGGTGCCAGCTGCTTCATGGCGGATTTCGAAGACGCCATGAGTCCCGGCTGGTCCAACATCATTCATGGCCACCAGAACATGTGCGATGCCTGGCGGGGCAGCATCAGCTATCACAGCCCGGAAGGCCGTCACTATCAGCTGGGCGCCACACCGGCAACGTTGATGTTGCGTCCGCGTGGCTGGCATCTGACCGAAAAGCACCTGCGCATTGATGGCCAGCCGGTATCTGCCGCCCTGTTCGACTTCGGTCTCAGCTTCTTCCATAACGCCGCCCTGCTACACAGCCAGGGACGCGGCATCTACTACTATCTGCCCAAGCTGGAAAACCATCTGGAAGCACGGCTGTGGAACGATATTTTCCTCGCCGCGCAGCAGGAACTGGCATTGCCGGCAGGCAGTGTCCGCGCCACGGTACTGATCGAGCACCTGTTGGCCGCATTCGAAATGGATGAAATCCTGTACGAGCTGCGCGAGCACAGTGCCGGGTTGAATGCCGGCCGCTGGGATTACATCTTCAGCTGCATCAAGAGCTTCCGCCAGGTGCGGCATTTCTGCCTGGCCGACCGCGAGCAGATCGGTATGACGGTACCGTTCATGCGCTCCTATGCGCTGCTACTGCTCAAGACCTGCCACCGGCGCGGCGCACCCGCCATCGGCGGCATGTCGGCCTTAACGCCGATCAAGCACGATGTTGCGGCCAACGAGCGGGCACTGGCGGCGATCCGCGCCGACAAGGAGCGCGAAGCGCGCGATGGCTACGACGGCAGCTGGGTGGCACACCCGGCCCTGGTACCGCTGGCATTCGAAGCTTTCCGTAGCGTACTGGGCGACGCCCCCAACCAGCTGCAGCGCCAGCGCGAACACGTGGTGATTACCGCCGCCGACCTGCTGAACTTCCAGCCGGAAACGCCGATCACCGAGGCCGGCTTGCGCAACAACATCAGTGTCGGTCTGCAGTACCTTGGCGCCTGGCTGAGCGGCAACGGCTGCGTGCCGATCCATAACCAGATGGAGGATGCTGCCACCGCCGAGATTGCCCGCGCCCAGTTGTGGCAATGGTTGCACAGCCCGAAAGGACTGCTGGACGATGGCCGCAAGGTCAGCCTGTCACTGCTGCGCGATCTGGCCACCGACGAGATCAACCGCTTGCAGGCCGAGTACGGCAGCCGCTGGAGCCGGCATTTCGAAGATGCCGCACAGCTGTTCGACCTGCTGATTACCAGCGAGGAATTCATCGAATTCTTCACCCTGCCCGGCTACGAATATCTGGATTGAACCGGCGGCCCGACCCGGCTGTACCGCAGCAACTACATAATTCGCCAGCATCCACCCGCCAGAGCCCGTGCTACTGGCGGGTTTTCCTTTGCCCGCACCACAATGCAGCAGATCGCACTAAATGAATACAATATTTGAAATATTATTGCTTTGCACAATCTGAAACAGTGCCAACTTTGGAATATCATTGCGCGCCATCGCACTGCAACATCCAAAAGGCTCTCCATGCACGCCGTCAACCGCCGCACCCTGCTGGCTCTTACCCTGATCGCCAGCCTGTCCCCGTTTGCCCATGCCGCCGAACAAAAATCGGTCGCCGTTACCGCCATCGTTGACCACCCTGCGCTGGATGCCGCGCGCAAGGGTATCGAGGACGAGCTGAAAGCCGCCGGTTTCGAGCCGGGCAAGCAGATCAAGTACCAGTACCAGAGCGCACAGGGCAACCCGGCCACCGCCGCGCAGATCGCCCGCAAGTTCATCGGCGATGCGCCGGACGTGATCGTGGCCATCGCCACCCCGAGCGCGCAGGCTGTGGTAGCGGCCACCCGCTCCATTCCGGTGGTATTTACCGCCGTGACCGATCCGGTCGCCGCCAAGCTGGTTGCCGGCTGGAGCGCCAGCAAGACCAATGTCACCGGCGTATCCGACATGCTGGCGCTGGCGCCGCAAATCGACCTGATCGGCAAGGTGAAGCCGGGCGCCAAGCGCATCGGCCTGGTGTACAGCCCGGGTGAAGTGAACTCGGTAGTGGTGGCCAAAGAGCTGAAAGCCGAGCTGGCCAAGCGTGGCATGAGCCTGGTGGAAGCCCCGGCACCGCGCACCGTGGACGTTGCGCCGGCAGCCAAGAGCCTGATCGGCAAGGTTGATGCCATCTACACCACCACCGACAACAATGTGGTGTCCACCTATGAATCGCTGGTGGCCGTCGCCCAGCTGGCCAAGCTGCCGCTGATCGCCGCCGATACCGATTCGGTGAAGCGTGGCGCTATTGCCGCCCTCGGCCAGAACTACTATGACATCGGCCGCCAGACCGGCAAGCTGGTGGTGCGCATCCTGAAAGGCGAGAAAGCCGGCAGCATTGCACCGCAGCTGGCCGACAAACTGTCGCTGTCGCTGAACCCGGCGGCAGCCCAGAAGCAGGGCGTCACCCTCAGCCCTGCCCTGCTGAAAGAAGCCAAGGAAACCGTGAAGTAATTCCTGGCATGGTTGGCCGCATACTCTGCGGCCAACCTGTTTTCCACCGCGCAGCCACGAGCTGCGCGCTGTCATTTGCAGCGAGTAATACCATGACCCTGATTGCCCTGATGGGTGCGCTGGAAATCGGCCTGATCTTTGCGCTGGTCGCGCTTGGCGTGCTGATTTCCTTCCGCATTCTCGATTTTCCCGACCTGACCGCCGACGGCAGCTTCCCGCTGGGCGGTGCCGTCGCCGCCACCCTGATCGCCGGTGGCCATGACCCGTGGCTGGCCTGCGGCGTCGCCACCCTGGCCGGTGCCGCCGCTGGCCTCACCACTGCCTGGCTCAACGTGCGGCTGAACATCCTGCAGCTGCTGGCCTCCATTCTGGTGATGATCGCGCTGTACTCGATCAACCTGCGCATCATGGGCGCGCCGAACATGCCGCTGATCGGCAGCCCCACCGTCTTCAGCCCGCTGATCGGCGACAATTTCGACATCGGCTGGCAGGTACAGCCGGCGGTACTGGCGGTGGTGATCGTCATCGCCAAGCTGGCGCTGGATGTGTTCTTTGCGTCGCAGACCGGCCTGGCGATGCGCGCTACCGGGGCCAATGCCCGCATGGCGCGCGCGCAAGGTATCGCCACCGAGCGCATGGTACTGGCCGGCATGGCGCTGTCCAACGCGCTGATCGCACTGGCCGGCGCACTGTATGTGCAAACCCAGGGCGGCGCCGACGTATCGATGGGCGTAGGCACCATCGTGGTAGGGTTGGCCGCGGTGATCATCGGCGAAACGCTGCTGCCGTCGCGCAAGCTGTGGGTGATCACGCTGGCCACCGTGCTGGGTGCGCTGCTGTACCGCCTGCTAATTGCCGTGGCGCTGAACGCCGACTTCATCGGTCTTCAGGCGCAGGACCTGAACCTGATCACCGCGCTGCTGGTGGGTTTTGCGCTGGTACTGCCAAAACTGAAAGCCAAATTTGCCCGCAAGGCCGGAGGGAAAAACTGATGCTGCGCGCCGACAATCTGTTCAAGACTTTCAATCCGGGCACGCCGATCGAGAATCCGGTACTGCGCGGCCTGTCGCTGCAAATCGACAGCGGCCAGTTCGTCACCGTGATCGGCAGCAATGGCGCCGGCAAATCGACCTTCCTTAACGCGCTGGCCGGCGATGTGATTGTCGATAGCGGTAGCCTGGCAATCGATGGCAAGGACGTTACCCGCACCCCGGGCTGGCAGCGCGCCGGCATGGTGGCCCGCGTGTTCCAGGACCCGATGGCCGGCACCTGCGAGAACCTCAGCATCGAGGAAAACATGGCGCTGGCTTACTACCGCGGCAAGCAGCGCGGCTTTGGCGCCTCGCTGAACCGCCAGCTGCGCGAGCTGTTCCGCGACAAACTGGCGACGCTGAAACTGGGGCTGGAAAACCGCCTGCCGGATCGCATGGGTTTGCTCTCCGGCGGCCAACGTCAGGCAGTCAGCCTGCTGATGGCCAGCCTGCAACCATCACGCATCCTGCTGCTGGACGAACACACCGCGGCACTGGACCCGAAAACTGCCGCCTTCGTGCTGGAACTGACCGATCGCATCGTGCACGAGAACCAGCTCACCGCGCTGATGGTCACCCACTCCATGCGCCAGGCGCTGGACCACGGCCACCGCACCGTGATGCTGCACCAGGGCCGCGTGGTACTAGATGTCGCCGGCGAGGAACGCGGCCGCATGCAGGTAAGCGACCTGCTGGCGATGTTCGAAAAGACCCGCGGCGAGGCCATCGACGATGATGCGCTGCTGCTGGGCTGATGCCCCGGCAGCTGCTATATAAAGAATGGCCGCGCAATGCGGCCATTTTTCTTGCGGCCAACCTCTGGCTTACACCTTGGCAGCAAACGCTTGCAGCTAGACACAACTGCCGTGTCTCTGTTTTGCAATGGCCCGCAATAACCGGCCGCCGGCACGCCACCTCACCTGCCATCAGCTATAACGCCACAGCGACGTCCGGCGCCGGCAACAAATTTCTGCACCGCACAATAACAAAAGCATAATCAGGTATGATGTCAGCTGCGCGCCGCCGTTGCCGTCTGCCGCCTGCCGCCGGGCAAAATGAACCCGGAACCGCCACCCGCAGTCAGACAGCAACCACCATAACCGGGAGTCCCCATGCGTACTATCGTTCTTGGCAGCCTGCTGCTGACCTCGCTGCTTTACATCCCCGCCGCACAGGCCGGCACAATGCTCAATCTCAGCGCCAGCGCCGAACGCGAGCTGCCTAACGATGAAGTGACCGCCAACCTGTATGTACAGGAGCGCCAGGCGCAACCCGCCCTGCTGGCCGAGCGCCTGAACAAGGCGCTAGCGCGCGCGAAGAGCGAATCCGGCGGATTCCGCCAGGTTGAAGTGAGCACCGGCAACTACAACAGCTGGCCGGACTACAACCGCGACGGCAAGATCCAGGGCTGGCAAGGCCGCGCCAGCATCCACCTGAAAAGTCGCGACTTCACCGCCACCGCGGAGCTGGTGGCACGACTGCAAAAATTCATGCTGCTGGAAAACGTGCAATTCGGCGTAGCCGACAGCACCCGCCGCCAGGTCGAAGCCAGCCTGATTCCCGAAGCAATTGCGGCGCTGCAGGCGCAAGCCGCCGCTGCCGGCAAAGCGCTGGGGCAGCCCGGCCAACAAGTCGTCGAGCTAAACATTGGCAGCGTACAGGCACCGCCCCCGGTGCCCATGCTGCGCGCCAAAGCCATGATGGCCGACAGCGCCGCGCCAGAAGTCAGCACACCCGACTGGCAAGCCGGCAACAGCCAGGTCCGCCTCAATGTAAGCGGCAGAATCGAACTGCACTGAAACGCCACAAAATGACGTACACGGCAGGCTTTTGATCCGCCTGCCGATACGCTAAATTAGATGCAGCCCCCATAGTCAACTCGCCTTCCCCACACAATGAAACTGATCGCATCGCTCACCAGCCCCTATGCCCGGAAAGTTCGCATCGTCCTGGCGGAAAAGAAAATCGACTGCCCGCTGCAGGTGGACATCCCGTGGGAAACCACATCCACCGTTGCCGACTTCAACCCGCTGGGTAAAGTACCGGTCCTGATCATGGATGATGGCAGCACGCTGTATGACTCGCGCGTGATTGTCGAATACCTGGAAAACAGCTCGCCGGTATCCCGCCTGCTACCGCAGGACAGCAAGCGCATGCTGATCGAGACCCGTCGCTGGGAAGCGCTGGCGGATGGCATCTGCGATGCGGCTGCCTGCATCGTGGTAGAAAAGCGGCGCCCCGCCGACAAGCAAAGCCAGGAGTGGATAGATCGCCAGCAAGGCAAGGTGGATCGAGGACTGCAAGCACTATCCAGCATGCTGGGCGAGCGCCAGTGGTGCAATGGCGAAGCCTACAGCCTGGCCGATATTGCGACCGGTTGCGCACTGGGTTTCCTCGACTTCCGCTTTCCGCAGCTGGACTGGCGCAGCCCGTATCCGAATCTGGCGGCCCTGGAAGAGCGGCTGGCCGCGCGGCCAACTTTTGCCGAAACCGTGCCACCAGCGGCCTGAACGCGTGCAAACCCATAAAAATGCCGTTTCAATGAAGCGGCATTTTTTACGTGCATTTTTTCTGCACCCGTCTATGCTGAATTCAGGTTAGCCACAAGCAACCATACGCGGGAGCACACATCATGAGACTCGAACACTTCAATCACGTAGCCAACCTGATCGGCCTGAAGAAAAAATCGCGCGAAGCCGTGTGGCTGATGGAAATCGACGGCATGACCGGCTATGCCGCTTCCAAGCAGCTGGATATCAGTCAGTCCACCGTATCGCGGGCACACGCCCGTTTCCGGCGGGCGCTCAACGAAATCAATGCCCTGTCCCCTTTCCTTCCCCTGTAGTCATGACGAGCGGCACCCCGCCCCGGGGTAGCCGCTCTAATCAAATACGGCACTCTTCACGGTGCCGTCGAAACTCAGACAATCCCCGACCCGCTGCCCTTGCATGGCTGACAACTCCGCTAACGCGCAGTAGCGCCACGCCAGATGCTCATCACTCAAGCACAAGACACTGCCAGCCGGTAATCGACAACGGAAAATGCATACCTGCGACTGGTAGCTTGCGTGGTAATACACGCCGGACAGGTAGTCGATCGTTACCTCCAGCCCCAGCTCTTCGCGACACTCCCGCAGCAACGCCTGATGAATGGTTTCTCCCGGCTCCAGCGCGCCACCGGGCAGCCCCCAACGGCCGTCGCCATAACTGGCCTGCAGTAGCAACACCTGACCGTGTTCGTCGGTAATCACGGCATGACAGCTCATGCGGAACAAATCGTTAAATGCCATGACACCTGCCTCGCTCTGTTGTGGTGGCATCGAGGATAATGTCGTATTCCGGCAACTTGGCAATATTCCAGTGCCCGCATGGCAATTTTTTCACAAAAACTATTGACGGGATCGGGCCGCATCCGTATAGTTCGCGTCTCTCGCAAGTCAACGACAAACGAGAAACAGCGCACCCGTAGCTCAGTTGGATAGAGTATTTGGCTACGAACCAAAGGGTCGGGCGTTCGAATCGCTCCGGGTGCGCCAGCTGTCCCCATCGTCTAGAGGCCTAGGACACCGCCCTTTCACGGCGATAACCGGGGTTCGAATCCCCGTGGGGACGCCAGGATTCGACAATAAAGCCACCGTAAGGTGGCTTTTTTGTTTTCCGCCTACCCGCCAGACATTTCCCGCCTCGCCACAGTCTTATTCCCGGCAATTTGTTTTGCTGCGCTCTTTCATCGCATATCGATATATATATTCAGTCTTTTGCTAGCACCGCGCTCTCCGGTAAATTGCCACTGCCGGACAATCTGGTGGCCGCTGCGGCCCTACTGTCGAAGTCAACTGTTCAAGAAACGAGTGCCACGATGAAAATCAGTCAGGAGAGGCTGACCCACCTCAAGCAACTGGAAGCCGAGTCCATCCACATCATTCGCGAAGTCGCTGCCGAATTCGAGAATCCGGTGATGCTGTACTCCATCGGCAAGGATTCCGCCGTGATGCTGCATCTGGCACAGAAAGCCTTTGCGCCGGGCAAGCCACCGTTCCCGCTGATGCACGTGGATACCACCTGGAAGTTCAAGGACATGATCGCGCTGCGCGACAAGCAGGCCCGTGAGCATGGCTGGGACCTGATCGTGCATGTGAACCAGGAAGGCGTGGATGCCAACATCAACCCGTTCACTGCCGGCAGCGCCAAGCACACCGATGTGATGAAAACAGAAGGCCTGAAACAGGCCTTGAACAAGTACAAGTTCGACGCGGCCTTTGGCGGCGCGCGCCGTGACGAGGAAAAGTCCCGCGCCAAAGAGCGCGTGTACTCGTTCCGCGACAAGAACCACCGCTGGGACCCGAAAAACCAGCGTCCGGAGCTGTGGAACATCTACAACTCGCGCATCAACAAGGGCGAGAGCATCCGCGTGTTCCCGCTGTCCAACTGGACCGAGCTGGATATCTGGCAATACATCTTCCTGGAAAACATCGAGATCGTGCCACTGTACTTTGCCGGCGAGCGCCCGGTGATCGAACGTGACGGCACGCTGATCATGATCGACGACGAGCGCATCCTGCAGTATCTGTCGGAAGAAGAGAAAGCCAAGATCGAGACCAAGCGCGTGCGTTTCCGCACCCTGGGCTGCTACCCGCTGACCGGTGCCGTGGAGTCCAATGCCACCACGCTGCCGGAAATCATCCAGGAAATGCTGCTGACCAAGACCTCCGAACGCCAAGGCCGCGTGATCGATCACGACTCGTCCGGCTCGATGGAGAAGAAGAAAATGGAAGGCTATTTCTAAGCCGCCGTTTCCTTACCACGCATACCGAACTCCAGAGGTTGGCCGCCTGCGGCCAACCTTGTAGATGCAAGGCACTAGCTCATGGCACACCAATCCGACCTGATTTCCAGCGACATCCTGTCCTACCTGAAGCAGCACGAAAACAAGGACCTGCTGCGCTTCATCACCTGCGGCAACGTCGACGACGGCAAATCCACGCTGATCGGCCGCCTGCTGCATGACTCCAAGCTGATCTTCGAGGACCAGCTGGCCGCCATCCAGCGCGACTCCAAGAAATACAACACCACTGACCAGGAAATCGATCTGGCGCTGCTGGTGGATGGCCTGCAGGCCGAGCGCGAACAGGGCATCACCATCGACGTGGCCTACCGCTACTTCAGCACCGACCGTCGCAAGTTCATCATTGCCGACTGCCCGGGCCACGAGCAATACACCCGCAACATGGCCACCGGCGCCTCCACCTGCAACCTGGCGGTTATCCTGATCGACGCCCGCTACGGCGTGCAGACCCAGACTCGCCGCCACAGCTACATTGTCAGCCTGCTGGGCATCAAGCACGTCATCGTCGCCATCAACAAGATGGACCTGGTGGACTTCGACCAGGCCGTGTTCGACCGCATCCGTGCCGACTACACCGAGTTTGCGGCCAACCTGGACATCCCGGATATCCGCTTCGTGCCGATCTCCGCACTGCGCGGTGACAACGTGGTTAACCGCAGCGACAGCGCACCGTGGTACGACGGCCAAACGCTGATGGACATCCTGGAAAGCGTGGAGATCGACCACGACGTGAAGCTGCCGGCGTTCCGCCTGCCGGTGCAGTACGTCAACCGCCCGAACCTGGACTTCCGCGGCTTCTGCGGCACTGTCGCCGCCGGCGAAATCCGTCCCGGCGACCGCGTGCGTGCGCTGCCCTCCGGCAAGGAAAGCACCGTCAAAGCCATCGTGGTGTACGAAGGCGAGCTGGCAAGCGCCCATACCGGCCAGGCCATCACCCTGACGCTGACCGACGAAATCGACATCTCGCGCGGCGATACCCTGGTACGCGCCGACGAGCAGCAGCCGGAAGTCAGCCAGGGCGTGGAAGCGCACCTGGTGTGGATGGATGCCGCACCGCTGGCCGTCGGCAAGGAATACCTGTTCAAGCTGTCCGGCAAGAGTGTCACCGGCCGCGTGGAGCGCATCGTGCATCGCGTGGACGTGAATACGCTGGATGCCTTCGAGGCGGAAACCCTGCAGCTGAACGAAATCGGCCTGGTCCGCATCGCCTTCAACTCTCCGGTGGTATTCGATGCCTACCGTGACAGCCGCGCCACCGGCAGCCTGATCGTGATCGACCGTCTGTCCAACGCCACCGCCGGTGCCGGCATGATCCGCAGTGCCGCCCATAACGAAGGCCCGAGCGAACACGATGAGCTTGCCCGCTTCAAAGCGTTTGAAGTCGAGCTGAATGCCCTGGTACGCAAATACTTCCCGCACTGGGATGCACGCGACATCAGCAAATTGCTTGGCTGATCAATAGCTTGGCAGCAAAAAAGCGGATTCCGTATGGTTTCCGCTTTTTTTATTCACCTTTCCGCCTATCTGCGCAGAATCAGCTCTTGGAGCCACCCGCGCCCTTTCTCTGTCGCTTTCCCCTGCCATAACGCTTACTGGTAAACTGCCGCCCTTCCGGGTTAACGACAGAGCACAACACAAAGGGCAAAGCAGCGTTCCCGGAGCGCCAGCATACGCCCGCTGCACAGGACTCCCCATGTCTAAAATCCGTTTGCCACGCGCGCTCTGCGCCGTGCTGGCCAGCCTGCCGATGCTGGCCCATGCCGGCGTCAATGGCGCCGAGCTGTCCGCGCTGTGGGCCGTGCCCTTTGCCGGCATGCTGCTTTCCATTGCGCTGCTGCCGCTGTTTGCGGCCAACATCTGGCACCATCACTTCGGCAAGATTGCCGCCGGCTGGGCGCTGGCATTTGCGCTGCCGTTTGCCGCCAGCCACGGCATTGCTCTGACGCTGCACGAAATGGCCCACACGCTGCTGCTGGAGTACGTACCGTTCATCATCCTGCTGATCGCGCTGTTCAGCGTGGCCGGCGGCATCTACCTGCGCGGCAACCTGCACGGCTCGCCGCTGCTCAACACCAGCTTTCTGGCTATCGGCACGTTGCTGGCCAGCTTTACCGGTACCACCGGCGCCTCCATGCTGCTGATCCGTCCGCTGCTGCGCGCCAATGACAACCGCCGCTACCGCACCCATGTCTTTGTGTTCTTTATCTTTCTGGTTGCCAATATCGGCGGCTCGCTGACACCGCTGGGCGACCCGCCACTGTTTCTGGGCTTCCTGAAAGGCGTCGGCTTTGGCTGGACCATGCAGCACCTGCTGGCGCCGATGCTGACCGCCAGTGCCATCCTGCTGCTGGCCTTCTACCTGCTGGATCGCTACTTCTACCACAAGGAAGAAGACCTGCCGCCGCTGCCGGACCCGACGCCGGACTCGCGCGTTACCCTGCTCGGCAAGGTCAATCTGCTGCTGCTGCTGGCGATTGTCGGCGCGGTATTGCTGTCCGGCACCTGGAACCCGCACATCAGCTGGCAGCTTGCCGGTCTGGACATCGAGCTGCAGAACGTGGTGCGCGACATCCTGCTGCTGGCCATCGCCGGCCTGTCGCTGAAGCTGACGCCGGGCAACTGCCGCCAGGCCAACGCTTTCAACTGGGGGCCGATGCTGGAAGTGGCCAAGCTGTTTGCCGCCATCTTCATCACCATGATTCCGGTGCTGGCGATGCTGAAATCCGGCCCGCAAGGCGCCTTTGCCGGTCTGGTCGGCATGGTGAGCCAGCCGGATGGTAGCCCGGTGAATGCCGCCTATTTCTGGCTGACCGGCGCGCTATCCAGCTTCCTCGACAATGCCCCGACCTACCTGGTGTTCTTCAACCTGGCCGGCGGCGATGCACAACAGCTGATGGGCCACGGCGCGACCACCCTGCTGGCGGTTTCTGCCGGTGCGGTCTTCATGGGCGCCAACAGCTATATTGGCAATGCGCCGAACTTCATGGTAAAAGCCATCGCCGAAGAACGCGGCGTCGCCATGCCGACCTTCTTCGGCTACATCGGCTGGGCGCTGTGCTGCCTGATCCCGACCTTTGTGCTGCTCACCTTCCTGTTCTTCTGAGCTATTTGCGGCCAACCCGGGGTTGGCCGCAGCCATGAAAAAAGCCGCCAGTGATGGCGGCTTTTTTCATGGGCATCGATCGCTACTCAGGCGCGATAGCTGGCGCTGGTCATCAGCTTGGCACTGAGCTTCATCATGCCGCGCAACGGCGCCGGCAACTTGGCCGCGCCCAGCTCGCTGGCCATCTCGGCATGCTTCAGCTCGTCATCGCGCATCTGGCTGACGATGGCACGGCTGCGGGCATCCTGCTGCGGCAGTTCCTGCAGATGGCTGTCCAGATGGGCGCCAACCTGATGCTCGGTTTCTTCCAGGAAGCCCAGGTTCCACTTGTCGCCCAGCATGCCGGCCGCCACGCCGATCGCCAGCGAGCCGGTGTACCACAGCGGGTTGAACAGGCTGGGACGGCCGCCCAGTTCACGGATGCGCTGCTCGGTCCAGGCCAGGTGTTCCACCTCCTCGAACGCGGCATGGCGCAGCGCCTCGCGCGCCGCCGGATCGCGCGCCGTCAGCGCCTGACCCTGATACAGCGCCTGGGCACATACTTCGCCGCAGTGATTGACGCGCATCAGTCCCAGCGCATGCTGTTTTTCAGCCTGGGTAAGCTCGGCTTCCTCCACGGCATGGTCCGGATGGGGACGGGCACTGTGTGCCGGCGCAAACAGGGTGCGCAAGCCACGATCGAATTCGGTAATCAGGTTATCTAGCATCATGCAAGGTGATGGAGGTCATCAATACAGGCAATTATACCCTGCGCCGGCTGCTGGTATAATCCCGCGGTTATTTGTTCCAAATCTCAGCGCAAAAGGACAACAAGCATGAACATCGACCTCATCGGCCCGGGCAAAGACATGCCGAACGACTTCAACGTCGTGATCGAAATCTCCGCCAACGCCGCTCCGATCAAGTACGAATTCGACAAGGAAAGCGGCGCGCTGATGGTTGACCGCTTCATGGGCACTTCCATGATGTACCCGGCCAACTACGGTTTCGTACCGCAGACCCTGGCTGGTGACGGCGATCCGGTAGACGTGCTGGTGGTCACCCCGTTCCCGCTGCCGCCGAGCGTGGTAATCCGCGTGCGCGCACTGGGCATGATCAAGATGGAAGACGACGGTGGCGTGGATGCCAAGCTGGTCGCTGTACCGGTAGAAAAGCTGTGCCCGATGTACAAGGACATCCAGAAGCTGGAAGACCTGCCGCAACTGCTGCGTGACCAGATGGTGCACTTCTTCGAGCACTACAAGGATCTGGAAAAGGGCAAGTGGGTGAAGATCCAGGGCTGGGGCACCGTGGAAGACGCGACCCGCGAACTGGTAGAAGGTATCGAACGCGCCAAGCAAGCCTGATCAGGTTGGCCGCAAAAAAAGCCGGGGATTCCCGGCTTTTTTGTTGCCTGCGGCCAACTTACTTGGCGAAGCGGCCAGCCGTCTGCGCGATGCGGGCGCCGAACAGGCGGGCAGATTCCAGATCGGCAGCATCCGGCGTGACCTCGGCCGGTGCGTTGTCGGTACGCGCCATCAGGCCCAGCGAACTGCCGTAACGGTTGATCTGGGTACCGGTCACGCCACCCGGCAACAGGCCGGTGCCGACCCAGATCATGCTGTGCTGCGCGGCAAACACCGACAGCTGCTGCAGGGTATTGAGCTTGTCGCCGCTGGGGCTGTTGGACACGGTAAAGCCGGCTGCGATCTTGTCTTTCCAGCCCTGGGTGTACCACACCTTGGAGCTGGCATCCATGAAGGCCTTGAAGCCGGCAGAAACGCTGCCCATGTAGGTAGGAGCGCCGAAAATGATGGCATCGAATGCGGCCAGCTCGTCCAGGCGTTGCGTCGCGTCGTCGGCGGCAAACACCGCCACTTCGGCAAATTCGCGCGCACCGGCGGCAACTTCCTCGGCCAGTTTGGCGGTATGGCCATAACCACTGTGATACACCACGGCAAGCTTGGTACTCATTGTCATTTCCTTATATAAATGTAGAACGCAGGCATAGTTTGATGGTCTACCATCCAGCCGACTGCGAAATTGATTCAAAAAAACTGGATCGAGCCTTTACTAATCCGTGCCGCTGCTTAAGCTTTTTTTCTTGATCAATCAAGCTTCCGCGCAGTATAAAAAGCCTGCACAAGCTAAAACAGCAGAACATTTTGATTTTTATTTTCAGAAAATCTGACGATGAAACTGACTCTAGACTCGCTGATGGTGCTGGATGCCATCGACCGCCGCGGCAGCTTTGCCGCCGCCGCCGAGGAGCTATACCGCGTCCCTTCCGCCATTACCTACAGCGTGCAGAAACTGGAGCAAGACCTGAATGTCCAGCTGTTCGACCGCAGCGGGCACAAGGCACGGCTTACCTCCGCCGGAGAACTGCTGCTAAAGGAAGGACGTGCGTTGCTGGATTCGGCAGCCATGGTGGAAAGCCGGGTCAAGACCCACGCCACCGGCTGGGAAGGCCAATTGCGCATCGCCATGTCGGACCTGCTGCAATTCGATGACGTATTGCGGCTGGTGGGTGAATTCGATGCCCTGGAGGCCGATACCGAGCTGCGCCTGAGCCGTGAAGTATTTGGCGGCACCTGGGATGCGCTGGTGGACAACCGTGCCGATCTGGTCATTGGCGCCACCGAAAACAGCCAGGGCGGCGTGTTCCACAGCAAGCCGATGGGCAAAGTGCAGTTCGTGTTCTGCGTGGCCCCCCATCATCCGCTGGCAGCGATGGAAGATCCGATTCCGCAGCACGTGATCCGCCGCTACCGGGTAGCAGTGGCGGCCGATACCTCGCGCAACCTGCCGCCGCGCAGCATTTCCATTCAGGAAGGACAGCCGCGGCTGACCGTGGCCAGCGTGGAAGATAAAATTGCTGTGCAAAGAGCCGGACTTGGCGTAGGGTTTCTGCCTACCTGCCGCATCCATGAAGACTTGGCCAGCGGCCGGTTGATCGTGAAAGAACTGGAAGAAAAACGCTCGCCGGTTTCCCTGCACTATGCCTGGAAGGAAAGCCAGCCCGGGCAGGCTCTTGGCTGGTTCATCAAACGCTTACAGACATTTGACTGGCATCTGAACTGATCCGACATGCCCGCAGACCCTGCGTACCGCCTGGCCATACAGCAACGACTGGCCAGCAGCGGCCTTCCCACCAGCAGCGTTGCCGCAGATGAACACTGCCTGCAATGGCAGCAACTATTGCTCTACTGCGGCTGTCTGCCGCTGGCTGTAACACCTGCGGCCAACATCGCTCTCGAACTCAACAGCCCCTGGCTGCCAGCGCAGCCCAGCGGCAGCTTTGCGCTACTGGTTGCCGGTCATCACCAGGCGCTGCAGCAGGCGATGCCGCTGTTAAATGCGCTGGCGCCGCAAGCCGGCTGCTGGTTGTACTGCGGACCACTGGGTGCGGCCAGCTTTTGCCGTCGGGTATTCGATGCGCTGTTTTACCTGACCGGCCCACTATTACTGCAGACGGCCAATATCAGCCGCCAAGCGCCTGACTGGCCCAGTTTGCTGTTGCAGCAAAAGGAACTGCTGCAACAGTTGGCCGCACTGAGCCGCGACTATCTGCAACGGCAAGGCGAGGCGCCGGCGACTGCCGCCGAGCAATGGCAGGTGCTCGACGACTTTCGCCAGCCGGCGCCACAGCAGCAACATTTCGCGCGCAATCTGGCGCGCCTGCTGCTGCTGCTGGACAGTCTGGGCGAACAGGCCAGCCAGTTGCTGGAAACCACGCTGGCCATGCCAACTGCCGCTCCGGCAGCGCAAAATACAAAAAGCCCGCCGTAGCGGGCTTTTTCGATACTACCCGGCGAATCAGGCGGCCGGGGTAGCAGTCTTGCGGGCGCGGCTTACCGCAGCACCGGCAGCCTTGGCAGAAGTCTCGGCGGCTTCTACGCTGGCTTCGGCGAAATCGGAGCCGACTTTCTTGGCAGTCTTGGAAGCGCTTTCGAAAGCGGCGCTACCGGAGGACACCAGATTCTTCAGCACTTGCACGGCGGACTCGGAACCGGCCGGCGCATGCTTGGCCAGACGGTCCAGTGCTTCCAGCACCTGCTTGTTGGTTTCGGCAACCTGCTCTTCAACGAAAGAAGTCAGTTCGGTCTGGGCGGCAACGGTAGCGTCGTACACTTCGCGGGCAGTCGCCAGGGTCTTGTCGAGGTTCGGCTGTACCAGGCCAGCCTGGAATTCGGCGAAGGACTTCGGATCCTTGATACCGGTCAGCTGCTTAACGGTCTCGGCATTTTCAGCCATGACCTTGCGGGCGATTTCCAGTTGCAGGTTGGTCAGGCGCTCGGCGCTGGCCAGCATGATGGAGGACAGGCGAACGGCTTTGTCGAACTGGGCCTGACCGAAAGCGGAGAATTCTTGTGCGTTGGTAAACATGGAGATAATCCTTTTCAGTGAATAACTACTCAGCAGCAAAACCGTTAGTAACTTGTGTCGACCAGATGTTGCGCTGCAACAACCCGAATCATATATTGCACCGCAACAATGTCAAGTAGATTCGCACAACCGCATGGCTAAGTAACTATTTTTACAACAGCTTTCGCCAGTCTGCCGACCGCAGATGACAGCAGAATGACAAGCGGCACAATGCTGCCATGCGATGACTACGGCAATGACCAGAGCGCCACACTGCCACCCTGTCCACCCGGACTGCCGAAAAGCCGGCCCTGCGCGTTGAAACGCTTAGCCCAACGCTATACACTCGCCGTCATAAATTAAATCTATCTGTTAGTGAAACCAGACAATGAGCCAAGCGGCCAACCTTTTTGATATCAAATCCGCCAGCCTCGACCTGCTGGCCATCCTGCTGCGCAGCGGTGACTGCACTGCACTGGCCGCCGCGCTGGAAGCCCGCTTCGGCGACAAGGTGGATGCAAGCCAGAGCGAAGCCTTCCTGCTGGACCTGGACGCCATCGACCAGCCGGCGAGCCTGGACCTGGCCCGTATCCGCCAGCTGTTCCTGGCCAAAGGCATTACCATCATTGCCCTGCGTCACCGTGACCACGCTGTCGCCGCACTGGCGCGTCAACACGGGCTGGCCTATGTCCGCCCTGGCCATACTCCGCGCCAGAGCGAGCAGCCGGTCGAAGCCGCTGCCGCGGCGCCAGAGGTGGAAACCGCTTCCGCCGCGCCGCAACCGGCCAGCACCATGGTGATCGACCGCCCGGTGCGCGCCGGCCAGCAGATCTACGCCAAGGGGGGCGATCTGGTGGTACTGGCCATGGTCAATGTCGGCGCCGAGATCATCGCCGACGGCAGCATCCACGTGTACGCCCCGCTGCGCGGTCGCGCCCTCGCCGGTGCCCGTGGCAATACCCAGGCGCGCATCTTCGTGCAGAGCATGGAAGCCGAACTGGTATCCATCGCCGGCGTGTACCGCACCATCGAACAGGCCTTGCCCGACAGCATCCAGGGCAAGCCGGCACAGATTTACCTTGAGAACGAGCGCCTCGTCATGAACGCGCTCGGTGCATGAGAACTCGCAAAGTTAAGGAATCCCCATCGTGGCAAAAATCATCGTTGTGACCTCCGGCAAGGGTGGCGTAGGCAAGACCACCACCAGCGCCAGCTTCTCCTCCGGCCTTGCCCTGCGTGGCCACAAGACCGTGGTGATCGACTTTGACGTCGGCCTGCGCAACCTGGACCTGATCATGGGCTGTGAACGCCGCGTGGTATACGACCTGATCAACGTGATCAACGGCGAGGCTACCCTCAACCAGACCCTGATCAAGGACAAGCACTGCGATAACCTGTTCGTGATCCCGGCCTCGCAAACCCGCGACAAGGATTCGCTGACCGAGGAAGGCGTGGAGAAAGTACTGAAGGAGCTGGGCGAAATGGGCTTCGAGTACATCGTCTGCGATTCGCCGGCCGGTATCGAAAAAGGCGCACTGCTGGCACTGCTGTTTGCCGACGAAGCCATCGTGGTCACCAATCCGGAAGTGTCCTCGGTGCGTGACTCCGACCGTATCCTCGGCATTCTGGCCTCCAAGTCCCGCCGTGCCATCGAAGGCCGCGAGCCGGTGAAGGAACACCTGCTGCTGACCCGCTACTCCCCTTCCCGCGTAGACAAGGGCGAGATGCTGTCGGTGGAAGACGTGAAGGAAATCCTGCGCGTGAACCTGATCGGCGTGATCCCGGAATCGCAGGCCATCCTGCAGGCCTCCAACTCCGGTACCCCGGCCATCCACCAGAAGGGTACCGATGCCGCCGAGGCCTACACCGACGTGGTGGCCCGCTTCCTGGGCGAAACCCGCCCGATGCGTTTCCTGGATGCCGAGAAAGTCGGCTTCCTCAAGCGCCTGTTCGGAGGCTAAGCCATGTCCCTGATCGATATGCTGTTCGGCAAACGCCAGAAAACCGCATCCATCGCCCGCGAACGCCTGCAGATCATCCTGGCGCACGAACGCAACGGCCGTAGCGCACCGGACTACCTGCCGGCGCTGCAGCGCGAACTGATGGAAGTGATCTCCAAGTACGTGGCCGTCAACCTGGACGACATCAAGGTACAGGTCGAGCGCCAGGACGACTTCGAAGTGCTGGAAGTCAACATCGTGCTGCCGGAGCACCAGCGCTGACACCATGACCCTTACCGAACTGCGTTACATCGTGGCCGTGGCGCGCGAGCGCCACTTCGGTCGGGCAGCCCAGAGCTGTTTTGTCAGTCAGCCCACCTTGTCCATCGCCATCAAGAAGCTGGAAGACGAACTGGGCGTCACCCTGTTCGAGCGCGGCGGCCAGGAAGTCGCGGTGACCGAAATCGGCGAGCGCATCATCGAGCAGTCGCAACGCGTGCTGGAAGAAGCCGAGATGGTGAAACGCCTGGCCGGCGAGCACCAGAACGAACTGGCCGGTCCGCTGAAGCTGGGGGTGATCTTCACCATCAGCCCCTACCTGCTGCCCAAGCTGATTCCGGCGCTGCGCATCCTGGCGCCGGACATGCCGCTGATTCTGGAAGAAAACTACACCGCGCGGCTGGCAGAGATGCTCAAGCGCGGCGAAGTGGACGCCATCATCGTGGCCGACCCGTTCGAGGAGGCCGGCATCGAGGCCTATCCGCTGTACGACGAAAAGTTCGTGGTCGCGACGCCCAAGGGCCATCCGTGGGAAAAACGCAGCTCGGTACGTCCGGACGAACTGCGCGACGAGAGCGTGCTGTTGCTGGCACAGGGCAACTGCTTCCGGGACCAGGTACTGCAGGCCTGCAGCGAGGTTGCCAGCCGCCAGCACCAGTCCGGCAGCCTGGCATCGATGGTACAGGGCAGCTCGCTGAACACCATCCGCCACATGGTGGCCAGTGGCATGGGCATTACCGTGCTGCCGCAGACCTCGGTAGCGCCGGGTGACGAAAACCTGCTATCGCTGATTCCGTTTGCCGAACCGGTACCGCAACGCCGCGTGCTGCTGGTAACGCGTCGCCAGTTCTTCCGCAAGAAGGCGATTCAGACCCTGCAGCAGGCGGTATTCCGCTCCGGCCTGGAAAACGTCACCATGCTGGAAGACGAAACCGCTCTGGCCTGAACGGCCAAACGGCAGCAACAAAAAAGCCACCGCAAGGTGGCTTTTTACTTGTCACAACGTTGGCCGCATCCCTGCGGCCAACCTGCAGCATCAGGCAGCGCGGATCACGCTGGCAAGGCGTTCGATGCCCTGCTCGATGCGTTCCGGCGAGGCATGGCTGAAGTTCAGGCGCAGGTGGCCGATGCCCTGCTCCGGATTGGCGTAGAACGCCTCGCCCGGCATGAAGGCCACATTGTGCTGTTCCAGCGCCACCTTCAACAGCGGACGGGTATCGCGCGGCTGCTTCAGTGTCAGCCAGAAGAACAGGCCGCCTTGCGGAACCAGCCAGTCGGCGATATCACCGAAGTGTTTTTCCAGCGCCGCCTGCATCGCGTCGCGGCCAACCTTGTAGCTCTGCTGCAGCTGTTTCAGATGGCCGAGGTAATCGCCGCTTTGCAGCCACTGGGTGTTGAACCACTGACCCAGGCGGTTGGTGTGCAGGTCGGCGGCCTGTTTCAGCTTCACCAGGTACGGCATCAGGTCCCTGGACGCCACCAGGTAACCGATGCGCAGCCCCGGGGCCAGGGTCTTGGAGAACGAACCGCAGTAGATCCACGGTGCGTCTTTCAGATGGGTCACCAGCGGCTTCGGTGCCTCGCCGTCGTAGGACAACGCACGGTACGGATCATCCTCGATCACCGGCAGCTTGGCGGCTTCGATCACTGCCGCCAGTTCCTGGCGGGTCTGCTCGCTATAGCAGGCACCGGACGGGTTCTGGAAGGTCGGGATCAGGTACGCCAGCTTGGCCTTGCTGTCAGCGATGGCCTGCTGCAGCGAGGCAGCGGACAGCTGGCCATTGCTCTGCTGCTGCACGGTAGTGATGTCGGCACCGAACAGCTTGAATACCTGCAGCGCGGCCAGGTAGGTCGGGCCTTCGGTGATCACCGGTGTACCCGGATCGATGAACAGCTTGGCGGCTAGGTCCAGCGCCTGTTGCGAACCGGACAGCACCAGCACTTGCGAGGCATCCACGTGCAAACCGATACGCGCCAGTTCCTCCACCACGGCGGCGCGGAATTCCGGCTCGCCTTCGCTGGTGCCGTATTGCGCCAGGTTGGCCGGCACGCCGGCAAAATCCAGCTTCGGCAGGCAATCGGCGGCCGGCAGGCCACCGGCAAAGGAAATCACTTCCGGACGCTGCGCGGCGGCGAGAATCTCGCGAATCAGGGAGCCGGACAGACGTTCGACGCGTTCGGAAAACATGGTACTCTCCTTGGCTGACAGGTATGCTTTAAGTCAAATTGTTTGACCAATCTAACGTCTATTGACGCACACGTCAACATGCAATCACCACTGCCCAACACCTTGCTGCGCGATGCGATGAAAGCCTTCTTTCACGCCTATCTCGCCTTCACCGACAAGCCGGACGAAATGCTTGCCAAGCGCGGCCTGGCACGGGTGCATCACCGCATTCTGTTCTTCGTGGCGCTGTACCCGGGGCTGTCGGTCAAGGATCTGCTCGGCTGTCTGGATGTCACCAAGCAGGCGATCAATATCCCGCTGCGCCAGCTGATGGAAATGGACCTGATCGTCGCCGGCACCGCCGCCCACGACAAACGGGTGAAAGAGCTGCGGCTGACCGAAGAAGGCCGCAAGCTGGAAGAAGCGCTGCACCGCGAACAGGCCAAGCTGCTGATGCAGGCCTTCGCCGAAGCCGGCGAGGACGCCACCCGCGGCTGGCTGGCGGTAAACCAGGCCATGGCCAAGCACGCCATCGCGCCGTGAAACGACTGCGGCCAACCCGCAGGTTGGCCGCATGCAATACACAACTTCTGCCGCGCTACTCGATCCGCGTGTAGCGCACCTCCAGAATCTCGATCTCCTCCTCGCCTTGCGGCCCGCGGAAATACACCACGTCGCCTTCGCGCGACTTGATCAGCGTGCGCGCGATCGGCGAAATCCAGCTGATATGCCCCTTGGCGAGGTCGATCTCGTCCACGCCGACGATGGACAGCAACTGCTCGCTGCCATCGCCGCGCAGGATCAGCACCGTGGCGGAGAAAAACACCTGGTCGGTGGCTTCGCGCAGCTCCGGGTCCACCACCTCGGCCGCTTCCAGCCGCTTGGTCAGAAAGCGGATGCGCCGGTCTATCTCGCGCAAGCGGCGTTTGCCATACAGATAGTCGCCATTCTCCGAGCGGTCGCCATTGCTGGCCGCCCAGTTCACCACCTGCGTCATGTGCGGGCGCTCTTCCT
Source organism: Vogesella oryzae (assembly GCF_902829295.1). Taxonomy (GTDB): domain Bacteria; phylum Pseudomonadota; class Gammaproteobacteria; order Burkholderiales; family Chromobacteriaceae; genus Vogesella; species Vogesella oryzae. The sequence continues at coordinate 61,362 of NZ_CADEPL010000012.1, forward strand.
TCACCAGCTGGTTCAGCTCCTGGCGCAGGCGATGCCAGCCGCCGGGGGTGATGTAATTCTTGCTTGACGCGGGCAGGCGCTGCTCGGCAGGCAGATCGTCATCCTGATCGTCGTCCTGTTCACGGGTAAACGCTTTGCTCATGCTGCTCATCCATCAAAAACAACGCCTCCGGCACAAGCCGGAGGCGTCGGGGTTAACGCTTAGCGGGGGGCGCGCTTGCCGCCGCGGGCCGGGGCTTCCTGCCCGGTAGCGGTCAGACCGGCCCACTTCATCACTGCAGCCACTTCCGACTCGTTCAGCTCGTAGTACTGGCCACGCTTCAGGCGCGGTGGCAGGCCGATATTGCCGAAACGCACGCGGATCAGGCGGCTGACGGTGAGACCGAAGTGTTCGAACATGCGGCGCACTTCGCGGTTGCGGCCTTCGCGGATCACCACGTTGTACCAGCGGTTGGCGCCGTCTTCGGCACCGCCCTTTTCGCTGACGCGCTGGAACACCGCCGGGCCGTCTTCCAGCTCCACGCCACGGGTCATCTCGCTCATCTGCTCGCGGGTCAGCTCGCCCAGCACCCGCACCGAGTACTCGCGGTCGAACTCGAAGCTCGGGTGCATCATGCGGTTGGCCAGCTCGCCGCTGGTGGTGATCAGCAGCAGCCCGGAAGTGTTCACGTCCAGACGGCCGATGGCCACCCAGCGGCTGGATTTGGCCTGCGGCAGACGGTCGAACACGGTGACACGACGTTCCGGGTCGTCACGGGTAACGATCTCGCCTTCCTGCTTGTGATACATGATCACGCGCGGCAGACGGTCCGCCCATTTCAGTTTGATGTTGTCGCCCTTCACCATCACGCGATCGCGCGGGCCGACCTTGTCACCCAGGCTGGCTTTCTTGCCGTTGACGGTGACAAAACCGGCTTCGATCCACTCTTCCATCTCGCGACGGGAGCCGACGCCGGACGCAGCCAGCGCCTTCTGCAGGCGTACCGGCTCGATGTCGTCCATATCGACGCGGGTTTCGCGCAGACGCTGCGAGCGGTCAACCACCTTCTGGTTCGGTGCGCGCAGAGCCAGCTTCTTGGCGCGCTGCACCTTGCCGCCGGTATGTTCGCGGCGGGCCTTGCCGAATTCGCCGGCCGGCTGCTCGCCTGCCGGTGCCGGCATGGCGGCATTCTTGTTGCCGAAGCGGCGTTCGTGCTGCACCGGCGCCGGGGCGGTGGCGCCATCGGCACTGCGACGCTTGGGCGCCGGGGCGGCTGGACCGCGGCTATCGGCGTGGGGAGCACTGCGACCAACGTTGGCCGCCGGCTTGGCGCGCGGCGTTGCCGGCGCGTTCAGCGAACTGAGGCCACGCGGGCCACGCGGCGGATGCGGATTACGGGACTGGCCGGATTCCTGGCCACGGACACGCGCCAGCGGCTGGCGCGAATTGTTGCGTTGTCCTTTAGACATAATGCTTGCTTCTTCCTGATGTAGGGGGTGGCGCATGCCTGCGCGGCGTAACCGTTACGGTATGCCGCTCAATCCACCCGGGGCGCCTCATCCACGAGGGGCTCTTCTTCGTCCCTTGCCGCCGGGGCCTCGGCAATCACCAGCGTCGACAACTCCGCCAGAGGCGGCAGATCGCGCAGGGTGGCAAAGCCGAGGTCATCCAGAAACTTGTGCGTGGTCGCATACAGACCGGGACGTCCGGGCACATCCTTGTGCCCGATGACTTCGATCCAGCCCCGCTCCAGCAGGGTCTGCATCACACTGGTGGACACCGACACACCACGAATGGCTTCGATGTCGCCGCGCGTTACCGGCTGTTTATAGGCAATGATGGCCAGCGTTTCCATCACTGCCCGCGAGTAACGCGGCGGTTTTTCCGGCGTCAGCCGGTTCAGGTAGGGGGTGAACTCGGCGCGCGCCCGAAAGCGCCAGCCGGAGGCGAGCTTGACCAGCTCGATGCCCCTGCCCTTCCACGCCTGTTGCACTTCGTCGAGGATGTCATTGATCAGCGCGGCCTTCACGTCCTCGGTGAACAGCTTCTTCAGCTGATGCACGGTCAGCGGCTCCTGCGCGGTCAGCAGCGCGGTTTCCAGCACGATCTTGAGATAAGCGAGGTCGGTAATGGTCGACATGACAGCCCCGAAGCGGGCATAACAGAACGGAAGGCGCGGATTTTACACGATTTTTTGCCGGCCAGTGCGGCTTTGCAGCCGCACCGCAGACGGACTGCCTACGCTCAGCTACGCGGCGCCAGCATGATCACCGCCATACCGGCCAGACACAGCCCGACCCCGGCGACATCCCACCAGGTTGGCCGCACGCCATCCACCAGCCACAACCACAGCAGCGCCACCGACACATACACCCCGCCATACGCTGCGTAGATGCGGCCGGAGGCATCCGGATGCAGCGTCAGCAGCCAGGCAAACAGCGCGAGACTGGCCGCCGCCGGCAGCAACAACCACGGTGAAGCACCCTTTTTCAGCCACAACCACGGCAAGTAGCAGCCGAGAATTTCGGCCAGCGCCGTCAGTACGAACAGGCCGAGGGTGTGCATGGAGATTCCTTTCGGTGGTGCGTGTTTTGCGAGGCCCCGGCTGCTAGTCGCCGCGCCCGACTGGCCAACCTTGCCTGCCTGCAAACATCGCCAGCATTCGAATTATGCGGCGGCTGATGAAAGGTATTAACGACTCAGAAGCAAAAGGTTGTCGCATGTTTTGATACCGAGCAAACAGACAACCAAAGTTATTTTGCCCCATTGTCATTTGCCATTATCATTTAATGGTAAATGCATCATGCTAGGCGCTGATTATTGCTGGACATCTTATTTTAGTGTCCCTGCATTACTTGGCTTTTTTCAAAGAAGAAAGGGAGAAGATATGTTTTGTCCAAAATGCGGCAAGGAAAATGCAGCTCAAGTGAATTTCTGCGGTAGCTGCGGAACCAGCATCGCAGCACTAAAGACATCTGATTTTAGCACCACGGCAGCACCTGGGCGTGGCGAGCAAATGACGTTCGGGAAATCGATATCTACCTGCTTAGCAAAATATGTTGATTTCAAGGGCAGGGCATCGCGGCCAGAATATTGGTGGTTTTATCTGTTTACAGTACTACTCAGTTGGGGCTCGTTGATTATCGACTCATCTGAAATCGTCTCGGGCATCATCAATCTTGCATTCTTTCTACCTGTTCTTGCGGCGGCAACTAGACGGCTACATGACACTAACCGTAGCGGTTGGTGGCAGCTAATTGCCTTCACAATTATCGGTATCATCCCGCTCATCATTTGGCTCTCGAGCAAGGGCGACGAGCAGTCAAACGAATATGGCAATCCGGTATAGAGCCTACGCGCTAACCACTGAAACGTTGCCCAACTCTTCAGATGGTGGCTGCCCCGCCAATCGGCGGTGCAGCCTTCGCCTCAACTCTTAGATATTCATCCACTACACCAACGCTAACCGCACATAAATCGGCTGGTACGGTTCGTCCTGGCTCACCTTGATCATGCCCTCCTTCACCAGCTCCAGCACGGCAATGAAGTTCACCACCAGGTGCGCCACACCTTTGTGGATATCGAACAGCTCCTCGAAGGCCACGTAGTCGCGGCCGTCGAGATAGCGCACGATCCAGCTCATCTGCTCGCGCACCGACAGTTCGTCCTTTTCCACCTTGTGGTGGCGATTGTGCTTGGCACGCGACAGGATCGCCAGCCAGGCCTGGCGCAGGTCCAGCGGGCTGACTTCCGGCAGCCGCTGCTCGGCGGATTGCTCCACCAGCACCGCCAGCCAAGCAAAGTCGCGGTCGGCCTGCGGCAGCTGGTCCAGCTCCAGCGCCGCCAGCTTCATCTGCTCGTATTCCAGCAAGCGGCGCACCAGCTCGGCACGCGGATCGTCCGGGTCGTCGTCGCCTTCCACCGGCGGGCGCGGCAGCAACAGCCGCGATTTGATTTCGATCAGCAGCGCCGCCATCAGCAGGTATTCCGCCGCCAGCTCCAGCCGGCCGCCGCGCATGGCGTCGACGTAGCCCATGTATTGGGCGGTGACCTCGGCCATCGGGATGTTGAGCACGTCCAGGTTCTGCTTGCGGATCAGGTACAGCAGCAGGTCGAGCGGGCCTTCGAAGCTTTCCAGAATCACCTGCAGCGCATCCGGCGGGATGAACAGGTCTTGCGGCACTTCCAGCACCGGCTGGCCGAACACATGCGCAATCGGCACGCCGGCAGGCAGTTCGGGCGGGGTGAGCTGGAAGTCGGGATCGGTCATTGACAGCGTGTGAACTCAACAAACAATAAAAAACGTGAACTGATGGAAAACCATGGGAATGGTGGCTTAACCACGATCAGCCACCATGGTTTGATAGTGCATGCCATTAAATATTTTTGGCGACTCAGATGCGATGAAGCCTAGACGTTCGTACACTGGCACGGCGAACAGTGATGAGCGAACCGTGAGCGGGTAGGCAAGCGCACCGTTGCGCAGGGCAAACTGCCAAAGTTGTTTGCCAATACCTTGGTTTTGATAAGAAGGATGAGTGAAAAAATATTTCACATGGTTCTTATCGCCAATAGCAAGAACACCAACAAGCTCTTGTCCTTGGGTAGCCACCAACCAGTTCAAATGTTCCGATTTGAGAAGGCTACCTACCTTATCGGGCTGCACGCTTTCTCTATACCACTCTGGGCATGGTTGTTCTGGTGTAAAGCAACACGCCAACGAAGTTGAGTAAATCAAGTCAGCAATAATGGCGGCATCAGCTTCAAGGGCTTGCCGTATCTCAGCAGTTGTCATCATGACTCACCTGGTAATAAAAGGTTGGCCGCATGACATGCGGCCAACCTTGATGGGAATGCTGGCCTCGTAAAGGACAAAGGCACAGGCAGAGTTCAACACGTTGCCAACCCTATAATTCCCCACCTTACCAGAGACTTAACTTAATACCCCAGGCCGATGGCGGCGCGCACGTCGTCCATGGTGGCGCGGGCGACTTTCTCGGCGCGGGCATTGCCGTCGGCCAGAATGTCCTGCACCAGCTTGGGGTTGGTCAGGTATTTCTCGGCGCGTTCGAACATCGGCTGCTGTTCGCGTACTACGGCGTCGATCACCGGCTGTTTGCAGTCCAGACAGCCGATACCGGCGCTGGTACAGCCGGCCTTCACCCACTGTTTGGTTTCGCCGTCGCTGTACACCTCGTGCAGCTGCCAAACCGGGCATTTTTCCGGATTGCCGGCGTCGGTGCGGCGCACGCGCGCCGGGTCGGTCGGCATGCCACGGATTTTCTTGGACACCGCCTCCGGCGCCTCGCGCATGGTGATGGTGTTGCCGTAGGACTTGGACATCTTCTGGCCGTCGAGGCCCGGCATCTTGGAGGCGGCGGTCAGCTTGGCCTCGCACTCCGGCAGGATGGTCTTGCCCTTGTTTTCCAGCCAGCCCATCAACCGTTCGCGGTCGGCGGCGCCCAGGTTCTGGCTGCTGGCCAGGATTTCGCGCGCCTGTTCCAGTGCCTCGGCATCGCCGCTTTGCAGGTAGGCGGTGCGCAGCTGGTCGAACTGCTTGCCGGCCTTGCCGATTTTCTTCACTGCTGCCTTGGCCAGCTCTTCGAAGTTCGGCTCGCGGCCGAACATGTGGTTGAAGCGGCGTGCCACTTCGCGGGTCAGCTCGATGTGCGGTACCTGATCCTCGCCCACCGGCACCAGACCGGCCTTGTAGATCAGGATGTCGGCGGCCTGCAGTAGCGGGTAGCCGAGGAAGCCATAGGTGGTCAGATCCTTGTGGCTGAGCTTGTCCATCTGGTCTTTATAGGTGGGCACGCGTTCCAGCCAGCCCAGCGGAGTCACCATCGACAGCGCCAGGTGCAGCTCGGCGTGCTGTGGCACCTTGGACTGCACGAAGATGGTGGAATTTTCCGGATCGACGCCGGAAGCCAGCCAGTCGATCACCATCTCGTTGATGGATTTGCCGATGATGGAGACATCGTCGAAGTTGGTGGTCAGCGCGTGCCAGTCGGCCACCATGAAGAAGCATTCATGGCTGTGCTGCAGCTCGACCCAGTTCTTGATCACGCCGTGGTAATGGCCAAGGTGCAGGCTGCCGGTGGGGCGCATGCCGGAGAGGATACGGTTGGCAAACATGGATGAGGTTCCGGTGTTGGGGTGGTCTCAGAGCAGCTGCCCGAGCAGATTGAAAACGAAATTGGTAAACGGCCGCAGGATCGGCGACAGCATGCCGGTAAACACCAGCGCCAGCAGGATCCACATGCCGTAGGGTTCCAGTTTGGAAAAGCTGTAGGCCTGACGCGGCGGCAGCAGGCTTTCCACGATGCGGCCGCCATCCAGCGGCAGGATCGGCATCAGGTTGAGCACCATCAGCACCACGTTGATGCCGATGCCGGCCTGGCTCATCAGCGCCAGCGGCTGGCTGTAGCTGTTGTCCATCACGATGGCGAGCTTGAGCAGCAGCACCCAGACGATGGCCATCAGCAGGTTGGCCGCCGGGCCGGCGGCCGCTACCAGCCGCATGCCGCTGCGCGGTTTGCGCAGGTTGCCGAAGCGTACCGGCACCGGCTTGGCCCAGCCGAACAGGAAACCACCCAGCACCAGGCTCATCAGCGGCAACAGGATGGTGCCGACCGGATCGATGTGACGCAGCGGGTTCAGCGACACGCGGCCCAGGCGCTCGGCGGTATCGTCGCCGCACAGCTTGGCGACGTAGCCGTGTGCGGCTTCGTGCAGGGTGATGGCAAACAGTACCGGCAGTGCGTACACCGAAATCTTCTGGATAATGTTCATCTCGTCCAAAGCAGTTTCCTTTTTACAGGCCAAGAATGGCCGGATCGCCCTTGCCGCGACGTAGCAGTTCCACGCCGTCGGTCATGTCTATCACGGTGGTGGGCTCGGTGCCGCACCATCCTCCATCGATCACCAGATCCACCTGTTGTTCCAGCCGCTCGCGGATTTCGTACGGGTCGGTCAGCGCTTCCTCGTCACCCGGCAGCAGCAGGGTGCAGGACAGGATCGGCTCGCCAAGCTCGGCCAGCAGCGCCAGCGCCACCGGGTTTTCCGGCACGCGCAGGCCGATGGTGGCGCGCTTGGGGTGCAGCGTGCGCTTGGGCACCTCGCGGCTGGCTTCCAGAATGAAGGTGAAGCTGCCGGGGGTGGCGGCCTTGAGCTGCCGGAACTGGGCATTGTCTACCCGGGCGTAAGTCGCCAGCGATGACAGATCGGCGCACACCAGCGTCAGATGGTGCTTGAGATCGATCTGGCGGATGGCTAGCAGCCGCTCCATCGCCTTCTTGTCGCCCAGATGGCAACCCAGCGCGTAGCAGGAGTCGGTGGGATACACCACCACGCCGCCATCACGGATGATCTTGGCCGCCTCGCGGATCAGCCGCGCTTGCGGGTTGTCCGGGTGAATCACAAAGAACTGGGCCATGCTTCAGGCTCCACTGGCCGGGGCGGCGGTCGGCGGCAGAATACGTGCGGCCAACGGTGCCCAGATCGGTTTGCAAATCGGCGGCAGGTTTTCGGTGTAGCCGACATCGCGGCCACCCTCGCCCGGGGCGTGGAAATCACTGCCGGCGCTGGCATACAGCTCGTATTTTTGCGCCACCAGCGCGAACTTGAGCATGTCGTCCAGGCTGTGGCTGCCGCTGGCGACTTCGATGCCTTCGCCACCGGCGGCCTTGAAGTCGGTGACCAGCCGCTCGATCAGCGTGCGGCCCATATCGTAGCGGCCGGGATGGGCGATGACCGCCATGCCGCCGGCAGCGCGAATCCACGCCACCGCATCCTGCAGGCTGGCCCAGCGGTGCGGCACATAGCCCGGCTTGCCCTTGGCCAGATACTTGCGGAACACCCCCTTCACATCTTTCACCACCCCGCTTTGCACCAGGAAACGGGCAAAGTGGGTGCGGCTGATCATCTCCGGGTTGGCCGCCAGCGGCATGGCGCCGTCGAAGGCGCCGTGGATGCCGGCTTTTTCCAGCGCCGCCGACATCAGCCGCGCGCGCTCGATGCGGCCGTCGCGGATCGACTTCAGGCCTGCGGCCAACGTCGGGTCGTCCGGGTCGATGCCGAGGCCGACGATGTGGACGGTGTGGGTGTCATTCCAGGTGACCGACACCTCGACCCCGGCCAGAAACGGTACCCCGCAGGCTGCTGCGGTGGCTGCCGCGCTGGCGATGCCGGCGGTGCAGTCGTGATCGGTCAGTGCCAGTAGCGTGGCGCCGCGCTCGGCAGCGCGGCGGATCACCTCTTCCGGCGGCAGGCCGCCATCGGACGCGGTGGAATGGAAATGCAGATCGACGGTGGCCATGTCAGCCTTCCTGCCGCGCGTTACGCGCCGCTTCGCGCAGTTGCCAGTCCGCCAGCTTGCGCCGGTAGTCCTGCACTGCCGCGTTATAGGTGTCCCACACGCACGGATCGCAGCCGCTGCCGCAACACATGTCGTCAGTCGGCGCCTCCGGTGCCTCCGGCATCGGGTCGAAGTCGTCGTCGCCGACCAGCAGCGGCTCGCTCACGCTGCCACCACGGTGATTTCGAAACCGTCGCCGCTCACCACCTGACCGACGCGGATCTTGTTGGTCTTGCGCAGTTCCTGCTGGCCATCCACCAGCACATTGCCCTCGGCAATGAAGTGCTTGGCCTGGCCGCCGGTATCGCAGACACCGCAGGTTTTCAGCAGATCGCACAGCGGAATGTAGTCGCCTTGCAGCGCGTAATTTTCTTTAAGCATGGTTATTCACATATATTTCCGGCTGCGGCCAACGTTTTTCACATTGTCGTTTGACAGCCTTGTGAGCCGCTTGTGGACAAGACGCACAAGCCGCTGATTCATCATCGTTTTTTGCGACTGACTAAAAAACAGGCAGTCACTTTTCAGTTTCCACATCTGGGCTGGACAGCCTTGTGAGCCAGCTGTGGACAAACTATCCAAGTCATTGAGACAACAGCACAATCAGCCTGTTGCACAAAAAACAGGCAACTGCGGTAATAATCCGCGCAGCGCCGGCCACACCGCGGCCAACCTTTGCTGCCGGCTGCCGGTCACCACACAGTAATCCACAGCGGCAGCATCCAGTGCTGCGCGATACAGGCCGAACAGCCAGTCGCGCTGCTCGGGGTGGCTGCGCAACGGGTCGTACTGCCAGGGAATATCCGCCGCCGTCAGCAGGGTCAGCGCGTAATCCTGCGGCCGGTCCAGCGCCAGCAGCGCCGTTTCCGCCGCCCCGAATGCCACCTCGGCCCAGATGCGGCAGGTCAGTACCGTGGTATCGCACAACAACACCTCAACCTGCGCGGCCTGCGCCGCCTCGGCGGCCAACTGGCCACGGGCAATCGCCAGCACGTCGGCCGGCGTCGGGCGGTATTCCCGGCTGGCGTAATAGTCGCGGGCATACTCCGGCACCACCGCAGCGGCGATACCATGCTGCTGCAACGCGGCGGCCAGATCGGCGGCCAAGGTGCTTTTACCGCAGGATTCCGGGCCGACAATGGCAATGCGTAATGCTGACATAGCCCGCCATTATAGCGCGCACAGCCAGCACCACGGCGCTTGTCCACAACGGAATGCAAAACGCCCACATCCTGTGGGTGCAAGGATGTGGGCGCGTTGTGGAAAACCGTGCTAAGTCGCTGATGCCAAAGGCCGCCGTCACGGATGCTTATTTTTTAGTCAGCCGCCGACAGATTATCCCGCATCGTTTTGCATAGCATTGTGAGCGGCTTGTGGATAAGCGCGGCAAGTGGCTGACGCGACAGGACAAAACCAGGCCAGCCCATTTTTTAATCAATCAAGCGTGATTTCCCCGGCCTGATCGCGGCCGAAGGCGGCGCGGATTTCGGCCGCGGACAAGCCTTGCGACAGCAACAACAACAACTTGGCCTGCGCCGCTTCCGGCGTCATGTCGCCGGCACTGACCGCGCCGGCCTGCGCCAGTGGCTGGCTGGCGGCATAGGCGCCCACTTCCACCGCGCCGCGCGGGCACTGCGTCAGGTTCACCACCACACAGCCGGCAGCACTGGCGGCACGAATGCCCTCCAGCAGCGCCGGCTCTTCCGGCGTGTTGCCGTTGCCGTAGGAAAACAGCAGCGCGCCATGTGGCGTGTCTGCGGCCAACCAGCGACCGAACGCCGCCGCCATGCCGCCAGGCAGCAAAAAGCCGCTGCGGATGTCCTGTTCTTGCGGCAGCACGGCGCGGAATTCACCGCGGTTCTGCCGCCACAGGCTGCGCTGCCAGTGCGCGGCAATACCGAACCGCGCCAGCGGCGGCGCATTCGGGCTGTCGAAGCCGGCAAAGCTGGTGGCATCGACCTTGCGCGCGCGGCAACCGCGCAGCAGCACGTTGTCGAAGGCAATCGCCACTTCGTGCAGATCGGACTGGCAGGCCGCTTCGATGGCCACGCCGACGTTGTTCCAGCCATCACTGCGCGGATGCACCAGCGGCAGCTGCGAACCGGTGACGATCACCGGCTTCTGCAGATTGTGCAGCGCGAACGCCAGCACGCTGGCGGTGTAGGCCATGGTGTCGGTGCCGTGGATCCCCACGAAACCGTCGTAGCGCTGGTAGGCATCGGCAATATCCGCCACCAGCTGGCGCCAGTGGGCGATGGTGATGGCGGAAGAATCGATCAGTTGCGGATATTCCACCACATCCCAGCTGACGCCTTGGCGCGCCAGCCGTTCCAGCTGGCGCGGCAGATAGCCGGCAACCGGTGCCAGTCCATGCGGGGTGTAGTCCATACCGATGGTGCCACCGGTATACAGAATCAGCAGTTTGCTCATGCGTGCTCCAGATAAAGCCACAGACGCCACGAAACGGCAGCCAGCTACCGTTTCGTGGTGCGGGTGACAAACGGCATTGCTGCCGTGCGTGGGTAATAACAGGCGGGGCGGCCGCCGCCATGGCGCGCTTGCGGCCAACTTGTCGCCAGGATGGCCAACAGCGGCGTTCAGCCATTGCCGGCAATATACAATATTTGACCCGCCGATCCGTAGCGGCAACGGCGGCCCGCCACGTTGCGCAAGCCACCCTGCATGCGTATACTCGCGCTTCACCTGACGCGGGTGTAGCTCAATGGTAGAGCAGAAGCTTCCCAAGCTTACGACGAGGGTTCGATTCCCTTCACCCGCTCCACCCCCGCCTTTCACGTCTATTCCGCCGCATAAAACAGCACGCTGCCGCGCTGCCTCCCGTTGCTATTGCCGGTTACGTGTGCGCGGAGCAGACGCCATGCGGACTAAACCGGAACGGGCACTGCACAATGAAATGGAATTCCGGCCGCCTGTGGCTGAAAGTGTCGGTCTATACCCTGCTGCTGCTGGGCAGCCTGCTGGTCATGGCGCTGACGCTGTTCTTTCTGCGCTTTGACAGCCAGAGCGTGCGCATCAACCTGCAACGCTCGCTGGCCGACACCCACCGCACCATCACCATCAATGGCTCGCTATCGCCGATGCTGTTTCCGTCCCCGGGCCTGGCGCTGGGCGATGTCAGCATCAGCGAACCGGGCCGCCGTGACGAGTTTGCCCGCGTCGGCGAGGTAGAAGCCCGCCTGGCCTGGCTGCCGCTGCTGTTCGGCGATCTGGAAATCACCCACCTGGCGTTGCGCGACAGCACCGTCCGGGTGGTGCGCGCCAGCGATGGCACGCTCAATTTTGCCGACCTGCTGCGCCGCCGCCACCCCAGCCGCTTCAAACTGGACCTGGACACCATGGCCCTGCGCGGCAGCACCATCCTGCTGGAAGATCGTGTCAACGGCCGCAACAGCAAGCTGGAAGAAGGCAGTCTGGATGTAGAAGGCCTGCGCAGCGATGCCCGGCTGTCGTTCGGCGGCAGGCTGCTGGCAGGCAACCAGGTGGTAAGCCTGGCCATGCAGGCACCGTTCACCCGCCAGGATGACCAGGTCAATATCGAGCACCTGAGCGCACTGGCCATCAGCAGCACCGACAAACTGGGCGAGGTGCGACTGAAAGCCGAGGGCAAGCTCAAACTCAACTTCGGCACCCTGCTGGCCAGCGGCGAAAACATCAAGCTGACGCTGGACAGCTCGCTGCCCAAGAGCCACGCCGAGGCGCTACTGCCGGCGGTCAATGCCAGCCTGTCCGAGCTGTCGACGCCTGCCGCCAGCATCAATGGCCAGATGGACTATGCGCGCACCCAGTACCGCTTCAACAGCCAGCTGGCCGAACTGCGCCTGACCCGCGACGGCGCGTTTGCCAGCCAGCTGCAAAGCCAGCTGTCGTGGCAAGTGGGCTCGCATTCGCTGGGCATGACACTGCGCTCGCCACTGAATCTGGCCGGCTATAACCTGTTGCGCCTGGAACCGCTGACCCTCTCCGCCCAGCTGAAAACGCCGGCACTGCCGCGCGGCCAACTGCAGGCCACACTTGACGGCGCACTGGATGGCGACCTGAACGAGAGCCGCCTCAACCTGCGGGTTGCCGGCCAGCTCGATGGCGCGGCACTGTCCGCCACCGCCACCCAATACGGTTTCCTGTCGCCGCGACATGAAGTCACCCTGTCGCTGGGCCAGCTGGACCTGAACCGCTACCTGCCGGAAAACCAGGCCCAGCAAGCGGTAGCGCTGTTCCAGAACGGCACGCCGTTCCGCCTCGACTGGATGGACTTTCTTGACCTGAGCGGCAAGCTGGCCATCGGCGAGCTGTCGATGGGCCGCTTCCGCATCAAGGACATCAGCGCCGACGTTACCGCGCGGCCGGAAAGCCTGGCGCTGGATAACCTCAGCGCCGCCATCTACGACGGTGCACTGAAAGGCTCGCTGCACCTGCTGCGCGACAAGGAACCCAAGCTCGAGGTCTCGCAGCAGTTGCTGGGGATGCAGATTCGTCCGCTGATGCAGGATCTGTTCGACGTTGGCCGCGTGGAAGGTGCCGGCAACGGCTGGGTACAGCTGACCGCTCACGGCAATTCGCTGGCGGCGTTGCGCAACACCCTGAGCGGCAAGGTTGCCGTGCGGCTGGAAAAAGGTGCTCTCAACGGCATCGATCTGGTGTCGGCACTACGCGACCTGCCGGGCGAGCTGAAAGACTGGAACAGCAGCAGCATGCCGGCCAAGCCGGACCAGAAAACCACCTTCTCCGCGCTGTCTGCCGCTTTCGATCTGCAAAACGGCGTCGCGCGCAGCCAGGATCTGCAGCTGGCCTCGTCGCTGGTCAACGTCAACGGCGGTGGCAAGGTGGATCTGGTGCAGAACATCGTCGATTACACGCTGAACGTGCGCGCCAACCCGAAAGCCTTCAGCCGCCTTGATGGCGTCAACATCCCGCTAAAGATTACCGGCCCGCTGAACCAGCCGGTGTATGCGCTGGACTTCAACTCCATCGTCAAGGGCAAGAAAACCGAAGGCGAGAAACAGCAGGCGCTGAAGCAGGAACTGAAGAAACAGATCACCACCATCCTGCCGCAAGCGAAACAGCCCGAGCACAAGAAATAAAACATCGCTGACAAAACCAAACGGCCAGCCTGCAGCGCAGACTGGCCGTTCTGTTTTACTGCTGGTGTCAGGCGCCCTGCAACAGCAGGCTTTCGGCTTGCATCAGCGGCGCCGGCCGCCCCAGCAACACCAGCACATCGTCCTCTTCCAGCTCGAAGTCCCGGGTCAGCTCGGTGTACCGGGTGCTGCCGCGCCGCAGCGCCTTGATCTGCACGCCCAGCTCGGCCAGCGGCAAATTACCCATATGCATGCCGATGGCGCTGGCTCCCGGCAACAGCTGCACACTCAGCAGGCGCTCCAGCTGCGCATCCTCGATGCCATCCACCTCGTCTGAGGCGCCACGGAAGAAGCCCTTGAACAGGTCGTAGCGCTGCTCGCGCACGGTACGGATGCGGCGCAATACGCGGTTGAGCGGCACTCCCAGTACCATCAGCGCGTGCGAGGCCAGCATCAGACTGCCTTCCATCACCTCGGACACCACTTCGTCGGCACCGGCGGCGCGCAGTTGCGCCATGTCGGAATCATCGATGGTACGCACGATCACCGGCAGATCGCGGCGCAGCTGCCGCACCACGTCGATGATGCGCTCGGAAGCATGGGTGTCTGCAAAGGTGATCACCACCGCCTTGGCACGCATCACTCCTGCCGCCATCAGAACCTCGCGCTTGCCGGCATCGCCGAACACCACCGAGTCGCCGGCCTCGCCGGCTTCGCGCACCCGCTCCGGGTCCAGGTCCAGCGCGAAGAACGGGATATCCTCGCTTTCCAGCAGCCGCGCCAGGTACTGGCCGCTACGGCCATAGCCGCAGACGATGACGTGCTCGTTCTTCAGCATGCTTTGCACCAGGATCTGGTGCAGATCCAGCGACTGCATGGTCCAGTCCTGCTTGATCAGCCGCTTGACGATCCTGTCGGCGTTCTGGATCAGGAACGGCGCCAGCAGCATGGACAGCAGGATGCCGGCGATGGCCGCCTGTGCCATCACTGGCGGCAACAGCTTGAGATTGCCGGACAAGGACAGCAGCACGAAGCCGAATTCTCCGCCCTGCGCCAGCGCCAGCGCGGCCTTGAGCGCATCCTTGTTACGCTGGCCGAACACGCGCGCCAGCAGCCAGACCACCAGCAGCTTCAGCGGAATCAGCAGCAACAGCATCAGCAGGATGCTGCCGGACTCGGCAAACAGCAGATGCAGGTCCAGCCGCATGCCGACAGTAATAAAGAAGAAGCCCAGCAGGATGTCGCGGAACGGTTTGATATCCTCTTCCACTTGGAAACGGTACTCGGTTTCCGAGATCAGCATGCCGGCGACGAACGCCCCCAGCGCCAGAGACAGCCCGGCCAGCTGGGTAATCAGCGCCACGCCCAGCGTCACCAGCAGCACGTTGATCATGAACAGCTCGCCGGAACGCTGCCGTGCCACCAGATGGAACCAGCGCCGCATCAATTTTTGCCCGAACACCAGCAGCAGGCTGAGCACCAGCACCACTTTCAGCAGCGCCAGTCCGAGGTCCTGCCACAGACTGTCAGAGTTGGCCGCAAAAGCCGGCAACAGAATCAGCAGCGGCACCACGGCGATGTCCTGGAACAACAGCACGCCCATCGCCAGCTGCCCGTGCGGCTGTGGCAGCTCGAGGCGTTCGGACAGCAGTTTGCTGACGATGGCGGTGGACGACATGGCCAGCGCCGCCGCCACGGCAAAACCGCTCAGCGCACTGCCACTCATGAAGCCGATTACGCCCCCCACCAGCAACATGGTCAGCAGCACCTGCGCCAGCCCAAGGCCGAAAACCAGGTGCCGCATGGCCTTGAGCTTGGCCAGCGAGAATTCCAGGCCAATGGAGAACATCATGAACACGATGCCGATCTCGCCGAGGAACTCGGTTTCCGGGCCTTCCGGCACCAGATGCATCACGCCGGGGCCGGCCAGAAAGCCGACCACCAGGTAGCCCAGCATCGCGGGGACACGGAATTTTCGGCAAGCGGTCACGGCCAACACCGCCACCAGCAGCACCATCACAACGGGGAAAAGGGAATGCATCGTGTCCGGAAACTCCTGGCGCTTTTTCGCGCCCAAGCAAAAATTGCACCTGCGGGATTAGTGCCCGATTATAAACTGATATAATTACCATCTATGGATATTGCGCTCAAACAACAGCGTCTTGCGCTGGCACGCGAGGTGTTGCACACCGAAGCCGACGCCATCATCGCCCTGTCCAACCGGCTGGGCGATGAGTTTCTTGCTGCGGTGGAACTGGTACTGCAGTGCCAGGGCCGCGTGGTGGTGACCGGCATCGGCAAGTCCGGCCATATCGGCAACAAGATTGCCGCCACGCTGGCCAGCACCGGCACGCCGTCGTTCTTCATGCACCCGGCAGAAGCCGCGCATGGCGACCTGGGCATGATCACCGAACGCGACATCATGCTGGCACTGTCGAACTCCGGCGAAAGTGCCGAGGTCATCGCCCTGCTGCCGGCAGTGAAACGCAAGGGCATTCCCATCATCTCGCTGACCGGTCGTCCACAATCGACACTGGCGCGTGAATCCACCGTGCATCTGGATGCCGCGGTGGAAAAAGAAGCCTGCACCCTGGGACTGGCACCCACCACCAGTACCACTGCCGCGCTGGCGCTGGGCGATGCACTGGCCGTGACCCTGCTGGATGCACGCAATTTCAAGCCTGAAGACTTTGCGCTGTCGCACCCGGGCGGCAGCCTGGGACGACGCCTGCTGGTCCACATCAGCGACCTGATGCATAGCGGCGACGCCCTGCCCAGTGTTCGCAGCGGCACGTCGCTGAAAGACGCGCTGCTGGAAATGACGCGCAAGGGTTTGGGCATGACAGCGGTAGTGGATGCCGCCGGCAGCCTGCTCGGCATCTTTACCGATGGCGACCTGCGCCGCACGCTGGACCGCACGCTGGATCTGGGCGGCCTGCGCATCGACGACGTAATGACCGCCAACCCGCGTACCATTGCGGCCAACCTGCTGGCGGTAGAAGCCGTCAAGGAAATGGAACAGCGCAAGATCAACGGCCTGCTGGTAGTCGACCAGCAGGGGCGCCTGGCTGGCGCACTCAACATGCACGACCTGCTCAAGGCAGGCGTGGTATAGGACACGGCATGCAACCGATTACCGAACTGGCAAGACAGGTCAAACTGCTGATCATGGACGTGGATGGCGTGCTGACTGACGGCCGCATTTTCATTACCGCCAGCGGCGAAGAGCTGAAAGCCTTCAATACGCTGGATGGTCACGGCCTGAAAATGCTGCAGTCCACCGGCGTACAGCTGGCCATCATTACCGGTCGCGCCGCGCCCGGTGTCGCCCACCGCGCCCGCGGCCTCGGCATCGACCATTACTACGAAGGTGTCCATGACAAGCGCGGTGTGTTTGCCGAGCTACTGGCCAAGACCGGTCTGCAGGCCGGGCAGTGTGCCTATATCGGTGATGATGTCGTCGACCTGCCGGTGATGTCCCGCGTCGGTTTTGCCGTGGCGGTGCCCGATGCGCCCAGCTTCGTGCGTCAGCACGCCCACTTCGTCACCGGCTGCCAGGGAGGCAACGGCGCCGTGCGTGAATTGTGCGAGCTGATCCTGCAGGCGCAAGGTAATTACGAGCGCCTGATGGCGGCCTACCTGGCATGAAAAGTCGCGCCGGCAAACTGTTCCCGCTGAGCCTGTTGTTAGGCATGGGGTTGATCGCATCCTGGCTCAACATTCTGACCCAGTGGCAACAACCGGCCCCGCATGCGCTCAACCCGGACAAACCGGAATACACCATCGAAGAGATCAATGCCAAACGCTTCGATGAGCAAGGCCGCCCGTGGCAGCAACTGACCGCCACCCAGATGTGGAAACTGCCCAAGGCCAGCACGGTGTACTTCACCGAACCGGAACTGGAGCAATACAACCAGGGCCAGCCCGATTACCACATCACTGCCGACAATGGCCGCTATAACAAGCAGCAGGATGTCGCCGAATTTTTCGGTCGAGTACACCTGCTGCGCGTAGCACAGGCCGACAAGGCGGCAATGCATCTGCAGACACCGTCACTGCGCTTGGACAACCGCACCCAGACTGCCAGCAATAACGCGCCGGTCGTCATGGATTACGGCTCCTCGCAGATCAAGGCGGTAGGCTTTATCTACAATCACCAAGCCGGGCAGCTGAAACTGCTGTCCCAAGTAAGGATGCATTATGCGCCATAGCCTGATGCTTGCACTGGTCCTGTGCTGTGCTGCGGCCAACGTTTACGCCGAAAAGGCCGACAGCAGCAAACCCATCGAACTGGCTGCCGACCGCGGCTCGCTGGACCAGAAACAGGGAATCAACATTCTGGAAGGCAACGTGGTTGCCACCCAGGGCACGCTCAGCATGCGTGCCGACAAGACCATCGTCACCCGCGATGTGCAAGGTAACCAGGTACTGCAGGCCTTTGGCAACCAGGCCCAGTTCCGCCAGAAGCTGGACGGCAAGAACGAATACATTGAAGGCCAGGCCAACCGTGTCGACTACACCAGCATGACCAATCAGGTAGTACTGACCGGCAAGGCGCGCGTGAAACGTGGCGACGACCTGGTGCCCGGCGAGCAGATTACCTACAACACGGTCACCGAAATCTACCAGGTTAGGGGCAGCAGTCCGAGCGGCAGCAACGGCAACAAGGGCCGCGTCACCGTGATCACCCAGCCCAAGCCGCAGGACAAGCCATGACGCAAAACCGCCTGACCATCCAGCACCTGAAAAAGACCTTCAAGAAACGCACCGTGGTACAGGATGTGTCGATGGACATCGCCAGTGGCGAAGTCATCGGCCTGCTCGGCCCTAACGGTGCCGGCAAAACCACCAGTTTTTACATGGTGGTCGGCCTGATCGCTGCCGATGCCGGCGACATCACCCTGAATGGCGAAATCATCACCCACCTGCCCATCCACAAGCGGGCACGTCTGGGGCTGGGCTATCTGCCGCAGGAAGCCTCCATCTTCCGCAAGATGACGGTGGAAGAAAACATCATGGCGGTGCTGGAAGTGGCCGGCTACAAGGGCGAACAGCTCGAGAACGAACTACAGCTGCTGCTGGATGACCTGAATATCGACCACCTGCGCGACAGCAATGCCATGGCGTTGTCGGGCGGCGAACGCCGCCGGGTGGAAATCGCCCGCGTGCTGGCCATGCGCCCGCGCTTCATCCTGCTGGATGAGCCGTTTGCCGGCGTGGACCCGATTGCGGTGATCGACATCCAGAAGATCATCTCCTTTCTCAAGGAACGCGGCATCGGCGTACTGATTACCGACCACAATGTGCGGGAAACCCTGCGTATCTGCGATCGCGCCTACATCATCTCCGAGGGCCGGGTGCTGGCTTCCGGCCTACCCGCCGAACTGGTCAGCAACGAACAGGTGCGGCAGGTTTACCTTGGCGAGCATTTCCACCTGTAAAGCGGCATGAAACAGACCCTGCAGCTTAAAGTCAGCCAGCAACTGACCCTGACCCCGCAATTGCAGCAATCTATCAAACTGCTGCAAATGTCTACTCTCGACCTGTCTACCGAGCTGGAGCGCTACCTGCTGGAAAACCCGCTACTGGAACGCGCCGACGGCGACAACCAGGTAGACAGCGAACAGCCGGCGGAAATCGTTGCCAGTAGCGAAACAGCAAGCGATAGCACCCCGGCGGAAGAAGCGCCACGCGAGCACGAGGAGATGGAACTGGGCGACTGGGGCAGTGGCGGCGGAAGCGGCAGCCGTGATGACGATGACGAGTTCGACCCCATCCTCAACACGCCATGCCGCCCTACCCTGCGCGAACACCTGGCGGCACAAATCGGCGAAATGCCGTTGAGTCGCCGCGATAGCGCGCTGCTGACGCTGCTGATCGACGAACTGGATGAAGACGGTTATCTGACCACACCGCTGGACGAATTTGCCGCCAGCCTGCCGCTGGAACTGGATGTCGATACCGACGAGCTGGAATACCTGCGCAAGCTGTTGTTGCAATTCGAACCGGTCGGCATTGGCAGCCATCATCTGGCCGAGTTCCTGCAACTGCAGTTGGCCGCACTAGCGGTTGCCACGCCATCCCGCGAATTGGCGATCACCCTGGTTCGCGACCATCTGGCCCTGCTGGGCAACCGTGACTTCGTCCGGCTGAAAAAGCTGCTGAACGTCGGCGAGACTGAACTGCGGGCCGCGCACCAGTTGATCTCCACACTACGTCCGCGGCCAACCAGCGGCTTCGATCAGGGCGAAACCCATTACGTGGTGCCAGACATCCATGTCGTCCGCCGTGGCGGGCGCTGGGTAGCCCAACTCAACCGTGGCGTGCTGCCCAAACTGCAGGTCAACCAGCTTTATGCCGGTATGCTGCAACAACGCGACAGCAGTCACAACCTCAGCGGCCAATTACAGGAGGCTCGCTGGCTGGTAAAAAACATCCAGCAGCGATTTGACACCATCCTGAAAGTGTCGGAAGCTATCGTTGACAGGCAACAGGCGTTCTTTGAACACGGCGAAGTGGCAATGCGCTCCCTGATCCTGCGAGATATCGCGGATGAGCTGGGATTGCATGAATCAACGATTTCCAGGGTAACCACCCAGAAATACCTGCTATGCAGCCGAGGCCTGTTCGAGCTCAAGTATTTCTTCGGCAATGCGCTGGAAACTGATAGTGGCGGGGAGTGCTCCGCCACGGCAATCAAAGCGCATATCCGCCAGATTATCGATGCAGAAGACAGCAAGAAACCGCTGTCGGACAGCGCCATCGCCGACCGCCTCACGGCACAAGGCATACAGGTTGCCAGACGCACTGTAGCCAAGTATCGTGAAGCTATGCAGATACCGCCAGTTAACCTTCGCAAAGCACTATAAGAGTGCTACGAAAACCCGGTACGGCCAGCCCGACCGTATCGTCAACAGAAGGAGTCAGGGTATGAACCTCAAAATTACCGGTCTTCACCTCGAAGTTACCCCAGCCCTGCGCGAGTTCATCGAGAGCAAACTGGAACGCATCACCCGCCATGTCGATAATGTTATCGGCGTAACCGTGACGCTGTCCGTGGATAAACTGGTACAAAAAGCGGAGGTCAATGTGCATCTGGCCGGCAAGGATATCCATGTCGAGGCAAGCGATTCCGACATGTACGCCGCCATTGATGCCCTGATGGACAAACTGGACCGTCAGGTACTGAAATTCAAGGAAAAACAAGGGGAACACCGCAGTATCGCACCGCAGGCTGATGCCGCCGACGCTGCGCTGTAATCAAGTCACCAGCACACAGAACAACGGGAGCCACAGGCTCCCGTTTTTAATCCCGCCAGATACATGGTTGCTATGGAAAACGGCATTCTCGGCGTAGAATGGCCGACGTTTTTCCGCCCCTAAAGACATCATGAGCTTGATCGGCAAGATTCTCCCCCAGTCGCACGTACTGGCGGACCTGGAGATATCCAGCAAAAAGCGCCTGTTCGAACAGGTCGGCCTACTGGTTGAAAACAGCTACGGCATTGCGCGCAGCGATGTGTTCGACAGCCTGTTTGCCCGCGAGAAGCTGGGATCCACCGGCCTCGGCCAGGGCGTCGCCATTCCACATGGCCGCATCAAGGGCCTGAAGGAGGCAACCGGCTTCTTCGTACGCCTGAAAACCCCGATTCCGTTTGAAGCTCCGGATGGCAAACCGGTCAACCTGCTATTCGTGCTGCTGGTACCGGAGCAAGCCACCGATCTGCATCTGCAAGTACTGTCGGAACTGGCGCAGTTGTTCTCCAGCCGCAGTCTGCGCGAAAAAATGTGTTGCGCCGATAACCTCACCCTGCACGCCCTGCTTTGCGAAGACAACCATGCCTAATGTCAGCGTCCGCCGCCTGTTCCAGGACAATCAGCACAAACTCAATCTGAGCTGGATCGCCGGCAAATCCGGCTCCGACAACCTGATTTCCAATGACGAGCAGCGGCCGACGCAGGCACTGGTCGGCCACCTGAACTTCATCCACCCCAACCGGGTGCAGGTGCTGGGTCTGGCCGAGGCAGAATACCTGGACAAACTGGAGCAAGCGGCGGCACGCACCGCGCTGGACCAGCTGTTCCACAAGACCATGGCCGTGGTCATCGTCGCCAACGGCCAGGCCATACCGAAGCTGCTGCAGGATTACTGCCAGAGCCACGGCGTACCGCTGATGAGTACGCCGCTGGAAAGCCCCTACCTGATGGACGTGCTGCGTATCTACCTGGCACGCGCACTGGCCGTTTCCACCGTCATGCACGGCGTGTTTCTGGATGTGCTGGAAATCGGCGTGCTGATCATGGGCGATTCTGCGATGGGCAAGAGCGAACTGGCGCTGGAACTGATCTCGCGCGGCCATGGTCTGGTAGCCGACGATGCAGTCGAGCTGTACCGCATCGGCCCGGAAACGCTGGAAGGCCGCTGCCCGCCGCTGCTGCGCGACTTCCTGGAAGTCCGCGGCCTCGGCATTTTGAATATCCGCACCATCTTCGGCGAAACCGCGGTGCGCCCGAAGAAAGTGCTGAAGCTGATCATCCAGCTGATCAAGGCCAACGACCAGGCGATGCAGGCACTGGATCGCCTCAACATCCAGTCGGAAACCCAGGACATCCTCGGCGTCACCGTACGCAAGGTGATCCTGCCGGTGGCCGCCGGCCGCAACCTGGCGGTACTGGTAGAGGCGGCGGTGCGTAACTACATCCTGCAACTGCGCGGCATCGACAGTACCCGCGAGTTTATCGACCGTCATACCAACCTGCTACGGGACCAGGAACATGCAACTGATCCTGATTAGCGGACTGTCCGGCTCCGGCAAGTCGGTGGCACTGCGCGTGCTGGAAGACCTCGGTTACTACTGTGTGGATAACCTGCCAGCCACCATGCTGATGGACGCGCTCAAGCTGTACAGCGAGTTCGGCTACAAGCATATCGCCATCAGCGTCGACACCCGCTCTGCCCCGACGTTGGCCGCATTGCCCAAGGCCATCAGCGAACTGAAAAGTTTTGTCTCCGATGTACGGCTAATCTATCTGGAAGCCACGGCCGATGTGCTGGTGAAACGCTTCTCGGAAACCCGCCGCCGCCACCCCTTGTCCGGCAATGGCCTGACGGTGGAAGAATGCATCCGCTTGGAGCGCGAGATGCTGGAACACGTGGTGGACCTGGGTCACCGCATCGATACCAGCAACCTGTCGGCCAACGCGCTGCGCAGCTATGTCAAGCTGATGGCCGAAGCCGACAGCAGCCGGCTGACACTGGTGTTCGAGTCCTTCGGCTTCAAGCACGGCATTCCGCTGGATGCCGACTTCGTCTTCGACGTGCGCTGCCTGCCCAACCCCTATTACGACGAAAAGTTGCGCCCGCTGACCGGCCGCGACCAGCCGATTTGCGATTTCTTTGCCGCAGAAGCGGAAGTAGCGCAGATGCAGCAGGATATCGCCGGCTTTCTGCAGCGCTGGCTGCCGCGTTTCAAACAGGACAACCGCAGCTACGTTACCGTTGCCATCGGCTGTACCGGCGGCCAGCACCGCTCGGTATATCTCGCCGAACAGTTGGCCGCAGGCTTTGCCGACGAACAGGTGCTGTTGCGCCACCGCCAACTGGATGGCCGCAGCGGCGACGGCCATAAATGACCCTGCGCTGGCCGCGCTTGCTGGCTGGCGACTGGCTGCTGCTTTCCCTGTTGCTGCTCACTTGTGGCGCCAGCTTTCACTGGCTATGGTGGCAACAAGGCAATGCCGGCGAGCTGATCCTCAGCGCCGATGGCAAGGTGGTAAGCCGCTGGCCGCTACGGCTGGATCACCGTTTCGAGCTGCATGGCCCGCTGGGCATCACCGTGGTGGAAGTCCATGCCGGCCGCGCCCGCATCGCCAGTGACCCCAGCCCGCGCCAGTACTGCGTACGGCAAGGCTGGCTGAGCCGCGCCGGCGAAACCGCACTATGCCTGCCCAACCGCACCGCCATCAGTATTGGCGGCCAGGACCAAGATGACACACTGGCATTCTGACACTCGCGAACTGCTCGCCAGCAGTCACGATCACCAGCTGGCCAGACTTGCCGCCTGCGGGATCGTGCTGGCTCTGCTGGATGCCGCGCTTCCCAGCCCGCTGCCCGGTATCAAGCCGGGGCTTGCCAATATCGTGACGCTGTATGCGCTGGCCAGCCTGGGTTGGCGCGCCGCGGTGTGGGTGAGTCTGCTGCGCATTATCGGCGCCGGCTTGCTGCTGGGCAGCCTGTTCACTCCCGGCTTCTGGCTAAGCCTGAGCGGTGGTTGCGGCAGTCTGCTGTTGCTGGCAGGCACACGATGGCTACCGCGGCGCAGCTTCAGCGTGGTCAGCTACAGCCTGCTGGCGGCCTGCGGCCATCTTGGCGGACAATTGCTCTTGGCCCGCGGCTGGCTGATACCGCACCAGGGACTATGGCTGCTGCTGCCGCCACTGCTCACTGCGGCCGTCATCACCGGTCTGATCAACGGGCTGTTTACCCTGAAACTGCTGGAGTCCGCCAAGGATGAAACCTGATACCGTCACCGTCGCCCTGACCGGCGCTTCCGGTCTGCCCTACGGCCTGCGCCTGATCGACTGCCTGCTGGCTGCCGGTGTACAGGTGTGGGTACTGTATTCACAGGCGGCGCAGGTCGTGGCACAGCAGGAGATGAACCTCACCCTGCCCTCGCGTCCGGCCGAACTGCAGCAATGGTTGGCCGCACGCTACCAGCCGGCGGACGGCCAGCTGCGCGTGTTTGGCCGCGAAGAGTGGTTCGCGCCGCCAGCCTCCGGCTCCAATCCGGCCGATGCCATGGTGATCTGCCCGTGCTCGATGGGCACCCTGGCCGCTGTCGCCCACGGCACTAGCGACAACCTGATCGAACGCGCGGCCGACGTGATGATCAAGGAAGGCCGCAAACTGGTGCTGGTACCGCGCGAGGCACCGCTGTCGGCCATCCATCTGGAAAACATGCTGAAGCTGGCACGGCTCGGCGTCTGCATCCTGCCGCCCTCGCCCGGCTTCTACACCCATCCGCAAACAGTGCAGGACATGGTCGACTTCGTGGTCGCCCGCATCCTGGACCAGCTGCGCGTACCGCAGCAACTGCTGCCCCGCTGGGGCGAGGAGCGCGCATGAACCCGCAAACCGAGCTGCTGGACCTGGCCGGACTGCGCCAGCTGGAGCTGGCCGCCGAGGCCGATGGCTTGCCGCTGATGCAACGGGCCGCCGACAGCATTGCCAATTGGGTACGCCGTCACTACCCGCTGGCCAGCCGCATTCTGGTGGCCGCGGGCCCCGGCAACAATGGCGGCGATGCGCTGTTTGCCGCCTGTCGCCTGCATCGCGCCGGCTATGTCGTGGAAGTGCTGCTGCCGGCGGCCGGCAATGCCGCGGTACAGAGCGCGCTAGCCGAGTGGCAGGCACTGGGTGGCCAGCTACGGAGCGATTTGCCACGAGAGATACCGGAGCTGCTGCTAGATGGCCTGTTCGGCGTCGGACTCAGCCGGCCATTACAGGACGAATGGTTGCAGCTGGTACAAGCGCTGGACGCATTGCCCTGCCGCAAACTGGCCATCGACATGCCCAGCGGGCTGGATGCCGGTACAGGCCAGCCGCTAGGCACCGCCCTGCACGCCGATGTCACACTCAGCTTCCTGTGTCCCAAGCCCGGCCTGTACACCGCCGCCGGCCCGGATCATTGCGGCGAGGTCATCATTGACGACCTCGCCTGCCCCACCACGCTGTGGCCGCCCCATGCCGGTACGCTGGCCCTGCCGGATGCGGCACCGCTGCGCCGCAAGCGGGATTCGCACAAGGGCAGCCACGGTGTGCTCAGCATCATCGGCGGCGCACCGGCCATGACCGGCGCCGCGCTGCTGGCCGGCCGTGCCGCGCTGGCGATGGGCGCCGGCAAGGTATTCGTCCATCCGCTGGATACCGGCCTGATGCTGGACCCGCTGTGCCCGGAATTGATGCTGCGCCCGTGGCAAGCCAATCTGCAGATTCCGGATAATCACCAGCTGGTGCTTGGCCCCGGTCTGGGGTTGAGCGATCTGGCTCATGCCGCCCTGAGCCGCGCGCTGGCGCACCCGGGACCGCTGCTGCTGGATGCCGATGGCCTGAACCTGCTGGCGGTCGATCACGCGCTACAGCAACAGCTGCTCGGCCGCCGAGCCGCCACCATCCTGACTCCGCATCCCAGCGAAGCTGCCCGCCTGCTGGATTGCGATACCGCCAGCATCCAGGCCGACCGCGTCGCCGCGGTACGCGAGCTGTCGCGCCGCTTTGGCTGCGTGGTGCTGCTCAAGGGCTGCGGCACCTTGCTGGCACAGTACGGCCAACCTTACCGCCTGTTGCGCCGCGGCAGTCCGTCGCTGGCGGTGGCCGGCCAGGGCGACATTCTCGCCGGCGCCATTGTGGCGCTGCTGGCGCAAGGCCTGCCGCCACTGGATGCCGCCCATCTCGCCGCCGATATTCATGCCAGCGCCGGCGAGCATTACGCCGAACAGGCTGGCGGGCCGATCGGCCTGACCGCCACTACCCTGTTACCCCTGATGACGCGGGAACTGAATCGCCGCGTCAGCCTTGCCGGAGTGCCATTGTTTTGACGTCGCAGAATAAAGCCTACCTGTTTGGCCTGTCCGCCGTGCTGGCCTGGTCCACCGTCGCCACCGCTTTCAAGATCAGCCTGCAACACCTGAGTCCGGCACAGCTGCTGCTGTACGCCAGTGTGTTTTCCCTGCTGTCGCTACTGGCCATTCTCGGCTGGCAGCAGCGACTCGGCGAACTGCTGCCGGCATTGCGCCAGCACTGGAAGCGATCGCTACTGCTGGGCGCGGTCAATCCCTCCGCCTACTACCTGATCCTGTTCCAGGCCTATGCCTTGCTGCCGGCACAGGAGGCACAGGCGCTCAACTACACCTGGGCGCTGACCATGACCCTGCTGGCGGTGCCGGTGCTGGGGCAACGGCTGCGCGCGCAGGACATGTTGGCCGCAGTGGTGTGCTACAGCGGGGTGCTGACTATCGCCACCCGCGGCGCGCCGTTTGCACTGCAGTTCAGCAATCTGCCGGGGGTCGGCTTTGCCCTGTTGTCCACCCTGTTGTGGGCCGGCTACTGGCTGTTCAACACCCGTGACGAGCGCGAACCGGTCATCGGCCTGACCCTCAACTTCCTGTTGTCGCTGCCGCTGACTTTGCTGTGGTGCGCGCTGAATGGCGAACTGCAACCGGTCGCCTGGCAGGGCATCGCCGGTGCCGGCTATGTCGGCATGCTGGAAATGGGCTTTACCTTTGTGCTGTGGCTGTCGGCAATGAAGCTGACGCAAAGCACCGCACGCATCGCCAACCTGATCTTCCTGTCGCCGATGCTGTCGCTGTTCCTGATCAATCTGTTCCTCGGCGAACCGATCCTGCCCAGCACCCTGACCGGGTTGGCGCTGATTCTGGGCGGCCTGCTATTGCAAAAGCTGCCGGTAACGCAGACGGCTACCGCATAAGCGCGGCCAACAAAAGCAAACGGCCAACCCTGACGCGTCAAGGTTGGCCGCAGCGGCAAACAAAGGCTGACACTCAGGCGGCGTTGCCGCCCTTCGCTTCCCGCAGCCCCGGCGGCAGCGCGAAAGTAATACTCTCTTCCACGCCGTCCAGCTCGCTGACACTGTCGGCACCGTAGGCCTTGATCTGCTCGATCACCGCCTGCACCAGCACTTCCGGCGCGCTGGCGCCGGCGGTGACCCCAACCCGCTGTTTGCCGGCAAACCATTCCGCCTTGAGCAGGCTGGCATTGTCCACCATATAGGCATCCACGCCGCGCAGCGCCGCCACTTCACGCAGGCGATTGGAGTTGGAACTGTTGGGCGAACCGACCACCACCACGATGTCGCACTCGTCGGCCAGCACTTTCACCGCGTCCTGGCGGTTCTGCGTGGCGTAGCAGATGTCGTCTTTCTTCGGGCTGTGGATCGCCGGGAAACGCGCCTTCAGCGCGGCGATGATGTCGCGGGTCTCGTCCACCGACAGCGTGGTCTGGCTGACATAGGACAGCGCCAGCGGATTCTCTACCTGCAGCTTCGCCACGTCGTCCACGGTTTCCACCAGGTACATGTGGTCTCCTACCTGGCCCATGGTGCCTTCCACCTCCGGATGGCCGGCGTGGCCGATCATGATGATCTCCATCCCGGCCTGATGCATGCGCTTCACTTCCACATGCACCTTGGTGACCAGCGGACAGGTGGCATCGTATACCGTCAGCCCCAGCGCCTCTGCCTCCTGCCGCACCGACAACGGCACACCATGGGCGGAATAGATCAGCGTGCTGCCTGCCGGCACGTCTTTCAGCTCTTCGATGAACACCGCGCCCTTGGCGCGCAGGTTTTCCACCACGAAACGGTTGTGCACCACCTCGTGACGCACGTAGATCGGCGCGCCGTACAGTTCCAGCGCGCGCTCGACGATGGCGATGGCACGGTCGACACCGGCGCAGAAGCCGCGCGGGTTGGCCAGCATGATGGTTTTCGTCATCGGAATGTCCTTGCAAGAATAAGGTTGGCCGCAACGCGTGCGGCCAACATGGTCACGGCTGTGGTTTGCGGAAACTGTCGAGCACCATCAGCGCCGCGCCGACGCAGATAAAGCTGTCGGCCACGTTGAACGCCGGGTAGTACCAGCTCTGCTGCCAGTGCACCTGGATGAAATCGATCACGTGACCGTGGATCAGGCGGTCGATCACATTACCCAGCGCACCGCCGATGATGAACGAAGCCGCCAGATTCATCAGGCAAGCAAAGCGGCCACGCAGGATATTCCAGCCCAGCCAGCCGGAAACACCGAAGGCCAGCAGGGTGAAGAAATACTTCTGCCAGCCACCGGCAGCCGCCAGAAAGCTGAACGCCGCACCCGGGTTGTAAAGCAGGGTGAAGTTGAGCACACCGGGGATCACCTCGCGCTGCTCGCCGAACTGGTAGCTGCCGTTGAAGTAGATCTTGGTCAGCTGATCCAGCACGATCACCAGCAGCGCGATGGCAAACCAGCGCAGGCTGCGCTTGGCGGCCGAGCCTCCGGCCGCCGCAGAGCACGCGTTAAGCATGGACTCGCGCCTCGCCCGCACCGTCGATATTGTCCGCGCAACGGCCGCAGACGGTCGCATGAGCAGCATGGCTGCCGATGTCGGCACGGTAGTGCCAGCAACGTTCGCACTTGGCATGCTCGGACGGCGTCACGGTAATGCTAGTCTGCTCGCCGGCCTGCACGCTGACACGCGACACGATCAGCACGAACTTGAGGTCATCGCCCAGGCTCAACAGGTGCTGGTACAGCTCGCCATCGGCGGTGATGTCCAGTTCCGCCTGCAGCGAGGAGCCCAGTTTCTCGGCACTGCGCAGCGCCTCGATCTCTTTGTTCACCTCGGCACGGAAAGCACGGATCTCCTGCCACTTGGCCACCAGCGCTTCTTCTGCGCCAAGCGTCGGGTTCGGGAACTCGTGCCAGACGTGGAACAGCGGGGTTTCTTCCTCGCTGCCCAGCAGCACCTGCCAGGCCTCATCGGCGGTGAAGCACAGCACCGGCGACAGCAGCAGCAGCAGGCTGCGGGTGATGTGGTACAGCGCGGTCTGCGCGCTGCGGCGCGCGTGGCTGTCGGCCTTGGTGGTGTACAGGCGGTCTTTCAGCACGTCCAGGTAGAAGGCGCCGAGGTCTTCCGAGCAGTAGTTCACGATCTCCTGCATGGCGTGGTGGAAGGCGTAGCGCGGGTACAGCTCGCCAGTCACCTTCTCCTGCATTTCCTTGGCCATCATCAGCGCGTAGCGGTCGATCTCGCTCAGACGCTCGTACGGCACGGCGTTTTCCATCGGGTCGAAGTCCGACAGGTTGGCCAGCAGGAAGCGGATGGTGTTGCGCAGGCGGCGGTAGCTCTCGGTCACGCGCTTGAGGATCTCGTCGGAAATCGCCAGCTCGCCGGAGTAATCGGTGGAAGCCACCCACAGGCGCAGGATATCGGCACCCAGGGTGTCGTTGACTTTCTGCGGTGCCACCACATTGCCCTTGGACTTGGACATCTTCATGCCCTTGCCGTCCACCACGAAACCGTGGGTCAGCAGCTGCTGGTACGGCGCGCGGCCGATGGTGGCGCAACCGGTGAGCAGCGACGACTGGAACCAGCCACGGTGCTGGTCGGAGCCTTCCAGGTACAGGTCGGCCGGCCACGCCAGTTCCGGGCGCTGCTTCAGCACCGCGAAGTGGGTGGAACCGGAGTCGAACCATACGTCCAGCGTGTCGCTGAGCTTGCGGTAGTTGGCCGCATCGTCGCCCAGCAGCTCGGCGGCATCCAGGCTGAACCAGGCTTCGATACCCTGCTGCTCGATGCGCAGTGCCACCTGTTCCAGCAGCGCGGCGGAATCCGGATGCAGTTCGCCGCTTTCCTTGTGCACGAAGAAGGTCATCGGCACGCCCCAGTTACGCTGGCGTGACACGCACCAGTCCGGACGGTTGCCGATCATCGCCTCCAGACGGGCGCGGCCCCAGGCCGGGAAGAACTCGGTGCTGTCGACGGCCTGCTTGGCGCGCTCGCGCAGCACCTGACTGTCGTTGCCCGCCTGATCCATGCCGATGAACCACTGTGCAGTGGCACGGAAGATGATCGGCGTCTTGTGGCGCCAGCAATGCGGGTAGCTGTGCAGCAGTTTGTCCTGCTGAATCAGCGTGCCTTTTTCGATCAGGGTCTCGATGACTTTCGGGTTGGCTTCCCACACCGACAGGCCGGCAAACAGCTCGGTGGTGGATTTGTAGCGGCCATTGTCGGCAACCGGATTTTCTACCGGCAGACCGTACTGCTGGCCGACCTGGAAGTCTTCCAGACCGTGCGCCGGCGCGGTGTGCACCAGACCGGTACCGGCATCGGTGGTGACGTGATCGCCGCAGATGACCGGTACTTCACGGCTGTAGAACGGGTGCTGCAGACGGATCATGTCCAGCTTTTCGCCTACCGTTTCGCCCAGCACCTGCGCGCCTTCGAAACCGTAGCGCTTCAGCGCCGACTCGGCCAGTTCCTTCACCAGAATCAGCTTGCCCTTGGGGGTGTCGATCAGCTGGTAAGTCAGGCTGGCGCTCACCGCTACCGCCTGGTTGGCCGGCAGCGTCCACGGCGTGGTGGTCCAGATCACGGCAAAGGCATCTTCAACCGGTGCGGCCAGACCAAAGGCGGCGGCCAACTTGTCACCTTCCAGCACGCGGAAGCCGACATCGATCGCCGGCGAGGTCTTGTCCTCGTACTCCACCTCGGCCTCGGCCAGCGCGGAACCGCACTCGATACACCAGTGCACCGGCTTCTCGCCCTTCATCAGGTAGCCGTTTTCATAAACCTTGCCGAGGGTGCGCACAATGTCGGCCTCGGTCTTGAACGCCATGGTCAGGTACGGGTTGTCCCAGTCACCCAGCACGCCCAGACGGATGAAGTCCTTCTTCTGGCGCGCGATTTGTTCGCTGGCGTATTCGCGGCACAGTTCGCGGAACTTGGCGGCCGGAATATCCTTGCCATGCAGCTTTTCCACCATCAGCTCGATCGGCAGGCCATGACAGTCCCAGCCTGGTACGTACGGTGCGTCGAAGCCGGATTGCGTCTTGGAGCGGACGATGATGTCCTTCAGTATCTTGTTGACGGCATGACCGATATGGATATCGCCGTTGGCATACGGTGGGCCGTCATGCAGGATGAACTTGGGACGACCGGCCGCAATCTGGCGCAGCTTCTGGTAACGCTGCTGTTCCTGCCAGCTTTTCAGCCAGCCCGGTTCACGTTTGGCCAGGTCACCGCGCATGGGAAACGGAGTGTCCAGCAGGTTTACGGTCTTGCGATAGTCGATGCTCATGCCTGATCTCGTTGCAAACTGTTCAAATAGGTTCTGGCGCTGGCAGCGTCACGTTCAATCTGCGCCACCAGCTCGTTCAAATCGTCATAGCGCGCTTCGTCGCGCAGCTTGTGCAGGAAGTGCACGGTCAAACGTTGGCCGTACACATCGCCCTGAAAATCGAAGAGATGGACTTCCAGCTTGTAATGCTGGCTGTCGGTCACGGTCGGATTCTTGCCAAGGCTGGCTACCCCGCCTAAGCGCCCTGCCGGTGTGTCCGCCTGCACCACAAACACCCCTTCCAGCGGCGGGAAGCGGTGCGGCAGGTGGACATTGGCGGTAGGAAAGCCAATGGTTCGTCCCAGTTTCTGGCCGTGCATCACCTTGCCGGAAACCTGATAGGGCCGCCCCAGCAGACGTGCGGCACTGTCCAGATCGCCGGCGGCCAACCTCTCGCGCACCAGTGTGCTGGAGGCGCGCTCGCCGGCCACCAGTACCGATGGCATTGCCTCGGTAACAAAGTCACGGCAGTTTTGCAGCAAGCCGAAATTGCCTTTGCGGTCGGCACCGAACTGGAAATCATCACCGATCAGCACATAGCTGGTTTTCAGCTCCTGCAGCAAAACCTGCTGCACAAAGTCTTCCGCCGCCATCCGTGAAAAAGCGTGATTGAATCGGTAAATGAATACGTAATCGACCAGCCCGCCCTGCGCCAGAAACTGCAGCTTGTCACGCAGGATAGCCAGACGCGCCGGCGGTTGTCCTTTGGCAAAGAACTCGCGCGGATGCGGCTCGAAAGTCAGCAACGCCGTCGGCAAACCGCGGACATTGGCCTCGTCGCGCAAGCGGGCCAGCATGCGTTGGTGCCCCAGATGCACGCCATCGAAATTGCCTATGGTCAAGGCACAGGGCGGCAGGTCAAAACGGCAGGGATTTCCCAGAAACGCACGCATGGTTAGACAAAAACAAGGTAAAGGTCGATTTTAACCAGCCATCCCTGACAACGCCAGCAAAACCCCCAAACAAAAAGCCCCGGTTTCCCGGGGCTTTTACAATGAAGATCAGCGATTTAGCCGATTACTTCGCCATTTCTTCCTTAGCAGTTTCAACAGTCACGTCAAAACGACGGTCGCCAGCCAGGCAAGCGATCAGGTCTGCACGCTTTTTGAACTTCTTGGCAGTGCATTCTGCAGTCAGCTTGGCTTCGGACTCGCCCACGCCAACAGCGGATACTTTGTCAGCGGAAATGCCGGCAGCAACGAAGTAGTCTTTAACAGCGTTAGCACGCTTTTCGGACAGTGCCTGGTTGTACTTGGCGGAACCCAGGTAGTCGGTGTGGCCAGTGATGGCTACAGACTTCAGCATGGAGTCGGACTTCAGGCTATTAACCAGGTCGTTCAGTTGCTGGTTGCCTTCAACAATCTTGGCGCTGTTGAATTCGAACAGGCCTTCGGCAGACAGGCTTACGTTCTTGGTCACGTACTTCGGCGCAGCCGGAGCAACCGGAGCCGGAGCTACTGCAGCGACAACCGGCTTGGCAGCTTCGCGATCACCACACTCGACCAGACCGTCACGGGCCTTGTCATAGGTGGTCGGCAGGCGCCAGCATTCGCCGTAGGCGTTCTTGATGACATTGGTCATTTGACCATCAACAGAATAACCTTGGTTTGGTGCCGCCAGGGCCGCGGTGGAAACCAGCAGGGAAGCAAGCAGGGCGCTCAGTTTGATCGATTTTTTCATGTTAGATCCTCAAAGTTGGCAAGCATCACGAAGGGACAGCCTGCTCTCTAAAAAAGCGCATTTTATAGATAACAGGCCAAATCCGGTTATCACTCTCATGTCTGATTAACGCATCTTGCGTGACTATAGAAAACCGGCAAACCACATGTCAATGTCGCATTTTTAAACAATCATGAAAAAAGCAACACTTTGGCATATTGTTTTGACAACACCACCCGGATTCGTTGCCACTATGCAACACGTTAATTAGGGACACGCCGTTTTAGCAACGGAACCGGCTGGAGTACCGTGCCCTGATACTGCTCGCTGAAATCGGCCAGTCCTTCCAGCGCTTCCGCTGCCGAGCGATCCTCGCGGATAGCAAAAGAATCAAAGCCTACCTGTGCCATATACGATAGCTGGTCGCGCAACACATCACCAACCGCACGCAGCTCGCCCTTGAACGCCAGCCGCTCGCGCAGCAGACGGGCAATACTGTAGCCACGACCATCGGCAAACGCAGGGAAGTCGATGGCGATCAGCGTCAGGCTGGCCAGATGTGGCTGCAGCACCAGCGGGTCGCTATCCGGAGCCAGCAAGACAGCCAAGGCGCCGCAATGTTCCCCACCCTGCACCTGCAAAAAGCGCGACAACGGCAAAATCACATTTTCATCAGCGGCAAACTCCGCCTCTTCATCGCGTAGCAGACGCCAATTGTCATCGGCAACCACTACGCCGTGCTTAATCAAGTTTTGCATACACACGCTCCTTGAACGGAACCAGCCCGATACGGCGCACAGTTTCGATAAAACGCTCACCTGCGAGACGTTGCTCAAGGTAAAGCTGCATGATTTTTTCAAATGCCAACGGTACATCGGCCTGGGCAAACGACGGCCCGATCACCTTGCCGATAGCGGATTGGTTGCCCTGGCTGCCGCCCAGCGTGATCTGGTACCACTCCTCGCCGTTCTTATCGACCCCAAGGATGCCGATGTTGCCGATATGGTGATGACCACAGGCATTCATGCAGCCGGAGAAGTTGCAGTCGATATCGCCGAGATCGAACAGATAGTCCAGATCGTCGAACTTGCGCTGGATGGCCTCGGCCACCGGAATAGAGCGGGCATTGGCCAGCGAACAGAAGTCACCACCAGGGCAGCAGACGATGTCGGTCAGCAGGCCGATGTTCGGAGTAGCGAAACCATGCTGTTTCGCCTGCAGCCACACCTGGTACAGATCGCTTTCCTTCACATCGGCCAGGATCAGGTTCTGCTCGTGCGCCACGCGCAGTTCGCCAAAGCTGTAGCGGTCGGCCAGATCGGCGGCGACCTCCATCTGCGCCGCGGTGATATCCCCCGGCGGCACACCGGTCTTCTTCAGTGACAGCACCACCGAGCGGTAGCCCGGCTGCTTGTGGGCGTGGGTATTGCGTTCCAGCCAGCGGGCAAATGCCGGCTCGCTGGCCTGCTGCGCGACAAACTCGGCAGAGTTGGCCGCAAGGGTTTCGTAGCTCGGATCAGTAAAGAAAGCGGCATAGTAGGCCACATCAGCCTCGCTGAGCGTAGACGGGCCATCCTTCAGATGC
The DNA here is from genome assembly GCF_902829295.1 of Vogesella oryzae. GTDB lineage: Bacteria > Pseudomonadota > Gammaproteobacteria > Burkholderiales > Chromobacteriaceae > Vogesella > Vogesella oryzae. Next base: position 95,929 of record NZ_CADEPL010000012.1, read on the forward strand.
AGCCATTCGTCCTCTACCTTGGCGGCAAACGCCTCTACCGTCATCGCCTGCACCAGGATCTTGATACGCGCCTTGTACTTGTTGTCGCGGCGGCCAAAACGGTTGTAGACACGCAGCACGGCATCAAGGTAAGTCAGCAGATGACGGGTCGGCAGGAACTCGCGCACCACCTTGCCCACCATCGGGGTCCGGCCCAGACCGCCACCGACAATTACGCGGAAGCCGACTTCGCCCTCCTCGTTGCGCACCACGTGCAGCCCGATGTCGTGTACCCAGGTAGCGGCACGGTCCTCCAGGCTGCCGGAAACAGCGATCTTGAACTTGCGCGGCAGATAGGCGAATTCCGGATGCAGCGTGCTCCACTGGCGGATGATTTCACAATACGGGCGCGGGTCGAGCAGCTCGTCCGCCGCCACGCCGGCAAAAGCATCGGTGGTGGTGTTGCGCACGCAGTTGCCGGAGGTCTGGATGGCATGCATTTCCACTTCGGCCAGCTCTGCCAGGATGTCCGGCACGTTTTCCAGCGCCGGCCAGTTGAACTGCATGTTCTGGCGGGTGGTGAAGTGCGCGTAGTCCTTGTCGTAGGTGCGGGCGATGTGCGCCAGCTTGCGCAGCTGGGTGCTGTTCAGATGGCCGTAAGGGATGGCCACGCGCAGCATCGGTGCATGGCGCTGGACATACAGGCCATTCATCAGGCGCAGCGGACGGAACTCGTCTTCGCTCAGTTCTCCGGCCAGGAAACGCCGGGTCTGGTCGCGGAACTGGGCAACCCGCTCGCGCACCAGCCGGTGATCCACTTCATCGTACTTGTACATGCAGAAACTCTCTTTAGCAGCCAGGCCGCCGGATGCGGCCAACCTTTGGTTATTCCGGGTTACTGGGGGCGTTTCAACGGACTGGCCTTCACATGCAGGCCACACTCCTTGCTGTCCGGATTTTCCCACCACCAGCGGCCGGCACGAATGTCCTCGCCCACGGCAATGGGGCGGGTACAAGGCGCACAGCCAATAGACGGCACATGTTTGTCGTGCAGGCTGTTGTACGGCACATCATTGGCGCGGATGTAGTCCCACACCTCTTTCTCGGTCCAGTCCAGCAGCGGGTTGTACTTCATCAGCCCGTTGTCGGCATCGAATTCGGCTTCCGGCAGATCGACACGGGTCAGCGACTGCTGGCGGCGCAGGCCGGTAATCCAGCCTTCCAGCCCGGACAGCGCGCGCTTGAGCGGCTCGATCTTGCGGATGTGGCAACAGGACTTGCGCAGCTCGACGCTGTTATAGAAGGCATTGATGCCATGCTGGTTGACGTAATCCTCCAGTGCCGCGGCATCCGGGTAAAACACGCGGATAGGATACGCCGGATAGCGCTCGCCCACCTGTTGCATCAGGGTATAGGTTTCCACTGGCAGGCGCCCGGTATCCAGGCTGAAAATGCCGATAGGCAGCTGCAGGGTAACGATCAGGTGCGTCAGGACCATGTCTTCGGCACCGAAGCTGTTAGCCAGCGCCACCTTGCCATGCTTGGCGGCGATGTCTTTCAGCAACGCTTCGGTGTGGGCTAGCTTGTCGGCAAGGCTCATCGGGTGCCTCCAGGGCATACTTGTAGAGTGTGCGATGGTAGCCAATGCCTTTAAATCCGAAAAGAATATTGTGTTAGTATTTAATTACTAACGGTTTTAAAGGAACGCCGATGAAACTCCAGCAATTGCGTTATCTGGTCGAAGTCGCCAAACAGGGATTGAACGTGTCCGAGGCAGCAGAAAAGCTGCATACCTCGCAGCCCGGCATTTCCAAACAGATCCGCCTGCTGGAAGACGAACTCGGCATCCAGGTGTTCATCCGCAACGGCAAGCGCGTGGTCGCGGTATCAGAGCCGGGCAAGGAGGTACTGCGCATCTCCGAGCGCATCCTGCGCGAAGCGCAGAACCTCAAGCGCGTGGGCGAGGAGTTCTCGCGCGAGGCCGAAGGCGCGCTGACCATCGCCACCACCCATACCCAGGCCCGCTATGCGCTGCCGGCGGTGATTGCCGCCTTCGTGCAGCGCTACCCCAAGGTACGGCTGTCGATCAAGCAGGGCAGCCCGACGCAGATCTGCGACATGGTAGTGTCCGGCGAGGCCGACCTCGCCATCGCCACCGAAGGTATCTCTCTGTACAAGGAACTGGCGATGCTGCCCTGCTACGAGTGGAACCGTAGCGTGGTAGCGCCCACGGGACACCCGCTGCTGGCACTGGAGCGTCCGCTGACGCTGAGCGACATCGCCGCCTACCCGATCATCACTTACGATTTCGCCTTTGCCGGCCGCTCCAAGATCAACCAGTCGTTCCACAACGCCGGCCTCAGCCCCAACGTGGTGCTCACCGCCATCGACACCGACGTGATCAAGACCTACGTCCGGCTGGGACTGGGCATCGGCATCATCGCCAGCATGGCGTTCGAGCCGGAGCAGGATCAAGGGTTGGCCGCACTGGATGCCGGCCACCTGTTCGAGCCGTCCACCACCAAGATCGGCATCCGCAAGGATGCCTACCTGCGCGGCTACGCCTATACCTTCGTGGAACTGTTCGCCCCGCACCTGACCCGCAAGGCGGTGGATACCGCCCTGCACCACGGTGACGAGGAAGAATAACTAGCGGTACACCGGCAGCCAGCCGCGGGAGGCAGAGCGGTAGAACGGCACCCGCATATTGCGCTCTTGCAGCAGCTCGCCGCGTTCGGTATCCGGCCGGAAACCGTAGGCGCGGGCGGCATACAGCGCCAGCTGCAATGACGCCAGTTTGTCCTGGTAGGAAGAATGGCTGTCAGCCTGCAGATACTGGCTGAAACCCTGCGGCAGCCGCGCCGGCGCCAGCAACGCCGCCGCCGTGCCCTGCAACAACTGATCCAGCTTGCCGTGCAGTTGCGGCGGGTAATAACGCTCCGGGCTTGCGTCGATCAGCTTGGCCAGTTTCAGCACCGCCGCCTCGAAATCGCTCTCCGCGCGCACCTCGTAGGCAAAATACAGCAGGTAGCGCTTGTCGCCGATCGCCTCCGTCCGCGACAGCCGGAAGTTGTCGGCTCGCGCCACCCCGGCAATATCCTCGTACTGGCTGATGCGCCGGATGGCGGCATCCTCGTCCGGTGCCGACGAGCACCCCGCCAGGCACGACAACACCAGCAGCAATCCGGCCACCATCGCCGGCATCGGCAGTCGCAACCGCATCACAGCGCCAGCAGGGAAACCACCCGGTAGCGGCTGATACCGATCAGCGCCGGCGCAACGCTGCTCAGTAGTGCATAGCCACCACCTTGCTGCAGCAACTGGTTGAAATCGCCACTGAACGACTGCGCCCACTCGGCAGCACCGCTGGCCCGCGCCTCTTCAATCATGCGGTTGGCCCGCTCCAGCGCCAGTTTCACCCGCTCACGCGCCTGCTCCACCTGCTCGATGGCACGCACCACCTGCTGCAGGGTACGGCGCAAGCCGGCAATATCGTTGCCATGCCAGTTGGCCGGCTCGATCGCATCGCCGCGGCTTTCCGCCCGCACCCGATGCGCCTGCCCGCCAGGAAAACGGATACCGTCGCCCTTCAGCTGCAGATTGTCCACCAGTCCCTGCCAGTCGGCCTCCGCCACACTCAGCGACAGCTCGCCATCCTCGCCCAGACTGGCGGAGATACCGGCAGCGGCCAAACCCTTGTTGAAGCGCTGCACGATCTGCTCCGGCGCCATGCCGCCATCCAGCAATACCTGCTGCGCCGGCTTGCCCACGCCAGCCGGATAGAAGGTCAGCGTTTCCGCACCGCCCTGCTGCAGCGCCTGCATATCCAGCCCGCGCAGACGGAACTCCCGCCGCGCCGCGCCTGGCGCCACCAGCCCCAGCTTGCTATCCAGGCTGGCCCCCGTCTCGCGGCTACGCCGCGCCCAGGCAGCGGAAAACGCCTCCAGCCGCTGCGCCAGCACCGCCGGATCGCCCGGTTTGCCGGCCAGCCGTGCGCCAGCCTCCTGCTTCAATGCCTGCAAGCGGCTGGCCATCTGGTCGAGAAAGCCCAGTGCCTGCTGCGCCGCCGTCACCTGGGCGTTGAGCGCCCGCTCGTTACCCAGCGGCGCCGAGCGCGGCGGTTTTGCCGCCGCCGCCAGCACGCTGTTGCGCAGCTCGCGTGCCTTCGGCTGTTCGCTGGCGGCAGTAATGCCAGCACTGCCGGACAGCGCACTTGCGGTATCGGTAAATGCAGGCTGTAGCTTCATCTGGCAGCGTCTCCCGCCTTATAGCGCGTCGAACAGCGACAGCTGGCTGACACGGCCATACACCTTCTGTGTGGCCTGTACCGCGATGGTGTAACCGTTCAGCTCCACCGCCGCCTTGCCGTAATCCAGCTGTCCCAGCGTCAAAGCGGCCTGCTGGTTGGACAGGCTGACGTTGGCGTGGCTGTCGTCCAGCGACTGCAGGGTATTCTGCGCCCCGCCCTGCTGCGCGATCTTGGCGGTCACCGAGCTCATGGTGCTGTCCACCATGTCCAGACTGCCGCGGATGCTGCTCTGGGTCGCCGGCGCGCTGATGTCCAGCCCCGGTGCCTGCAGGATGGCAATGGTGCTGTCCAGCTGGTTGAGCAGGGTAGCCATCTCGTCCAGGCTGACGTTGGCCGCCTGGGTCACGCCGTTGCCCACCATCACCAGCTGCGGATTGGTATTGCCGCCAAAGGCGTAGCGGCTACCGGCGGCGCCAGCGGCGTTGAAAGTGACGGTCGCCTTGTCGCTGGCGGTACCGGAAAACAGATAATGCCCTTCGTCATCACGGCTGTTGACGCTGTAGTACAGGCTGTCGCGCAGCGCGCTCAGCGAGCTGGCCATCGCCGCCACGTCGGCATTGCTGTTGCCGCCGTTATCCGCCGCCCACACCAGCAAGTCGCGCACCTGCTGCATGTCCTTGTTCATGCCCTCCATCAGCGACTCGTTCTTGGTCAGCCGGGTACGCAGCGCACCGATATTGTCGCGGTACTGGCTCAGCGCGGCATCTTCGCGCTCCAGCCGCGACAGGCGCACGCTGGTCACCGGTTCGTCCGACGGCTTCAGGATGCGCTGGCCGGTGGCCATCTGCTGCATCAGGTCGGCCATGTGGCTGTTGGCAAGCTGCAGGGCCTGGTTCATGGTGGCGCTGTACTGTGTGCTGGCGATACGCATGCAAAGCTCTCCTTAACCCATCATGGCCAGCGTGCTGTCAAACAGCTGGTTGGCCACGGCGATGACTTTCATATTGGCCTGGTACATCTGCTGGAACTGCACCAGGTTGGTGGCTTCTTCGTCCTGGCTGACGCCGCTGGTGGATTTCCAGCTCTCCTCGGCCTGGGTGCGCACCGTCTGCGAGGTGGTCAGCGCGGTCTGGTTCTGCTGGCTCTGCGTGCCGAGATTGCCCATCAGCTGGGTATAGGCATCGCCCAGGGTCACGCTGCCCAGATTGCCGACCGCCATGCTCTGGCTGCGGATGGCGATGATCTGCAGCAGATTGCTGCTGTCGCCGGGCGCCGTCGCGTCGGCGGAAAACGCCAGATCCTGCGCCTGCAGCCCCGGCACTACGCTCAGCGGGCTACTGTTGCCCGGGGTAAAGCTGAACAGCGGCCCGCCGCTGGTACCTGCGGGAGTAAAGCCCGCGGCCAACTGCGCGTTCACCGCCGTAGCAAGGCCGGAGGCCATGTCCGACAGCGACTGCTGCAGCGGCAGCAGCACCTGCTGTTCCATCTGCCCCAAGCCGCCCATCGCGCCGCCCAGCTGGCTGTCCGGCAGGGTGAAGCTTTCCTTGGCGAACTGCAGCGTCAGCACCTGGTTGCCGCTGACGGTGTTCTGTGCGGCCAACACCCCGGCCAGATGACCGGCCACCAGCGGCGCGCCGTTCAGCAGCGACACATTGCGCGAACCGTCCGGCTGGTCCACCACCTGGATGCCGACCAGCTTGGCCAGCTGGTCGATACTCTGGTCGCGCTGGTCGATCAGCCCGGACGCACTGGTGCCGGTGGCCTGCGCGGCGCTGATTTCATCGTTGTACTTGGCGATGGCGGCACTGTAGGCGTTGATCTGCGTCACCATGCTGCTGCGCTGGGCCGCCACCGAGACGCGCTGGTTCACCAGCACCTGCGACAGGGTGTTGAAGCTCTGCGCCAGCGCACCGGCGGAAGTCAGCACCTGCTGCCGCAGCGGGCTGGACGACGGGTCCACGCTGGCGGCGTTCAGCGCCTTGAAGAAGCCATCCAGCCCGACGTTGATGCTGGCGGTGCTGCTGCCCATCACCTGCTCCAGCTGGGTCATATACGGCTGCATGGTGTCGAAGCTGCCCAGCTGCGAGTTGGCCGCCCACAATTGCTGGCTCTTGTAACTGTCGGAAAAGCGCAGCAAGGCGCTGACCTGCACCCCGCTGCCGGCAGTGCCGACCCCGGCCTCGCGCGGGGCCACCGACGTCAGCAGCACCCCCTGGCGGGTATAGCCGGGTGTCATGACGTTGGCGATGTTCTGGCTGCTGGCATTCAGCGCGGCCTGGGCGGCCACGGCGCCGGTCAGCGCGATATTGATCATGCTCATACGGTAATTACCATTCAGGGGGCGTCTGTCTGCAGTGCGACCAAAGCGGCCGACAACTTAAATCCGTGCCGCGTTCAGCCCTTGCCGCCAGGCAACAACTGCTTCACCAGCATGTCGGCAATGCCGAACGCGCGCTGCGTCGCCAGGCTGTCGGCCACCTGGCCATCGGCGAAATCCAGCATGTCGCGCTCGCGACGGTTATTGAAGATGCTGTCCTCGTCGCTGAACGCCTCGTTGCTCTTGCGCATCTGCTGCAACAGCTGGCGGATGAACATGCCTTCGAACTTCACCGCCGCGTCCTGTACCCGCTTGTGTTCGGCGGCATCGGCCGGCGCAGTGGCACCGCTTGGCACGGCTGCCGCCGCGATCGCCGGCTGCGCGGCATCTGCCGCCGGGGTCAGCGGCAGGGCGGCAAGCTGCCGCAAATCGTTTGGCTGCATATCAGATCACCACCAGTTCGCCATCGATGGCACCGGCTTCGTCCAGCGCCTGCAGAATGGCCATGATGTCATCCGGCGTGGCGCCGGTACTGTTGACGGTGTCGATGATGGTCTGCAGGCTGACGCCGTCCGGCCACTTGAACATGTGGCCCACGCCCTGCTCCACCTTGATGCTGGAAGACGGCGTCACCGTGGTATTACCGCCGGCCAGCGCATTGGGCTGGCTGACGTTGTAGCCCTCGGAGATCACCACCTTCAGCACGCCGTGCGATACCGCTGCCGGATGCACGCGCACCCCCTCGCCCACCACCACCGTGCCGGTACGGGTGTTGAAGATCACCTTGCCGACCTCCGCCCCCACCTCGACATTCATCGCGTTGAGGCGGGCGACAAACGCCACCCGCTGTGTCGGGTCCTGCGGCGCCACTACTTCTACCGAGGTGGCATCGCGCGCGCTGGCGATGCGGCCGAACTGGCGGTTTACCGCGTTGACGATATTGGTGGCGGTCTGGAAGTTAGGCCGCTTCAGGCTGAGCTTCACCGTCGGCTTGCTGTCGAAATCGGTGGCGATCTCGCGCTCGATGCTGGCACCGCGCGGAATACGCCCGGCAGTCGGCAGGTTGACGGTGACGCTGGAGCCGCTGTTGCCCTGCGCGGCAAGCGCCGGCACCACCAGATTGCCCTGCGCCAGCGCGTACACCTCGCCATCCACCCCGCGCAGCGGGGTCAGCAGCAGCGTGCCGCCGCGCAGGCTCTTGGCATCGCCCAGCGACGACACCGTGACATCGATGGTCTGGCCCTTGCTGTAACCGGAGGGGAAGGTCGCGCTCACCATCACCGCCGCGGTGTTCTTGGCGGTCGGCGAGGTACCCGGCGGCAGCTTCAGGCCGAACTGCTGCAGCAGGTTGGTCAGCGACTGGCCGACATACTTGGCCTGGCTGCCGTCACCGCTGCCGGCCAGCCCCACCACCAGACCGTAACCGATCAGCTGGTTGTCGCGGATACCTTCCACGCTGACCAGATTGCGCAGCGGCTGCGCCGCCAGCAGCGGTGCCAGCAGCAGGCAGGCCAGCAGCAGGCAGCCGCCGTTCAGGAATCGAGAGTTCATCACGCGTTCACACACTCACTAGACAAGGTTGGCCGCAACATCAGAACGGCATCCACGGACTGTTGAAGAAGCGCGTCAGCCAGCCCGGGTTGCCGGAATCCGCCAGCGCGCCCTTGCCGAAATACTGGATGCGGGCATTGGCCACCCGCAGCGACGACACCTGGTTGCTGCTGTCGATATCGCCGGCGCGCACATAACCGGACAGACGGATGACTTCCTCGCCCTGGTTCAGCGTCAGGCTTTTCTCGCCCTTCACCAGCAGCAGGCCATTGGCCTGCACCTGCTGCACGATCACCGTCACCGCGCCCTGCAGCGTGTTCTGCTGCGTGCTGGTGCCCTTGCCGTCGAACTTGCGCTGCGCGTCCAGCGAGGCATCCAGCTTGACGGCACTGCCCAGCACCACCGCCGGCTGTACCGAGGTGGAGCTGTTCTTGTCGAGCGTAGTGCCGGCCGACTTGCTGGCCTGGGTGGTTTCCTGCAGCAGCACCGTCAGCACGTCGCCGACGCGGTAGGCGCGCTGGTCGGCCACCAGCGACCAGCCGCCGGCCGGTGCGAACAGGCCGCCGGCCTGGCCGCGCGCGGCGGCCAACTGTGCCGGCGGCGGATCGTAACTGCCGTCCGGCGCCGGCGGCAGCAGACCGCTGCAGGCCGCCAGCAGCAGCGGCATGGCGAGGGCAAACAGCGCGCGCGTCATCGTACCGCTTGCGCCAGGTACTGCAGCATATTGTCGGAGGCGGACAGCACCTTGGTGTTCATCTCGTACACGCGCTGCGCGGCGATCATGTCCACCATTTCCTCCACCACCTGCACGTTGGAGCCTTCCAGCGCGCCCTGCTTGAGCTTGCCGATGGCGCCCTCGCCCGGCGCGCCCACGGTCGGGGCGCCGCTGGCGGCGGTTTCCTGGTACAGGTTGTCACCCAGCGCCAACAGGCCGGTCGGATTGACGAAGTTGGCCAGCTGCAGCTTGCCCACCTCGCTCGGGGCGGCATTGCCCGGCTGCTGCACCGACACGGTACCGTCCTCGCCGATGGTGATGGCGGTGGCGTTGGTCGGGATGGTGATGTCCGGCTGGATCGGCAGACCCTGCGCGTTCACCAGCCGGCCTTCGGCGTTGATCTGCAACTGGCCGGCGCGGGTGTAACCGGTCTCGCCGTTGGCCATTTCCACCTGCAGGAAGCCGTTGCCGACAATGGCCACGTCCAGCGGCTGGCTGGTGGTCTGCAGATTGCCGGTGGTAAAGATTTTCTGGGTGCCCACCAGGCGGGTACCGTTGCCCAGCTGGGTGCCGGAGGGCGAGCTGCTGTTGGCGCCGTTCTGCGCGCCCGGCTGCTGGTCCACCTGGTAGAACAGGTCCTCGAACACCATGCGGTCGCGCTTGAAGCCGACGGTGTTGACGTTGGCCAGGTTGTTGGCGATGGCCTGCAGGCGGGCGTCTTCCGCCTGAATGCCGGTCTTGCTGATCCACATTGCTGGATTCATGTTGACTCCTTAGGAACGAATCAGACGGTTGCCGCTGTCGGCCATCCCGTCCGCGGCCTTGAACAGGCGCATCTGCATTTCGAAATCGCGGTTCAGGCTCATGGTCTGCAGCATCTCTTCCACTGCCGACACATTACTGCGCTCCAGATAGCCGCCCTTCACCTGCACGCTGTCGTCGGCGTCCAGACGTTGGCCGCTGCGCGACACCAGCAGGCCGGCCTCGTTTTTCTGCATGCTGGCCGCCGGCGGATTCACCAGCTTCAGCCGGTCCACCGTCTGCGGCTCGCCACCGGCGGCCGGCACGATGCTGATCATGCCGTCCTGGCCGAAGCTCACGCTCTGGTACGGCGGCAGCACGATGGGGCCGCCATCGCCCATTACCGCGCGGCCGTTGAGCGTCAGCGCGCCGTCGCCATCCACTGCGAAGGTGCCGGCGCGGGTGTAGGCCTCGCCGCCGCCGTAAGCGACGGCAAAGTAGCCCTGGCCGCTGACCGCCACGTCGAGGTCGCGGCCGGTCTGTACCAGTGTGCCGCTGGCAGTGTTGACGGTATTGGCCTGCAGCAGCGCCAGGTGACGGGAGTCGTAACCGTAGCCGGCCACCTGCTGCGCCTGCGCCTGTTCCATGTCGGCGCGGAAACCGGCGGTTTCCACGTTGGCCAGGTTGTTGGCGTGTACCTGTTGGGCATGCAGCGCGCGGTCGGCCGCGCTCATCGCGGTGTAAATCAAGGCATCCATTTACGCGGCTCCGCTTACATCGCCTGCATCAGCGACTGCACCATCTGGTTCTCGGCCGAGATCACCTTGCTGTTGGCCTGGTAGTTGCGCTGCGCGGTCATCAGGCCGACCAGTTCCGAGGTCACATTGACGTTGGACTGTTCCAGCGCGCCGGTAGCCAGCTTGCCGGTAAGGCCGGTGCCCGGCGACGACAGCAAGGCGGTGCCGGAGGCATTGGAGGCCTCCCACGCGGTACCGCTGACCTGGGTCAGCGCGCCTTCGTCCGGGAAGGCGGCCAGCGCCAGCATGCCCACGCCCTGTTTCTGGCCGTTGCTGTACTGCGCCAGCAGGGTGCCGTCCTCGGCCAGCGACACGCCGGTCAGGGTGCCGGAAGCATAGCCGTCGCTGCTGTTCACCGAAGTGGTGCTCTGGCCTGCAAACAGCGTGGTGCCGGCGTAGTTGAAGTCGACGGTCAGTGCCGCGGCACCGGCCGGGGTCCCCAGGTTCAGCGCTACCGGCGCCGCCGGCGACACCAGCTGGCCGGCGGTATCGAAGTTCAGCGTAGTGGTCGCCGCCACCGGCGCACCGTCGCAGGTGTAGTTGGCGGTGACCTGGTTGGCGCCGGTCTTGACGAAGTACTGGGTCACGGTGTGCTGAGCACCCAGCGAGTCATATACCGTGGACACCATCGAGCTGTTGAACGAGGTCGGGTCGGCAGCGTTGAACGGCACGGTGGCCGGGGTGCTCCAGTCGGCAGACAGGTTGGCCACGTACTGCACGGCGGAAGTCTGCTTGGCGGCAATCTGCCCCACCGGCACCTTCAGGTCGCCCAGCGCGCCCTGCACGCTGCTACCGGCCACGGTGGCATAGCCCTGCACGCGCTGGTTGCCGGAGGCAATCAGGTAGCCGTCCTTGTCGACGTTGAAAATGCCGACGCGGGTGTACTGCACGCTGCTGTTGGCCGGATCGCGGGTCACGAAGAAACCGCGGCCGGTGATGGCCACGTCCAGCGCACGGCCGGTGGACTGGATATTGCCGCCATTGGTGATCGACTGGGTGATCGAGCCTGCCGCCACGCCGTTGGCCTGGCTGCCGGCATACACCGAAGTAAAGTTGGTGCGGCTGGACTTGAAGCCGTAGGTGCCGGAGTTGGCAATATTGTTGGTGATGGTGTCGAGCTGGTCCTTGATGGCGTTGATGCCGGACAGTGCGATATCGAAGCTCATGCTGATTCCTTTCAGCCAGCCTAGACGGCCGGACGACCGTTGAATTGGGTGATTGCCGAGGCGTCGACCTTGCCGACACCGGAAACATTGAGAATGGCGTTGCCATTGCTGTCGATGCGCATGCTGCTGAGCGTGCCGGCGATTTCCACCGCCAGGCCAGCGCCGCTGTCGGTGCTGGCGGCGATGGCATAGCTGCCGGCCGGCAGACCCAGCGCCACCGGGTCGATGTCGAAACCGATTTCGCCGGCGCTCTGCGGCCCCAGCGCCACGCTATGCACCGCGCCGTCCATGCCGGTCAGGTTCAGCGTCAGCTTGCTGGTGGCGTAATCCAGGTTGACCACGCCGTGCAGCGGCCGGTCGGCCAGCTCCACGCTGCCGGTGTGTACCAGCACATTGCTGCCAACCTGGTTGCCCAGCGCCAGCGTCTGCAGGTTCTGCAACATGCCGTTGCCGGTGCCGGTCTGGCTGGCCATCTTGCTCAGCGCCTCCACCTGGCTCAGCTGCGTCAGCTGGCTGACGAACTGGCTGGGGTCGGTCGGCGACAGCGGATCCTGGTTCTGGATTTGTGCCACCAGCAGCTTGGTGAACATGTCCGACAGCTGGCCGCTGTCGGTGGCGCCCAGAATGGCGTCGCCGGTACTGGCGCTGCTGCCGAGGCTGCTGCCGTTCAATGTGGTTTGCATGCTTAACCTTCTCCCAGTTTCAACAGGTCCTGCTGCATGCCCTTCACGCGCGACAGCACTTCCACATTGGTTTCAAACGCGCGGCTGGCCGACAGCATGTCGGTCATTTCTTCCACCGGATTCACATTCGGGTAAAACACCATGCCCTCGGCATTGGCCAGCGGATTGTCCGGCTCGTAGGCCTTGCGCAGCGGGGTGGTGGTTTCCACCACGTCCAGCACCTGCACCTTGGCGGCGGAACCGCGGTCGGCAAAGTCCTGGCCCGGCAGAAACACGCTGGCAAACACCGGCTTGCGCGCGTGGTAGGTGGCCTGCTCGCTGCCCGCCGCGCTCTGCGCGTTGGCCAGATTGCTGGCAATGGTGTTGAGACGGATGCTCTGCGCGGTCATGGCGGAACCGGCAATCTGGGCGATATCACGGAAACTCATGCTTGCTCTCTATGCTCAGGACGTGCCGTTGATGGCCTTGGCCAGCCCCTTGAGTTTCATGTTCAGAAACGCAAGGCTGGTCTGGAAATCGGTGGTGTTCTGCGAAAACGCGGCCTGCTCCACTCCCAGCTCGACGGTGTTGCCGTCCTGGCTGGGCTGGTTCGGGCGGCGGTAGCCCAGCGACGGGCCGTCGCTCAGCGCCAGCATGCCGTCCTCGTCGCCGCTGGCCAGTTGTTCCATGCTGGCGCGAAAATCCATGTCGCGCGCCTGGTAGCCCGGGGTGCTGACGTTGGCAATGTTCGATACCAGCACCTTGCTGCGCTCGGCGCGCAGTTTCAGCGCGTCGGCATGCAGCCCCAGCGCCTGCTCGAAGTTAATCCCCATCTGTGTTTCCTCACTGCCTACTGCTGTTTCGCCTCCCCGACCGATGCCGGAGCCGTATAATTTGCGGTCTACCTATCCGGCCAGACCCGCACCTGCCACCATGTCCGTACTCGCCTACTGCCTGCGTACCGCACTTGTCCTGCTGCCTGCCGTCACCCTGGCCGCACCGCCACTGTCTGCCGGCGTGCAGACCGAGCAGGCCGCCTACCGCTACCTGGCCGACTACGCCAGCAGCCACCAGCTGGCCGATGCCCGCATCACGGTGCAGGCGCTACCGCCGCAGCGCAGCCTGCCGGCCTGCAGCGCGCCGTACGCCATCACCGCCGCCGACACCCGCTTCTGGCAGCGGCTGCGCTTCAGCCTGCGCTGCCCCGGCCAGACCAGCGCCGGCGAGATCATCGTGCGCGCCGAGCTGAGCGCCGCAGTGCTGGTGGCGCAGCAGGACATCCCCGCCGGCCAGAACATCGACCCCGCCAGCGTCAAGGCGGAAACCCGCAGCCTGTCTGCCACACCCGATGCGCTGGGCAACCTCGCCGCCCTCGCCGGCCAGCGCACCCGCCGGCCGATCCGCACTGGTCAGGTACTGCAGCAGCGCTTCCTGCAGCCGCAACTGCTGGTACAGCGCGGCCAGGCGGTGCAGATCGTCGCCCGCCAGGGCGGCATCGAAGTCAGCGTGCCCGGCGAAGCGCTACAAAGCGGCGGCCGCAACGAGGTGATCCGCGTCCGCAACAGCACCAGCAAACGCATCATCAGCGCGGTGGTACTGGATGCCGGCACCGTGGCGCCGGCTGACGCGGCCAACGCCGCGCCGTAATCAAACTCAGCGTTGCGCCAGCAGGCGCGACGCTACTTGCTGCAACTTGTCGGCATAGGCCGGATCGGTAGCGTAGCCGCCACGCGCCAGCGCGGCGGCAAAAGCGCGCGCATCGCTGCCCACTCCCTGCACCGCCGCATAGCGCGGATTGCCCTGCAACAGCTGCACGTAATCGTTAAAGGCGCTGCGGTAATCCGGATAGGCGCGGAAACGCTCTACCGTCTTTACCGCCTCGCCGTTGACATGCTCGGTGGTCAGCACATCCGCCACCGCCCCCTGCCAGCCACGGCCGGCCTTGATGCTGAACAGGTTGTGGCTGTTGCCGTCCGCGCCCATGATTGGGCGCTGCCCCCAGCCGGACTCCAGCGCCGCGTGCGCCATCACCAGCTCCGGTGCCACACCCAGCCTGGCGCCGGCCTCGCCGGCCCACGGCGCCACCGCCGACAGAAACTCCTGCCGCACGGCATCGCCGGCCGGTGCCGCCACGTTGGCCGCACCCTGGCTACGCAGCCGCCAGGCCTGTGCCGCGGCGCTCAGCCCGGGCGCGCCGCTGCTCTCGAAACCGTTGGCGACGATGGCGGCAATCTCCTGCTGCGCATCGCCAACCAGGCGGCCAAAATTCACCCCCGCCCGGCTGCCGCCCAGCGGCAATGCCACGTCGTCGCCGGCGTAGGCCGCCGCGCTGCCTGCTTCAATCCGCCACATAGGTATCACTCTCGCCATGCAGCACCCGCTGCATGATTTCCTGCTGGCTGCTCATCAGCCGGCCGTTGCGGGCATTCAATTCCTTGCAGCGGCGTACCGCCTGCTCCAGCTCGCGCCACCAGCCGGCCAGTGCCGTGGACGGCACCTCCGGCAGCATGTCGATCACCGCGGCCATGCTCACCGCGCGCCCGGCACCCAGCAGCTGTGCGGCCAACGTTGGCCGCAGCCGGCGGTGCGCGTCCAGCCGCGCCAGCAGCGGCTCGATGCGCTGGTTGATGTCGGCCACGGCGGCAGCGTCATGGCGCAGCGCGGCGGCAAACTGCTGCTCCAGCAGCTGCTCCAGCACGCGGTAGTCGTTGCGGTCGCTGGCGACATCGGCCAGCAACGTTTTGGCGGCTTCGCGCGCGCTCATCCGCGCCCGCCGTGGTAGCGGCGGATCAACCCGGCCAGCTTACCGGCATCGAAATTGATCTTGCCTTCGGCCAGTGCCGCCTTGATGTCGGCGACGCGCTCGGCGTCAATGTCCGGCATCGCCGCCAGCGCCTCCTGCGCCGGCTGCATCACCGCGGACTGCAGCGGCGCGCTGGGCGCGGCCGGTGCGGCGGCGGCAACGGTACGACCGGCAGCGCCGCTGTCGGCGCTATTGCCGGCGGCGGGGGTGGCGTCGCGGATTTCCGGAATCCCGGTACTGCTGCTCGTGATCTTCATGCTGTTATTCCTTGCGTTGGCAGTTAGCTGTGTCGTGCCGACACAGCGACGCAAACGCGACAAACCTTAAATCGGCGACTCATGGCGCCGTGGCCTGCAGCTTCTGCTGCAGCGCTTGCAATGCCTTGCCGTTGGGTGCCACGGTGTCGACGCCGGCAGTCAGCGGCACCACCTGCTGCGGCACGCCGTACATGCTGGCAATCAGCTTGGCCTGGCTGGTGGTCAACACCAGCAGCTCGATGCGGCGGTTGAGTGCGGCCAACGGCTGTGCGGCATCCAGCGGCGCGCGCTCGGCCATGCCCACCACCTGCAGCACCTGGCCGGCCGGCAGCCCGCCTTGCAGCAGGTTGGCGCGCGCACTCATGGCGCGGCTGCTGGACAGGCTCCAGTTGGAGAAGCCGCCGGGTGTCTGGCCGCGGTATTGCGCGGCATCGGTATGGCCGACGATCACCAGCGGATTTTCGATACGCGCGAACATCGGCCCGATGCGCAGCAGCAGCTTGCGGAACGGGTCGCTGGGCACCGAACTGCCGCGCTGGAACATGCCCTGCTTGTCGGTGTCGTGCAGCATCACGCGCAGGCCGTACGGGGTGATCATGGTCTGCAGGTTGCCGGCGAGGCCGGCCTGCTCGCTCATGTCGGCCAGCGCCTGCGCCAGTTCCTGCATGTCGGCCGCGGTATCGAAGCGGGTCTTGCTCAGGCGGATGTCGCCGTTATCGGTATCGCCGGCACTGTGCTTGCCCGGCGCCTTGGCCTCTGCCGCCATGCCCGGTACCGGCTCGCGCGGAATCAGGCTGCCCGGCGGGTAGCTGATGTGATCCAGCACACTGTTGTTGCCCTCGGCAATCACGCTGCCGCCATTGGTGTTCATCACCGCTTCCAGCTGTTCCTGATTGCGGGCGGCCAACACCCACAGCACCAGGAACAGGCACATCAGCGCCAGGCAGAAGTCGGCGAACGCCACTTTCCAGGCACCGCCGTGCTCGTCTTCCTCGTGCCCGCGCGACACGCGTTTGACGATGGCTTCTTCGTCGTGCTTGTCTTTGATGGCCATGGCTTAGGCGGCTTCCAGCGTGTTGATCCAGGTTTCCAGCTGCGCGAAGCTCGGCTTGATGTTCAGCTGCACCAGGCGGCGGCCGGCGTCGATGGCCAGCAGCGCCGGCTTGCCGGACACATGGGTCACCAGCACCACTTTCACGCACTCGAAATCCGACAGCTCGGTGTTCACCAGTTGCTTCATCACGTTGGAGATCGGATCGAGCACGCCGTAACAGAAGAAAATGCCGATGAAGGTGCCCACCATCGCGGCGGCCACGCGCTCGCTGATCTCTGCGGCGGAAGCGCCGGAGCTGACGGTGTTCATCGCCATCACGATGCCCAGCACCGCCGCCAGAATGCCGAAGCCCGGCATCGCCTCGGCGATCTTGTGCAGCGACTTGGACGGCTGCACCAGCTGGTCGTGAATCGCCTCCAGCTCCTGCTCCAGCACGCCTTCCAGCTCGTGCGAGCTGATCTTGCCCATCGCCATCAGCCGGAAGTTGTCGACGATGAAGGCCAGCAGCTTGGGGTTCTCCAGCACCAGCGGATAACGCTGGAACAGCGCGCTCTGGCGCGGTGCTTCCACGTGCTCGTCCAGCGCCTTCAGGCCGCGGCTGGCGGTCTGCAGCAATTCGTACATCAGCAGCAGCAACTGGCGCTGGAACTCGGAGTCGCGCTTGCGGCGGGTGATGATCTTGCGGATCTGCCCCACCATTTCCACCAGCACGTGCTTGGGGTTGCCCAACACGATGGCGCCCAGCGCCGCGCCGACGATGATGATGATTTCCACCGGCTGCCAGATCACATGGAAGCTGCCGCCCATGAACACGAAGCCGCCGAACACGCAGGCCAGTACGATGAAAACGCCGAAAATCTGCTGCATCTGTGCTTACTCTGGTTAGTGTTTCCGTTTCAGGCGTCCGCCAGGACTGCCCGCATTTTCTTCAGCGCCGCCTTGTTGATCTGGCACACCCGTGCCTCGGTCAACTCCAGCACCGCCGCAATTTCCTTCAGGCTCAGCTCGAACTCGTAATACAGCTGGATCACCCGCTGCTCGCGCGCATCCAGTACCAGCAGCGCCTGCTCCAGGCTGCGGCGGTCCAGGTATTGCGACTCCACGCTGCCGGTCACCTGCTGCCCCGCCTCGTCGTGCATCAGCTCGTCGAAGCTGGCCAGGCTCTCGGCGTTTTCCGCCAGCAGGTAGTCCTGGTAGCCGGCGGCATCCACCCCCAGCGCGGCACTGGCCTCGGCCTCGTTCGGCTCGCGGCCCAGCTTGCGCGCCAGCTCGCGCAGCGCGTCGCGGTGGCGGTGCGCTTCCTGCCGCACCGAGCGCGGCCGCCAGTCCTGGCGGCGCAGCTCGTCCAGAATCGCGCCGCGCACCCGCACCGCGGCATAGGCACCAAAGCGCTCGTCCGGCACGCCGCCGTAGCGGCGCAGCGCGTCCAGCAGGCCCATCAGCCCGATCTGCTCCATGTCCTCGCGGTCCAGCGCGCCGCCTACCTGCGACGACAGCTGCCGTACCACGCGCTTGACCAGCGGCGCGTAATCGCCCAGCACCTGCCGCTCGGCCAGCTGGCCATCCAGCGGGGCCATCGCCGCGTATTCCATTACCAGCGCCATGCGGTTACTCGATGATCAGCTTGCCGATCATCGCCTCGCGGAACGGCTTGGGCCGTCCCTCGCGGGCGTAGGCGCTGGCAAACGCCTTGTTCACCACCGCCGAGAACTGGTCGATGTTCATCAGCCGCGCCTGCTCCATCGGGTAGGCCGACAGCGCGCGCAGCGCGATGCTGCGCAGCAGCGGCAGGTGCTCCTTGGTGGTGGCCTCGTCTTCCAGCGCGGTCTTGAACACCAGATCCACCGCCAGGTAATGGCTCAGCGGCGCGCCGGCATGGTCGCGCAGCATCCCGATCCCCTTGTCCAGGCTCACGTCCTTGTATTCCTTCGCCTCGACCGGCTCGGCGGCGGCCAACGCTGGCGCCTTGCCCTGCGCCTGCAGCAGGAACCAGCTGCCTGCGGCCCCCGCCAGCAGCGCCGTCAGCGCCATCACCACCATCACTACCCACTTCTTCGCCATGCTTTGCTCGCTGCCTGTTGGTTATTGCTGGCTCAGGCCAGCGTGAATGCGTTATGGCCGTTGTCCTGCCCGGCCTGGTACAGCGCGCGGTTCGGCCGCTGCTCGCGCGGCTCGTCCCCCTGACGGCCCTGGCCACCCTGGCCGGCGCCCTGCTGGCGGCTATCCGCCACCCACACCGCCACCTCGCCGTACTGGCGGTTGCCCAGCCCCTGGCGCAGGTTGTCGCTGATGGCATGCAGCTGGCGCAGCAGTTCGCTGTTGCCGGCCGTCAGCTGCACCTGCAGGCTGCCGGCCTCGTGGCGGATGGCGATTTCCAGCGTGCCCAGATGCGCCGGGTCGAGGCGGATCACCGCGTTGTCGATACCGTTGGCGGCCTGCACGTGCAGGCGTTCGCCCAGTGCCTGCTGCAACGGCTGGGCCCACTGTGCCGGCTGAGCCGCCGGCAGTTTCAGCGGCGCCCATTGCGCCGGCGGCACGCTCTGGCCGCCCTGCGGCAGCGCCGTGGCCGATACGCTGCTGCTACCGCTCGGCGTGGTCACGGCATCGCTGCCCGGCTCGCTGGCGTGGTCCTGGCTCAGCCGGCTGCCGGCGGCCAGCATGCCGGCCAGTTGCTCGCGACTGGCGGCGACTGGCAGCGGCGCAGCGGCACGCAGCGGCGGGTTGGCCGCATCGGCAGCGCCCGGCGCCAGGTTGGCCGCAGTGATGTTGTCGCCGGCATGGCGGCCGCCGGCCGGCAGCGCCGGTACCGCTGGCGCACTGGCTGGCAGCGCTGCCGCCACGACACGCAGCCGCGCGGCATCGTCGGTGCTGCTGTCATCGCCTGCAGCGCCCTGCGGAGCCGGCTTGGCTTCCGCCAACGGTGCTGGCGGCAACGGCAGTTGCGGCAACTGCGCCAGCAATGGCGACGGCGTGGTTGCCGGTTGCGCGAGGTTGGCCGCAGCGTTGTCACTGCTGCTGTCGCTGTCGCCATCGGCCGGCGCAGCGTCGGCCGCGGCCACGCTGTCGTCGGTCACGCTGGCAACATCGGTGGCCGGCACCGGCGCCTGTGCGTCCGGGCTGGCAGCAGTCATCGCCACGCCAAACGGGCTCGCGGCGGCCTCCGGCTGTGCCGCCGGCAGCGTGCTGTCGTGCAGCGGTGCCGGGCGGGCGTCATTGCCCGCAACGGAAAGCGTGCTCAGCATGCGTTGCTTACTCCATCTCTTCTGCGGCCAGGGCATAGGCGACCCAGCCTTCACGGTTGTCCTGCCAGCCGGCCAGCTGCTCGCCCAGCCGTTGCATCTCGGTGTCGCAGCTGCGGCGGGCCTGGCGGTGGGCGGCCTGCAGGCGCGGCAGCAGGCTGCGCTCGGCGCTGCTGAGCTGGCGTTGCTGAAGGCGCTGCGCCAGCTGGGCCAGCTCGGCGTCGGCCGCGGCCAACGCCTGCCAGTCCTGGCGCAGGCTGGCCTGTTCCAGCCGCCGGGCCAGCGAGTGCAGCAGCGCGGCCTCAGCCATTGGCGGCTTCCACCTGCTGCCAGCCGCCTTTCAGCGTGGCCACCAGCCTGGTGACCTCGTCGATCATGGCGGTGTCCAGCTTCAGGCCGGCTTCGTTCAGCCGCCAGGCGCAGTAGTCGTACAGCCGCGCCAGGTTGGCCACCACTTCGCCGCCGGTTTCCATCTCCAGTGCGCTGGACAGGCCGTTAAGGATGTCGATGCACTTGTTGATGCTGTTGCCCTTGGCCTCGAAACGCTTCTGTTCGATATGGGCGCGCGCGCGCGCCATCTCTTCCAGCAGGCCGTTCATCAGCACCAGCACCAGTTGCACCGGCGAGGCGCTGGCGGTCTGCGCGTCCAGATTGACAGCGTGATAGCTGCGGTAGCCTTCGTAATCCAACATCCACTCCCTTGTTACGGTGTTGCTCAGCTGCCCAGGTTGGCGAGAATGCCGCTGGTATCGCTCATGCGGGATTGCAGGGTCTGCAGCTGGGTGAACTGCAGCAGATAGCGGTTATATGCCTGGTCATAGCGCACGCTCAGCTGGTCCTGGCGGCGGGCCAGATCGGTCTGCAGCCGGCCCACCGACTCCTGGCGCTGCTTGAGCTGGCCGCCCACCGAGCTCAGCCAGAGCTTGAGATAGTTGCTGTTGCCGGCCAGCAGGCCGCTGCTGCCGCCCAGCAGCTGGTCCAGCCCGCTCGGGTTGGCCGCCAGCGCCGCATCCAGCTTGCTCTGGTTCAGCGACAGGGTGCCGTTGCGGTCGGCGCTGACGCCGTAGCTGAACAGCGTCTGGCTGTTGAAGCTCTGGCGCAGCATGGATTCCAGCTTGTTGCGCAGGCTGCGGATGCCGGCATCGTTGGCAAATACCGCGGCGGACTTGCCGCTGGCGGCATCGCCGGTGTCGGTCAGATCGTCGAGTTTCTGCTTCAGCGTGTTGTAGGCATCGACAAAGGCCTGCACGTTCTTGGCGGTGCCGGCATTGTCGGATGCCACGGTCAGCGTCACCGGCGCACTGCCGCTGGTCATGGCCTGGGTAAAGTTGATGGTGACGCCGCTGATGCCGCTGTAGGTATTGCTGGCCTGCTGGATATGGATGCCGCTGTTCTCGGCGCCCAGCCAGATGTCGGCATCCTGTGCCGCCACCAGCTGCACCGGGGCGGCGTTCAGCGCGCTTTGCAGGCTGCTGTCGCCCACCGCGCTGGTATCCAGCGTGATCTGGCTGCCGGCGCCGGTCTGGCCGGCGGTGAGCACCAGCTGCGGTGCGCCGTTGACGGTCATCACACTGGCGGCCACCTTGCTGCTGTTGCCGGCGGCCTGGTTGATGGCGCGGGCGATCTCGGCCGGGGTGAGATTGCCGTCACCGTCCAGGTCGCCACTAGCCAGCGACACCGAGAAACTGGAACCATCGGCCAGACTCACGCCCAGCGTGCCGGCGCTGCTGGCGGTGACACTGGTGGGAATGCCCTGGTAGGCCAGCTGGTTGGCACTGGCCAGCTGGGTGACGAAAAAGTTGTAGCTGCCGGCCTGGGCACTGCCGTTGGTGCTGGCATTGGCCACCGCGGTGTTGGAGACGGTGGCGGTCTGCTGCAGCACGGTTTTCTTGCCGGACAGGCCGCTGATGGCGGTCTGGAATGCCTGCAGCGCGCTTTGCAGCGTGGTCAGCGCTTTGCTGGCGCTGCTGGCGCGCTGGCTCTGGCTGTCCAGCAGCGACTGCGTATCCTGGATGTAGGCAGTCGCCAGCTGCTGGGCGAGCTGGGACGGATTGATGCTGGAAACGTCGCTCATCTTGATTCCCCTTGTACGGAATGGAACGTGGTTGTCACCCGTTCAAGGCGACCGCCAGCAGCGGAAACTGAAATCGGCGCCGGCATCATGCACGCCCCTGCAGCCACACCTGGGTGGCCATGTCGTCCTGGCGCTTCTGCTCGCCGCGTTGCTGCTCCAGCTGCCAGGCACTGCGGCGCTGGCGGAAGCTGTGATCCAGCACCTCGCACTGCCGCGTCAGCTGCTGCAGCTTGCGCTGGCTTACCGCCATGTCGGCCTCGTGCAGTGCCAGCTCCTGCTGGTGCTGCGCCATGGTCACCAGCACGCCGTGCTTGTAGTTGGCGCAGTTCATCGCCAGCGCCGGCGGTAGCGCACCGCTGCTGCCGCTGCCGGCGCACAGCGCCGCCATGCGCGACAGGTTGTTGCGGTAGCGCTGGCGCAGCGCTTCTTTCTGCGCCTGGCTGATGCCCAGCTGCGCCACTTCGTCCTGGCGCAGCGCCACCAGGCGCGCCAGGCTTTGCAGATTGGCGGGAGTCGCGTGCGGATTCATGCGGCCAGTGCCTCCAGTTGCGCCAGCGTGCGCGCCAGCGGCGCCGCTTCATGGGTGTCCTGCTGCAGGAACGCCTCGATCTGCGGATACAGCTGTACCGCGCGATCGGTGGCGGCATCGGCGCCCGGCACGTAGCCGCCGAGCGGAATCAGTTCGCGCACCTGCGCGTAGCGGGCGGCCAGGTCTTTCAGCAGCCGCGCGGCGCGCAGATGGTTGCCGCCCGCCAGCTGGCTCATGCAGCGGCTGACCGAGGCGGCAATGTCGATGGCCGGGTAATGGCCGCGTTCGGCCAGTTCGCGCTTGAGCACGATGTGGCCGTCGAGAATGGCGCGCGCGGTATCGACGATCGGGTCCTGCTGGTCGTCGCCTTCCGCCAGCACGGTGTAGATGGCGCTCATGCTGCCCTCGCCCTCGCCGTTGCCGGCGCTTTCCACCAGCTGCGGCAGCAGGCCGAATACCGACGGCGGGTAGCCGCGGGTGGCCGGCGGCTCGCCCAGCGCCAGCGCCACTTCGCGCCGCGCCATGGCGTAGCGGGTCAGCGAATCCACCAGCAGCAGCACATGTTGGCCGCGGTCGCGGAAATGCGCGGCGATGGCATGGCACAGCTCGGTGGCCATCATTCGCATCAGCGGCGATTCATCGGCCGGTGCCACCACCAGGATGGCCTTGGCCAGCCCTTCCGGCCCCAGCGCGTGCTCGACGAACTCGCGCACCTCGCGGCCGCGCTCGCCGATCAGCCCGACCACCACCACGTCGGCGGCGGTCTGGCGGGTAATCATGCCCAGCAGCACGCTCTTGCCGACGCCGCTGCCGGCAAACAGCCCGACACGTTGGCCGCGGCCGATGGTGAGCACGCCGTTGATGGCGCGCACGCCGACATCCAGCACCTCGCGCACCGGCTGTTTTTTCAGCGGATTGACGCGCGGCGGATGCACCTCCAGCGGAGCGTCGCCGCCGAGCTTGCCGAGGCCGTCGATGGCTTCACCGAGGCCGTTGACGATGCGCCCGAGCCAGGACGGGCCGATCTGCAAGCCGCCCTGCTCGCCGGCCGGCAACACGCGGGCGCCGGTGGCCAGACCGCGTGCCGGCTTGAACGGCATCAGATAGGAAATTTCGTCGCGGAAGCCCACCACCTGCGCCTCCAGCCACTGGCCGCTGCCGGTCTCGATCAGGCAACGCTGGCCGGTCTCGAACGGGCAGCCGGTGGCTTCCAGCAGCAGGCCGGCGGCGCCGGTAAGGCGGCCGGTGCGGCGGGCCACCGGTACGTCGCCCAGCTCCAGCTGGCGCAGTGCGGCGGAAATCATGCGGCGGCCTCCGGCGGCGGCGTGTCGGCCAGCTGTTCGGCCACCTGCTCCATGCAGGCCTCCAGCCGCTGGCGGCAGCCGGCATCGGCTTCGTGGTTGCCGGCGCGCACGCGGCACTCGCCCGGCTCCAGCCGTACGTCCGGCGTCAGCGCCCAGCGCGCGGCGCGCTCCGGCGCCAGTTCGCGGATGCGCTGGCACTCTTCCGGATTGAGGAACACGCTGACCTGCTCGTCCGCCACCGGCGGCAGTGCGGCCAAGGTTTCATCCACCAGCGCCAGCAGCTGTACCGGTTGCAGCGCCAGTTCGCAGCGGATCACCTGGCGCGCCACCTTGGCCACCAGCTCCACCACTTCACGGCGCAGTGCCTGCTGGTAGTCGCCCTGCATCTGCTGCAGGGCCTGCAGCATGGCGTCCAGCGGCTGGGCCAGGCTGTCGAAACGCGCGGCAACCTCTTGCTGCGCGCTGCTCTGGCCCTGCTGCCAGCCTTCGCTGTGGCCGGCGGCATAACCGTCGCGCTGGCCCTGCTCCAGACCGGTGTCGTAACCCTCGCGGAAGCCGCTTTCCATGCCTTGCTGGAAACCCTGCGTCAGCTGTGCCTGCTGCTGCATGGCGTCAGTGCCGCTGCTGGCCCCCGGGCCGGACAGCGCTAGCGGCGGGAAGCGGTATGGACGGAAGGCGTTCACTCGACCACGTCCTCGGCGAACAGCTGCAGGTCGATCTCGCCGGCTTCGGCCAGCTCGCGCACGCGCTGCATGATTTCCTGGCGCACCTGCTCCACGCGGCTGATCGGTACCGGACCGGAGCGGCGCATGCTGTCTTCGAACGACTGTGCCTGGCGGCGCGGCATCGACTGCACGATGGCATTGCGCACCGACGGCTCGGCGCCTTTCAGCGCGATGGCCCACTGCTCCAGCGCCACCTCTTCGGCGATGCGCAGGATCACCTGCTCGCTCTGGCGCGACAGCAGGAAGAAGTCGTACATGCTTTCCTCGATCGCGGACACCACGCCCGGATCGTGCGCGCGCAGCAGTTCCACCATCTGCGTGCGGTCACCGCTCATGCGGTTGATGATCTCGGCGGCCTGGCGCACGCCTTCCACGCTGGCGCTCTGCGTGCCGAGGCTTTCCAGGCAGCGGTTCACCACCTGCTCCAGCTCCTGCAGCAATTCGCGGTCGATTTCCTTCAAGCGGGCGATGTTGACCAGCACCTGGTCGCGCTGCGCCACCGGCAGCGCCTCGATGACTTCGCTGGCCTGCGTCGACGGCAGGAAGGCGAGAAACACCGCCTGCATGCGCACGTGTTCGTTGGCGATGCGCTCGGCCAGCCAGGCCGGCTGCACCCACTGCAGCCGCGCCATTTTCGGACGGATGGCATCGCCGTAGATGCTGTTGAGCACGCTGCTGGCAATGTCGTTGCCCAGCGCCATTTCCAGCGAGCGCTGCAGGAAGGAACGCGAGGCGCCATGCACCCCGCTCTGCTCGCGGTATTCGTCAAAAAACTGCTGCAGGCTGTGGCGTACGGCGTCCACCTTGATGCCGCTCATGCGCGACATCACCTGGGTCACGTCCAGCAGCTCTTCGCGGGAAAGGTGATTCGTGTATATGTGTCGGCGGCAACTGATGCGTCCACTCTGCGTATCGTCGGCGGCGTCGAATGTGTATAAGCGACAGGCAGCGCAGCACGGCGGCCGCCGGCTCCTCGCCCATGCTCAGCAAGACGATGGCGGCCCGTTCCACCGGCGACAGTTCTTCGCCCGGATTAGCGGCAAGGTTCAGCGGATCAGCCACGTTTCTGCACCCATTGTTTGACGACTTCGGCTACCCGCTCCGGCTCCTTGCCGGCCAGGGTCTTGAGGTGATCGACCAGCACATCGACGCTGGAACCAGCCGGCGGCAGATCGTAGTTTTCCAGTAGCGGTACCATCGGCAGCGCGGCAGCCGACGGCGCGGCCAGAACCGAGCCAGGGTTGGCCGCCGCCAGCAGCTCTGCGCTGTCTTGCGGCGCGGCCAGTGCCGCCTGCGGCTCCATGGCGATTTCGTTGAGTTCCACTTCCTGCTGGCGGGTCGCTACCCATTGGCGCAGGATCTTGAGCAGCGGACGCACCACCAGCAGCCAGCCGAACAGCGCCAGCAGCGCGGTAGCGCCGTAGGAGATGCCGCTTTCCACCGTGCTGCGCTCCTGCCACCACGGCAGCGGCGTCTCGCGGGCCGGGAAGTTCAGCGCCGACACCACCAGGTTGTCGCCGCGGGTGGCGTCCAGCCCCAGACCGTTACGCAGGATGCGATCGATATTGGCCAGCTGCGCCGCGCTCCAGCCGTTGGCCGGTGTCGGTGCGGCACTGTTGTTGAGCACCACCGCCACGCTCAGGCGCTTGAGCGAGCCACGGCTGCGCTTCACCTGGGTGATGGTGCGGTCGTAGGCGTACTGGCGGGTGGCGGCATTCTTGCGCGAGGTGCTCGGCGCGGCACCCGCCGGGGCCGAGGCATCGATATTGACCGGACGGTTGCTCAGCGAGCCCGGCACACCCAGCGCCAGCGGCTCCTGGTCCTGCTCGTCGCGTACCGCCTCGTTGGTGACTTTCGGTGCCTGGCCGTACTGCTCGCGGGTTTCTTCTACCCGGTCGTTGTCGACATCGGCGGTAACGCTGACCTTGAAGTTGTTGTCGCCCAGCGTCGGCGCCAGCAGGTCGCGCACATTGCGCAGCGCCTCGCTGCGGAAGCGCTCGGCTGCCTCGCTGCCGGCACCGAGACCGGCCACGCCCTCGCTCGGATCGACATGGGCGGACAGGAAGTTGCCGTCCTGGTCCACCACGCTCACCCGCTGCGGGTCGAGGCTGGCGACACTGCCGGACACCAGATTGATGACGGCCAGGGTCTGCTCGGCATTCAGTTGCTGCCCCGGCTTGAGGGTCAGCATGACCGAGGCGGAGCTTTTCTCGCCGTCAGCGCTGACAAAAGACGTGCTGCGTGCCAGCGACAGGTGTACGCGGGCATTGGCTACCGGCCCCAGCGCCATGATGCTTTGCGCCAGCTCGCCTTCCAGCCCGCGGCGGAAGCGTACGTCCTGCACGAACTGGCTGACGCCCAGCGGATCGTTCTTGTCCACCAGCTCCAGCCCGTCCGGCAGCTTGGCAACCACGCCCTTGCCGGCCAGCAGCATGCGCACGCGGCCCAGCTCGTCTTCCGGCACCAGTACCTGACCGCTGGTGGGGTGAATGCGGTAGTGGATCTGTTCGGCATCCAGCACCGCCATCATCTCGGCGGCGGGCACGCGCTCCTGCGCGCCGAACACCGGCTTGTAGCGGGCATCGTCATGCCACAGGTACATCATCGCCAGTGCGGTAATACCGGCGGCCAGCAGCAGCATCGGCAGCAGCATGCGCACATTGGATGGCGACAACAGGCTGCGTACCGACGCGATGCGGCCAGCCCTGGATTTCAGCGAATTGATCACGTCCGGTCCACCTTACAGCGACAGTTTGCTCAGCTCGTCCACGGCGCCAACGACCTTGTTGCGCACCTGGGTCAGCATCGAGAACGACAGGCTGGCCTGCTGGCTGGCCAGCATCGCCCCCACCAGATCGTCGCTGCGGCCGCTGTCCACCGCGGCCAGGCGCTCGGCTGCCTCGTGCTCGCGGGCATCCACATTGACAAAGGCCTGACGCAGGCTGTCGCCAAAACTGGCATTGCCGGCATGACCGGCGATGGCCGGCTGAATGGCGTCGCCGCCCAGCGCCGCCATATCGGTCTGGATACGCGAACGGTCGGCAAGAATGAGCTGGATAGACTGCTCGAACATGACATCCCCTGCGATGGCCACAGCGGGTAAACCGTGCCATCCAAATTCATCAAATAAAACGAATTACGCGTACGTAATACAACTTCCAGGGCAGTCACAAAACGCAACAAACGAGGAACGCAAGTACTACTGACTGGACACATTTTACATACAACCATCCGGATATTACAATTTACCCATCAACTGAGGAGTCATTTCTTTAACTTAAAGTTTAAAGATGGCAATAAACCCTTGAGCCGCATGGGTTTGCAGTGTGGCAAACCGAACACATAGCCAGCGGAATACAACGTCGAAAGTAGCAATACTTCATCGACAAAAATGATTGAAAACAGGGGAAAAGACGCCCTGCCAGTGCACAAAACGCGCGGGCAGCCAGCGTCGTGAGCGAAAAAACAACAGCGGGAAGGAGGCGGCCAACCAGGTGCGCACCGGCTCTCTTAACTCGACTTGATGGACCGCAGTAAGTGACAAAACGCACGCAATCCCCGAGCA
Source organism: Vogesella oryzae (assembly GCF_902829295.1). Taxonomy (GTDB): domain Bacteria; phylum Pseudomonadota; class Gammaproteobacteria; order Burkholderiales; family Chromobacteriaceae; genus Vogesella; species Vogesella oryzae. Next base: position 123,656 of record NZ_CADEPL010000012.1, read on the forward strand.
GCGCCAGAAGCAAGCTGCTCGCACCGGAAGTTGCCTCCCGCTGTCCGGTGCTCGACCCGCGCACGCTGGGTCGGCCGTTCCACCAGTTGCAGGATTTCACCGTTCGCCTGGGCGAGGCGCTGGGCCGCTACTTCTCGCAGCGTTTCAACCGTCGTTACGGCTGCGCCTTCAGCATCGGCAGCGTGCGCCTGCAGCAGGCGCAGACGCCGCCCGGCATGCAGTGGTGCAGCTACCGCACCGCCGGCGGCCAGATCAGCGTGGCGATGAAGCGCTCGCTGCTGCTGACGCTGCTGGACTACCGCTACGGCGGCAGCGGCGAGCTGCCGCCGGGCGCCGACACCGCCCCGGAAACCGAAAGCGAACTGCGCCTGCTGGACCTCTTGGGCCGCGAGTTGGCCGCACTGCTGCAGCAGAGCATCCAGCCGGAGGCCGGCGAGGCCGATGCCGGCCCGCTGCTGCTGCAGCCCCCCGCCGCCGGCAGCCAGCTGCTGCAAATCACCCTGCACGAAAACACCCGCCAGCTCAGCGGCATGATGTGGCTGGCGCTGGACGAGCGCTGGCTGGGCCGGCTGCTGGCCAGCGTGGCGCCACGCGCGTTGCCGGCTGCGACAGAAGACCCCGCCGTGCTGCCGCTGGGCCGCCAGCTGCAACTGCAACTCGATGCCCAGCTGCTGCAACTGCAGCTGCCGCTGGGCGAGCTGATGGCGCTGCGCCCCGGCGACACCCTGCCGGTACGCCTGCCGCCGCTGGCGCGGGTGCAGGTGGGCGACGCCCATCTTTTCGATGCCGCCGTGGCCGAACACGACGGCAAGCTGTGGCTAACCTCTTTTCAAGATGTGGAGTAAGGCATGGAGCCTACCGACGCTTTCGATATCGACGCCATGTTGGCCGCACCGGCCGATGTCGCCACCGAAGCGGCTGCCGAGCAGGCGCCGCGCCGTGACAACCTGCAGATGCTGCGCAAGATTCCGGTCACCCTGACGCTGGAAGTCGGCAGCGCCAAAGTATCGCTGCTGGAGCTGATGGGCATCGGCCCGGGCTCGGTGGTGGAACTGGACCGGCTGGCCGGCGAGCCGCTGCTGATCAAGGTCAACGGCACCACGGTCGGCAAGGCCGAGGTGGTGGTGGCCGGCGACAACTACGGCCTGAAGGTGGTGGAGCTGGCAGCGCTGGATCTGGATACGCTGCAGCCATGATGCTTCGCCGCTGGCGTTACGCCGTGCCCGCGGGCGCGGCGTTGCTATTCTCGGGTGCCGCCGTAGCGGCATCGGTGCCGTTGCTGTCCGGCAGCGCCGCCGGTGCGCCGGTGGACTTCACCGTCAAGACGCAGATCCTGATCATCATGACGCTGCTCGGGCTGTTGCCCGTGCTGCTGTTGATGATGACCAGCTTCACCCGCTTCGTCATCGTGCTGTCGCTGCTGCGCCAGGCACTGGGACTGCAGCAGGGCCTGCCCAACCGCGTGATTACCGGGGTGGCGATGGTGCTGACCATTCTGGTGATGCGCCCGGTGGGACTGGACGTGTGGGAAAAGGCGTTTGTGCCTTACGACCAGGAAAAAATCGGTTTCCAGCAGGCACTGCAGGTGGCCGAGGCACCGCTGTCGCGCTTCATGCTGGCGCAGACCGGCAAGACCGCACTGGCGCAGATCGCCCGCCTGTCCGGCGAAAGCAATATCAGCCAGCCGCAGCAGCACAGTTTTCCGGTCAAGTTGGCCGCCTTCATGCTCAGCGAGCTGAAAACCGCGTTCCAGATCGGCTGCCTGCTGTTCATCCCGTTTCTGGTCATCGATCTGGTGGTGTCATCGGTGCTGATGGCGATGGGCATGATGATGCTGTCGCCGCTGGTGATCTCGCTGCCGCTGAAGCTGCTGCTGTTCGTGCTGGTCGATGGCTGGACGCTGACCGTCAACACGCTGGTCTCCAGCATTCAGGCGTATTGAGATGCTGACTCCCGAAATCGCGGTCGATCTGGTGACCGACTCGCTGCAGGTGGTGATGCTGCTGGTCGCGGTGCTGGTGGTGCCGGGCATGGTGACCGGCCTGCTGGTGAGCCTGTTCCAGGCAGCCACCCAGATCAATGAACAGACGCTGAGTTTCCTGCCGCGGCTGATGGTGACGCTGCTGGTGATCTGCGTCAGCGGCCACTGGCTGGCGCAGACGCTGATGGACTTCTGCGTCGATATCTTCCGCCGCGCCGCGCAGCTGGTGGGCTAAGCCGGGCATGGAAGCGCTGTTCAACCAGCTGCCGCAGCTGCTGCTGGCCGTGTGGTGGCCGTTCTGCCGCTTCATGGCGGCGCTGTCGATGTCGCCGATTGTCGGTGACGCGATGGTGCCGGTACGCACCCGCCTGCTGCTGGCGCTGGCGCTGGCCGTGGTGACGCTGCCGGCCAGCGGCAGTGCGGCCAACGCCATCGACCCGTTCTCGCTCGCCGGTATTGCCGGTGCGCTGGAGCAGGTGATCATCGGCAGCGTGTTCGGGCTGATCTTCCAGCTCACCATGGCGCTGCCGCTGCTGCTGGGCAGCCTGATGTCGTCGCAGATGGGGCTGTCGATGGCGGTGATGAACGATCCGGTCAACGGCACCTCCTCCGACGTGGTCTCCAGCCTGCTGACCATTCTCTGCATCCTGGTGTTCTTCGCCATCGACGGCCATCTGGTGCTGGTCAACGTGGTGTACGCCAGCTTCCGCGTGTGGCCGGTGGGCCACGGCCTGGATGTCGACTCGCTGAAACTGCTGGTCTACCAGGTGGGCTGGGTGTTTTCCGCCGCGCTGCTGCTGGCGCTGCCGATCATCTTCTCCACCCTGGTGGTGCAGCTGGGGCTGGGTTTTCTCAACCGCGTGGCGCCGACGCTGAACCTGTTCTCGCTGGGCTTCTCGGTGGTCACCGTGTTCGGCCTGTTCATGCTGGCGCTGCTGGTACGCACCCTGCCGGCGCACTACCTGCAATTCACCCAGCACATGCTGGAACTGCTCGATCGCAGTCTGGAGGCCACGCATGGCTGAGCACAGCAGCGGCGACAAGACCGAAAAGCCCTCGCAACAGAAGCTGCGCAAGGCGCGGGAAGCCGGCCAGGTGGTGCGCTCGCGCGATGTCGCCACCGCCATCGGCATCGTGCTGAGCCTGAAACTGCTGTTGCTGCTGATGCCGGGCTGGCTGGACGACTTCCGCCGCCTGTTCGCGCTCGGGCTGACCCACGGCGGCAGCGAGGGCGCGCTGGACAACGCGCTGAGCGAGGCCTTCCCCGCCGTGCTGTGGCTGCTGGCCAAGATGCTGCTGCCGCTGGCGGTGATTCCGCTGGCCATCGTTGCCGGCTCGATGATTCCCGGCGGCTGGATGTTCAGCATGGCGCACTGGCAGCCCAAGCTGGAACGCCTCAGCCCTGCGGCCAACCTTGGCCGCATGTTTTCCGGCAAACAGCTGCTGCAGGTCGGCAGCTCGCTGCTGAAGGCGATGGTGCTGGCGTTGCTGTTGTGGCATCTGGCGGCGGACAGCCGCGTGGATTACCTGCGGTTGCAGTCGCTGCCGCTGTCCGACGCCATCGTGCTGGGCGCCGGCATGATGCTGGATGGCGCGCTGGCGCTGGGCACGGTGTTCGTGCTGTTCGCGCTCCTGGACCTGCCGCTGCAGTGGCTGCTGTTCCAGCGCGGCCAGCGCATGAGCAAGCAGGAAGTGAAAGAAGAACACAAAAGCAACGAGGGGCGCCCCGAAGTGAAAAACCGTATCCGCCAGCTGCAACGCCAGTTCGCCATGCGCGGTCTGCGCAAAGCCGTGCCCCAGGCCGACGTGGTGATCGTCAACCCGACCCATTACGCGGTGGCACTGAAGTACGACGACAAGCGCGCCGAGGCGCCGTTCGTGCTCGCCAAGGGGGTGGACGAAATGGCGCAGGTGATCCGCGAGCTGGCCGGCAGCCACCGCATCGAGATTCTGGAACTGCCGCCGCTGGCGCGCGCCATCTACAACACCAGCCAGGTGAACCAGCAGATTCCCGCCGCGCTGTACCAGGCGGTGGCGCAGGTGCTCACCTATGTATTGCAACTGAAGGCGTTCCGTAACGGCCGCCGCCGCCGCGAGCCGCAACTGCCGGCCGACTTCAACCTTCCCCAAGAACTGACCGAGCCACGCTGATCATGACTGCCTTCAACCGATTGCTCGCCGCACTGCGGCGCCACAAGTTCGCCACGCCGCTGTTCCTGCTGGCGGTGCTGGCGATGGTGATCCTGCCGCTGGCACCGGCGGTGCTGGACGCGCTGTTCACCTTCAACATCGTGCTGGCCATCGTGGTGATCCTGGTCAGCGTCAACGTGAAGCGGCCGCTGGATTTCTCGGTATTCCCCACCATCATCCTCGCCACCACCCTGCTGCGGCTGACGCTGAACGTCGCCTCCACCCGCGTGGTGCTGCTGCACGGCCATGAAGGCACCCATGCCGCCGGCCGGGTGATCGAATCCTTCGGCCAGGTGGTGATCGGCGGCAACTTCGTGGTCGGCCTGGTGGTGTTCGTCATCCTGATGATCATCAACTTCGTGGTGGTGACCAAGGGTGCCGAGCGGATTTCCGAGGTGTCGGCGCGCTTCACGCTGGATGCGCTGCCCGGCAAGCAGATGGCGATCGACGCCGACCTCAACGCCGGCCTGATCAACCAGGAAAAAGCCCAGCAACGCCGCAAGGACGTGGCGATGGAGGCGGATTTCTACGGCGCGATGGACGGTGCCTCCAAGTTCGTGCGCGGCGATGCGGTGGCCGGCATCCTGGTGCTGCTGATCAATATGCTGGGCGGCCTCGCCATCGGCGTGGCGATGCACGACCTGAGCTTTGCCGAGGCGTTCAAGCAATACGCGCTGATGACCATCGGCGATGGCCTGGTGGCGCAGATTCCGGCGCTGCTGCTGTCGGCCGCCGCCGCCATCATCGTCACCCGCATCAGCGACGACGGCGACTTCGAACAGCAGGTCGGCTCGCAGCTGCTGGCCTCGCCGGGCGTGCTGTACAGCGCCGCGGCGGTGATGTTCGTGCTGGCGGTGATTCCGGGCATGCCGTGGTTCAGCTTCCTGCTGTTTGCCGCGCTGCTGGCCTATGTCGGCTGGCGCATCGGCCAGCGCGAACCGCGACCGGCCGACAACAGCCACGAGGCACTGGGCCAGGCGCTGCTGACGGAAAACCGCAGCGAGCTGGAATGGCACAGCCTGTCGTTTGTCGAGCTGCTGTCGGTGCAGGTGGGCTACAAGCTGGTCGGCCTGCTCGACCCGGCGCAGGGCGCACCGCTGTCCAAGCGGGTAAAAGGCATGCGCCAGAGCCAGAGCGAGGCGCTGGGCCTGCTGCTGCCGCAGATTCCGCTACGCGACGATCTGGCGCTGAAACCCAACCAGTACACCATCCAGCTCGGCGGTACCGTGGTGGCGCAGGCCGAGATTCCGGCCGAGCGGCTGATGGCGATTCCCTCCCCCACCGTGTACGGCGAACTGGACGGCATGCCCGGTGTCGATCCGGCCTACCGTATGCCGGTAATCTGGATTGCCGCCGACGACAAGGCGCACGCGCTGGGGCTGGGTTACCAGGTGGTGGATGCCGCCAGCGTGATCGCCACCCATCTGGCCAAGACGGTGCGCGACTACCTGCCGGAACTGTTCCGCCACGACGATGTGGCGGCGTGGCTGGAGCGTCTCACCGCGCAGGCGCCGAAGTTGGCCGCGGCGCTGGACAAGGCGCTGACCCACAGCCAGTTGCTGAAAGTGTTCCGCGTGCTGCTGGCCGAGCACGTGTCGCTGAAGGACGTGGTGCCGATTGCCAGCACGCTGCTGGAAAACGCCGAGGCCACCAAGGACGCCATCCTGCTGGCGGCGGAAGTGCGCTGTGCGCTGCGGCGCCAGATCGTGGCCGGGCTGATCGGCCCGCAGCCGGAGATGCGCGCCTTCAATCTCGGCGGCGAACTGGAAAACATGCTGCTGGGCGCGCTGAGCCAGGCGCAGCAAAGCGGCAAGGTGACGCTGGATAATTACCCGGTGGAGCCGAACATCCTGGCGCAGCTGCAGCAGAACATGCCGGTGATCCGCGAGCAGATGAAGCAGCAGGCCAGCGCGCCGCTGCTGCTGGTGATGCCGCAAATCCGCCCGCTGCTGGCACGCTACGCGCGGCTGTTTGCGCCGGGGCTGGCGGTGCTGTCCTACAACGAGATTCCGGAAAACAAGGACGTCAGCATCATCGGCACCCTCGGCTGATGAACACGCGGCCAACGTTGGCCGCACTCAGGCGGGCGGCAACTGCACCGCCGCCAGCTCGGCCAGGCACTGGCGCAACAGCGCGGCATCGCGCTCGCCCAGCGCGCGGATACGGCAACCGACATGCAGTTGCTCGCCCAGCAGCCGCGAGCGGAAACTGCGGCACAGCCGGACTTCCAGCTCCGCCTGCATCACCCGCCCGGCGCCCAGCTCGATGCGCACCTTGGACAGCTGCCGTCCCGGCAGCAGCTGCGGCAGCTGCCACGGCGAGGCGTACAGGCCGATGCCGCCCAGCGACAGATCGTAGACATTGGCCTGGTACTGTTCGCCCAGCAGGGTGAAGCTGGCGCTGAAATTGCGCCCCAGCGGCGCGTCCAGCCGCAGGAAGGCACGCCGCTGCCAGCGGCTGAGCTGCAGCGGCAATGCGCAGCACAGGCACTCGTCCTGCAACTCAAGCGCCGGCAGCTCGCATTGCACGATGCAGCCAGCCGCAATCAGTACCATGCGCCAGCCGCTCGCCTGCCACGGTAACGGCAACGGCGCCCCCGGCGGCAATAACAGTTGCAGCTGCTGGCCGTCCGTTGGCAGCAAACGGGTGCCCTCAAAGGCACGGTCACTGTCCGGCGGATACAGGTACAGCGCCGCCATGTCCTGCTGCAGCATGGCCAGCAAGGCGGCGATTTCCGCGCGGTCATCAATGCGTTGTGGCCGGTTATCGTTGGCCGCGCTGAGTACCCCGGCGGGCACCGCGCTGTCGACATCGCTCATGAATGGCTACTTTCTGCGCTCTGCGCTGCCTCCGCCGCCAGCTCGTCCTCGGCGGCGGCCTGCAGCAACAGGATCATCTGGGCCGCCAGCTGGAATTGCGCCGGTGCCGGCACGCTGCGGCGGCCGGGTAGCGCGGGGCGGAGTTTATCGAACGGGGCATGCCGCATTTGCAGCTGCAGGCTGAAACCGGCGGCCAGCAAACGCCGCTGCCAGTGCGCCAGCCTGGCTTGCCATTGCGCCACCACGGCGGCGGAAGCGCTTTGCAGCTGCAACAGCAGACCGGCAGAGCTTGGCCACACCCGCAGCAGCACTTCGCCCCAGAACGGCAGCTGCAGTTGCAACAGCAGGCTGCCGCCTGCGGCGGCCAAGGTTTCGCCCTGCTCATCATCCGCCACTGCCAGCCGCAGCGTCTGCCCGGGCCAGCAATGCGCCAGCTGCCAGCCCTGCTCGGCCAGCCGCCGCGCCAGGGCCAGCGGATCGTTATCCGGCCGCACCCCGGCCAGCAACATGGCCGGCAGCAGTGGCGTACCTTCCGCTGCCGGCGTGCTGGCCGCGGCCTGCAGCACCCCGCGCCAGCCGGCGGCCAGGGTATCCGCGGCAGGTTTTTCCGCATGCCAGCCGTGCAACCGGGCCTGCTCGGCAGCCGCCGGCAACTGCCGCGTGGCCACACTCTGCGGCGCTACGGCCTGCTCGGGCGCCGGCAGCGTCATCAGCTGCAACCGTGGCTCGGTCGCCACCACCCGCAGCAGCAGCTGCGCCCCCGGTGGCAAGCCAGCGGCCACCTGCCCCGGCAGCAGCAGCGTCAGCCCCTGCTCGGTCGCCACCCGCACGCCAAGCTGATCGCGCGACAGCACCGACAGTTGCAGCGTGCTGCCAACCGCCGGCAACGGCAGTAGCGGCTCGGCCGCCTGCAAACCGGCACGCAGGGCCTGCGCCCCGAGCGATGGCTCCACGATCATGTCTGATTCCTGCTACGGCTGGAAACGGAAAAAGCCAGCTGCAGGGCAGCTGGCGTCAGTGAGCAAACCGTGAGATTTGCCGTGGAATTACTGCAGCAGGGACATGGCCATGGAGGACATGCTGCCGGACTGCTTCAGCATCGAGGTGCTGGCCTGCAGCAGCATCTGCTTGGTGGTCATGTTGGCGCTTTCCGACGCGTAGTCGGTATCCATGATGCGACCCTTGGCCTGGGAAACGTTGCTGCTCATGTTACCCAGGTTGTTGTAGACGTGATCCAGACGGTTGGCCGCAGCACCCATCTTGGCGCGCAACGCACCGACGGTGTCCAGGGTGTTGGCCAGGGTGTCGATCATGGTATTGGCCGATGCAGCGGATGCAATTTCAGTACCTGCCGCGCCCGGTGCCGCAGCGTAGTTGGTGCTGGCAGCACCCAGCGCGGTAGTCAGCGCGGTCAACTCGGTAGTGGCATTGAAAGTCATTTTTTCGGCGCTGCTGGAACCGATCTGGAAGTCAACAGCGGCGGTGAACTTGCCACCGGCCTTGAACAGCGCGGCACCACCAAAGGTGGTGTTGTTCATGATGTTGTACATTTCCTGACCCAGCTGGTCATATTCAGCCTGCATCGCGGTCTGGTCAGCGGTGCTGGAGGAGCCGTCAGCGGACTGGGTGGCCAAGTCCTTCATGCGCACCAGGATGTTGGTCACTTCGTTCAGTGCGCCTTCACCGGTCTGCAGCATGGAGATGTCGTTCTGGGTGTTGCGCATCGCCACTTTCATGCCGCTCACCTGGGCGTTCAGGCGGGTTGCGATCTGCAGGCCGGCAGCATCGTCCATGGCGGAGTTGATGCGGAAGCCGGTACCCAGGCGCTGCATGGAAGTGGACAGGTCTTTCTGGGTGCCTGCCAGCGCGGACATGGTGGACAGGGAAGCGGCATTGGTGTGCAGACTGAGCATGACTAACTCCTTGTATGTTGTCGGATGCGGGCAGCGTTGCATGCCCTCACTGACACAAGGCGACGGTCAGGTAGCAAGTCTTAAATTTTATTTTGAAAATTTTTGCACCAGCCGAAAGCTGGCACTGTAAATGACTGTATTTTCAGGCGGATAGCATGAAAAAACGGGGCCGCAGCCCCGTGTGGTGTTTGCCGTTGCGGCCAACCTTACAGCGTCAGACCACCGGTTACCTCGATGGCGGCGCCGTTGATGTAGCTGGCTTCGTCGGAGGCCAGCCAGGCGTAGACGTTGGCGATCTCTTCCGGCTGGGCCATACGCTTCATCGGCACCTTGTCTTCCATGGCCTGGATTACTTTTTCCGGCATGGACTTCAGGATCGGGGTGGCCACAAAGCCCGGGCACACCGCGTTGGCGCGGATGCCCTTCTTGCCCAGTTCCTTGGCCCAGGTCTTGACGAAGCCGATGACGCCGAACTTGGAAGCGGCATAGTTGGTCTGGCCGAAGTTGCCGTACACGCCCACCACCGAGGAGGCGTTCAGGATCACGCCGGCACCCTGTTCGATCATGGTATCGACCACGGCCTTGGTGCAGTTGTAAACGCCTTTCAGGTTGATATCGATCACCTTGTCGAACTGGTCTTCGGTCATCTTGATCAGCTGGGCATCCATCACGATGCCGGCGTTGTTGACGAGAACGTCAATACGGCCGAATTGGGTTTTCAGCGCGCCAACCATGTCGGCAATCTGCGCCTTGTCGGTAACGTCAACCTTGTAACCCACCGCTTCGGCACCGCTGGCCTTCAGCTCCTCCACCACGGTATTGACCGCGTCCAGATTGATGTCACAAACGGCGACGATCGCGCCTTCCTTGGCGAATTTTTCGGCAGTGGCCTTACCAATGCCACTGGCACCACCGGTAATGATGGAGACTTTCCCTTTCAAGCGCATAGTTCTTCCTTTGCTGAAATTGCAGGCGACCCGATGTCGACCGGTTGCGTCCTCCACCACCGACCTTCGAGATAGCTATCCCTGTTTTTATCTGTCTTTGTATTTGTTATACGGGTTGGCCACAGCAATTTATTGCAGCGCACAACCTATCGTGCGGTGCAATATAGCGCATGGTTGCCGCGAAGGTAAAGCAATCGCTCTAGTGGATTTACCGGTACTGCCCCTTGTGTGGCAACTTGGGTAAAACATGCAAAAAGGGTGGCTTTCGCCACCCTTTTCTTGCATTTCGCAACCCTTGCTACCTGATTATTCCAGACCTTTGCTGGCCAGGTAGTCCTCGTAATTGCCGGTGTAGTAATCGTAACCACCGTTGCCATCCAGTTCGATGATGTGGGTGGCCAGCGAGCTGACAAACTGGCGGTCATGCGAGACGAAGATCAGGGTGCCCTTGTACTTTTCCAGTGCCATGTTCAGGGCTTCGATCGACTCCATATCCATATGGTTGGTCGGTTCATCCATGATCATCACGTTCGGCTTCTGCAGGATCAGCTTGCCATACAGCATGCGGCCTTTCTCGCCACCGGACAGTACGCGCACCGCCTTGTCCACGTCGTTGCTGCCGAACAGCAGGCGGCCCAGCGTACCGCGAATCACCTGCTCGTCGTCGCCTTCCTGGCCCCACTGGCGCATCCATTCGGTCAGCGTCCAGTCGAGGTCGAAGTCGGCTTCGTGATCCTGGGCAAAATAACCCACCTGGGCTTTTTCGGCCCACTTGATGCTGCCACTGTCGGCAGTGACGCCTTCGGCAAACTTGGGTTCAAAAGCGCCGGCCAGCAGTTTCACCAGCGTGGACTTACCGGCACCGTTCGGGCCGATGATGGCCAGACGCGCACCGGCTTCCAGAATGAAGTTCAGATCCTTGAACAGTACCTTGTCGCCATAGGCTTTATTAACGCCGGAAACATCCACGGCCTGGCGGTGCAGCTTCATCTTTTCATCCATCTCGAAACGGATGAACGGGCTCTGGCGGCTGGAAGGCTTCACTTCCACCATCTCGGCCTTGAGTTTGTCCACCTGCTTCAGACGGCTGGTGGCCTGGCGTGCCTTGGACTTGTTGGCCGAGAAGCGGGCCACGAATTCCTGCAGATCCTGAATGCGCTCCTTGGCCTTGGCATTGGAGCTGAGCTGACGTTCACGCGCCTGGGTGGAGGCGATCATGTAGTCGTCGTAGTTACCCGGGTAGATGCGGATGGTGTTGTAGTCCAGATCCGCCATGTGGGTACACACTTCGTTCAGGAAGTGGCGGTCGTGGGAAATGATGATCATGGTGGAATTGCGCTCGTTCAGCACATGCTCCAGCCAGCGGATGGTGTTGATGTCCAGGTTGTTGGTCGGTTCGTCCAGCAGCAGGATATCCGGATTGGAGAACAGTGCCTGCGCCAGCAGTACGCGCAGTTTCCAGCCCGGCGCCACTTCGCTCATCGGACCAAAATGCTGCTCGACAGGGATGCCGACGCCCATCAGCAGCTCGCCGGCACGGGCTTCGGCGGTGTAACCGTCGTACTCGGCAAACTTGGCCTCCAGATCGGCGGCACGCATGTAGTCGTCTTCGGTGGCTTCCAGGTTGGCGTAGATGGCATCGCGTTCGCTCATCGCGGCCCACATTTCCACATGCCCCTGCAGTACCACGTCGATCACGCGCTGGTCTTCGTAGGCGAACTGGTCCTGGCGCAGCTTACCCAGACGCAGGCCGCTTTCGATCGCGACTTCACCGCTGGTCTGCTCCAGGTCTCCGCCCAGGATTTTCATGAAGGTGGACTTGCCGGAACCGTTGGCACCGATCAGGCCATAGCGGTTGCCTTCGCCAAACTTCACGGAAACCTTGTCGAAAAGCGGCTTGGCGCCGAACTGCATGGTAATGTTGCTTGTCGTAATCACGCGGCTAATTCCTTATACCAGTCTCTGATGTGTACCGGAAAACCGTGCATTTTAGCACAAAGCTCCTAACAATCAGCGGCTTGCGCCTTGTACGTATTGCTTGCGCCCGGCAACGGGAATTCCGCTACAATCAGCCATCTCTATTCAACTCTTATCCAGATAGGCAGACCCATGCTCACCGGCAGCCTTGTTGCACTGGTCACCCCGATGTTCGAGGACGGCCAGGTCGATTTTGAATCGCTCAATCGTCTCGTAGACTTCCATATCGCCAACGGCACTGACGGCATTGTCGCTGTCGGCACCACCGGTGAATCCGCCACTCTGGGCGTGGAAGAACACATCAAGGTAGTCGAGGCCGTGGTCAAACATGCCGCCGGCCGTACCCGCGTAGTTGCAGGCACCGGCGGTAACTCCACTGCCGAAGCCATCGAACTGGCCCGTCTGGCCAAAGGCGCCGGTGCCAGCCACACCCTGTCTGTCGTGCCGTACTACAACAAGCCGACCCAGGAAGGCATCTATCAGCATTTCCGCGCCATTGCGGAATCGGTAGACATTCCGGTGATCCTGTACAACGTGCCGGGCCGCACCGTTGCCGACATGAGCAACGATACCGCACTGCGTCTGGCGCAGATCGACAACGTGGTTGGCCTGAAGGATGCTACCGGCGATATCGGTCGTGCATGCGATCTGGTGCTGCGTGCTCCGGCCGATTTCGCCTTGTACTCCGGTGACGATGCAACCGGCATGGCCTTCATGCTGTGCGGTGGCCATGGCGTGATTTCGGTTACGGCCAACGTTGCCCCCCGCCTTATGAGCGAGCTGTGCAAGGCCGCCCGCAGCGGCGAAACACAGACCGCCCGCAAGATCAACGACCAGCTGCAAGGCCTGCACAAGCAGCTGTTCATCGAACCCAATCCGATTCCGGCCAAGTGGGCAATGCACCGTATGGGGCTGATGCCTGCCGGCCTGCGCCTGCCACTCACTCCGCTGAGTAGCGGTGCCGAATCCATCGTCGAAGCCGCCATGCGCCAGGCCGGCGTTCTGTAACCAGCCGAATATGCCAATGAACAAGACCCTGATCACCGGCCTGCTGTGTGCAGGCCTATTATCCGCTTGCGCCAGCAGCAACCCGGACAGCAAATACGATTTCAAATCCGACTCTCCCAAAGCGAAAGCCGGACTGGAAGTACCGCCTGATCTGAGCCTACCCAGCCAGCAGGACCGTTATCCGCTGCCTGCTACTACCAGTGCCCTGGCCCAGCAGCAGGCCGCCACCCAGGCTGGCAGCAAACCCGCAGGGCAGGCGATCTTGCAACAACCAGCCAATGCCAGCCTTGAACGCGCCGGCAGCCAGCGCTGGGTGAGCGTGCAGAACAAATCTCCGGCCGAGCTTTGGCCACTACTGAAGGCCTTCTGGCAGGACAACGGCTTCGTGATCCAGAACGAAGATCCGGAAATCGGCTACATGGAAACCGATTGGGCGGAAAACCGCGCCAAACTCGGCGCAGGCGCTATCCGCAACATGCTGGAAACCGTCGGCCTTGGCTCGGTGATGTCTACCCCGGAGCGTGACCGCTTCCGTATCCGTATCGAAAAAACCGCCACCGGCACTGATGTATTCTTCAGCCATCGCGGCATGTATGAGATTTACATCAACGAAGCCAAGGAAGAAACACGCTGGCAGCCACGTCCGACAGATCCGGAACTGGAGGCAGTCTTCCTTGAGCGTTTCCTGGTCCGTTTGGGCGTAGATGAGAAAGTCGCCACCCAAAAGCTGGCACAGGCTACCGCAGCCTCACCAGCAAGCAAAACCCGCATTGAGAATGGCGTTCTTCGCCTTGACGACAGCTTTGACCGCGCCTGGCGCCGTGTCGGCCTGGTTCTGGAACACAATGGCCTGACCATTACCGATCGCGACCGCTCCATGGGCGTCTATTTTGTCACGCCGTCGGAAGAAGATGCCAAAGCAAAAGAAAAAGAAAGCGGCGGCTTCTGGAGCAGCCTGGCTTTCTGGCGCGACAACACCAAGCCTGCCGATGATGCACGCGCCAGCTTGCGCGTACAGCTGACCGCAGTAGGCGAACAGCAAGTCAACATCGATGTACGGCCGGAAGGCAATACGCCACTACCCGCCAAGCAGAAAGAGCAATTGCTGCAAAAAATGGCTGTCGAACTTAACTAAGTAACGGCTCCGCCATAACAAAAAGCCCGCTTAGCGCGGGCTTTTCTTTTGTCCTTTGCTGTTTCAATCGAGCAACAGACAACAAAAAACCGGCCAGAGGCCGGTTTTTTTGCAATCACAAAAGTGATTACTGAGCTGCGGAGGCAGCCGGTGCGGATGCGTCAGCTGCCGGAGCGGAAGCTTCAGCGGCCGGAGCGGATGCTTCAACCGGAGCGGAGGCTTCAACGGCCGGAGCGGAAGCTTCTACCGGAGCTTCTTCTTTTTTACCGCAAGCGGACAGAGCAACGGCCAGCAGGGCAGCAACGAGGAGCGACTGTTTCATTTGGTTATTACCTTTGAAAGTAAGTTGAACAAGACGTCTGGTTCACCACATCCCAGTAATACGCTTACTTGAGAAGCGGTGTAGATACTGTCAGTGCGCAGGATTGTAGCACGAATAAAATTGCTGGGAAGAGGTGATGCACTAATTTATTCCAGATATTTCGCACATCTATGTTGCGACGCAGCAAACAACCCTTCTACCACACCGCAGCTATGCTAATTTTCTTCGTTTTCGATCCTGCAAGGATATTGGCATGATACAGCAATTAGCCAGCCTTTGCCCGAGGCAACCACCAGCCAGTCAGGTAGCCTTCATACAATGTCGGCAACATCCTGTCTGCAATTGCCGCTCCTGCCAGCTGTCTCGCATTGGCAAATTGTTGCCAAGCTTGTAAGTCATCAGGTTCGCATTCCAACACGCTTCCGTTGCAATACAGCATTCCATTGACATAAAGAATTTGACTCTTCAGGTCAAGCCACACCCCATGTTGTTGAACTGCATCGGCAAATTCGTCCTCATCCAGCTCCTCATCCGGCGCATCATAGAATACGTGCGGTTTGGGCTCGGTAAGGTAATGACCAAGGAAATCGGCGACTGTCGCCTCATCCCAGCGGATCCCGCGCAACATGCGGCCAACCTGTTCCACCATTGCGTTATCAATGCGAGCGGGATCGGTCTGCACCGTCAACTGCGGATCGGCATATCTGCCATCCATACAAATGCGGTCTTGCAGATAAACCAGAAATTCCGTCGCCAGTTCCTGTGCCGACGGCGCACGGAAGCCGATGGAATAAGTCATACTCGGTTCCAGAGCCACGCCGTGATGCGCACAGCGCGGCGGCAGATACAGCATGTCGCCATGCTCGAGAATGAACTCCTGCTCCGGCTGGAAATCCTTTAGCACCTTGATCGGTGCATCCTCGATAAAGCTTTCATCCTGCTGGGTGGAGATTTGCCAGCGCTTGCGCCCGCCAACCTGCAACAGGAATACGTCATAGGAATCGAAATGCGGGCCAACCGTCCCGCCGGGCGGCGCATAACTGATCATCAAATCGTCCAGTCGTGCATACGGAATGAAATTGAATCGCCACAGGATCTCGGCCACATGCGGCAGGTGGTGATTCACGTTCTGCACCAGGATGGTCCAGTCGCTTTCCGGCAGGCGCTTGAAGCGGGTAGGCCGGAACGGCCCGCGTTCCAGCTTCCACTGGCCGTTGCGAAACTCGATCAGGCGCGATTCGACTTCTTCCTGCGTGGCCAGCTCGGACAGCACGTCAAAGTCGACCAGCTCGCCGACATCCTTCAGCGCCCCACGGATCAGCAACGGCTTCTTGTGCCAGTAATCCTGCAAAAAGGTCTCGGCAGACATGCCGCCCAGAAGGTCAATTGGTTTCATGGCAATTTCTCGTTGTGCCATCAGGCAATGGTTTACAATATCAACAGCGTTTTTTTCGCAGAAGTCTGGCGCATCCGCCGCCATTGCGGCATGCGATGTCGCAAACTTCCCTTCATTTTTCCTTACGACGGTACCGCCTCATGCAAATCGTTAAAAACTCGGTCGTGACTCTCCATTACGAAATGTACGACGCTGACAACAACCTGCTCGACAAGACCGAAGATCCGATCGCCTATCTGCATGGCGGCTACGACGGCATCTTCCCGATGGTGGAAGAAGCCTTGCACGGCAAAGCGGTTGGCGAATCCGTTACCGTGACCATGAGCCCGGACGATGCCTTTGGTGATCCGGAAGAAGAACTGATCCGCGTCGAGCCGCTGGATGCGCTGCCGGAAGATGCCGAAGTCGGCATGATGTTCGAAGCCGATGATCCGGAAACCGGCGACATCATCCTGTTCCGCGTCACCGACGTGGCCGACGGCAAAGCCGTACTGGACGGCAACCACCCGCTGGCCGGCCTGACCATCCGCTTCGTGGCCACCGTGGCAGAAGTACGCCCGGCCACGCCGGAGGAAATCACCCACGGCCACGCCCACGGCGAACACGGCCATCACCACTAAGCAGCCAGTGGCCTGCTGACAAAACGGGGCTCAGGCCCCGTTTTTGTTTTGCCGCCACGCCAGCAGTGCCAGCACCAACACCATCAGGTTGTAACCGAGGTAGGCCTCGTTAGGCACGCCAAGCCGCAGCTTCCACAGCGCCACGGAGACAGACAGCAGCAATAGCAGCACCAGCAGTTGCCGCCCCCGCGGCCAACGTTTAGCCGGCACACAAGATGCCACGACTGCCAGCAAATATCCCACCGCTGCGCCGGCACACACATCCAGCGGCCAGTGCACGCCAATCGCCAGTCGCGACAGGCACACCAGCGCCACCAGCAACAAGCCCGCAACTTGCCAGCCACGATGCGAGCGGCCAGCCAATAGGCCGCACATCAGCGCAACCGCCATGGCATGGCCGGAGGGAAACGAACCATTTCCCGGCAACACATCCAGCAACTGCACACTGCCTTGCGGCAACACCAATGGCGGCCTCTGCACTGCAAAACCCGCCTTCAGCGCAATCGCGGCAGCGATGCCTGCGACCACGGCCAGCACATAACGCGGCAACTTCTCCGGCACCAAAGCCGCACGCCATAGCAGCAGCGCGATCACCAGCGTCCACTCCCCTGCCATGCTCAGCAGGCGCCAGCACACTGCCGGCAGCGCATGCGAAGCGTGATGCAGTAACAGGAATACCGGCTGATTCGCCCCGCTGACCAGCAATAGCAGCGTCAGCCCGGCCCACACTGCGGCCAACAGCACATTGCTCAAGGCTTGTTTCCCAGCGTCACCCGGTCATTTCCCGCCAGATCCGGCAAGGTCGCCACCTGCTGCAAGCCGGCAGCGGCAAACAGTTCGCGGCAGGCCGCGCCTTGATCATAACCATGCTCCACCAGCAGCCAGCCGCCCGGCAGCAAGCGTGCCGGCGCCGTGGCCGCAATCTCGCGCAGGCAGGCCAGCCCGTCATGCTCGTCGGTCAGCGCCATGCGCGGCTCGAAGCGCACGTCTCCTTCCGCCAGATGATGATCATGCCGCTCGATATACGGCGGATTGCTGACAATGGCATCAAAACGCATCGACTCCGGCAACGGCGTCAACCAGCTGCCTTGATAGAACAGCACTGCCGCCCCCAGGTTGGCCGCATTGCCCTGCGCCACGGCCAGCGCCGCCGGCGACAGATCCACCGCCGACAACTGCCACTGCGGCGCTTCCAGCGCCAGGGTACAGGCAATGATGCCGCTGCCGGTGCCCAGGTCGACCACGTTGGCCGCACGCTTGCGGCCAACCTTGTCCAGCACCGCCTCGACCAGATGTTCGGTTTCCGGCCGCGGAATCAGCACCGCCGGCGATACCGCAAATTCGCGGCCATAGAATTCGCGCCAGCCGAGCAAATAGGCAACCGGCTCGCCGGCCAGCCGCCGCGATGCCAGTTGGGAAAATGCCTGCCACTGCGCTGCTGGCAATTCGTCAGCGCCAGCCGAGACCATGCCCGCATGACTGAGGCCGGTCACGTGACTAAGCAACAGCCGCGCCTCCAGGCGCGGCAGCTCGAAATGGCGCAGTGCGTCGTTAAGTGTCGGCATGATTTACAGCAGGAACAGGCTGGCCAGCCCCAAGAAGATGAAGAATCCGCCGGAGTCGGTACAGGCGGTAATCAGCACGCTGGAGCCTACCGCCGGATCCTTGCCAAAGCGTTCCATGGTGGTCGGAATCAGCACCCCCATGGTGGCGGCCAACATCAGATTCAGCGTGGTAGCGGCCAGCATCACCAGCCCCAGCGAGAAGTTGCCATACATCATCCAGGCCAGCAGGCCGAGCATGCCGCCCCATACCAGCCCGTTGATGACACTGACACCCAGTTCCTTGCGCCACAGCCGCTGCGCCTGCCCGGCCTGTAATTGGCCAGTGGCCAGGGCACGCACGATCATGGTGATGGTCTGGTTGCCGGAGTTACCACCGATACCGGCCACGATCGGCATCAAGGCCGCCAACGCCACCAGTTTCTCGATCGAGCCTTCGAATGCGCCGATTACCCGACTGGCAACAAAGGCGGTACACAGGTTGATCGCCAGCCACGACCAGCGGTTTTTCACCGAGTCGATGACCGGTGCGAACAGGTCTTCCTCTTCCTTCAAACCGGCCAGGTTCAGCGCCTCGGTGTCCGATTCCTCGCGGATCACGTCCACCATCTCGTCCACGGTCAGGCGGCCAACCAGCACGCCCTTGTCGTCGACGACCGGCGCGGTCACCAGGTCATAACGCTCGAACGCCAGCGCCGCATCCACCGCTTCTTCTTCCGGGCTGAAACTCACCACCTCGGTGGCCATGATGTCGGCCACCAGTGCTTCCGGATCGGAGATCAGCAGCTTGCGGATCGGCAGCACGCCTTTGAGCACGCCGTCTTCATCGGTAACGAAAATCTTGTCGGTCTGGTGCGGCAGCTCGTCGAAGCGGCGCAGGTAGCGCAACACTACCTCGCAGCTCACGTCGGCGCGGATTCTCACCAGATCGAAGTCCATCAGCGCACCGATCTGGTGCTCTTCATAGGACAGTGCGGATTGCAGCTGCTGGCGCTCTTCCTCGTCGAGGCTGCCCATCACCTCGTACACCACCTGGCGCGGCAAGTCGGGAGCCAGGTCCGCCAGCTCGTCGGCGTCCAGCTGTTCGGCAGCCGCCACCAGCTCATGCTGCTCCATCGACTCGATCAACGATTCGCGTACCGCGTCGGACACTTCCAGCAGGATGTCGCCTTCATCGTCGCCATCCACCAGATCCCACACCAGCAGGCGGTCTTCCAGTGGCAACGCTTCCAGAATGTAGGCAATGTCGGCCGGGTGCAGTCCCTGCAGCTTATGCTCCAGCTCGGCCAGATTCTGTTTGTGAACCAGCGATTCCACCAGGTCATGCCGCGGCATATCCTGGCGATGCACGAGCTCCTCCACCAGCCGCTGGCGCTCGATAAGGCGCTGCACCTGGAGCAGGTTTTCCTGCAGACGATCGGTAGGTTGTTTCTTGTCGACAACCGTCATGCACGTCTCCTTCCGCCCAAGGCGGAGCGCACGCGCAGTCCGGCAAAAGGCGGGGTTATTGGTCAGCCAGTCTGGCTGTTAAAAGATAGGGCAAGTGATAACTGGGTAAGTCCATGAGTTAAACCGCGCTCCCTGCGCAGCCATCACGAAAGAGGCGCGCATTGTACCATGCCGCCTGCTGGCAGCGGTTACCGATTGTTGACAGAAAAACGGCCGCAGGCAGGCTGCCGGCGGCCGTTCAGTTGGTTTGCGGAGGGCTCAAGGGGTGTCGGCATAGGCCATGCGCCGCTGGATGATGCGGGTCTTGCGGCCCAGCCCCGGCGCATTGCGATGCTCGTCATAAAAACGCGGATTTGGCACCATTGCGGCCAACTTGGCGGCCTGTCCGGCCGACAACGTCGCCGCACTGCTGCGGTAGTAATGTCTGGCAGCCGCCTCGGCACCAAATACGCCATTACCCCACTCGATCACGTTGAGATAGATCTCGAAGATGCGGCGCTTGTCCATCACCGCCTCCAGCATCACCGTGATGGCCGCCTCCTCCAGCTTGCGCCACGGTGTCTTGCGGCTCGACAGGAACAGGTTCTTGGCCAGTTGCTGACTGATGGTGGAGCCACCGGCCACAATGCGCCCCTGCTTCAGATTTTTGTCAAAGGCTGCCTCGATGCCATCCCAGTCGAAACCTTCGTGGTCGACAAACTTGGCATCTTCGGCAGCGATCAATGCCCGCTTGAGATTGCCGGATATCCGCTGGTACGGCACCCACTTGTGACGCAATTCGGCGTTCGGATCGTCTTCCTGCAGCGCAGCCAGCCGCTCGGTCATGAAGGCGCTGGCCGAGGGATTGTTAGTCCGCCAGTAGACGATATGGGCAAATATCCACAAGTTGTACAGAAAAAGGGCGGCCAACAGCACCGCCCCGATTCGAAAAACCAGGCGCAACACTTAGGCCAGCACCTCGCGCAGCTGGTTGGTTACCTTGCGGGTCTCCGGCTGCACGCCACGCCAGATGCGGAACGCTTCTGCCGCCTGCTCCACCAGCATGCCGAGGCCATCGGCCAGCATGCCGCAATGCTCGGACTGGGCGCGGCGCAGGAACGGGGTCAGCCCGCGGCTGTACACCATGTCGTAGGCCAGCGAACGGCCACTAAAGATGCCGGCCGGGATCGGCGGCAATTCGCCGGACAGGCTGGTAGAAGTACCGTTGATAATGATATCGAACTGCTGGCCGGCCAGTGCTTCATAGCCGCAGGCACTAATATGGCCCAGTTCGCGGAACTGGTGCGCCAGCGCATCGGCCTTGATCACGGTACGGTTGGCAATGGTCACGCTAGCCGGCTTTTCCGCCAGAATGGACGGCAGCACGCCACGCACGGCACCGCCAGCACCCAGCAACAGTACGCGCTGGCCGGCCATCGGCACATCGAGGTTTTCCACGATGTCGCGCACCAGACCGACGCCATCGGTGTTATCGCCATAGACCTTGCCATCACGGAAAGTCAGGGTGTTGACCGCTTCGGCCAGCCGGGCGTTGTCGCTTACTTCGTCGGCGACACGGAAGGCATCACCCTTGAACGGCAAGGTCACATTCAGCCCCTTGCCACCGGCAGCGGCAAAGGCGGAAACCACTTCTTCAAACTTGCCCAGATCGGCAAACAGTTTTTCATATTGCAGCGCCTGACCGGTGGCATTGGCGAACTCGGTATGGATAAACGGAGACTGGCTGTGCGACACAGGGTTTCCGATGACGGCATAACGATCAATCATGGTTTACATCTTCCGATAAGGGTAATTGGGCAAGCCGGTGGCAGCCGCTTGGCCGAAGGCACACTTTGCCTTGTCGGACAGGAAACTGCAACCGTTGCCCCGCCTTGCTGTCAGCCCTGAATCCACGGCAGCCCCGCTGCCTTCCAGCCGTTGACGCAACCACGATGCTGCGCGGCATCACGATCCCCCTCGAAACCCTCCAGAATATTGTAGGCATCGCGGTAGCCAGCCTCTGCGGCCAACTTGGCGGCTTCATCCGAGCGGGCACCGGAGCGACAGATGAACAGCACGGTCGCGTCCTTGGGGACTTGAGCCTCCAACTGGGCGACAAACTGGGTATTTGGCTGCATGCCGGGGAAAGTGCGCAGCTCCACCCGTACCGCATCTGGCACCACGCCGACGAACTGCCATTCGGCAGCACTGCGTACATCGACAATCACGCAGCCCAGCGATGCCTGACGCAACGCCCAGGCTTCTGCAGGCAGCAAGGCACCACTGTAAGCAAGACCCAGTTGCGCGCCGCGTTCACGCGCGGTAGCCAGCAGGTTTTCTGTTGTCATGTCGTTTTCCTTCTAGTACTGGCGCCAAGCGCCGCGGTTGAATGGATTGTCATCGGGACATCACAGTCTTTCCTGCATGATAATGGCCACCATTAACCAGCGTCCAAGCCTCAGAGCAAAGCACCAACTTGAGGCATCAACATCATGCAAACCCCAATTTGGTGCATCATAATGGGGCAGATGCGGACCACGCTTGCGTAAACGCCCAGAAATAGCGCCGTAATAATCTGGCACGCTTCATGCTTTACCCGTGGCACACCTGTATTTAGTGCCTTTCTATCCCCGGCACATAGCTTTCTCACTAGGAGATATCCATGGCGGTTGCAGACGTAGTCAAGCTGATTCAAGACAACGACGTTAAATTTGTCGACTTGCGCTTTACCGACACAATGGGTAAAGAGCAGCACGTAACCATCCCGGCACACGTACTGCTGGAAGATGCCGACGAGTGGTTCGAACGCGGTCACGCTTTCGACGGCTCCTCCATCGCTGGCTGGAAAGGCATCCAGGCCTCCGACATGCTGCTGATGGCCGACCCGGCTACCGCCAAGATCGACCCGTTCTACGACGAGCCGACCGTATTCATGTCCTGCGACGTGATCGATCCGGCCGACGGCAAGGGCTACGACCGCTGCCCGCGCTCCGTTGCCAAGCGCGCCGAAGCCTACCTGAAGGCCTCCGGTATTGGTGACACCGCCTTCTTTGGTCCGGAACCGGAATTCTTCATTTTCGACAGCATCACCTGGGGCACCGACATGTCCGGCTGCTTCGTGAAGATCAAGGCAGAAGAAGCTGCCTGGGCCTCCGCCGAAGAATTCGAAGGCGGCAACACCGGCCACCGTCCGGGCGTGAAAGGCGGCTACTTCCCGGTACCGCCGGTTGACTCCTCGCAAGACATCCGCTCGGCCATGGTGCTGCTGCTGGAAGAGCTGGGCGTACCGGTTGAAGTACATCACCACGAAGTGGCCACCGCCGGCCAGAACGAAATCGGCACCAAGTTCAGCACCCTGACCCAGCGTGCCGACTGGACCCAGATCCTGAAGTACGTGGTACACAACGTAGCGCACAGCTACGGCAAGACCGCGACCTTCATGCCGAAACCGATCGTTGGCGACAACGGCTCCGGCATGCACGTTCACCAGTCCATCTGGAAAGACGGCAAGAACCTGTTCGCCGGTGACGGCTACGCCGGCCTGTCCGATACCGCCCTGTACTACATCGGCGGCATCATCAAGCATGCCAAGGCACTGAACGCCATCACCAACCCGGGTACCAACTCCTACAAGCGTCTGGTTCCGCACTACGAAGCGCCGGTAAAACTGGCCTACTCCGCCAAGAACCGTTCCGCTTCCATCCGTATCCCGCACGTAGCCAACCCGAAAGGCCGCCGCATCGAGGCTCGCTTCCCGGATCCGCTGGCCAACCCGTACCTGGCTTTCTCCGCCCTGCTGATGGCGGGTCTGGATGGTATCCAGAACAAGATCCACCCGGGCGATGCTGCCGACAAGAACCTGTACGATCTGCCGCCGGAAGAAGACAAGCTGATTCCGACCGTGTGCGCCTCGCTGGATGAAGCCCTGGCCGCGCTGGATGCAGACCGCGAGTTCCTGACCCGTGGCGGTGTATTCTCCAACGAATGGATCGACGCCTACATCGAACTGAAGATGAAGGAAGTGAACCTGACCCGCATGACTACCCACCCGGTAGAATTCGCGATGTACTACAGCCTGTAAGCGACTCGACCCCGCGTACAGCTGAAACCCCGCACCGGCAACGGTGCGGGGTTTTTCATATCCGGCAGCATGACGGCAGCGCGGTAATTTACTATCATCCGCACAGGTCCACCTTCCGTAACGCCGATGCCCCGCTATCTGACCGCCCTGTTGCTGGCAACCTGCTGCACCACCGCCAATGCCGACACCATCTACAAGTTTGTCGACAAGGACGGGCATGTCACCTTCACCAATGTGCCCAGAGTAGGCGCCAATGCCATTATGGTCAGCCCCAATGGCACGACACCCAGCACAAGTCCACGCCGCAAGGCCGCGCTCGAATCCCAGCCCCCCGCAGCGCCCGGCATGCCCAGCATCGATGCCGGCACCCAGCGCCAGCGCGATGTTAGCCGCCGCCGCATTCTGGAGACAGAGCTTGCCAACGAGCACAAGGCACTACTGATCGCGCGTGGCGCCTTGCTTGATGCGCAGCAGAAAAACAGCAGCAAGCCCGAGCAGTTACTGCGCCTGCGCGACGAGGTTACCGATCGCGAGCGCAATATTGAGGCATTGAAGCGGGAACTGGGCGGATAAATGCACTAAACTAGTGCATAAGCCTTTTCTGCACTAGTTTGTAGCACCCGCAAGTGGGCTTGCTTCTTGCTAGTTGCATGCCACACCAACATCGGGCATCCGCCACATGACAACGCATGCATATTCCGGACTGGAACTGCTCGATACCCCGGTCCTGATCGTCGAGCGCAGCGGGCTGCTGCACTTCGTCAATCCCGCCTGTGAAGACCTGCTTGGTATCAGCCATAAAGAGCTGAAAAAGCTCACCCTGTACGAACGCTTCCATAACAACAAGCCGCTGCGCAATGCGGTGCAAATGGCCCTGGACCACGCCGGCAGCTTTATCGAGCACGATCTGGAGCTGCTGCCCGATGGCGCCGAAGCCATCCACGTCGGCCTCACCGTCACCCCGATCGACAGCCCGCCACGGCTGGCCCTGCTGGAGATGCGCCCTATCGACCAGCAACTGCGCATCGTCAACGAAGAGCGCCACCTGTTGCAGCAGCAAGCCAATCGCGAGCTGATCCGCAATCTGGCGCACGAAATCAAGAACCCATTGGGTGGAATCCGCGGCGCAGCACAATTGCTTGAGCATGAAATTGCCGACCGCCCGGAGTTGCTGGAATACACCGAAGTCATCCGCGAAGAGGCACTACGGCTGCAGCATCTGGTCGATCGCCTGCTGGCGCCGCATCGCCGCCATGTCGCCAGCGACGTCAACATCCACGAAGTGCTGGAACGGGTGCGCAGCATCATGCTGGCCGAGTACCCGCAAAACCTGAACATCCGCCGCGACTACGATACCAGCCTGCCACTGTTGGCCGCCGACAAGGAGCAGCTGATCCAGGTGGTACTCAACATCGGCAAGAATGCGGTACAGGCCATGAAAGGCAGCGGCGAGCTGATTTTGCGTACTCGCGTGGCACGCCAGGTCACGCTGGCACGCAAGCGCCATAACCTGGCACTGAAATTGCAAATCATCGACAACGGCCCGGGTATCCCGGAGGAAATCCGCGAGCACGTGTTCTATCCGCTGATCACCGGCCGTGCCGAAGGGACCGGCCTCGGGCTCACCCTGGCACAGACCTTCGTGCACCAGCACGGCGGCACCATCGAATTCGACTCCCGGCCCGGCCACACCTGCTTCACGGTGCTGCTGCCGTTCGGCCCGGATCAATAACCCGAATCAATACACAAGGCCAAGCCAGCATGACGCAAACAGTCTGGATCATCGACGACGACAAAGCCATCCGCTGGGTACTGGAAAAGTCCCTGGCCCGCAGCGGCATTGCCTATACCAGCTTTCCCACCGCCGACGATGCGCTGAACGCACTGTATGACAGCACGCCCAGCGTCATCATCAGCGATATCCGCATGCCCGGCACCGATGGCCTCAAATTCCTGGCCAAGGTCAAACAGGAGCACCCGGACCTGCCGGTGATCGTGATGACCGCGCACTCCGATCTGGACTCCGCGGTGGCGGCATTCCAGGGCGGCGCCTTCGAGTACCTGCCCAAACCGTTCGATGTCGATCAGGCAGTGGCGCTGATCGAGCGCGCGCTGGCAGAGAGCCGCAGCAGCGAGAACGACAACGAGGCGGCGGTGGATATGCCCACCCTGCTCGGCCAGGCACCGGCGATGCAGGATGTGTTCCGCGCCATCGGCCGCTTGAGCCAGTCCAGCGTCACCGTGCTGATTACCGGCGAATCCGGCTCCGGCAAGGAGCGCGTCGCCGAGGCACTGCATCGCCACTCGGTGCGCGCCGGCAAGCCGTTCATCGCGCTGAACACCGCCGCCATCCCGAAAGACCTGCTGGAGTCCGAACTGTTCGGCCACGAAAAAGGCGCCTTCACCGGCGCACTGGGCACCCGCCGCGGCCGCTTCGAAGAGGCCGAAGGCGGCACGCTGTTCCTCGATGAAATCGGCGACATGCCCACCGAGCTGCAAACCCGCTTGCTGCGGGTGCTGTCCGATGGCCATTTCTACCGCGTCGGCGGCCATACCCCGATCAAGGCCAATGTGCGTGTGATCGCCGCCACCCACCAGAACCTGGAAGAACACGTCAAACAGGGCAAGTTCCGCGAAGACTTGTTCCACCGCCTGAACGTGATCCGGCTGCGCCTGCCAGCGCTGCGCGAACGCAATGAAGACATTCCGTTGCTGACCCGCCACTTCCTGGCCCGCAGTGCGGCCAACCTCGGTGTCGAACCGAAACGCCTCACCGAGGCAGCGATGGAACTGGTACGCCACTACCCGTTCCCGGGCAACGTGCGACAGCTGGAGAACCTGTGCCAGTGGATTACCGTGATGGCACCGGGCCAAACCGTAGAAGCCACCGATCTGCCGCCGGAGTTCCGCAACGAGCACGAGCCGGCCGCCAGCGAAGCCGTCACCTCCGGCAGCGTGGCCGTAGCAACGGCAGCGCCCCCGGCCGGCCCCGCTGTCGCTGGTGACTGGACCCAGCTGCTGGCACGTGAAGTCAGCCAGCGTCTGGCAGCAGGCGAAACCGGCATCATCGATGACCTGACCGCCCGCTTCGAAAGCACCTGCATCCGCAGCGGCCTCGTCCATACCGGTGGGCGCAAGGTGGAAGCGGCGCAATTGCTGGGCTGGGGACGCAACACGCTGACCCGCAAGATCCAGGAGCTGGGCCTGGAGCTGGGCAGCGAGTGATGCATATCATCGAGCCGCGGCACCTAGACGCCACGCAGCAGCAACAACTGGCTGCGCTGCTGCAGGACTGCGTCAACGGCGGCGCCTCGGTAGGCTTTCTCGCGCCGCTTTCCGGCCAGGAAGCGGCACATTACTGGCAACAGCTGGCGCGCGAGCTGCATCCCACCAGCCTGCGCTGCTGGCTGGCGCTGCACGACGACAGCATCGTCGGCACGGTGCAGCTTGCGTTGTGCGGCAAGGCCAACGGTCGCCACCGTGGCGAAATCCAGAAGCTGCTGGTGCATAGCCGCCACCGTGGCCGCGGTATCGCTCGCCAACTGATGCAGGCGGCAGAACAGGCGGCCCGCGAGGTTGGCCGCAGCTTGCTGGTGCTGGACACCGACAGCGAGTCCGTCGCCGCCAGCCTCTATCCCGGCTGGGGTTGGCAGCCCGCCGGCGATATCCCCGCTTACGCCGCCCGACCGGATGGCGTGCTGCATGCCACGCGCTACTTTTATAAATTGTTGCCTGGCTGAGCAGGCGTTAAACGCGCTAAAGCCGCACACCACCGCCCGCCTTGCGCGCAAGGTGTGAGGCGACGTCCGCCGGCGCAAGCCTGCCGTGATACACACAAGCTTGCGCCAGACGACCTCGCCGCCTGATGCGGCCAACGTTGGCCGCAGCCGGCCCCGTCAAGCCAGTACGCTCAGACCCGGCAGGGTGGCAAAACTCTGTTCGCGCACGGTGTCGAGAAAATCCTGCATATAGCCCAGCGCGGCATCGTCGCTGCGCAAGGCGGCATACAGCTCGCTCTGCAGCCCGTCAGCACCGATGCGGGCGCTGGCCACGTAGCCCTTGTCCAGATACGGCTGCACCGCCCAGTACGGCAGCGCTGCCACGCCGCGACGGCTGGCTACCAGCTGGATGATGGCAATGGTCAGCTCCGAGGTGCGCCGTGCCGGATTGATCCCCGCCGGCTTCAGCACCTTGCACAGCAGATCCAGCATCGCATCCGGTACCGGATACTGGATCAAGGTCTCGGTCACAAAATCCTCGGCCTGCCACACCGCCTTGCCGGCCAGCGGATGGTCGTTGGCCATGATCACCACCATGTCGTAGGCGAACAGCGGCTGGTAGCTGATGCCATCCAGTGGCTCCGCCTCCGAGGTAATCGCCAGATCGGCGCGGCGCGTCAGCAGCAGCCCGACCGGATCGGCATGAAAGCCGGACACGATATCCAGCTCCACCGCCGGCCAATGGCGGCGAAATGCGTCCATCGCCGGCATCAGCCAATCGAAACAGGTATGGCACTCCACCGCAATGCGCAGTTCACCGGCCTCGCCTTCACGCAGGCGGGTAATGTCGCGCTCGGCGGCGGCCATGCGGGCGCCGACCTCACGTGCCAGCGTCAGCAAGCGCTCGCCGGCCGGGGTAAAGCGCAGCGGCTGGGTCTTGCGCTCGAACAGCGGCAGACCATAGTGCTCTTCCAGCGCCTTCAGCTGGTGCGATAGCGCCGATTGGGTAAGAAATACCCGCTTGGCGGCCTGCGACACGCTACCGGTTTCTGCCAGCGCCAGCAGGGTTTTCAGGTGACGCAGTTCCAGCAGACTCTGTTGCATGAATATGCCTCATGTTGATCTTTAAAATAATGAATTTGCCGCATGATTGTAGATGGCGCATGCTGAATGCACAAATTTAATCAACAGAGGCATTCCACATGAGCCACATTCATCTTTTGGGTTTTCCCCGTATCGGCGCCAAACGCGAACTGAAATTCCTGGTCGAGAAATTCTGGAAAAACGAAATCGACGATGCCGCCCTGCAGGCTGGCGCGCGGGAACTGCGCCAGAAGCATTGGCTGCTGCAAAAAGGCGCCGGCCTCGACATTAGCCCGGTCGGCGATTTCTCGCTGTACGACCAGGTGCTGGACGCACAGGTATTGGTCGGTGCCATTCCGCGCCGCTTCGGCTTCGATGCGGCCAACCTTTCCAGCACGCAGTATTTCCAGCTGGCCCGCGGCAATGCCCAGCAGCACGCACTGGAAATGACCAAGTGGTTCGACAGCAACTACCACTACCTGGTGCCGGAATGGCATGCCGACACCACTTTTGCCGCCAACCCGGCACCATTGCTGGCGCAGATTGCCGAAGCGCGCGCGCTGGGCGTCACGGCCAAGCCGGTATTGATCGGGCCGTTGACGCTGCTGTGGCTGGGCAAGTGCAAGGGCGCCGCCTTCGACCGCCTCAGCCTGCTGCCGGCACTGCTGGACAGCTATCGCCAGCTGTTGGCTGCCCTGCCCGCGGCCGGCGTGGAATGGGTACAAATCGACGAGCCGATCCTGAGTCTGGATCTGCCTGCCGCATGGCTGCAAGCTTTCTCCCCGACCTATACCGCGCTGGCCACCAGCCCGTTGAAGCTGCTGCTGGCCACCTATTTCGGCGATGTCTCCGCCCATGCGGCACTGTTGAAAGCGTTGCCGGTGGCCGGCCTGCACCTGGACCTGGTGCGTGCTCCCCAGCAACTGGCGGCCTTTACCCAGGGTTGGCCGCAACACAAAGTACTGTCCGCCGGCCTGATCGATGGTCGCAACATCTGGCGTGCAGATCTGGACGCCGTGCTGCAGCAGGCCGAGACGCTGCAGGCACAACTGGGCGAGCAGTTGTGGCTGGCGCCAAGTTGCTCGCTGTTGCACACCCCGTTCGACCTAGCACAAGAGATCAAACTGGATGTGGATCTGAAGAGCTGGCTGGCGTTCGCGGTACAGAAGGTCAACGAACTGAAGCTG
The DNA here is from genome assembly GCF_902829295.1 of Vogesella oryzae. GTDB lineage: Bacteria > Pseudomonadota > Gammaproteobacteria > Burkholderiales > Chromobacteriaceae > Vogesella > Vogesella oryzae. The sequence continues at coordinate 153,024 of NZ_CADEPL010000012.1, forward strand.
GTTAAACGCGGTCTGCAACAAGGCCGTGACAGCATCGGCAATGAATTGGCCGCCAGCAATTTTGCCCGCGACCAGCGCCGCAGCAACCCGCGTATTCACCGTGCCGACGTCGCCCAGCGACTGGCCAGGCTGCCGGCGGGCAGCGACCAGCGCGCCAGCAGCTATGCAGTACGCGCCGAGGCACAAGCAAGCTGGCTCAAACTGCCGCTGCTGCCCACCACCACCATCGGTTCCTTCCCGCAAACGGCCGAGATTCGCGCTGCCCGTGCCGCCTTCAAGCGCGGCGAGATCGATGCGGCCAATTACGAAGCGGCGATGAAGGCGGAGATCGAACTGGTGATCCGCAAGCAGGAAGCGCTGGACATCGACGTGCTGGTACACGGCGAAGCCGAGCGCAACGACATGGTGGAATACTTTGGCGAACAGCTGGACGGCTTTGCCTTCACCGAATACGGCTGGGTGCAGAGCTACGGCAGCCGCTGCGTGAAACCGCCGATCATCTACGGCGACGTGGCGCGCCCGCAGCCGATGACCGTCAGCTGGACGGTGTATGCGCAGAGTCTTACCAGTCGCCCGGTAAAAGGCATGCTCACCGGCCCGGTGACCATCCTGCAATGGAGCTTCGTGCGTAACGACCTGGCGCGCAGCGAGGTATGCCGCCAGATTGCGCTGGCCATCAACGACGAAGTACTGGATCTGGAAAACGCCGGCATCAAGGTGATCCAGATCGACGAGCCGGCGGTGCGCGAAGGCCTGCCACTCAAACGCAGCGACTGGGATGCCTATCTCGCCTGGGCAGGTGAAGCGTTCCGCCTGTCCTGCGCCAAGGTGGACGACAGCACCCAGATCCACACCCATATGTGCTATTCCGAGTTCGGCGACATCCTGCCGGCCATCGCCGCGCTGGATGCCGACGTGATCACTATCGAAACCTCGCGTTCCGACATGGAGCTGCTGCGCGACTTTGGCAGCTTCCACTACCCGAATGAGATCGGCCCCGGCGTATACGATATTCACAGCCCGCGCATCCCAGCAGAACACGAACTGGAAAACCTGCTGCGCAAGGCTCTGGATGTGATTCCGGCCCGTCGCCTGTGGGTAAATCCGGACTGCGGCCTGAAAACCCGCGGTTGGCCGGAGGTGGAAGCCGCACTGCGAGCGATGGTCAACGTCACCAAGCGCCTGCGCCAGCAGCTGACCACCACCGCCTGATTACAAGCCTGAATGGAAGTAAGCACACGCCCGTCTGCCCTGCGCAGACGGGCATTTTCGCATCCGGCATCGCACGGTAAAATCCGCTCCACACTCTTTCACGGGCAATTAACTGTATGGACACGGAACTGCAGATCGAAGACATCGTAGTTGGCGACGGCAAGGCCGTGGTCAAAGGCGCACTCATCACCACTCAATACAGTGGCTATCTGGAAGACGGCACCAAGTTCGATTCGTCCTACGATCGCGGCAAACCGTTCCAGTGCGTGATCGGTACCGGCCGCGTAATCAAGGGCTGGGATCTCGGTATGATGGGGATGCAGGTCGGCGGCAAGCGCAAGCTGTTTGTACCGGCCCACCTGGCTTATGGCGACCGCCAGATCGGCGCCCATATCAAGCCGAACAGCAATCTGATCTTCGAGATCGAACTGCTGGAAGTGCTGACCCGTGACGAATAAGCCCAGATCCGGCCTGCGCCACAAATAACAAAGCCCGCGTATGCGGGCTTTCTGTTTGGTGGCGGCTTGCGGGCAAGGTTGGCCACCGCGTGCGTTGGTGGACGTCGTCAGCACAGGACAGTGCCGCGTCGCACGAGCTACTGCTTTCCCCATGCCCAAAGCACAAAGCCCAGCTTGATTTCTCAAGCTGGGCTTCTTGTGGGGGAGTCTGGCGGTGTCCTACTTTCACACAGGTATCTGCACTATCATCGGCGCTGAGGCGTTTCACGGTCCTGTTCGGAATGGGAAGGCGTGGGACCACCTCGCTATGGCCACCAGACATAAACTG
>NZ_CADEPL010000013.1 GCF_902829295.1 Vogesella oryzae
TCGCCAGGCACTTACACCTATCGGTTATTCGTTTTGTTAAAGAGCGGGCTGACTTCGTTTCGTTGCGTCGTCAGCAGAGGAGGCGAACTATACCCACCCGACCCAAACCCGTCAACACCCCGCCGCACAAAAACTGCCACAAATTCGACAAGTCATTGATCCGAAAGGAAGCCAAAACGCAAAAAAAGTTGGCCGCATATTGCAGGGCACATCTGCACGCTCCGCTCGCACACAGCCCTCCCCTCATCTGCTACCCTGTTGCGCTGTTTTTCACACTACATCGGCACTGCGCAGGCGGAGACCGGGAAATGACAAATCTAAAATTTGATGTACTGATTATTGGTAGTGGCCTGGCCGGGATGACACTGGCACTGCATCTGGCAGAAAAGAAGAAAGTAGGCCTGATTACCAAACGAGACCTACTGGAAGGCAGCTCCAGCTATGCCCAAGGTGGCATCGCCGCTGTCCTGGATACCAGCGACTCTATAGAGGAGCACATCCACGATACCCTGGTGGCTGGCGCCGGACTGTGCAACGAGGATACCACCCGCTTTATCGTGGAGAACTCCAAGGACGCCATCGACTGGCTGGTTGATCTGGGTGTGCCGTTCACCCGCGATGACAGCCACCAGACCGGCTTTCACCTGACGCGCGAAGGCGGCCACAGCCACCGCCGCATCATCCACGCCGCCGACGCCACCGGCGCCGCCGTCACCAGCACCCTTGGCCAGAAGATCAAGGCGCACCCAAACATCACCCTGCTGGAAGACTACATCGCCATCGACCTGATTACCTCGCGCAAGCTGGGACTGGAAGGCAAACGCTGTTTCGGCGTCTACGCCCTCGACAAGATCGGCGACCACGTCATCACCATTGCGGCCAACCAGACGATTCTGGCTTCCGGTGGCGCTGGCAAGGTGTACCTGTACACCACCAATCCGGACACCGCTACCGGCGACGGTATCGCCATGGGCTGGCGAGCCGGCTGCCGCGTCGGCAATATGGAATTCATCCAGTTCCATCCCACCTGCCTGTACCACCCGCACAGCAAGTCGTTCCTGATTTCGGAAGCGGTGCGCGGCGAAGGCGGCATCCTGCGCCTGCCAGACGGCACCCGCTTCATGCCGCACCATGATGAACGTGCCGAGCTGGCGCCGCGCGACGTAGTGGCCCGTGCCATCGACTTCGAGATGAAGAAGCATGGCCTGGACTGCGTCTATCTGGATATTTCCTACAAGCCGGCCAGCTTTATCCAGGAACACTTCCCCAACATTTACGCCCACTGCCTGGAGCTGGGCATCGACATCACCCAGCAACCGATCCCGGTGGTGCCGGCCGCGCACTACACCTGCGGCGGCCTGGTTACCGACCTGAAGGGGCGCACCGATGTGGAGGGCCTGTACGCGGTGGGCGAAGTCGCCTGCACCGGTCTGCACGGCGCCAACCGCCTGGCCAGCAACTCGCTACTGGAATGCATGATCATCGGCAAAGCCGCTGCCAGCGACATTCTGGCCAGCAAGCCGGTCAAGCTACCCGCCATGCCGGACTGGGACGATAGCCAGGTGACTGACCCGGACGAAGAAGTGGTGATCTCGCACAACTGGGACGAGCTGCGCCGTGCGATGTGGGACTACGTGGGCATCGTGCGTACCAACAAACGGCTGGAACGCGCACTGAACCGCATCAAGCTGCTGTCGGAAGAAATCAACGAGTTCTACAGCAACTTCCACATCACCAACGACCTGATCGAGCTGCGCAACCTGGTGCAGACCGCCGAGCTGATCGTGCGCTCGGCACTCTTGCGCAAGGAAAGCCGCGGCCTGCACTTCAGCCGCGACTATCCGGAAACGCTGCCACAAGCCAGCGAAACGGTACTGACGCCGACGGAATAAGCCCGTCTGCCACACAAAAGGTTGGCCGCATGCGGCCAACCTTTTTTTATTGCATCATCACTCGCCCTGATACAACGGCAGCGTGAACCAGAACGCGCAGCCACCGGCCAGCGGCACACTGACACCGAACTCGCCACGATGGTGCTCGACAATGGAGCGGCAGATATTGAGGCCGATACCCATGCCTTGCGGTTTGGTGGAATAGAACGGCGTAAACAGATTCTCGCGGATCTGCTCGGATAAGCCCGGACCATTGTCCACCACCTCCACCCGCCAGAACCGGGCCCCGACCTCACTGTGCAGACGCACCACCGGTCGCAGTGTGTCGGCCTCGCGCATGGCCTCGATGGCGTTCTTGATCAGGTTGAGCAGCACCTGCTCGATCAGCACCGGATCCATTTCCACCCGCAGACCGCCCGCCGCCGGCGCCAACAACAGCGACATGCCGTACTTGTCCGCCATCGGCTGCGCCAGAGCGACGGCACGCCGCACCGCCAGGTCCGGATCGCACAATTCAAGCTGTGGAGCATGCTTTTTCACAAACGCGCGGATGCTATTGACGATCTGGCCGGCACGGCGTGCCTGATCGGCAATCGCCTGTACCGCCTCGCCCACCCCGTTACTGCGCGCGGCATCGTCCGGCAACTTGCGCGCCAGCCCGGCCGCATAGGTGGAAATGGCAGTCAGCGGCTGCCCCAGCTCGTGCGCCAGCGATGAAGCCATCTCGCCCATGGCGATCAGTCGCGAGGTGGTCTGGAAGCGCTCCTCCTGCGCCCGCTCGCGTGCGGCGCGCACCCGCGATTCGGTCACATCCACCAGCATGCACAGCCAGGCCGGCTCGCCATCCACCCACTCGATGCCGCGATATTGCAGTTGGTACCAGTTGCGTCCGCGATCCGGCGAGTATTCCAGCGTGGTCGCCAGCTGATCCATGCCGCGCGCCATCCCCGGCAGCAGCGGGCAATAAGCACCCTCGGCATCGAATCCCCCCCAGCCACTGGCAAAGGCCGGATTGGCGTACACCAGCTGTCGGCCCTCGCCCGCCACCACGCACAATCCACTGTCCAGGCCATTGAGCACCGTGAGGAAGCGCTGGTGCGAGGCATTCAGCGCCAGCCGCTTCTTTTTAAGCTCGGTAATGTCGTACATCGACGCCACCCAGCCCTCTTGGCGTTCGCCCTGCAGCAACGGCGCCGCGTATAGCCGCACCTCGAAGCGTTCGCCGTCGCGGTCGCGGAACGGCAATTCGAAGCCATGCTCCGGCAATTCTCCGGCCAGCATCGCGTGCATCGCCGCCATCAACAGCTCGTGGTCTTCTTCCGCCCAGAAACTGTATGGCAGACGCTGACCGACCAGCTCCTCGGCCGACAAGCCGGTCAACTCGCACATGGCGCGATTGACACGCAGGATAGCGCCATCGCGGTCGAAAGCGATCAGCCCGCTTTTCATGCTGTCTTCCACCGCGCGGCGGATCGACATCTCGCGCTGCAGCGCCAGCTCCACCCTGGCACGCTGCCGCACGTGGCGGCGGATGCGCCACAGCAGGAACAACAGCGCCACCACCAGCACACCGATCAGCACGCTGAGCACCGGCAAGGTCAGGCCGATGCCGGTACGGTAACTGATGCCGCGCAACATCACGCCGTAGCCGGGCGGATCGAAGCTCAGCTGGTGCGACTGCGTGCCGCGGGGCGGCGCCTGCTCGAACTTGCTTGCCAGCGCGCGCCCTTCCAGATCGATCAGGCTGATGTGGTACTTGGAGGCGATCCACCACGGCACCTGCTGCTGCAGCAGGCCGCTCATGCTGTATCCCAGCCGCCCCCCGCCGATAAAACGCCCCTGCTCCAGCACCGGCACCGCCAGATCGAAACGGAAGCGGCCATCCGGGCCGACATAAGGTTGGCCGTAGCTCAAGCGCCCCAGCTTTTCCGAGCGCCACAAGGCGTCATAGGCGGCCCCGCTCAGCCGGTGCGGCTCGCGCCCCAGGCTATCGATCTGCACCGCACCTTCGCGGCCAACCCACTGAACCGCCACGATCTCGCGGCTTTCGCGCTGCAACAGCTGCGCCGCGGCCAGAAAACGCTTGCGCTGTGCCGGGCTCTGCGGCGGCAGGTCGTCCTCCATATTGTCCAGCCAGCGCTGATGCTCCTCCAGATGCAGCTGCAGACTCTGGTCCAGCCACAGCAACTCCTGGATCAACGCATCACGCTGCTCGTCCTGCCAGTCCTTGTAGACCACCCAGTACAACCCGGCCAGCGCCGCCAGCAGACCAACCAGGATCAGCGCCGCCCCCAGCCATAGCCGTCGGGGCGCCGAGTGGGATACCGATAATTCTTTCTGGGGCATGGCAGGTCTTTCATGGTTGGCCGCGGCGAGCAGCACACTGGCGCAGGCTATTTGCCGCCGACATTGGGGAAATCCCTGATGCGGAATTCCCCAATGGCAATGGCAAGCCGCTGCTTCTAGTGTTGAGCATGTGACTTGTCAGTCTGTCAGACAAGATCGCCACAGAGAAAACACTACAAGCAACACAACAAGTAAACACAGGAGAGTAGCAACATGAAACTCAAGTATGCCGCCCTGATCGCCGGTGTCGCCCTTGGCCTGTCCGGTATCGCCAACGCCGCCGATTTCGTGATCAAGTTCAGCCACGTGGTGGCCCAGGACACCCCGAAAGGCAAGGCCGCCGAATACTTCAAGAAGCTGGCCGAAGAACGCACCAAAGGTCGGGTCCAGGTTCAGGTTTACCCCAACAGCCAGCTGTACAAGGACAAGGAAGAACTGGAAGCCCTGCAGCTGGGCGCAGTACAGATGCTGGCACCCAGCCTGGCCAAATTCGGCCCGCTGGGCGCCAAGGAATTCGAAGTCTTCGATCTGCCATACATCTTCGACAACTACGACGAGTTGCACAAAGTCACCCAGGGCCCGATCGGCCAGCAACTGCTGTCCAAGCTGGAAAGCAAGGGCATCAAGGGACTGGCCTTCTGGGATAACGGCTTCAAGATTTTCTCCGCCAACAAGCCGCTCAAGTCGCCAGCCGACTTCAAGGGTCTGAAAATGCGCATCCAGTCTTCCAAGGTACTGGAAGAAGAAATGCGCGCACTGGGCGCCATGCCGCAGGTAATGGCCTTCTCCGAGACCTACCAGGCACTGCAGACCGGCGTGGTAGATGGCACCGAGAACCCGCCGTCCAACATGCTGACCCAGAAGATGCATGAAGTGCAGAAGTACGCCACCGTCACCAACCACGGCTACCTCGGCTACGCGGTGATCGTGAACAAGAAGTTCTGGGACGGCCTGCCGGCTGACATCCGCACCACACTGGATGGCGCGATGAAAGATGCCACCGTGTACGCCAACAAGATCGCGCAGCAGGAAAACGAAAACGATCTTGCCAAGATCAAGGCCTCCGGCAAGACCCAGGTCTACTACCCGACCGCCGCCGAGCGCGCCGCCTTCAAGAAGGCCCTGGTGCCGGTACACACCAAGATGGATGACCGCATCGGTGAAGGCCTGGTACAGCTGATCTACAAACAGACCGGCTACACCCCGAACTAAGCCCCGTCCGTAACAGCCAGGTTGGCCGCAGTCTCATGCGGCCAACCTGTTTTCCGGAGTTACCCCATGAAATTCCTCGACCATCTCGAGGAGTGGCTGATTGCAAGCCTGATGGCGGCGGCAACACTGATCACTTTTGTTGCAGTGCTACACCGTTACGGCAGCGGCATCGAGTCCCTCCAGCCTTACCTCGCCCATATCCACATGAGCTGGGCACAGGAACTGACCATCTATATGTTCGTGTGGATGGCCAAGTTCGGTGCCGCCTATGGTGTGCGCACCGGCATCCACGTCGGCGTCGATGTGCTGATCAACAAGCTGTCCGATCGCAATCGCGCCAAGTTCATTGTCATCGGCCTGCTGGCCGGCGCGCTGTTCACCGGCATCGTCGGCACCCTCGGCGCCAACTTCGTGTGGGAAATCGCCCATACCGACCAGACCTCGGTCGACATGGAAATCCCGATGTGGCTGGTCTATCTGGCCGTACCGTGCGGCTCCTATCTGATGTGCTTCCGCTTCCTGCAGGTAATGGTGGGTTTCCTCAAGACCGGCCACCTACCCAAGCATGACCATAGCCACGTCGAAGGCATGGAAGATGTTGCCGAAGACAGCAACTGGTTCGCGCTGGACGACAACCTGCATCCGCACGACATCAAGAAAAACGGAGGCGACGATAAATGAGCGCACTCATCATTTTTGGTCTGCTGCTGGTGCTGATGCTGACCGGCATGCCGATCTCCATCTCGCTGGGCCTGACGGTACTGACCTTCCTGTTCACCATGACCGAAGTGCCGATCGAGGCGGTGGCGCTGAAGCTGTTCACCGGTATCGAGAAGTTCGAAATCATGGCGATTCCGTTCTTCATCCTCGCCGGCAACTTCCTCACCCACGGCGGGGTGGCGCGGCGGATGATCAACTTCGCCTCGTCGATGGTTGGCCACTGGAACGGTGGCCTCGGCCTCGCCGGCGTAGTGGCTTGCGCGCTGTTTGCCGCCGTGTCCGGCTCCAGCCCGGCGACCGTGGTTGCCATCGGCTCCATCCTGCTGCCGGCAATGGTGAAGCAGGGCTTCCCGCGCAGCTTCGGCGCCGGCGTCATCACCACTTCGGGCGCGCTGGGCATCCTGATTCCACCGTCGATCGTGATGGTGATGTACTCGGTGGCCACCAATACATCGGTGGGCCAGCTGTTCATGGCCGGCGTGATTCCGGGCCTGATGCTGGCGGGTTTCCTCGGCTTCACCACCTGGTGGCGCGCCCGCAAGTTCGACTACCCGCGCCTGCCCAAGGCCAGCTTTGCCCAGCGCATCAAGGCATTCCGCGAAAGCATCTGGGGCCTGTTGCTGATCGTGGTGGTGATCGGCGGCATCTACTCCGGCATCTTTACCCCGACCGAAGCGGCCGCCATGTCCGCGGTGTATGCCTTCTTCGTGGCAGTGTTCGTGTACAAGGACCTGACACTGAAACAGGTACCCAAGGTGCTGCTGGACTCGGCCAGCATGTCGGCGATGCTGCTGTACATCATCACCAACGCAGTGCTGTTCTCGTTCCTGATGACCAGCGAAGGCATTCCGCAGGCGATGGCCAGCTGGCTGATCGATGCCGGCCTCGGCC
>NZ_CADEPL010000014.1 GCF_902829295.1 Vogesella oryzae
GGCATTACCGAACTGACCGTGGCGGTCTGGCCGTGGCTGCTCACCATGCTGGCCTTCCTGGTACTGGTGACCTATGTACCGGCCATCTCGCTGTGGCTGCCCCGCACGCTGGGCATGATGTAAACGTTGGCCGCATCACACGCGACGCGACGGGGAAATCCCGTCGCGTTTTTTGTCCGACACGGTCATAGCCCAATCCAAGGGTTCGCCCTATAATGCCTACCCTCTCCACACCCTCTGAAATAACAATCAGGAGCCAACAGAATGGACGAGCAACTGCGCCAAGCCGCACTCGAGTTCCACCAGTTCCCGCAGCCGGGCAAGATCCAGGTCGCCCCTACCAAGCCGCTGGCCACCCAGCGCGACCTGGCACTTGCCTACTCGCCGGGCGTAGCCGCTCCTTGCGACGCGATCGTGGAAGACCCGCTTAACGCCTACAAATACACCGCCCGCGGCAACCTGGTTGCCGTGGTGACCAACGGTACCGCCGTGCTGGGCCTGGGCAATATCGGCCCGCTGGCCGGCAAGCCGGTGATGGAAGGTAAAGGCGTACTGTTCAAGAAATTCGCCGGCGTCGACGTATTCGACATCGAGCTGAACGAGAACGACCCTGACAAACTGGTCGACATCATCTGCGCGATGGAGCCGACCTTCGGCGGCATCAACCTGGAAGACATCAAGGCGCCGGAGTGCTTCTACATCGAGAAGAAGTGCCGCGAACGCATGAACATTCCGGTGTTCCACGATGACCAGCACGGCACCGCCATCGTGGCCGCCGCTGCAGTACTGAACTCGCTGCGCCTGGTGAACAAGGACATCGGCAGCGTGCGCGTAGTGGCCTCCGGCGCCGGCGCCGCCGCCATTGCCTGCCTGGAGCTGCTGGTGGCGCTGGGCGTGAAGCGCGAGAACATCACCGTTTGCGACTCCAAGGGTGTGATTTACCAGGACCGCGACGACAAGATGGACGAATCGAAGAAACGCTTCGCCATCCCGGACAACGGTCAGCGCAAGCTGGCGGATGCCATGGTGGGCGCCGACATCTTCATGGGTCTGTCCGGCCCGAAACTGGTGAGCCAGGAGATGGTGAAATCCATGGCCGCCCATCCGGTGATTCTGGCCATGGCCAACCCGGAACCGGAAATCCTGCCGCCGCTGGTAAAAGAAGTCCGCCCGGATGCCATCATCGGTACCGGCCGTTCCGACTTCCCGAACCAGGTCAACAACGTACTGTGCTTCCCGTTCATCTTCCGTGGCGCACTGGACGTGGGTGCCACCACCATCAACGAAGAGATGAAGCTGGCTACCGTGCGCGCCATTGCCGACCTGGCGATGGCAGAACAGAACGATGTGGTGGCCACCGCTTACGGTGACCAGGAACTGTCCTTCGGTCCGGAATATGTGATTCCGAAGCCGTTCGACCCGCGCCTGATCGTGAAAATCGCGCCGGCCGTGGCCAAGGCCGCGATGGACTCCGGCGTTGCTACCCGTCCGATCAAGGACTTCGACGCCTACGTCGACCAGCTGGCCCAGTTCGTCTACAAGACCAACCTGTTCATGAAGCCGGTGTTCTCCCAGGCCAAGAAAGCGCTGAAACGCGTAGTGATGGCCGAAGGTGAAGACGAGCGCGTACTGCACGCCACCCAGGAAATCGCTGCCCAGGGTCTGGCCTTCCCGATCCTGATCGGCCGTCCGGCGGTGATCGAGAAGCGCATCAAGAAGCTGGGCCTGAAGCTGGAAATCGGCAAGGACTTCGAGCTGGTCAACAACGAATCCGATCCGCGCTACGCAGAGTACTGGAAAGACTACTACCAGCTGATGAAGCGCAAGGGCGTATCGCAGGAGCAGGCCCGTCGCCGCGTGATCGGCAATACCACCCTGATCGGCGCGCTGATGGTGCGTCGCGGCGAAGCCGACGCGCTGATCTGCGGCACCTACGGCCCGTACCGCCAGCACTTCGACATCATCGAAAACGTGATCGGTTACGCCCGCGAAGACAAGGTAGCCGGCGCGATGAACGCGCTGATCCTGCCGTCCGGCAACATCTTCATTGCCGACACCTACGTCAACGCCAACCCGGATGCACAGCAACTGGCCGCCATCACCGAGATGGCAGCCGAGTCCATCCGCCGCTTCGGCATCCAGCCGAAAGTAGCGCTGCTGTCCAACTCCAGCTTCGGTACCTGGAACTCGGAAAGCGCCTGCAAGATGCGTGACGCGCTGGAACTGGTACAGGAAGCCCATCCGGAACTGGAAATCGACGGCGAGATGCAGGGTGATGCCGCCCTGGTGGAAAGCATCCGCCAGCAAGCCATGCCGGAAAGCACGCTGAAAGGCGCGGCCAACCTGCTGGTGATGCCGAACGTGGAAGCGGCCAACATCAGCTACAACCTGCTGCGTGTATCCGCCTCCGACGGCGTGACCATCGGCCCGATCCTGATGGGCATGGCCAAGCCGGTGCATATCCTGACCCCGATCTCCTCGGTACGCCGCATCATCAACATGGTAGCCCTGGCTGCCGTGGATGCGCAGGCACACAACTAAGTTGGTGCCCCAAGTGTCCATGGCATGCATGGAGAGACATCTCCAGCCGTGATGGACGCTGCAACGCCAGCATGCTGCAACGCCAGCATGCTGCAATGCCATCGGCCACAGTGCAAACTGTGGCCGATTTTCTTTTCCCTTCATACCCACGATACAGTACAGCGGGCCGCATGTTACTGCGGAGAAGGGAGCACCTCGCCCTGTTCGTTATGTTTGCGTGTCAGCCAGATGCTCAGGAACGTCAGAACAATGAGAATACAGGCAAGCACCCACAACACACCGTGAAAGGCGCCGTCATAGCCAGCCACCAACAAGTTCTGCAACTGTGCAGCCTTGTCAGCCCCCACCGCATATACAGAAGCGCCTAAATTGCCGGCAGCCGCATGCTCAATCCAGCCGTGCAGTCGTGACGTATCCTCCGTGAACAGCGCCAGTGGAATGCGCAGCCGCTCGGAAAGTAATGTCGCCAACAGCGAGCCATAAAGCGCCACCGCAATGGCCTCGCTCCCCAGACGAAAAGTGTTGAGCAAACCAGCCGCCATACCGGCCTGCTCTGCCGGTACTGCCTTCAGCGCCAAGCCATCCACCAGTCCGGCAGATAAACCCATGCCGCTCCCTACCAGCAGCAATGGCACTGCCAGCTGCCATAAAGGCGCATTAGCATGGCTTTCGGCGGCAAGCATGACGACACCGGCAAGCAGGCAGAACATGCTGCCATGCAAAATCCGGTTAGGCGAGATGCCCAGCCGCACCAATCTGCCGGCTAGCAATGGACACAACAGCATCGGCAAGGTCAGCAACAACATGGTCAGACCAATCTGGCCTGGAGCCTGGCGTAGCACGCCACCGAGATAACCGGGCAGATAGGTAAGCAGGGTTACAAATCCGAACGAAGCCGCCACCGTCACCAGCGCCATACCGACAAATTCCCGATTACGCAGCAATGACAGCTCAAGCATGGGCCGGGCAAGCCGATGCTCTTGCCAGCAGAAAACAGCGAGGAGCGCTCCTGATACGACAAGCAATACCATCACCCCGCGACTCTCCCATCCCCACTGCGCCCCCTGCACAATAGCTGTCATCAGCGCCAGTAGCGCGAGAATGAACAATACCGCGCCAGCCACATCGAACGGCGCCGATGCCGGACGATGCCGGGCATCGTGAGGTATGAACGACGCACCCAGCAGCACCAGCGCCAAGGCCGTGGCATGCCCCCAGAAAATAGCCCGCCATCCGAAGTTTTCGAGTATCAGTCCGGAAATTGTCGGTCCCAAGCTGACGCCCAGGCCGGCAACCGTGCCAAAGACGGCAAATGCACGCATGCGCGCCCCACCGGCGAAGTGGGTGGACAGGATTGCGATCCCGCACGAGAAAATTGCTGCAGCACCGATACCCGCCAGTCCACGCGCCAGATCAAGCAACAGCGGAACCGCCACCAGACCGGATAGCAACGAAGCAAGTGAATAGAGCGCGGCGCCAATGAGAAAGCACCGCTTGCGACCGAATGCGTCAGCCAGCGCTCCCCAGACCAGGGTAAAGCAGGCGAACGTCAGATTGAAGGCATTTACAACCCATTGCAGATGAGCAAGCGAGGCATGAGTCTCCAGCCCGATGGTCGGCAGCGCCACTGCCGTACCCGAAATCGAGCCAGGAACGACAAAAATGGCAAGCATGATGACCGCCAGCAGGCCCTTGTCAGAAAAGGTGTAGTTCATCAGATTTTGAGGTTTCCTTGGTGTTGATCCATCTACCAGCAGTGCAGCACTCGCCTAGAAATGCCAAGCTGGACCTTCGTGCTGAAGCCAGCCGTTACCAGCCAAGCTCGCGTGCCTTTGATTTTTCGCGCGCCGGTGCCATCATTGCCACTAGGTTCGTATTTTTTCGATGGTTCTATGTTTTACGAACCTTTGTTTATACAGCGCCACCAATGACAATGTCAAACACATGGAAAACACTATGCCAGATGAACAAGGTCATCCTGAGCTGGAAGAAATTGAGCTGGGAAAAGTACTGGCTGCCTTGGCCGACCCCGCTCGCCGCAGGGTTATCAAGCAGCTGCTGGAGGATGAGGCTGGCGCCGAACGCCACTGCACATCGTTTGGATTACAGCTAAGCAAAGCTACCCGTTCGCACCATTTTCGCGTCCTGCGCGAGGCTGGCCTCATCCGACAGGTGGATCGCGGCAACAGCCGCATGGCACAACTACGGTATGGCGAGATCGAGCTACGGTTTCCGGGCTTGCTGGAGCTAATCCGCCGGGAGAAAGAAGAACAGGCTTCAAGCGAGACATAGCAATCACTTAACACACGGACATGCGCCCCTCGTGACTGACCAGTACAGCACAACCTGTATCGATAATTCATGCCCCGCGCACAAAGCACGATGCGCTAAGATGAAGCCATCATGCCGGCCGCGCCGGCTACTCCGGAGACCACCATGAGCGCCGAATTCAATCCTGCCGATCCGTTTGCCATGTTCCGCCAGCTGCTGCAATCCGCCACCCCGCCGGGCGCACAGCCCTTTCTGCCGCCGATGACGGAAGAAGAGGTAGAGCGCAAGATTGCCGAGCTGCGGGTAGTGGAAACCTGGCTCACCATGAACCTGGGCATGCTGTCGATGCAGATCAAGACCCTGGAAATGCAGAAGGCCGCCCTGGCCGCGATGAAGCCCAAAGACCTGTAACTACCAAGGTTGGCCGCACGGGCCTGCGGCCAACCTTGTCATGACGCCCGCGCACGCGCCCGTTACAATGGCGGGATGAATGCACCCCGCTTTGTCCACCTCCGCCTCCATTCCGAATTCTCTGTCAGCGACGGTATCGTCCGCCTCGATGACGCGGTAAAACGCGCCGTCAAAGACGGCATGCCGGCACTGGGCATGTCGGACCTGATGAACATCTTCGGCATGGTCAAGTTTTACAAGGCCTGCCGTGGCAAGGGCATCAAGCCCATCGTGTCTTGCGACATCTGGGTAGAGAACGAAACCGACGCGGATAAACCCAGCCGCCTATTGCTGGTTGTCAAAAATCGCGCCGGCTACGGTCGCCTGTGCGAACTACTGGCCGAGGCCTACACCCACAACCAGCACCGCGGCCGCGCCGAGATCAAGCGCAGCTGGCTGGAGAACGGTGACAACAGCAACCTGCTGTGCCTGTCCGGCGCCCATCTGGGCGATGTCGGCATCGCCATTGCCAATGGCAACCTCGATGAAGCGCGCAGCCGCGCCGAGCACTGGTCGCGGCTGTTCCCGGGCGGCTTCTACCTGGAAGTGCAACGTCTGGATAACCCGCAGCTGGAAAACGTGGTGCAAGGCACGCTGTGCCTGGCCGGCGACACCGGTCTGCCGGTAGTGGCCACCCACCCGATCCAGTTCATGGAGCCCGACGACTTCAAGGCCCACGAGGCGCGGGTGTGTATTGCCGAGGGCTACACCCTGTCCGACAAGCGCCGGCCGAAGGACTTTGCCGAATGCCAGTACTTCATGTCCACCGAGGAGATGCTGGCGCGCTTTGCCGACATCCCCGAGGCACTGCAGAACACGGTGGAAATCGCCAAGCGCTGCAACATCACCGTGCAGCTGGGCAAGAACTACCTGCCGCAGTTCCCGACCCCGGACGGCATGACGCTGGATGACTATCTGGTACACCTGTCCAAGGAAGGGCTGGAAAAGCGGCTGGAGAAACTGTACCCGGATCCGGAAGTCCGCGCCGCCGAGCGCCCGCGCTACGACGAGCGGCTGGCCATCGAGTGCAAGACCATCATCGACATGGGCTTCCCCGGCTACTTCCTGATCGTGGCCGACTTCATCAACTGGGCGAAGAACAACGGCTGCCCGGTCGGCCCGGGCCGCGGCTCCGGCGCCGGCTCGCTGGTGGCCTACAGCATCGGCATTACCGATATCGACCCGCTGGCCTACGCGCTGCTGTTCGAGCGCTTCCTGAACCCGGAACGGGTGTCGATGCCCGACTTCGACATCGACTTCTGCCAGGACAACCGCTACCGCGTGATCGAGTACGTGCGCCAGGCCTACGGCGCCGAGGCGGTAAGCCAGATCGCCACCTTCGGCACCATGGCCGCCAAG
Organism: Vogesella oryzae; assembly: GCF_902829295.1. GTDB lineage: Bacteria > Pseudomonadota > Gammaproteobacteria > Burkholderiales > Chromobacteriaceae > Vogesella > Vogesella oryzae. Next base: position 6,622 of record NZ_CADEPL010000014.1, read on the forward strand.
GCGGTGGTACGCGACGTTGGCCGCGTGCTGGACCTGCCGTACATGTTCTGTGACGGCGTGTCCAAGCTGATTCCGGCCGCGCCCGGCAAACAGTACTCGCTGGACGACGCGGTGGAAATGGAGCCGGTGCTGCGCGAGCGGCTGGAAAACGAGGAGGAGTTGCGCGAGCTGTGGGAACTGGCCAAAAAGCTGGAAGGCCTTACCCGTGGCATCGGCATGCACGCCGGTGGCGTGTTGATCGCACCGGGCAAGATCACCGACTTCTGCCCGGTGTACCAGGCCAGCGGCGAGGATGCGGTGCCGGTATCGATGCTGGACAAGGACGACGTGGAACAGGTCGGGCTGGTGAAGTTCGACTTTCTGGGCCTGCGTAACCTGACCATTATCGACCTGGCGGTGCGCTACATTAAAGCGCTGGACCCGAGCTTCACCACCGACATCAACCTGCTGGAATTTACCGACCCGGCCGCCTACAAGGTACTGCAGCAAGCCAACACCACCGGCGTGTTCCAGCTGGAATCGGACGGCATGAAGCGGCTACTGGAAAAGCTGAAGCCCGACCGGTTCGAAGACATCATCGCGGTGCTGGCGCTGTACCGCCCGGGCCCGCTGGGCTCCGGTATGGTGGATGACTTCATCCTGCGTAAGGCGGGCAAGCAGGAGGTGGACTACTTCCATCCGGATTTGCAGGCCTGTCTCGACCCGACTTACGGCGTGATCGTGTATCAGGAACAGGTGATGCAGATCTCGCAGATCATCGGCGGCTACACCCTGGGCGGCGCCGACATGCTGCGCCGCGCGATGGGCAAGAAGAAGCCGGAAGAGATGGCCGAGCACCGCGGCAAGATTGCCGCTGGCGCCAAGGAAAAAGGCTACGACCCGGCGCTGGCCGAGATGCTGTTCGACCTAATGGCCAAGTTCGCCGAGTACGGCTTCAACAAGTCGCACACCGCCGCCTACGCGGTGGTGTCGTACCAGACGGCCTGGCTGAAGGCGCATCACACCGCTGCGTTCATGGCCGCCACCATGTCGTCGGAACTGGACAACACCGACCAGCTGAAGGTGTTCTACGACGACAGTATCGATAGCAAGAACGGGCTGAAATTCCTGCCGCCGGACGTGAACGAGAGCTTCTACCGCTTCGTGCCGGTGGACCGCAAACATATCCGCTACGCGCTGGGCGCCATCAAGGGCACCGGCGAGGCGGCGGTGGATCACATCGTGGCGGTGCGCAACGAAAGCGGTAAATTCACCAGCCTGTTCGACTTTTGCTCGCGCACCGACAAGAAACTGGTCAACAAGCGGGTGATCGAGGCACTGATCCGCGCCGGCGCCTTCGACAGCATCGACAGCAACCGCGCCAAGCTGTTCGCCAACGTTGGCCTCGCCATGGGCGCTGCCGACCAGGAGGCGGCCAACGCCAGCCAGGGCGGGCTGTTCGACATGTTCGGCGACGACGTGGCCCCCAGTGTGGAGATGGTGGACTGCAAGCCGTGGACGCCGGCAGTGCAGCTGGCGGAAGAAAAGATCGCCATCGGCTACTACCTGTCCGGCCACCCGTTCTCCGCCTACGAGAAGGAAGTGCGCGGCTTCATCAAGACACCGCTGAACCGCCTCAGCCCCAAGCGCGAGCCGCAGCTGCTGGCCGGCTTTGTCACCGGCATCCGCACCAAGGTGGGCAACCGCGGCAAGATGGCCTTCGTGCAACTGGACGATGGCACCGCCAAGCTAGAAGTCAGCCTGTTTGCCGAAGCGGTGGACCTCAACCGCACCAAGCTGAAGGACGACATCGTGCTGGTGGTGGAAGGCAAGGTCAGCGAGGACAAGTTCTCCGGTGGCCTGCGCATCATCGCCGACCAGCTGTACGAGCTGGGCGAGGCGCGCAGCCGCTACGCGCGCAGCCTGGCGATCCAGATGAAATCCCGCCACGACGTGAATTCGCTGCGCAACATCCTGACCCCCTACCGCAGCGAGGAAGCCGGCTGCCCGGTGCGCATCAGCTACCAGAACGACAAGGCCAAAGGCGACCTGATGCTGCCGCCGGAATGGGGGGTGCGGCTGGATGACAGCCTGCTGGTGACGCTACAAGACTGGCTGGGCGATAACACGGTGAAGGTGCTGTGGTAGTCCGGTCCACCGTCTGACCAAATAAGGCGGCAAGCTGCGGCTTGCCGTTTTTCATCTCACTACTCTGTGCGGCCAACCTTGTCATCTGACGTTGGCCGCAACAGCCGTTATCATTACCGCCCCCCCAGGAGCCACGCCATGCTGTCATCGCTACTGCTGTTCAGCGCCACCGCCGCCCTGCTGACGATCACCCCCGGTCTGGATACCGCGCTGGTGCTGCGCACCGCCATCAACGAAAACCGCCGCGCCGCGCTGGCAGCCGGCATCGGGATCTGTTGCGGCGTACTGGCCTGGGGCGTCATCGTGGCCTGTGGTCTGGGGGCGTTGCTGCAAACCTCTGCCAGCGCCTATCTGCTGCTGCGCATCGTGGGCGCCGGCTGGCTGCTGTGGCTGGGAATACAGCTGCTGCGCCGCCGCAGCGATGATGCGGCCAACCCTGATAGCGATAGCCCGCGTGGCGGCAACTGGCTCTGGCGCGGCGTGCTGACCAATCTGCTCAACCCCAAGGTCGGGCTGTTCTACCTCACCTTTCTGCCGCAGTTCCTGCAGCCGCAGGACAGCGTGTTGTGGATGAGCCTCGCCATGGCGCTGATCCACGCGCTGGAAGGAGTGATCTGGTTCTCGCTGCTGGTGCTGCTGGCCAATCGCGCCAGCGGCTGGCTGCAGGCACCGGCAGTACGCCGCGGCATGGACCGCCTGCTGGGCGTCGCCTTCATCGGCTTTGGCGCCAAACTGGCGCTGGATCACTAACCCCACCGCCCGACATCCAGGTCGGCACATTGCCGGCCCATCGCAACAACGACTGCGGCACTTACATGACCCTCACCATCCTCAGCATCTTTGTCATTGTCTATCTGGGCATGATTCTGGGCGGCCTGCCCTTTCTGCAACTGGACCGCACCGGTGTCGCCCTGCTGGGTGCCATCGCGCTGATCAGCCTGGACGCCATCAGCCTGCAGGACGCGGTGGCCGCCGTGCACCTGCCCACCATCATCCTGCTGTTTTCCTTCATGGTGATCTCGGCGCAAATGCGGCTGGGCGGTTTCTACAGCTGGGCAACGCGTGGCCTCGCCAACTTGCCGCTGTCGCCAGCCCGCCTGCTGGGCGTACTGATCCTGATGGCCGGCGCGCTGTCTGCGGTATTCAGTAATGACATTGTCTGCCTAGCCGTCGCCCCGGTGCTGGTACAGGCCTGCCTGCAGCGCCGGCTCGACCCGGTACCCTTCCTGCTGGGACTGGCTTGTGCGGCCAACATCGGCTCTGCGGCCACGCTGATCGGCAACCCGCAGAACATCCTGATCGGCCAGACGCTGAAGCTTGCCTTTGGCGACTACCTTGCCACCGCGGCGTTGCCGGTATTGCTGGGCCTGCTGGCCTGCTGGGGCATCATCGCCTGGCAGACGCAAGGCCGGTGGCAGCACGGCCAGGCCGACGAGGCCACAGTGCAGGTAGCAGACACGGACGAAACGCCCCCCGATCTGTGGCAGACCGGCAAGGGGCTCGCCATTGCCGCGGTGCTGATGGCGCTGTTCCTGTTCTCACCGCTACCGCAAGAACACGTGGCGCTGACCGGCGCCGGCCTGCTGCTGATGAGCCGCAAGCTGCACTCTACCCGCATGCTGGGGCTGGTGGATTGGGAGGTGCTGGTGCTGTTTGCCGGGCTGTTCGTGGTCAACCACGCGCTGCAATCGACCGGCCTGCCAGCCGAGGCGGTCCGCTGGCTGGCGGCACACGGCTTCCAGCTTGGCGAACCGTGGACGCTGTTCGGCACCACGTTTGTGCTGTCCAACACCATTTCCAATGTTCCGGCGGTGATGTTGTTGCTGCCGCTGGCGGCACACCCGCAATCCGGCAGCATGATGGCGCTGGTCAGCACGCTGGCCGGCAACCTGCTGATTGTCGGCAGCATCGCCAACATACTGGTGGTGGATGCCGCCGCCCGTCACGGCGTACATATCGACTGGCGACGGCATGCCCGTGTCGGCGTGCCGGTGACGCTGTGCAGCCTGCTGATCTGCGCGCTACTGTTTGCCATACGCATGTAACCGCTTACGCGCATGACGGGCAGCAAGCGTTAGCCAAAAATAACCCTTGAATAGCCACGGTTTTGTTCAGTAGTCTTCAAGCAGGAAAACTCGAACAAAAGCCCGCCATGCCGCCGCTATCCGCCTTCCGCCCGCAGTTGCTGGACTCCCTGCGACACTACAACCGGGCCGTGTTCCGGCAGGATCTGATGGCCGGCATCACCGTCGGAATTGTTGCACTGCCCCTGGCGATGGCGTTTGCCATTGCCTCCGGTGTCACGCCGCAGGCCGGCATCTTTACCGCCGTGATCGGCGGCCTGCTCGCCTCGCTGCTTGGCGGCACCCGGCTGAGCGTCACCGGCCCTACCGGGGCCTTTATCGTCATCATCTACGGCATCGTCATCAAGTACGGGGTAGCCAACCTCATCATCTGCACCTTCATGGCCGGTGTCATGCTGGTACTGATGGGGCTGCTGCGGCTGGGACAGGTCATCAAGTTCTTTCCGATGCCGCTGATCACCGGCTTTACCAACGGCATTGCGGTGCTGATCTTTCTGAGCCAGCTGAAGGACTTCTTCGGCCTGCCGGTAGACAAGATGCCGGCCGGCTTCTTTGCCATCATTGCAACGCTGCGCAACACCCTGCCGCAGTTCGACCCGCTGACACTGATCATCTCCACCGCATCGCTGGCGCTGATCCTGCTGTGGCCCAAGCGCTTCAACAGCCGCCTGCCCAGCCCGTTCCTGGCGCTGATCCTGGCCACGCTGACGGTCAGCTTGTTCGATCTGCCACTGGCCACCATCGGCAGCAAGTTCGGAGGCATTCCGCAGGGGCTACCAGCGTTTCATGGCCTGTCGTTCGATCCGCAGCATCTGTCGGAACTACTGGGGCCGGCGTTCACCATCGCCCTGCTCGGCGCCATCGAATCATTGCTATGCGCGGTGGTGGCCGACAGCCTGACCGGCGACCGCCACAATGCCAACCAGGAGCTGGTCGCCCAGGGCATCGCCAATATGGTGGTGCCGTTCTTTGGCGGCATCCCGGCCACCGGTGCCATCGCCCGTACCGCCACCAATATCGGTAACGGCGGCCAGACGCCGATTGCCGGCATCGTGCACGCCATCCTGCTACTGCTGATCATCCTGATTGCCGCCCCGCTGGCCACCTACATTCCGCTGGCGGCACTGGCCGCCATCCTGGTGGCCGTGGCGCTGAAAATGGGCGACTGGGATATTAGCAAGGCGGCCAAATTTCCCAAGCAGGATACGGCGATCCTGATGGTCACCTGCACGCTGACGGTGATCTTCGACCTGACCATCGCGGTGGAAATAGGCCTCCTGATTGCCGCCGTGCTGTTCATCCGCCGCATGGCAGCCAGCACCAGCGTGCAGCAGCTGCAGCCGGAGCATGCCTACCTGTTCGAGCGGCACTCCATTGCCGGCAAGACGGTACCGGACGGCTGTGTCGCCTACCGGGTGGAAGGCGCGCTGTTCTTTGGCGCCGCCGATGCGGTGGAGAAAATCGCCAACCAGCCCAGCACCGTGCGCGTGGTGGTACTACAACTGCATCGCCTGGTGTTGCTGGACACTTCCGGCTTGCTGGCGCTGTCCGCGCTCAACCAGCGGCTGCGGGCCCAACAGCGCACGCTGGTGATTTGTGGCGCCGGCAACGAGGTGACGCGCATGATCAGCAATGCCAACCTGGCGCAGGAGATGGGCGTGCGCAATATCCAGCCGGATCTGACCACCGCCCTGGAGCGAGCCGAGGATATTCTCACTGCCGGCGTAGTGTGGGCCTAGCCGGCAACCGCACCCAACGTTGGCCGCAACCAAACAAAAAGCCAGTCCGCAGACTGGCTTTTTTCTCTCCCGGCGCCGGATCAGGCGGCTACGGTCGGTTCTTTCTGCAGCATGGCCAGCAGCGTGGCGACGCGCATTTTCAGCTCGCGGCGATCGACGATCATGTCGATGGCACCCTTTTCCATCAGGAACTCGGAACGCTGGAAGCCTTCCGGCAGGGTTTCGCGCACGGTCTGCTCGATCACGCGCGGGCCGGCAAAGCCGATCAGCGCACCCGGCTCGCCGATTACCACGTCACCGAGGAAAGCGAACGAGGCCGACACACCACCCATGGTCGGATCGGTGAGGATGGAGATGAACGGCAGCTGGTAGTCGCTCAGCAGCTGCAGCGCGGCCGAGGTCTTGGCCATCTGCATCAGCGAGTTCAGCCCTTCCTGCATACGGGCACCACCGGAAGCCGCCACGCAGATGAACGGCGCGCGCGCTTCTACCGCAGCCTGGACGCCGCGCACGAAGCGCTCGCCCACTACCGAGCCCATCGAACCGCCGATGAAGCGGAATTCGAAGGCGGCCACCACGGCCGGCAGGTTGTGGATGCTGCCCTGCATCACCACCAGCGCATCATCCTCGCCGGTACTGGCCTGAGCGGCAGTAAGGCGATCCGGATAGCGCTTGCTGTCTTTGAACTTCAGAATGTCTACCGGTTTGACATCGGCGCCGATCTCGCGGCGACCTTCTTCATCCAGCAGCATATCGATGCGCGCGCGCGCATCGATCGCGTGGTGATAGTCACACTTGGGGCAGACCTGCAGGTTGCTTTGGAGATCGGTGTGATACAGCACCGCCTCACAGGCCGGGCACTTGCTCCACAGCCCCTCCGGTACCGCCGACGATTTCACAGTGCGAGTATCGCGCTTGATTTTCGGCGGCAGGAGTTTGTTCAACCAGCTCATGCTGACTCCTTGAATCAAATACTGCGGCCAACAACAGGTTGGCCGCAGCGTTGCTGGCACGGGTATCCAGCGTGTTCCTAACGGGTGGCAGCTTTCAATGTAGCTACCAGACGGGTCAACTGCTCTCTGGCAGTTTCTGGTGTAGCCGACTCGATTTCCTGTACCAGACGGCTACCCACCACCACGGCATCGGCAGTGCCGGCAATGGCGCGGGTGGTTTCGGCATCGCGAATGCCAAAGCCGACACCGATCGGTACTTCAATGAATTGTCTAAGGGCGGCAATTTTACGCGCTACGTCGCCAATGTCCAGATTTCCGGCACCGGTAACCCCTTTTAATGACACGTAGTAGACATAACCGCGTGCCAGACGGGCAATTTCACGCACCCGTGCTTCCGGCGTGGTCGGCGCAATCAGGAATACCGGATCGAGGTTTACCGCTTCCAGCGCCGCAGACAATTCGACCGCTTCTTCCGGCGGGCAATCCACGGTCAGCACGCCATCCACGCCGGCATCGGCCGCCAGACGGGCAAATTGCGGATAGCCGATGACATGCACCGGGTTGAGGTAACCCATCAGCACCACCGGCGTGGTCTGGTTGCTCTGGCGGAAGGTCTTCACCATCGCCAGTACGTCGCGCAGACCCACCTTGTGTACCAGCGCACGCTCGCTGGCGCGCTGGATCACCGGGCCATCGGCCATCGGGTCGGAGAACGGGATACCCAGTTCGATGATGTCGGCGCCGCCATCCACCAGGCCGTGCATCAAATCCACGGTCAGGTTCGGGTGCGGATCACCGGCGGTAATAAACGGAATCATGGCCTTTTCGCCGGCGGCTTTCAGGCGGGCAAAGGTGGCAGCAATACGGTTCATGGCAGTTTTCCTTGCTGGGCCGGCATCCGGCGCGGCCCGCGAATGAGCAGTGCCAAGGGTTGGCCGCAGGCAGCGGCCAACCCTTGCGTGATTACAGCGTCAGCCCCATCAGGCCGGCAACAGTGTTGATGTCCTTGTCGCCACGGCCGGACAACGTCACCAGGATGGCCTGGTCCTTGGCCATGGTCGGCGCCAGCTTCACCGCCTGCGCCAGTGCGTGGCTGGACTCCAGCGCCGGAATGATGCCTTCCAGACGGCAGCAGTCATGGAAGGCCGCCAGCGCCTCCGCATCGGTTACCGCCACGTAGTCGGCGCGGCCGCTGTCCTTCAGCCACGAGTGTTCCGGCCCCACGCCCGGGTAATCCAGACCGGCGGAAATGGAATGGGTCTCGATGATCTGGCCGTTCTCGTCCTGCATCAGGTAGCTGCGCGAACCATGCAACACCCCCACCGGCGCATTCGATGCCAGCGGTGCGGCATGGCGGCCGGTTTCCAGACCGTCGCCGGCCGGCTCCACGCCCAGCAGACGCACGCCCGGCACATCGATATACGGATAGAAGGTGCCGATGGCATTGGAACCGCCACCGACACAAGCCATCACCACATCCGGCTGGCGACCGATCATTTCCGGCATCTGTACCTTGGCTTCCTCGCCAATCACCGAGACGAAATCGCGTACCAGCATCGGATACGGATGCGGACCGGCGGCTGTACCCAGAATGTAGAAGGTGCTGTCGATATTGGTGACCCAGTCGCGCATCGCTTCGTTGAGCGCATCTTTCAGCGTCTTGGAGCCGGACTCCACCGGCACCACGGTGGCGCCCAGCAGCTTCATGCGGAACACATTGGGTGCCTGGCGCTTGATGTCTTCGGCGCCCATGTACACCACGCACTCCATGCCGTAGCGCGCCGCCACGGTGGCGGTCGCCACGCCATGCTGGCCGGCGCCGGTTTCCGCAATCACGCGCTTCTTGCCCATACGGCGGGCCAGCAGTGCCTGACCGATGGCGTTGTTGATCTTGTGCGCACCGGTGTGGTTGAGGTCCTCGCGCTTGAGGTAGACCTGCGCCCCGCCCAGCAGCTCGGACCAGCGCTTGGCGTGGTAAACCGGGCTGGGACGGCCGACGAAGTGCTTCAGCTCGTAATTGAATTCCTGCCAGAAAGCCGGGTCTGCCTTGGCACGGGCGTACTCGGCTTTCAGCTCGTCCAAGGCAGCCATCAAGGTTTCGGCAACGTAGACGCCACCGAACGGACCGAAGTGGCCGCGTGCATCGGGGAAGTCGTATTGGCTCATGGCATGCTCCTGATAGTGGGATGTGTACCGGTTTACACCGGCGGCATTGAATGCTGTGCGCTGCGAACCGCAGCAATAAAATCGGCCATACGCGCAGGACTCTTGATGCCCTTGCCGCTTTCCACGCCGCTGGAAACATCCACCGCGGCGGGACTGACACGCGCTACTGCATCGGCCACATTGTGTTCGTCGAGTCCGCCTGACAGGATCAGCGGCAGCGACAGCTGCGGCGGAATCAATGTCCAGTCGAAAGTCTTGCCGGTACCGCCATGTGCGCCTTCCACGAAGGCATCGGTCAGCAGACCGCGGGCATCATGATACTGTGCGGCCAACGCTTGCAGGTCGGTATCCGGCTGTACCCGCACCGCCTTCAGGTACGGGCGCTGGAAGCTGCGGCAGAATTCCGCGCTTTCCTCGCCGTGAAACTGCAGGATATCAATGGCGCAGTGCGCCAGCACGTTTGCCACTTCCTCGCGGCTGGCATTGACGAACAATGCCACCACACTGACGAACGGCGGCAGCGCGGCAATGATGGCCTGCGCCTGTTCAATACCGACATGGCGCGGGCTGTTGGCATAGAACACCAGACCGATGGCATCGGCGCCAAGGTTGGCCGCCGCCTGTGCATCTTCCGGACGGGTAAAACCGAAAATCTTGATACGCACGCTCATGCTATCTCCATAGCGTCAGCCGCGACGGTGCGGCGTGCGACGGCAAATCGAATTCGGCAGGATAACCGACACCGGTCAGGTACAGCCCATCCGGCATGAAGGTAGGCGGCGCCTTGGTACGGTCGCGGGCGGCCAGCAATGCCTGCATACCCGCCGCATCGAGGCTGCCCTTGCCGACGTACAGTAGCGCGCCAACGATATTGCGCACCATGTGATGCAGGAAGGCATCGGCCATCAGATCGAAGCTGATTACACCGTCCACGGCCTGAATATCCAGCTGTTGCAGGTGCTTGTTCGGCGATTTGGCCTGACACTCGCTGGCGCGAAAGCTGGAAAAATCGTGCTGTCCCAGCAGGCATTGCGCGGCATTGCGCATGGCAGCCACATCCAGTGCCTGGTGATACCAGCCGATACGGCCGGCGGTCAGCGCCGGGCGCACCGGATCGGTAAGCAAGAGATAGCGGTAAGAACGGGAGAAAGCGGAAAAGCGGGCATGGAAACTCTCCGGCACCTCGCGCGCCCAGGTCACAGCCACGCTCGCCGGCAAGTGGGCGTTGACACCGCGCACCCAGGCATTGAGCGGCCGCACTGCGTCGCTCTCGAAATGCACCACCTGCTGCAAGGCATGCACACCGGCATCGGTTCGCCCCGCGGCCAACGTTGTTACCGGTTGCCCGGCAATGGTCGAAATCGCGCGGTTCAGCGCATCCTGCACGGTATTGCCGTGCGGCTGGCTCTGCCAGCCGGCAAATGCGCGCCCGTCGTACTCCAGACCCAGCGCAATCCTCATGCCACCATTCTCATTACAACCGCCAACAGGAGGCACACCAGCAACGCGCCGTCCCACTTGCTCCATGGATAAAGAGGCAACTGTACCTTATCGGGCCTTGCTTGTGCGAATTGCGGCGCCTGCAAATACGGCAGCAATTGTGTCAGACGCGGCTTTTCCGGCTGTTCGAGCAGGTGGTTGGCGTATTGCACAGTCAGCGCAAGACGCAAGGCCAGACGCCCGCGCGGCATGCCGGCACGGGCAAACAGCGCGTCCAGCGGCCAGCTTGCCGCCAGCAGTCCTGGCGTTCCCAGCCAAAGCCACACACCACGCGCCAGCAAGGCCAGCAACAGCACGGCCAACGCCTGGTGGGCGCCGGCAAACAATCCGGGAATACTGGGAGCGAAACGGGAGGAGAACAGCGGCGCACCCGGCAAGGTCCAGGCTGCCAGCAGCAGCATGGCCAGCAGCAGCCAGCGCATGCGGCGCAATGCCTGAACCAGCTCGCGCCGCCCGGGACGCCAGCCAAACATCAGTACCAGCAGCGCCAGGTAGCCGGCCAGCGGCAATAACATCAGGTAAAGCGCGACAGCAAAAATCAGCAAGCAGCAAGTCAGCGGATGCAAAGTAGCAGGTCGCGACATCAGCCGCCATCACCTTTCAGCAAGGCATCGGCCATTTCGCTATCCCCCATCTCCCGGTACAAACGAGCCAGTGCCGCGGCTTCATCATCGTTATCCGCCAGCGCGGAAGGCGGCACCATTTCATTACCGCTGACCTTGCGTACCACCTGACGCACCGGCTCGCGCACAGGCTGGCGGATAGCTTCTTCCGCAGCCGGTGGCGTCACCACGGGCAACTCCTCCACCACCGCAGAGCGGTACAAGGGGTTGCCGCCATCAAAGCTGGCGCCCAGCTGCTGTACCCGCTGCCATAACCCGCCTTCCGGGCCGGTCATGGCCAATACATCCAGCGCTTCCGCCTCGAACGGCTCGGTCGCACCGGTCTGCGCCAGCAACTGCAGCAACTTGTAGCGTATCGCTTCCGCCTGTGGCTCTTGCCTGAGCGCGGTACGCAAAAGCTGCTCCGCCTGCTCGCGGCGCCCGTAAACCAGCAAGACATCCACTTCTGCCAGCACATCCGCTGCCGACATCGGTTGCGCCTGCTCCACCACCGCCGTCTCTGTTTCTGGCAACGACTCAACCTGGACGGGGACAGGCGCGTCAATATTCAAGGCCAAGCTCTCGCCAGCAGCCGCTTCACTGGCAATGGCGTCGTTACCAAGCGCTGGCGACATCCGCGTTTCAGGCACATCTTTTGCCACATCGGGTGCTTCCGGGGTCCACTTGGTCGGTTTTGCCGTCAACGATTCGCGCAACTGCCGCTTCCGGCGGTGCCACACCGCCCAAGCAAGCAGGCTCATGACCGAAGCCCCGCCTATTCCGGTCAACACCCAGTCATCAAGCGCGGCCAGCAGATCCTCATCCTTGCGAGCAACCTCGGCAGGACTGGAAGCCAGCACCTTGGGTTGTTTGGCTGGTTCACGATCCATCGCGGCAATTCGGCGGATTTCGGCTTCAAGCTGGGCAATGCGCTGCTGCGCCTGATGCAGGTGCTGGATACGCTGCCGGTCAGCCTCCTGCTTCGCATGCTCGCCGGCACTGGCCGAGGCATCGACGGCGTGCACCGGCTCGGCTTTTACTGCAGTTTTGCTACTCGTTACTACGGTAACGCTTGGCCGCGTAGGAACATGTGGCGGCAACCGCAACCAGGCACCCGCCAACAGTTTATTTGGATCACCATTTACAAAAGCATGCGGATTGTCGTGAACCAGCTGCAAAGCCAGCTCGTTACGCCGCAGCCGCCCCCCCGCCAGGCTCGACACGATACCCGACAGGGTGTCACCAGCCCGGACCTGATAGCGCGTGCCAAGCGCAGGTTTTGGCAGCTCCGTAGCGGCCTTGGTTCTGGCGGCTGCGTTAGCTAGTGTCAGATGAAAGCTGCGTTCAACCAGCAGGCCGTTGGCATGTGTACCCAGCGCAAACTTCAAATCCGGCCCGACGATGAGCTGCTGGCCCTGCAATGTCAGCCACTGGTGCCCGCCGGCCTGGTGGTAATGAATGCTGACACGATCCCCCTCCAGCCCTTTGCCAAGCCGGATGACAAAATCGTCATCTTGTAGCCCTGCCGGCCACTGCCCCTGCAAGGCAATTTCGGCCAGTAACGGCATGCCACTAGACGACAGCAGATGTGCCTCGCCAAAGGCCAGGTAATTGGCAGACGGTGCGCTGGTTTCATGTGCAGAAGCCTGGGAGGCAACGGCCGAAGCCGCACCTGCTACCCCACCCTGTGGGACATGGGCCTCGGCATGATAGGCACGCACCTCGCGACCAGAAGCCCAGGCCAGCTCCAACGCAAAATCCAGCACCTCCTCTGGCGCCATCACCGGCCCCATGACGCGCACGACATACTGCCCTGGGTGCTCTTCCAGCGTTACGATCTTGAGCTGAAAAGCTTTGGCGGAAAAACTCTCCAGAAACGGGTATTGCTGGGCAGAAGCCAGCGAAGCATAAGGCGCGGCCAACCCCGGTTCATCGACAAGCGGGATTTCGGCAAGGAATGGCTCACCGGCTGCGGAGAGCACGCGCACCTCTCCCAGACCAGCATGGGCACCTGGCGCCAGTAACCCCAAAGCCAACGCAACAGACAGCGCCTTTAATCGCACGCAGCCATCCCCTGTCGATACAAAATCATTGAAAGTGGCGGCAAGGGCAAGGCCATGCCGCCATTAGAAATTTTACAGACTATCCAGCATGGCCTCGGCTTCGGCTTTGAGCGAACCCTGGGCTTCCTTGACCAGCTCTTCCAGCACTTCGCGGGCACCTTCCTTATCGCCCATATCGAGATATACCCGAGCCAGATCCAGCTTGGTGGACAGCGGATCATCACTGACATCCAGCCCTGCCGTAGACACGGCCTCAACCGGCTCTACTGCTGGCGCCGGCACGACAACCGGCTCATCCAATGCTGACAGATCAAAATCAAACGAAGCCAAAGCATCTTCATTTGCTGGTGCAGGCTCAGGTGATGCCGCCTCACTGGTAGCCGCGTCAGACGGCAACATAGTGTCGAGGTTGAAGTCGAAATCCAGCATGTGACTATTGTCGGCGGCAGCCGCCGCTGGTTGGGGGGCTACTTCTTCAGTCGGCTCCGGTTCGTGCAGTAACGCCTCCAAATCTGCCGCGGCTTCGGGAGCCGCCTCGACAGCAGGAGTCGGCGCATCCAGCAGCGCGGCCTCAATATCGTCAACGGGAGCGGTGGCAACCGCGGCAGGAGCCACTGGCGCTTCAAAATCCCCCATCAGCTCCTTGTCCAGATCGACGCTGGCATTCGACGCAGCCACTTCAACTGTCGGTGCCGCCGCCGCCGCATTTACATCTACGTAGAGCGGATTCTCCGGATCAACCGAACGCCCCAACGCAGAAGCTTTAGCCCAAACCCCACCTTGCCCACCGGTTACCGCATGCAGCTCCTTGGCATGGGTTTCCAGTGCAGCCTTGTCCTGTCGTGCGGCATAAACCTCCATCAACTTGAGACGGGCTTCGTGGCGGGTGGGATCCTTGGCCAGCGCGTCACGCAGAATGTCCTCGGCTTGCTGATCGCGGCCATAAGCCAGATAAACCTCTGCCTCAGCCACCGGGTCAACCTCTACCGTATCGACGGTATTCATGCTGGTACGGGTAAAGTCGGACAAAAAGGCACTATCGCTGGCAGCACTTCCGCCCGCCTGTGCCGCCTGATCCAGAGGCACATTGATGGGCTTAAGGGAGTACTGCTAAAACTTCAGGGCTTAGCCCAGCAGATGGTTGTTCAGCTCGCGCATACCGGCAGACAGCATGGCCAGATCCAGCGACTCGAACGACTGCAGCTCGGCAAACATCTGCTGGCAGGCTTCGACATCGTCGGCACGCTGGGCAACCCAGGCGTTAACGAAGGCGCTGTCGCTGCCAGCAGCCAGCGCACGGCGCGTCAGCTCGCGGTGCTGGCGATACAGATCGTCACGCAGCGCCGAGCGCGCCAGCGATTGCCAGCGGTTGTCACGCGGCAATTGGGTGATGGCGCTGCGCAGCCAGTCCAGTTGCAAGCTGCGGCCCAGCTGCAGGTAGTTGGCCGCAATCACGTCCAGCGGCAATTCGCTGTCGCCGGCGATCTCGATGATGTCCATTAGCGGTACCGCCAGTTCGAGGCGGGCCAGCACACTGGCCAGCTCGGCCGGAACGTTCGGCTGGTTCAGGCGCTGCTCCAGACGCGCTACCTGCGGGTAGTCAGCGGCACTGATCAGCTGCGGCAGCTGCTGCAGCAGACCCTGCACCTTGGCACCGTACTGGGCAACAGCCTCGCTCACGGAACCGATCGGACGACGGTTACGCAGTACCCAACGCACGGCGCGCTCGATCAGGGTGCGTACCATCACCATCATTTCTACCTGCAGATCGGCAGACACCTGGTTGTCCAGCTGCTCGATCTGGCCCCACAGGCGCTCGGCATCGAATACGCGGCTGGCGACCCAGAACGCGCGGGTGATGTCGGCGGCGGAGAACGAGGACTCTTCCTGCAGGCGGAACACGAAGGTCACGCCCATGCGGTTGATGATCTGGTTCGCCAGCTGGTTGGAGATGATCTCGCGCTTCAGGTGGTGACGCTGCATCTGCTCGCCGAAACGCTGCTGCAGCGGTTTCGGGAAGTAGTTGACCAGTACCGGCAGGAAGTCGGGATCATCCGGCACGTCGGTTGCCAGGATGGCCTGATCCAGCGAAATCTTGCCGTAGGCCAGCAGTACCGCCACTTCCGGCGAAGTCAGACCCTGGCGCGCCAGACGGCGCTCGTTGATCTGGGTATCAGACGGCAGGTACTCGATCTCGCGGTTCAGCTCGCCGGTTTTTTCCATGTGGCTGATCATGCGGGAATGCGCGCTCAGCATGGAGGCAGCATGGCTGCGGTTGATCGCCAGCACCTGGGTTTGCAGGTAGTTGTTGCGCAGTACCAGCTCGCCCACTTCTTCGGTCATCTCCGCCAGCAGGTCATTACGCTGCTTCAGCGTCATGTCACCCGCCTGCATCACCGCACCCACCAGAATCTTGATGTTCACTTCGTGGTCGGAGCAGTCGACACCGGCGGAGTTATCGATGGCATCGGTGCAGATGCGGCCGCCAGCCAGTGCAAACTCGACTCGACCCAGCTGGGTGCAAGTCAGGTTGCCGCCTTCGGCAACCACACGCGCCTGCAGCTCGTTGCCATTGACCCGTACCGGGTCGTTGGCACGGTCGCGGGCATCGGCATGGCTCTGGGTAGATGCCTTGATATAGGTACCGATACCGCCGTTGTACAGCAGATCAACCTTGGCCTTCAGCAGCTCGTGGATCAGCTCGTTCGGCGCCATGCTGTCCTTGTCGGTTTCCAGCCAGGCCTTCACTTCCGGCGACAGCGGGATGGACTTGGCGGAGCGTTCGAAAATGCCACCACCCTGCGAAATCAGTTCGCGGTTGTAGTCAGTCCAGCTGGAACGCGGCAGATTGAACAGGCGTGCGCGCTCGGCGAAGCTGACGGCAGCATTCGGGTTCGGATCCAGGAAGATGTGCAGGTGGTTGAATGCGGCCTTCAGGCAGATGTGTTCGGACAGCAGCATGCCGTTACCGAATACGTCACCTGCCATATCACCGATACCCACCACGCTGAAGTCCTGCTCCTGGGTGTTGACGCCCAGATGGCGGAAGTGGCGCTTCACCGATTCCCAGGCACCGCGGGCAGTAATGCCCATGCCTTTGTGGTCGTAACCGGCAGAACCGCCGGAGGCAAACGCATCACCCAGCCAGAAGTTGTAGGCTTCGGAAATACTGTTGGCGATATCGGAGAAGGTCGCGGTGCCCTTGTCGGCAGCCACCACCAGATACGGATCATCCGGGTCCAGACGGCGGACATCCAGCGGCGGAACCACCTGGCCATTCACCAGGTTATCGGTTACATCCAGCAGTGCGGAGATAAAGGTCTTGTAGCTGGCGATACCTTCGGCCATGAAGGCTTCGCGGTCGCTCGGTGCCGGCAGTTGCTTGCCGACGAAGCCACCCTTGGAACCCATCGGCACGATCACCGAGTTCTTCACCATCTGCGCCTTCACCAGACCCAGTACCTCGGTACGGAAGTCTTCCATACGGTCGGACCAGCGCAGACCACCACGCGCCACCTTGGAACCGCGCAGATGCACGCCTTCCACGCGCGGGCTGTATACCCAGATTTCGAACATCGGGCGCGGCTGCGGCAGGAAGGAAATCTGGTTGGAATCCAGCTTGAAGGAAGCGTAGGACTTGAACTCGCCGTCCGGGCCCTTCTGCCAGAAGTTGGTACGACGAGTCGCCAGGATCACCTGCAGGAAGCCGTTCAGGATACGGTCTTCATCCAGGTTGGCCACCTTGTCCAGCTGTTCCTTCAGGGTGTCCTGCAGTTTGGCGGCGGCGGCATCGTCAAATGCGGACGGATGCAGACGGGCAACGAACAGTTTCACCAGATTGCGGGTGATATCCGGGTAATGGGCCACGCAGTTTTCGATATAGGCCTGGCTGAAGGTCAGACCGCCCTGACGCAGATACTTGGCCAGCGCACGCACCAGGGTGATTTCACGCCAGTCAAGACCGGCCACCACGGCCAGACGGTTGAAGCCGTCGTTTTCGCAATCCTTGGCAAACACACGGGCCAGCAGCGCCTGGAAATTCTTCTGCACTGCCTCATCCTGCATCGCCTCGGCATGGGCACCCAGCTCCAGACCGAAGTCGCTGATCCAGATGGTTTCGCCGTTACGCTCCACCAGGTACGGATGTTCGTCACGCACCTGTACACCCATGTTTTCCAGGATCGGCAGGCTGGCGGACAGACCCAGCGGCTGGCCGGAGCGGAACAGTTTCAGGTTGTAGCCGTGGCCACGATTGAACGAGCGATACAGTTTCATCGCCAGACCGTGCTGCTCGGCGGTCTCTTCGATCAGCT
This sequence comes from Vogesella oryzae, assembly GCF_902829295.1. Lineage (GTDB taxonomy): Bacteria > Pseudomonadota > Gammaproteobacteria > Burkholderiales > Chromobacteriaceae > Vogesella > Vogesella oryzae. Next base: position 24,169 of record NZ_CADEPL010000014.1, read on the forward strand.
GGATGTCCAGCACCGCGTTACGGGCGGCGAACTCTTCGCGGTACGCCACCGGGAACGCGCCACGGTAACGGTTGTACAGCAGGTTGCCTTTTTCTTCGCCGTGGGCTTCGATCAGCTGCTGGTGCAGTTCTTCTTCCCAGCCGCGTACCACGCGGGCGATATCGGCTTCCAGCTCGTCTTCACGGAACTGCGGCAGGTGGCCGCCCTGGGTGCGGATGATGTAGTGCACACGCGCCAGGGTGCTGTCGCTGATCTGCACGCTGAATTCGGCGGAGGCGCCATTGAAGGCAGCCATCAGCACTTTTTCGATCTTCAGGCGGATTTCGGTATTGAAGCTGTCGCGCGGCACGAATACCAGGCAGCTGACATAGCGATGGTAGCGGTCGGCACGGGTAAACAGGCGCACACGCGGACGCTCCTGCAGGCTGACGATGCCTTCGGCAATCGGCGTCAGCACGTCGGCCGGAATTTCAAACAGCTCGTCGCGCGGGTAGCTTTCCAGCACGAAGCCGAGGGTCTTGGCCTTGTAGCTGTTGTCCACGTAGTCGCAAGCGGCAACAACGTGGGCCACTTTCTGGCGCAGGATCGGGATGTCTTTCGGGGAATGCTGGTAAGCGCTGGCAGTGTACAGGCCCAGGAAGCGGCGCTCACCGATGACCTCGCCCTTGCTGTTGAAACGCTTGATGCCGACAAAGTCCATATAGGCCGGACGGTGCAGCACCGAGCGCGACTGCGATTTATTCAGGATCAGCAGGTGCGGCTGGTGCGCCAGTTCGCGCAACTCTTGCGGCAGCGCCTCGAAGCTCTCCGAATACTCCTTGTTGCCCTGGTTTTTCAGGAAGCCCAGACCGGAATCCTTCACGATCTTCAGGCTGTCCTTGCCGTCGCGCTTCACCAGGTCGTAGTCGCAGTAACCCATGAAAATGAAATGGTTGGCCGCCATCCAGTCGAGGAATGCAATCGACTCCTTCACTTCCTCGGCACGCTTGCCGTCAATCTTGGCCACCTCGGCACGCACTGCGGCCAACGTTGCGCGCATTTGCGGCTCGTCATCCACCACCTGGCGCAGGTTAGCCAGCACATTGTCCAGATCTTCCTGCAGGGCCTTCAGTTTCGCCGGGTCGCTGACGCGGTCCACCTGAACGTGAATGAAGGATTCCAGCGGCAGGCTGCGGTCTTCGGTACGTTTCAGCTCGACAATCTCGCCCTTGGTATCGCGGCCGATAGACAGTACCGGATGCACCAGCAAATGCAGATTCAGGTTGTGACGACCCAGCAGCATGGACAGCGAGTCGATCAGGAACGGCATGTCGTCGTTAACAATCTCGATCACGCTGTGGGTGCTCTGCCAGCCGTCCCGTTCGAAATCCGGGTTGTAGATACGCGCCTTGACCTGACCGGCGGCACGCTTCTGGGCAAACTCGAAATGCGCCATGGCCGCACCAAACAGGTCCAGCGGGGAGAAACTCTTCAGGTCTTCCTGCTCGGTTTCTTCGAAGTACAGGGGAATAAAGGTGCCAAGGCGTGCAGCCTCGGTGGAGGAGAGTTTCTGTTCAGCCACTGCCAGGATGTCAGCGACCAGCCCAACGGTTTCGGTCTTTTTGGTAAGCGACATGTTGCTTCTCGTAGTTGTTCTCGGGGACACAGGTGTTGTGTGGCGGCATTGTAAGAGCCCCCACCAGCAAGGGATTTCCGTATTGCGACACTGACGTACACATTCAATAAATGCGCCGCACAATCATGAATCCATAAATGTTTTGCATTTGACAGTGGTTGCGCTTTTTGCCTTATAGCAATGCGACGGCAAATTACAAAATACTCATGCAACGCCCATTTGCCACACGCACAAAAAATAAACGCAAGCCATTGAATATAGACACATTTCCACAAAATAAAAAAAATCAGTAGAATGCGCGCCTTCCTGCAAACAGGGTCACAAGCCCTGGCGCTGCATTGTGCCTGCTTTCGTTGCATGCCAAGATTTCGCCGTCCCCCGCCACGAGGGGATCGCAAAATAACAACATTACAAGGGAAGGCCCGAACGGGCTGGATAAGCGGGCTGCAGGCGGCAACGCGGCAGGCACACCGGATCTCCACGCGGGATTACGAACTTCAAGAGAGAGTTAGAGATAGCATGAAAAAAGCATTCATCCTGGCCAGCCTGGCCCTATCCTCCATCGCATTCAGCGCGCAAGCCGACACCGTCCGTTTCGGCATCGACGGCAACTACCCGCCGTTCGCCAAGCAAGGCGCCGATGGCAAGCTGCAGGGCTTCGACGTGGATATCGCCTATGCGCTATGCACTGCCATGAAAGCCACCTGCGAAATCGTGCCGCAGGACTGGGATGGCCTGATCCCCGCCCTGAACGCCAACAAGTTCGATGCCATCCTGTCCTCCATGTCGATCACCGACGAGCGCAAGAAGGCCGTGGACTTCACCAACAAGTACTACAACACCCCGAGCCGCATCATCGCCAAGGCCGGCACGGCCGTTGACCAGAACGCCTTCAAGGGCAAGAAGGTCGGCGTACTGCGCGCCTCCACCCAGGAAAAATTCGCCAAGGATTTCTGGGGCAAGAATGGTGCCACCGTGGTGTCCTACGGCAAGGCTCCTGAAGGCTTCCTGGATCTGAAATCCGGCCGTATCGACGGCATGTTTGTTGACTCCGTGGTCGGCGAAACCGACTTCCTGAAGTCCGCACAGGGCAAGGGCTTCGCCTTCGTCGGTCCGGAATACAGCGAATCCAAATACTTCGGCTATGGTGCCGGCATTGCGGTGAAAAAAGGCAACAACGCACTGCGTGAACGCCTGAACCAGGCCATCGCCCAGATCCGCAAGGACGGCAGCTACAAGAAAGTACAGGACAAGTACTTCAACTTTAACGTGTACGGCAACTAAGCCGGCACGCTCGACCCCGCCCGCTCCTGAGGGCGGGGTTTTGATAATAAAAACCCCCCCTGTGACGGAAAAAATCCATGAAGAACCCCTTGCTGCTGCTGGGCGCGGCCTCGCTTGCCCTGAGCGTAGCCGCCCACGCCGAAACCCTGCGTTTCGCGACCGACGCCAGCTACCCGCCGTTTTCCAAGCAAGGAGCCGATGGCAAGATGACCGGTTTCGATCCGGACATTGCCCAGGCACTGTGCCAGGCCATGAAGGCCACCTGTGAAGTGGTACCGCAGGATTTTGACGGCATCATCCCGGCATTGCAGGCACGCAAGTTCGACGCGGTGATCGCCTCGATGAACATCACTCCGGAACGCCAGAAGGCGGTGGACTTCTCCGACAAGTACTACAACATGGCCAGCCGCCTGGTTGGCAAGAGCGGCACCCAGGTCAATGACGCCTGGTTCAAAGACAAGAAAATCGGCGTACTGCGCTCCTCTATCCAGGAAAAGTACGCGCGCGACCACTTTACCAAGCTGGGCGCCAAGCTGGTTCCTTATGGCAAGGCACCGGAATCCTTCCTCGACCTGAAAGCCGGCCGTGTCGATGCCGCCTTCGTTGACGCCGCCGTCGGTGACGTCGACTTCGTCAAGACCCCGAACGGCAAGGGCTTTGCGCTGGTAGGCCCGGACTACAACGATCCGAAATACTTCGGCATCGGCGCCGGCATCGCCGTGCGCAAGAGCGACAAGGCACTGCTGGCCCGCCTCAACACCGCGCTGAAGCAAATCCGTGCCGACGGCAGCTACGACAAGATCCAGAAGAAGTATTTCAGCTTCGATATCTACGGCAAGTAAGCCGTCCGCGCTTGCGGCCAACCTTTTACGTTGGCCGCCGCCCCACCCGGCCGCAAGGCAGATTTACGGAGTAATGCAATGTTTTTACAGGGTTACCTCCCCAGTATTCTGGAAGGCACGCTGCTGACCGTTCAGGTCGCCGTTGCCTCGCTGGCAGTATCCGTGGTGCTTGGCCTGATCGGCGCCATGTTCAAGATGGCACCGTCCAAGCCGCTGGTATGGCTGGCCGAGCTGTATTCCACCGTGGTTCGCGGCGTGCCCGATCTGGTGTGGATGCTGCTGCTGTTCTTCGGCGTGCAGATGATGATCAACGATTTCTGTACCTACATGGGCTGGCCGGCACCGGAAATCAATTCCTTCTTTGCCGGCGTGATGACCATCGGCTTCATCTTCGGCGCCTACATGACCGAAACCTTCCGCGGCGCCATCATGGCGGTGCCGAAAGGCCAGATGGAAGCCGGCCTCGCCTACGGCATGAGCCCGCTGCGCGTGTTCTGCCGCATCACCTTCCCGCAGATGGTGCGCTTTGCACTGCCCAGCTTCTCCAACAACTGGCTGGTGCTGGTGAAATCCACCGCACTGGTATCGGTCATTGGCCTCAATGACGTGATGTACCGTGCCGACACCGCCAAATCCATCACCCAGGAGCCGTTTACCGTCTACGCCGTGGTGGGTGCCGTGTTCCTGGCCATCACCAGCGTGTCCGACTTTGCTCTGAAGAAACTGGAAAAGCGTTACTCCAGCGGCGTACGGGAGACTGAACTGTGATCGACGTAAACCTGATTATCGAAAAACTGCCGGCCTTCTTCGGCGGTACCGATGGCGCCCCGATACTGTCCACCAGCGAGGGCCTGCAACTGACACTGGAACTGCTGTTCTGGTCGCTGCTGGCCGGTCTGGCGCTGTCCATTCCGCTGTCGCTGATGCGCGTGTCGCGCAACAAGGTACTGTCCACCGCCGTCTGGCTGTATACCTATGTGTTCCGCGGCACCCCGCTGCTGGTGCAACTGTTCATCATCTACTACGGCCTGTCGCAATTCGACTGGGTACGCGATAGCTGGGCATGGCAATACCTGCGTGAGGCTTATGCCTGCGCCATCCTGGCCTTCACCCTGAACACAGCCGCCTACACCACCGAGATCATTGCCGGCCAGATCCGCAACACCAACCACGGCGAGATCGAGGCCGCCAAGGCCATGGGCATGAGCAAGTGGCTGATGATGCGCCGCATCGTGGTGCCGTCGGCGCTGCGCCGCGCGCTGCCGGCCTACAGCAACGAAGTGGTGATGATGATGCAGTCCACCTCGGTCGCCGGTCTGGTGACCCTGGCCGACGTTACCGGCGTGGCCCGCCGCGTGTTCAGCGACACCTATATGCCGTTCGAGCCGTTCCTCACCGCCGCCGGCATCTACCTGGTGATGACCTTCGGTTTCGTGTGGCTGTTCAAGAAGGCGGAAGGCCGCTGGCTCGCCTACCTGGCTCCGCGCAAGCACTAAGGGGGTCGCAATGCAACGCATTGATCATCCGCTTGCCGGCGGCAGCCTGGGTACCAGCCGCAGCCTCAGCAGCTTCCACTTCGGCAAGGCCGGCAGTGGCCAGAAGGTATACATCCAGGCCAGCCTGCATGCCGACGAGCTGCCGGGCATGATGACGGCCTGGCACCTCAAGCAACGCCTTGCCGCGCTGGAGGCAGAAGGCCGTCTGGCCGGCGAGGTGGTGCTGGTGCCGGTGGCTAATCCGATTGGCCTCGACCAGAACCTCAACGGTGTGGCACTGGGCCGCTTCGAGCTGCATTCCGGGCAGAACTTCAACCGCCACTATCCGGCGTTTGCCGGCGAGATCTTCGCCGAGCTGCAGCACGAACTGGGTAGCGATGCCGCGGCCAACACCCGCCGCGTCCGCCAGCTGTTGCTGCAGAAAGTTGCTGCCATCCAGCCGGCCTCGGAGTTGGCCGCATTGCGCCAGCAGCTGATGCTGCTGGCCTGCGATGCCGACGTGGTGCTGGACCTGCACTGCGACTGCGCCGCCGCGCTGCACCTGTACACCGGCACGCCGCTGTGGGAACAGTGCGAGCCGCTGGCACGCTATCTGGACGCCGCCGCCACCCTGCTGGCCGAAGACTCGGGCGACAACCCGTTCGACGAAGCCTGCAGCCAGCTGTGGTGGCAATTGCGCGATCTGGCCAAGGCCGCCGGCAGTGCTGCTGCCATCGACATGGCCTGCCTGTCGGTGACCGTCGAACTGCGCGGCCAGGCCGATGTCAGCCATGACTTTGCCCGCCAGGACGCCGACGCCATCCTCGCCTTCCTGACCTATCGCGGCGTGATCCGTGGCGATGCCCCCGCCCTGCCGGCACTGCGCTACCCGGCCACACCGCTGGCCGGGTCGGAAAACCTGCTGGCGCCGCACGCGGGCGTGGTGCACTACTACCTGGCCGCCGGCTGCCTGGTGCAGCCGGGAGACCACATCGCCGATGTGATCGACCCGATCAACGACCGTGTCTCAGCCGTGCGCGCAAACCGCGCCGGCATGCTGTATGCCACGGAAAGCCGTCATTACCTTACCGCGGGACAGTGGGTGGCCAAAGTGGCCAGCGCTGACGCCTTCAAATCCGGAAAGTTGCTCTCAGCATGAACCAGAACCAGAACTCAACCGCCAACGGCGGCAACATCAAGCTGCAAGTCAGCGATCTGCACAAAAGCTACGGCAGCCACGAAGTCCTCAAGGGGGTATCGCTGACCGCCCACGCCGGCGACGTGATCAGCATCATCGGCTCTTCCGGCTCCGGCAAGAGTACCTTCCTGCGCTGCATCAACATGCTGGAACAACCCAATAGCGGCACCATCGCCGTTACCGGCGAGCCGCTGGGCCTGATCACCGACAAGCGCAACGGCGCGCTGAAGGCAGCAGACCCGAAACAGCTGGCACGCATCCGCACCAAGCTGGCCATGGTGTTCCAGCACTTCAACCTGTGGGCGCACATGACCGTGCTGGAAAACATCATCGAGGCACCGGTACACGTACTGGGCATATCGAAGGATGAAGCCATCGCCCGTGCGCGCAAGTACCTGGAAAAGGTTGGCCTCAAAGGCGTGGAAGACAAGTACCCGTCGCACATGTCCGGCGGCCAGCAGCAGCGTGTCGCCATCGCCCGCGCGCTGGCGATGGAACCGGAAGTGATGCTGTTCGACGAACCGACCTCGGCACTGGACCCGGAGCTGGTGGGCGAAGTGCTGCGCGTGATGCAGGACCTGGCCAAGGAAGGCCGCACCATGGTGGTGGTGACCCACGAAATGGGCTTTGCCCGCGAGGTATCCAACCACGTGATCTTCCTGCATCAGGGCCGTATCGAGGAACAGGGCAATCCGAAGGAGGTGCTGGTCGCACCGAAGAGCGAGCGCCTGCAGCAATTCTTGTCCGGCAGCCTGAAATAACCCGCTTCCTGCCTTGATTTGACAGAGCCATGCTGGCTACAAAGTCAGCATGGCTCTTTCGTTATTGCGCCACCGCGATACATAAAGTGGCAACACGCCGGTTTGCGGTTGCCTGCCAGCCGCGATCACGACACAATGCGCTGCCTTTAGCCTTCCGCGCCAACGTTCCCAGCTACCGGATATGGTCACCACTACCTCCAGCAATAAACCCGTACGCTTTGGCTTCCTGCTGCTGCCCAATGCATCGCTGGCCGACTTCGGCATCGCCACCGAAGTGCTGACCCGTGCCAACCAGCTGGCCGAGCGTCGTGTCTACGAATTCCTGCCGCTGTCGCTGTCCGGGGAAATGGTCACCATGAGCAACGGCCTGAAGATGCCGGTAGACCTGCCGCTGGCGCATGCGCCGAAGCTGGACGCACTGGTGGTGCTGGCCGACGAGGTGGGACTGGAGGTGGCGGGCGAGGAGCTGTCCAAGGCCATCGGCAGCCAGCTCACCGAACACACCGCGCTGATCGGCATCGGCTGCGGCAGCTACTGGCTGGCCCGCGCCGGCCTGCTCAATGGCCATCGCGCCCCCATCCACTGGCAGGAAATCAACCGCCTGTCGGAAGAGTTTCCGGACGTCATCGTCTCGTCCAACCTGTATGAAATGGACGGCAACCGCATGAGCAGTGCCGGCGGCGCCGCGACTTACGATTTCATGATGGGGCTGGTTGCGGCCAACCTTGGCCACGAATTCGCGGCCCAGCTGTCGGAAGTGTTCAGCATGGAGCGCCTGCGCCCGGGCACCGAGCGGCAGCGCATTCCGCTGGCCACCCGTATCGGCGGCAGCCAGCCCAAGCTCACCGAGGCGGTCAGCCTGATGGAAGCCAATATCGAGGAGCCGCTGACCACCGACGACATCGCCTACTATGTCGGCGTATCGCGCCGCCAGCTGGAACGGCTGTTCAAGCAGTACCTCGGCACCGTGCCCTCCAAATACTATCTGGAACTGCGCCTGAACCGCGCGCGCCAGTTGCTGCAGCAGACCAGCAAATCCATCGTGCAGATCGGCCTTGCCTGCGGCTTCTCCAGCGGCCCGCATTTTTCCAGCACCTACCGCGGCCACTTCGGCATCACCCCGCGCGAAGAGCGTGCCCAGCGCACGGCCCCACCCGCCGACAACAAGGCCGGCTGAACCGCCACCCAACATAAAACGGAGCGCAGCGCGCTCCGTTTTTTTATCCATTCCCCGCCGTGGCAGCCGCTGCCACACCCGCCTCTGTCCCGCACACGGATCGGCGCTCGGCAGAAAACACTTGTTCTGTATTTCTGAACAAGCATCTCAAAAAAGCTCGATTGCCATTAGTTCGAACCAGAACTATTCTGGCCGGAACTAATCCACCGCTCAGGTGCCCATATGTCGCAAGCCCCCATGGTGCCGCGTACCCGCGACCTGATCCGCGAGCTGGTACGCGCCTACCAGGCGTTCGAACAGCGCTCCAACGACCGCATCCGCCGGCATGGTCTGACCCATGCCCAGTTCGATGTGATCGCCACCCTGGGCAACACCCCGGGGATGAGCTGCAAGACGCTATCGGAAAAGACGCTGATCACCAAAGGCACCCTTACCGGTGTGCTGGACCGCTTGCTGGAAAAAGAGCTGATCAGCCGCACCGTGGATGCCAACGACCGCCGCAGCCTGTTTGTAGCGCTGACCGCGGCCGGCGATGCCCTGTTCCGGCAGGCATTTCCGGATGTGGCCGGCGACCTGAGTTCGGCGTTTGACCATATGAGCGATGCGGAACTGGCCGAGGCAGCTGCCCTGCTGCACCGGCTGCGTACCGCCCTTGATAACCAACAGGAATCCTGAATGAGCAACACCCCCGCCCGCTACAGTACCTTGCAAACCCTGCTGCACTGGCTGATGGCTGCCCTGATGATCGGCGCCTTCCTGTTCGGCAACTATCTCGCGGACCTGCCGCTGTCGCCGGCAAAATTCCAGCTGATCAGCTACCACAAATGGCTGGGCATCAGCCTGCTGGCCCTGCTGGCATTGCGCGTAGTAGTGCGCCTGGCCAGGAAAGCGCCGGCCCTGCCCGCCGGCATGGGGGCAGCAGCGCGCGCCATGGCCCACATCGGCCATGCCGCCCTTTATCTGCTGATGCTGGCGATTCCGCTGTCCGGCTGGCTGATGAGCTCGGCTTACGGTTTTCCGGTGGTGCTGTTCGGCGTACTGCCGCTGCCGGACCTGATTGCGGCCAACCCTGCGCTGGCGGAACAACTCAAGGCCGGTCACGGCCTGCTGAACAACGTGCTGGTTATCGTCGTGGTTGCCCATGTGCTGGCCGCGCTGAAACACCAGTTCATCGACAAGGATGGCCTGCTCGAACGCATGAGCCTGCGCCGCTGATCCCCCCACAGGAACCCGACTGATGAAACACACACTACTGCTGCTGCCGCTGCTGGCCGCCCCCGCTTTTGCCCAGCCGGTTGACGCCGCCAAGAGCCAGATGGTTTTCACCATGAAGCAGATGGGCGTACCGGTCTCCGGCAGCTTCAAGAAGTTTGCGGCCAACGTGTCGTTCAACCCGGCGCAGCCGGATGCCGGCAAGGCCGACATCAGCATCGACATCGGCAGCATCAGCCTGCCGACGGCAGAAGCCAATGCCGAAGCACGCAAGAAGGACTGGTTCAACAGCGCCCAGTTTCCGCAGGCGCGCTTCGTGTCCAGCAGCATCAAGCCGCTGGGCAATAACCGCTTCCAGGTTAACGGCAAGCTGACGCTCAAGGGCATCACCCGCGATATCAGCGCGCCGTTCCAGGTCACGACGCAAGGCAAATTGATGACCGTGGATGGCGCCATTCCGCTGTCGCGGCTCGCTTTCAAGATCGGCGAAGGCAGCTGGAGTGATACCAGCACCGTCGCCGATACCGTAGATCTCAAGTTCCGCCTTGTGCTGAACAACGCATGATGACCCTTACCCACTGGAGAAACCCGATGATCCGTACCGCCCTGTTTGCTGCCCTGTTTGCCACCGCTGGTGCTGCCGTTGCCGCGCCGGTCAACTACTCGGTTGACCCGACCCACACCTTCGCTGCCTACGAAGTCAACCACCTGGGCCTGTCGCTGCAACATGGCACCTTCACCAAGGTAAACGGCCAGCTGGTAGTGGACGAAGCCGCCAAGAAAGGCAGCGTGGATGTCACCATCGACGCCAATTCGCTGCAGACTTTCTTCGGCGACCGTGACACCCACCTGAAGAGCGAAGCGTTCTTCAACGTGGCCAAGTTCCCGACCCTGACCTACAAGTCTACTGCCGTGGTATTCAAGGGCGACAAGCCGGCCAGCGTCCAGGGCAACCTGACCCTGCTGGGCGTGACCAAGCCGGTTACCCTCACCCTGGCTCGCGTCAGCAAGGGCAAGAACCCGATGACCGGCGTGGAAACCTGGGGTGCCAACGCGGTTGCCACCATCAAGCGCTCCGACTTCGGCATGAAAACCTTCGTACCGGCCATCAGCGACGACGTGACCCTGAACATCACCCTGGAAGCTGCCCAGGCCCAGTAAGGCCCGTCAGCAAACAGCGAAAAACCGCAGCTACGGCTGCGGTTTTTTCACTTCAAGGTTGGCCGCATCAGGGTGCGGCCAACCTTTGCAGCAGTTCGTCCAGCAGCATCGGCCGGTAAAAGTGGTAACCCTGCGCAAACTGGCAGCCAAGCTCGCGCACGCACGCCGCCTGCTCGGCGGTTTCCACCCCTTCCGCCACCACACTGCAGCCCAGCGCCTGCGCCAGCCCCACCAGCCCCTGCACGATCTGCGCATCGATGCCACGGCGCGCGATGTCGGTAATGAAGCTGCGCTCGATCTTGATGACGCCAGCCTGCAGCCGTTTCAGATACGACAGCGAGGCATAGCCGACGCCGAAATCGTCCACCGCCAGCCGCGTGCCCATTTCCCGCAGGCGGGCAATCGCCTGCTCCACCGTGGCATTGAGATTCGCCATCGAGGTTTCCGTGACCTCGATCTCGATATTGCCGGCCAGTGCCGGCTGCGGCAGCAGCAACTGGTACAGGTAGTCCGGCACATCGGCATCCAGGCTCTGGCCGGACAGGTTGAACGACAGCACGAAATCCGGCTGCAAATCCGCCAGCTGCCGCGCCGCCGCCAGCATCTGGCTGATCACCCAGCGGTCCAGCTCCGCCGCCAGCCCCATGCGCTCGGCCACCGGCACAAAGAAGCCGGGCGACAAGGCGCCGACGCTGGCCCCGGGCCAGCGCAGCAAGGCCTCGGCCCCCACGATGCGGCCATCGGCCAGGTCCACTCGCGGCTGGAACAGCAGCTCCAGCTCGCCGTTGCGGATCACATCGTCCAGATGGTGTTCGGCATAGCGCGCTGCCTGCAGCGCGGCATAGTCCGCCGCCTGCAATTGCAGCAGCCGCCGCGGGTTGCCGGCACTCGCGAAGTTCAGATGCAGCGCGCACGCCTCCAGCAAAGTGCTGCCATCCAGCCGGTAATGCTCGACCTGCGCCCAGTCGATCTGCAGCCGCAACACGCTGGTGGTGTAATTGAGACTGATGCTGCCGAGCGCGATGCTGTAACGCTGCTGCAGCTGGTCAAAATCGCCATCACCCAGATACGGTTGCTCGATCAAGGCCCAGCAGCCATCGGACCAGCTATACACCAGCCCCTGCTCCGCCAGCGGTTGAAGGCGGACAGTCAGCGCCTGCTGCAACTGCTGCAGCTCCTGTGGCCGCAAACGCATCGACAGCGCCAGATAGCTGTCCAGCTTCAACAACGTTACCCGCACCGACCGGCGTGCGCGCTGCTCGGCCTGCAGGCTGGACTGCAGCTGCATCCGGTTGAGTACGGCCGGCGCGGATGGCGTGGCAACCGCATGCCGCTGATGCCGGATGTGCATGGCGACGGCGGACAGCAGCAAATCCAGGTCGACCGGTTTGTCGAGGCAATGCTCGGCCCCCGGCATCTGGCCACGCTGCGGCAGTGGCGCGTCATCGGTAGCTGTCAGCAGGATGAACGGGGTATCGGCGATGGCGGCATCGCTGCGTACCGCTTCCAGCAAGGCAAAGCCATCCATTTGCGCCAGTAGCGCATCGCTGACGACCAGCTCCGGCCGCTCGCTGCGGATCAGCGACAGTGCGCTTCGGCCGTTATCCGCTTCCAGCACGCGATAACCGGCAGACTGCAACTCCTCGCACAACAGTTGGCGGGTGGTATCGTCGCCCTCGACGCAGAGCACGGTCTGCAGATCGGACATGGTGTTCTCCCGGCCGGATTACAGCCAAGGTTGGCCGCAAAGCCGGCGCTAAGGCTAGTTCTCGTCTGGCTGCTGCCGGGCCTGCAATGTGGCGCGCGCCACCGCCGCCAGCTCGGCGATGGCGGCTGTGGCGGCAAAGTCCAGCCGCAGCCGCTTGTCGCCCTGCCGGCAATCCAGCCCGTACAGATCGACAGCAATCAATTGCAGGGTGGTTGCCGGCTGCAGCTCGGCCAGCAGATCCCCCTCCAGCCCGGCGGGTAACTGTGCTACAGCCTGCCAGCCCACCTCTTCTCCCCAGCCCATGCGGCCAAAGCCGCCGATAAAACGCACGCGGCGCGGCTGCAAACGAAAGAAATGGAAGTCGCCAAGCGCCAGGTAGCCCGCGTAGTCCGGGCAGTAACGCAACAAGCGCGCCAGGGTTGCCTCATCCGGCGCCTGCGGCTGCAGATCACCCAGCAGCGTCATGCGCTCGGCGGCCAACACCTCGGCACCGGCGGCGCGCTGCAACAGCATGCTCACGCGGCCGTCGGCACGCGCATTGCGGCAATGTTCCGCCAGGTCGCTCATCAGCAGCCACGGAGCATGATCGGCCCCGATGGCAAACGGTACTGCGGTCACAAACGGATAACCCGGCAGCGACAGCGCCTGGGTCGCCAGCGCGGCATCGCCGCAGGCATGCAACAACGACAGACAATCGGCAACAGCAATTTTCATGGCAAGCATCAACACAGGCAGAAGGTGCTTTCACGATAGGGCCAGCAGCCCGCACAGGCAATATCCAGCCGTATTTTCAAAGCCGGATGCTGCCGCTATAATCACTGGCGCTTCGGCCGAATGCCGAGCAGTGTGCCGGTATAGCTCAGTTGGTAGAGCAGCGCATTCGTAATGCGAAGGTCGGGGGTTCGACTCCTCTTACCGGCACCATAAAAATCAATCGCTTAAGGCACTTAATTTCCAGGTGGTTTTTTCGCGGTGCCGTGCTGTAAGACCATTGTAAGATTGATATAAATTTTTCCTCAATGCCCCTCTGGTCTTGAGTCACCCCTGACACTGAATTGCTTCGGGGTTCGTAGTCATGGCGAAGTCTGCTTAACCTCTCGAAGCTACCATTTTGGCTGGAAAGAATGAACGCTAGCTATAGCAGACCTACAGCCAAAGAACTTCGCCCAGGTAGTTAACCATTCGAAAAATATCAACGGTGAGCTTTGTCGAATCGAATAGTGAAATAAAAAAGCCGCTAGTTGGTCACCATGCCCTCATGGCTACCGACCACTATGCATCGAAGCAGCCGGCACTCCCCGTTTTCACGGGGAGTAGGCTTACAGGATTAAAACGACGTAGAGAGTCGGCCCTGCTACCAACAGCAGGACACCAACGCTAGGTTGGTACCCTGCGCCATAGTGGCTAATGTACTCGACCATACCATTTCCTTTCCTCCAAGGGGCTTTTCTGCCCGCAGGGATAAATAAGTGTGTAGGCCACTTCCCCAGTTCCACGGACAATGGCTTGCAGTCATTGCTGTGCGGTAGTGCTCCAAGTCTTCGACACGGGTTCCACCGAAACGGCGGGGGCGATGAGACAGGCCGTATTCCTTCACCAGCCTGTCCAACAGCTTGGGGCTCGGCTTCTGGGAACATTTCGTCAGGTATCCGCACAGGTGCTTCAAGCCCCGAAGTAGTTCTATTCTGGAGCGCTGAAGCCGGTGTCCACCAGTAACTTTTACCGCGTTTTTATGGTCTAAGATCGAACTTCCACGTAGTGAATTTGCACAAGCTTCAATCAGCTCGCGCATCTTTTCTACTGTCTGGCCAGGTTGCATTTGTACGAACACAGCGCACTGCTGGTGTATCCCATCCTCGCGGTAGCAATCCTTATTGGGTTTGGACTGCCCCGGCTCCTGTAGGCAATCCTGCCCTATGATTGGACTGCCCCACTAGTTGTTAGCGTTGGCATTGCTACGAAAACATCCTTCCAAGAACTGCCGGTGCCCTGTTTACAATCACCAACAGTTCTAGGCTTGTCAGCGGCACCCGTTGACTATTGCTTGGTGTCCAGCTCCTTCATCCAGAATCCGGGACAGTCCAATGTGATGATGGCCGACAGGGTTGGCCGCAGCATGCCAGCCGGCACTTGGTGCCGGCCCGATTTAATGCGACTGCACACGACGACGCAGCTGGTGCTTGAACCACTGCAGCAGATCGTCGATATAGGTGAACACCACCGGCACCACCAGCAGGCTCAGCGTGGTGGAGGTCAGCAGCCCGCCGATCACCGCGATCGCCATCGGTGCGCGAAAGCTCGGGTCGGCGCCCAGCCCCAGCGCGATCGGCAGCATGCCAGCGCCCATGGCAATGGTGGTCATCAGGATCGGCCGCGCCCGCTTGTGGCAGGCATCGATCAGCGCCTCGAAACGGCTCATGTCGTGTTCGCGCCGCGCCATCACCGCATATTCCACCAGCAGGATGGAGTTCTTGGTCACCACCCCCATCAGCATCAGCAGGCCGATGATCGACGGCATCGAGAAGCTGTTGCCGGTCAGCAGCAGTGCCAGGAAGGCACCGCCGACGCTCAGCGGCAGCGCCGCCAGAATGGTGACCGGCTGCAGGAAGTCATGGAACAGCAGCACCAGCACCACGTAGATGCACAGCACGCCCACCGCCATGGCGCCGCCGAAGCTGCCGAACAGCTCGGCCATGCGTTCGGCGTCGCCGGCGGCACGCTGCTTCACCCCTGCCGGCAGGGCTTTCAGCGCCGGCAAGGCATTCACTTCCTGCTGCACTTCGCCCATGCTGCGCCCGCCCAGCTCCACGTCGATGGTGACCTGCCGCATGCGATCCAGCCGGTTGATCTGGCTGGGGCCGCTACCCATGCCGATGCTGGCGACACTGGACAGCGGCACGTTACCGTTGCTGCCCGCCACCCGCAGCTGGCTGATGGCGTCCAGGTTCTGGCGGCTGGCATCGTCCAGCCGCACCCGCACGTCCACCTGCCGCTGCGGCAGATTGAGCTTGGCGAGGCTGCTGGAGTAGTCACCGTAGGTTGCCATGCGCACGGTGGAGGCCAGTTCGCTGCTGGTCACCCCCAGCTCGGCGGCGCGGGCGTTGTCCGGCGTAATCTGGATTTCCTGCTGCTGCTGGCTGGCATCGGACACCACCGAGCCAATGCCCTTCAGGCCGCGGATCTGCCGTTCTACCGCCTGCGCGGCACTGGTCAGCACCGTGGCATCGTCGCCCACCAGCGTCACCTCCAGTTTCTCGCCGGTGTTGCCGCCGCCGACGCTGATACGCGCCCCCGGCAAGGTTTTCAGCGCCGCGCGGATACGGCCTTCGATCGCCGCCTGCTTCTCGCGGCGCTCGCCGCGCGGCGTCAGCGTCACAGTCAGGGTGGCGGTATTGCTGTCGTTGCTGCTGGTGGCACCGGGGCCACCACCGCTGGTGGCGGTACCGACCGAGCTGAATACATGGCGCACGCCCTGCACCCCGGCCATGCGCTGCTGGGCGGCGGCGGAGATGGCACGCGTCTGCTGTAGTGTGCTGCCCGGCGGCAGAGTGATGGTCACGCTGGTACGCGCCAGATCGCTGGCCGGCACGAAGCCGGTCGGCAACAGCGGCACCAGGCTCAGCGAGGCGATAAAGAACACCGTCGCCGCCGCTACCGTGGTCTTGCGGTGCGCCAGACACCAGCGCACCCAGCCCAGATAGCGGGTCATCAGCTTGCCGTCCTCGGCCCGCTCCGGATGCGCTTTCAGCAGGTAGGCCGCCATCATCGGCGTCAGCAGCCGTGCCACCAGCAGCGAGGCCAACACTGCCACGGCGGCGGTCATGCCGAACTGGCGGAAGAAGCGCCCGGTGATGCCGCTCATGAAGGCGGTGGGCAGGAACACCGCCACCAGCGTCAGCGTAGTAGCCACCACCGCCAGGCCGATCTCGTCGGCCGCCTCCGTCGCCGCCTGCTTCGGCGTCTTGCCCATGCGCAGGTGGCGCACGATGTTTTCCACCTCGACGATGGCATCGTCCACCAGGATGCCGATCACCAGCGCCAGTGACAGCAGCGTCAGCGTGTTCAGGCTGAAATCCCAGTAGTACATCATGCCGAAGGTGGGAATGATGGACAGCGGCAAGGCGGTCGCCGACACCAGCGTGGCGCGGGTGTCACGCAGGAACCACCACACCACCAGCACCGCCAGCACCGCGCCTTCCAGCAGCAGGTGCATCGAGCCCTGGTAGTTGTCGGCGATCGACTCCACGGTGTTGTAAGCCTCGGTGAACTGCACGCGCGGATAGCGCGCCTGCAGCTGCGCCACGGTAGCACGCACCCGCTCCACCACCGCCACTTCGCTCTCGCCCTTGGCGCGGGTGACCTGGAAGCCGATCACCGGCTTGCCATCCAGCATGGCATAGGTAGTGCGTTCGGCATGGGCATCGCTGACGGTCGCCAGCTGGTCCAGCCGCACGTGGCGGCCGTCGCCCAGCGGAATCGACAGCGCGGCAATCTCGTCCACGCTGCCCACCGCGCCCAGCGTGCGCAGCGACTGGTTGGCACCGGACAGCCGCCCCTGGCCACCAGAGGCATCTTTCTGCACCGCAGTCAGCTGGCTGGCGACAGTGGACACACTCACCCCCAGCGCATTCAGCCGCACCGGGTCCAGCGCTACCAGCACCTCACGGTCCACACCGCCGACACGCTCCACCTTGCCGACGCCGCTGGTGGACAGCAGCGCCTTGTTGACCTCGTTATCGACAAACCACGACAGCGACTCCTCGCTCATGCTCGGCGCCGCCACGCTATAGGTGATGATGGCGCTGCCGCTGGTGGTCACCTTGGACACCGTCGGCGTTTCCATGTCCGCCGGCAGCTCGCCCTTGACGCTGTCCACTGCGTTGCGCACCTGGTTCAGCGCTTCCTCGCTGTTTTTCTCCAGCGCGAATTCCACGCTGATGCTGACGCTACCATCGGTAATGGTGGTGGTGATGTGCTCGATACCGCCCAGCGTGGCCACCTCGTCCTCGATCTTGCGGGCGACCTCGGTTTCCAGCTGCGACGGCGCCGCGCCCTCCAGCGAAGCGCTGATGGTAATGGTGGGGAAATCCATGTCCGGAAAGTTCTGGATGCCCAGCTTGTGCAGGCCAAACAGGCCGGCGGCGCTCAGCACCACGAACAGCAGGATGGCCGGCACCGGGTTGCGGATTGACCAGGCGGAGAAATTCATGCCGCCTCCTTGCTGCTGACCACACGCACGCTGTCGCCGTCATTCAGGAAGCCGCCGCCGCTTTGCACCAGCTGCTCGCCGGTTTTCACCCCGGATAGCAGCTCTACCCGCTGCGCCTGTCTGCGGCCAACCTTGACCTCGCGCTGGGTCACCACCGCGTGGCTATCCACCACGAACACATAGCTGTGGCCGTCGCGCACCACCACCGCACTGGCCGGCACCGTCAGTGCCGCGGTGTCACCCAGCAGGATGCTGCCGCTGGCATACATGCCGGCGCGTGCCGGACTGCCCGCCGCCACATCGACATAGGCCAGCGCCAGCCGCGTGCTGCTGTCCAGTGCCGGCGCCAGCTGGCGGACCTTGCCCGTGACCTCGCGGCCGTCGCTCAGCGTCAGCACGGCCTGCTGCCCTGCTTTGACCAGCGCCAGCTGCTGCGCCGCCACTTCGGCGCGCCACTCCACCCGGCTCTGGCGCTGCAGGCTGAACAGTTCGCTACCGGACGACACCACGCTGCCCAGCGTGGCAGTGCGTTTGGTGATCACGCCATCGTCTACCGCCACGATGCGGGTCTGCGCCAGGGTGATGCGGGCGCTGGCCAGCTTGGCCTCGGCCGATTTCACCCCGGCCACGGCGGTATCCACCGCCAGCGCGTATTGCTCGATTTTCTGTGCCGACAGCGCACCGCTGTCTTTCACCGCGCGGGCACGCGCCAGGTCGGAGCGGGCACCGGCCAGCGTCACCTGCGCCTCGGCCAGGGCCGCTTCGGCCTGACGCACATCGGCGGCCACGCCGGCGCTGAACAGCTCGGCCAGTAGTTGGCCGCGCTTCACCTGGCTGCCGACATCGGCATGCAGCGCGGTGATGCGCAGGCCGCCGGTTTCGGCGCTGATGGTGGCCTCCTGCCACGCTGCCAGTGCGCCGTTCAGCTGCAGCCGTTGCGGCCAACGTTGCTGCTGCGGCGTTACTACCGTGACAGTCAGCGCGGCGCGATCGGCGGCTGCCGGCTGGCTGGCTGCCGCTGCCGGCTTGGCCGGCCATAGCAGCCAGCCGCCAGCGGCCAGCGCCAGGGCAACGGCCACGGCCAGAGTCAGGGTCTGTTTGCGGGTCATGCGGATCCTCCCTTGGCGGCCACGGAGCTGCCGGCTTGCCAGCCGCCCCCCAGCGCCTTGTAAAGCGAAATGCCGTACAGCACGCGGTCGCGCTGCACGGTAATCAATGACTGCTCGGCCGACAGCGCGTTACGGCGTGCCGTTTCCAGGTCCAGCAGGCTGACGCTGCCGGCCTGCCACTGCTGTTCGGTAGCGGCAAAATAGCGCCGGTAGTTGGCCGCACTGGCCGCCACGCTGCTTTCGCGCTGCGTGGCGCTCTCCAGCCGCACCAGCGCCTGCTCGGTTTCCTGCACCGCGCTGCGCACCGCGCTCCGGTAGCTGGCCAGTGCGCTCTGGTAGTTGGCGCGGGCGGTATCCACCGCGGCGCGGGTGGCGCCGCCATCGAAAAGCGGCAGGCTCAGCGACGGGCCGAACGACCAGCCCTGGCTGTTGCCGCTGCCTCGGCTCATGCTGCTGCTCAGGCTGCCGCTCAGCGACAGCCGCGGATAACGGTTGGCCTCGGCCACGCCGATCTTGGCGCTGGCGGCGGCCAGGCTGCGCTCGGCAGACACCAGATCCGGGCGCTGGCTCAGCAATTGCACCGGCAAGGTGCTCACCTGCAGGCTGGCCGGCTGCGGGATCGTCGCCGGGGTGGCGGCCAGCGTGTTGCGCAGCTGCGGTTCGGACAGCCCGGTCAGCGCCACCAGCGACTTGATGCCGATAGCGCACTCCGCCTGCTGCGCCAGCAGGGTGCTGTGGGCGCTGGCCAGACCGGCATCGATCAGCGCGCCGTCCGCCGGCGCGCTGAAGCCGGCCTGCAACGAGGCGGCGGTGGCGCTGGCGGTCTGCTGCTGCGAGCGGTAGCTGTCTTGATAATCGGCCAGCTGCAGCTGGCAGGCGCGGTAGCTCACGTACTCGGTCGCCACTTCGGCAGCCAGCGACACCCGCGCGTCATGCCAGTCCGCCTCGCTGGCGGCCAGGCTGGCGGCGCTAGCCTGCTGGCTGCGGCGCACGCCGCCGAACAGGTCGATCTCCCAGCTGGCATCCAGTGCGGCACTGCTGACACGCGACACGCTGCCGCCCTTGCTGCCACTGCGGCTATCGCTGGCGCTGGCAGTCAGCGTCGGCAGACCGGACAGGTTGGCCTCGCTATCGCTGGCGCGGGCGCTGGCAATTGCCGCCAGCGCCTTGTCCAGCGTCGGGCTATCGGCCTCGGCCGCCTTTAGCAGGCTCGATAGCGTCGGGTCGTTAAAGCTCTGCCACCAGTCCAGCAGCGCCGTGGTGCTGCCGCCGTGCGGCAAGGCCGCCTGCCACTGGGCATCCATGCGCACGGCTGGAGTCTGGTAGTCCGGCCCCACGGTGGCACAACCGCTCAGCGCCAGCCCCAGCAACACCGGCAAGAGGGAAAGTCGGAATGACATGCGAGGAATCCCCACGCGAAACAGATAGCCAGAATGTTCGCTGCCTGGCGGGTAAAGCGCGGTTAAGCCAAGGTAAAGATAAGTAAAGAAGCCGCCGTCAGGTAAAGACGTGTAAAGCCGCCCGACAGCGCCGCTGGCAGCGGCTATCATCACGGCGTTGATGGCGGGAAGACAGGCAGCATGAACAAGGTATTACTGGTAGACGACGATGTGGAGCTCAGCGCCATGCTGGCCGAGTACCTGGAGCAGGAAGGCTTTGCCACCCGCCGGGTACACGACGGCGCCAGCGGCGTGCAGGAAGCACTCAGCGGCGACTACGACATCGTGGTGCTGGACGTGATGATGCCGCGGCTGAATGGCGTGGAAGCGCTGCGCCAGATCCGCGCCCACAGCCGGCTGCCGGTGCTGATGCTGACAGCGCGCGGTGACGACATCGACCGCATTCTGGGGCTGGAACTGGGCGCCGACGATTACGTGCCGAAACCCTGCACCCCGCGCGAGCTGGTGGCGCGGCTGCGCGCCATCCTGCGCCGCGGCCAGGCCGCCGACACGCCGGCCGGGCCGGCAAGCGGCGACAGCAGCCTGCAGGTGGGCGCGCTGCAGCTGTGGCCGGCAAGGTTGGCCGCACACTGCTACGGCCAGCCGCTGGAACTAACCGGCAGCGAATTCCGCCTGCTGGAACTGCTGGCACGCCACGCCGGCCAGATCGTCAGCAAACAGCAACTATCCGAACTGGCACTGGGCCGACCACTGGCGCGCTTTGACCGCAGCATCGACGTGCACATCAGCAGCATCCGCCAGAAGCTGGCCGCCGGCAGCGATGGCCGCAGCTGGATCCAGACGGTGCGCGGCCAGGGCTACCAGCTGATCCGCGACGGGGATTGAACATGGGCCGCCTGTTCTGGAAGTGTTTCCTGATCCTGCTGCTGTTCATCGCCGTGACGGTGGGCAGCATCATCGGCGCCACCTCGCTGTGGCGCTGGGCGATGCCGCAGGCCGAGCGCAGCTTCGAAGCCGAAAAACTGGAGCTGGTCTTCGGCGGCCTTGCCACCGCGCTGGCCAAGCAGGACAGCCGCAGCGCGCGCCAGCTGCTGCAAGCTTGGCCGCAGCATGACCCGCTGCCCGCGACTTATGTACTCGATGCCAGTGACAGCGAGCTGCTGGGCCGCGCGCTGCCCGCCGCCATCATCGGCGACGCCAAACAGCGTGCCGCCAGCGGCCAGCCGTTCAGCCGCCGCATCCAGGCGGCCAACGGAAGCAGCTACCTGCTGTTCGTGCGCAGCGACGATCTGGCAAACATGCTGCGCGATGCCCACATCAAACCGCCTCCGGCGCTGCTGCCGATTACCACCGCCCTGCTGATCAGCCTGCTGTGCAGTGCGCTGCTGGCGTGGCGTGCCGCCAAGCCGATACGCCAGCTACGCTGGGCGTTTCGCGAACTGGCCGCTGGCCGGCTGGACACCCGCCTCGGCCGGCGGTTGGGGCGCGGCCACGACGAAATCAACGACCTTGCCGGCGAGTTCGACGGCATGGCGCAGCAGCTGCAGCAACTGGTCGGTGCCCAGCGCCGCCTGCTGCACGACGTATCGCACGAGCTGCGCTCGCCGCTGGCGCGGCTGCAGGCCGCCATCGGCCTGGCGCGGCAGCGACCGGATCCGGCACGACTGGACAGCACGCTGGAACGCATCGAGCGCGAAGTGGAACGGGTGGACACGCTGGTCGGCGAGCTGCTGACGCTGGCGCGGTTGGAGGCCGGCTCCGGCAGCGTCTCGCGCGAGCGGGTTGACCTAGTGGAGCTGCTGGCCGCCATCGCCGACGACGCGCAGTTCGAGGCGCAGGCGCTGGGCCGCGATGTCAGCTTCAGTAGTGACGGCGAATTCGTCGCCGAGGTCGGCGCCGAACTGCTGTACCGCGCCTTCGAGAACGTAATCCGCAACGCGGTGAAATACACCGCCGAGGGCACGCGGGTAGACATCCGGGCCCACAGCAGTGCCGCTGCTCTGCAGATTACCGTCGCCGATCGCGGCCCCGGCGTGCCGCAGCATGCGCTGCAGGACATGTTCGAGCCGTTCCTGCGTATCGACGAGGATGGCCACGACAGCAGCGGCTTCGGCCTTGGCCTCGCCATCGCCCGCCGCGCAATAGAGTCGCACGGCGGCCAAATCAGCGCCCGGCCGCGTGATGGTGGCGGGCTGGAAGTGAGCATCGTTCTCCCCGTCCAATGATTCGCCAGCTAGAAGCTGTAGCCTTACCGGCAGTTACAATTTGCCAATAGCATTGTGCTTTGCCAGACTAGCCCATTGACATACAATACGCGCCCGTCATTTATGCGTTGCGAATTGCCATGTCCTTTCCCGACCTGCTCGCCAGCTTCGCCGCCGCCTTCAACCAGGACCAGCGTCTGCTCACCCTGCAGCTGGGCGATGGCAGCCGCTGGGGCGAGGCACTGCTGCCGCTGGCGCTGTCCGGCGAAGAGGCGTTGGCCGACAGCTATCGCTTCCGGATAGAGTGCCTGTCCGCCAGTGACAGCATCGAACTGAAGTCGCTGCTCGGCCTGCCGGTGCGGCTGGGCATTGCCGGCGCCGATGGCAGCGAGAGCCTGCGCTGCGGCGTGGTCAGTGCTGCCGATACCCTGGGCAGCGATGGTGGTTTCGCCAAATACGCGCTGAGCATCGAGCCGCCGTTCGCGCTGCTGCGCCTGCGCCAGACCTCGCGCGTGTTCCAGGACCTGTCGGTCGATGCCATCGTGCGGCAGATCTTTGCCGAGCACGCGGCGGCCAACCCGGTGTTCGCTGCGGTGCAGAGCCTGGACTTCGTGCTGTCCTGCCCGCTGCCGGTGCGCAGCTACTGCCTGCAATACCGCGAATCTGATTACGCCTTCATCACCCGCCTGCTGCGCGAGGAAGGGCTGAGCTGGCGCTACGAGCACCTCGACGGCGAGACGCCGCAGGTCAAGCTGCTGGCCTTTGACGATCCGTATGCGCTGCCGGCGGCCAACGTCGAACGCGTGCGCTTCCATCGCAGCGATGCCACCGAGGAAGAGGATGGCCTCACCCGCTGGGAGGGCCGCCGCCAGGTGGTCAGCGGCAGCGTGGCGCTGGCGACTTACGACTACCAGCCGGTGGCTACCGGCCACAGTGCTGACGACAGCGCCGTCGACCAGGGCCAGGATGGCGCCCGGCTGCAGTCCAGCCTGCAAAGCTATGATGCCCCCGGCGCCTACTACGCCAGCGATGCCGACCAGCTCGGCCACTACGCGCGGCTGCGCCAGCAGGCGCACGATGCCCAGGCCAAGACCTTCTCCGGTGCCGGAGTGGTACGCGGCCTCACCGCCGGGCAATGGTTCCGTCTCGACGGCCACCCGGCACATGACGGCGACGGCGCCGAGCAGCGCGAATTCGTGCTCACCCGCCAGACACTGGCGGTGCGCAACAACCTGCCGGCCGAGCTGGCGCGCAACCTGCCGGCGGCGTTGCGGCCAACGTTGGCCGCCAGCGGCGAGAGTAGCGCTGCGCCGTTCCGCAGCGAGTTCGACGCCCAGCGCCGCGGCATCCCGCTGACCCCGGTCTATGCCGACGCGACCCACGCCAAACCCACCGCCCGCGGCGCGCAGACCGCCACCGTGGTCGGGCCGGAGGGAGAAGAAGTCCATACCGATGCCAACGGCCGCATCAAGGTGCAGTTCCACTGGCAGCGGCCGGACGAGCATCCGGACAGCGGGGCGAATCTGGACGAGCGCTCCAGCTGCTGGCTGCGGGTGGCGATGCCCAGCGCCGGTGCCGCCTGGGGTCACCAGTTCATCCCGCGCATCGGCCAGGAAGTGCTGGTCGACTTCATCGAAGGCGATATCGACCGGCCGGTGATTACCGGCGTGCTGTACAACGGCAGTCACCCGACGCCGGACTTCAGCGGGGCCGGCAAGCTGCCGGGCAACAAGACGCTGTCCGGCATCAAGTCGAAGGAACACCACGGCGGGCAGTACAACGAGCTGCTGTTCGACGACACGCCAAACGAAGTCAGAGCCAAACTCAGCAGCGAACACGGCAGCACCCAGCTCAATCAGGGCTACCTCGCCCACCCGCGGCAGGACGGCAAAGCCACGCCGCGCGGCGACGGCTTCGAGCTGCGCACCGACCGCCACGGCGCGATCCGCGCCGGCCACGGCCTGCTGCTGACGACCGAAACGCAGGCTGCGGCAGGCGGCAAACAACTGGCGCGCGACGGCGCGCAGAGCCAGCTCGACGCCGCCCTCAGCCTCGCCCAAAGTCTAGCCGACACCGCCACGGCGCAACTGGCCGACACGCTGGAAACCGGCCCGGACGAGATCAAGCCGGACAACGCCAAAGGCGGCAACAAAGCCGACGGCCACCTGCAGCACCAAGTTGCGGCGCTGAAAGCGTGGGAAGCCGGCAGCAATACCGACCAAGACGGCAAAACGGCGGCCCAGGGAAATGGATCAGCCCAGGCCGGGCGGCAACCACTGATGATCCTGTCCGCGCCGGCCGGTCTGGCCGCCAGCACTGACAACTCCTTAACGTTGGCCGCAGGCAGCAATATCGACCAGGTGGCGCAGCGCGACCTCAACCAGACCAGCGGCCGGCGCTGGCTGCACAACGTCGGCCAGCACATCAGCCTGTTCGTGGCCGGGGTGAAGGACAAGGTCAGCCTCAAACTGATCGCCGCCAAGGGCAAGGTGCAGTTGCAGGCGCAGAGCGATGCGATGGAGCTGACGGCGGATAAGGATGTGACAGTCACCTCATGTAAAGACAGCATCACCATCGCCGCGAAAGAGGAAATCCTGCTCAACGTCGGCGGCGGCGCCTACATCCGCTTGGCCGGAGGCAATATCGAAGTGCACTGCCCGGGTACGGTGAGTGTGAAGGGGGTGGAGCATCAGCTGAGTGGGCCAGACAGCTTGTCGATCAGCCCCCCCTTACTTCCGTCAAGTGAGTTCGCTAACAAGCACAGTTTGCGCTTTGCATTCGAACATTCTGATGAAATGGCACAAGTACAGGGAGTAGTCGGTAAACCTTACGAAATCCGCAACACTCTTGGCCAAGTAGTAGCCACAGGTAAGATTCCGAAAAATGGCAAACTACCGCGCATCACGCTGGATGAGCCTGACAAACTCCAGCTGATTATTGGTGATGGAAAATGGCAAGTCTCAGAACTAGCGATACTCCATAATGAGTTCACAATGGAACAAGAAGACGAATTATTTAGTGATGAACTAGACATCGCTAACTCGTCAGAAACGGATGACGACTTTCTGCCAGACGATGTTGTCATTGAATTTTTCAAACAGCCATAAGGATATAACAATGCCAAAATGGTTGAAAGCAAAATACGATACAGAAAATAAAATTGCCAGTTACACAGACCAACAAGGTAACTTTCTCATACGCTCAGGCGGCAGTTTGCCATGGAGACTTAACAACCCAGGCAATCTACGACCTGCAATTAGCCCGCAAGGTTTACCGGCCCCAAAAAAAGTAAAAACACATATAGGTTTCGCACAGGCCAAAAACAAAGATGGCGCACTCAGCTATTTCTTAATATTTCCGGACTACGAAACCGGAGTAAATGAGCTGAGAAATAACCTACATCGCTTACACTCCAACAAGAGAATCAGCGAAGCTATAGAGGCTTACGCCCCACGAAAAGAGAACAACACCAATCGCTATATTGAGCAAGTTGAACTGTTTAGCGGACTTAGTCGAAATCAAGTCATCAACACACTACAAGCCGGTGAATTTGAGCGCTTGGTGCAGGCCATTATTCGTATCGAAGGCTACAACGACCAATCCAAAGGGCCAAGACAGGAGAGGCTAGTTGCAGCTTCCAATGTCACCTTTTCTGATGGCTCGCGCCCTATTGCTAACCAGCCAGCAATTATTCAGCAAGGTGGCCAGCAAAAAGAAACTAAAACCACGGCTAGCGGTCGACTTCCTCCGATTGTACACAAACCTGAAGCAGGCCCCATTGATATTCTGGTGAAAAATACCAAAGGAACTTTGGAAAAAGTCCTTAGCATCGATCCAACAGCCGAAGCCAAACACTACTTGGCGGTATTGGAACAATGGGTAATTCACGGCAGCAGTGCCTCACACCAACCTAACAATAGCAGCCAAAAAACCTCACGACCAAGTGCCCAGTATGTAGTACAACCGGGAGATACACTGAGCAATATTGCCAAAATCTTCAAATCCAGCGTACCTACAATTCAACAAGCCAATAACATCAAAAATCCTAACCGTATTTACCCAGGGTTACGATTACACATCCCTGCAAAAAACAACGCTCAAACTGATACGGAGAAAACTTCAGCCCCACAGACGACACAACAGCCCGCCAATACTGAAAAACGTACTACAACCAATACAGAAACCAAAC
Source organism: Vogesella oryzae (assembly GCF_902829295.1). GTDB lineage: Bacteria > Pseudomonadota > Gammaproteobacteria > Burkholderiales > Chromobacteriaceae > Vogesella > Vogesella oryzae. The sequence goes on from NZ_CADEPL010000014.1 coordinate 50,713, forward strand.
CCACCAGAAGCAAAGATGGCCTTGGGTCCCCCATTGTTTTACTTTCATCAGATAGTAGATGCGCCCCCTGGATGGAGATAGCAATTGATGAAGCAAAAAAATGGGGCGGATATGTTGAAAGTCAACAAGCATTAAAAAGCAAAAAAGCTCGCCACAAAAAAGTAAATGGCATTATAGAAACCAATTACCACAAAGAGATAGGCCTTAACTTTCCAAGCCTGGAAACTGCATGGTGCGCATCGTTTGTAAATTTTTGTCTGAAATCATCCAAATATGAATTTGAGAAATCGGCATCTTCCCAGTTTCCAAAATGGAGTAAAAAATTCAAAAAAATAGACAAGCCAATTTATGGTGCATTAGTTGTTTATGCAAACCCAAAGAAAAAAGGGCAAGGCCATGTATGCCTTGCCTATCATAACATCAACGGCATAGAAAACGATTTTGCGGTGCTAGGTGGAAATCAGGGCGACTCCATCACCTTAAATAAACACCTTGGTACTTATATAAATAGCTTAGGATATGAGCTAGTAGGTTATTTCGTACCTGCCAGCTATTATAATTTTGCCATAAAGGAAATAGAGAATGCTAAATCTCTAGGGGAAAAAATAAAACTAGACGTGCTTTGCAACAACATCAGCATTGATATGTTCAAAGCTTCAACATCTACCAGATAGCCTGAGCCTATATGTCAAGAAAACACACATTATTTACAATAGCATTAATTATTAGCATCGCCACTTATGCCAAAGCAAGCAACAACATAAGCAAGCAAGATTTTGAATTAATACAAAAAACAATGTTTCCACAAGAAAATAATTGCAACATAAATCAACTAATTAATTCATCAAAATCATTAAAAGTATCAAAAAAATTCACCATTGACGACGGTTTGCAAATACTAGAAAAATCAACCAATAAAAATATACTCTGTCTCATTTCAATGAGTTCAACCCCACAATTTATAACAAGCAAGAAAAATAGAGAAATAGAATACAGCGCTTGGCCAAAATCAAATACAGAAGTACAAAAAATAATATTCCTTTTGCCTAAGCACATTCAAGATGCCTGCGGCTCTTCACCTGTTCTAATAGAATTCTACAAGAAAAATGACAAACTAATAAGAAATATCGACATTTCAACAACCGATTTAGATTGCGCCATTGAATTAACAAAAAAACCATTAACAAGCGCAAAATAGCAACATTACAAAATCATGGATAATATAGATCGCACACAACCAAACAAAGACATTAAAATGCATTCAAATAAATTAAAAAAACATTTCACAATAGTATTAATTTTAACAACTCAAACCCCCCATGTTTTGGCTGCAAAAAAACCATGTGAAGATTATCAGCGTCCACTCCCCCCCTTAACGGGAGTGATAAAGGAAAAGTTCTATCCAGGCCCCCCTAACTTCAACAGCATCGCTGATGGTGATGCCAGACTTTCCGCCTGGTTGTTCTATCCGGACAAAAAATCCTGTGTCCTCGATTATCACGGTATCGAAGCATCGGATGTTGATCCGATAAAAAGCGCTCAGTTAATCGTGCCAGAAAAATTGGAAAAGTTGGTTGGCCGCATGACCGGCAAGCGGGTAATGATCATCGGACAGTTCGAGCCGGCTAACAACGGCAACTTTATCGCGCCCGTGGGATTGGTTATTGAGAGAATTCGCCTCCAGCCCTGACGATCAGGATGGCATCTGTCAGGCATGCTGAGCAGCGCGAGTTCGTGCTCACCCGCCAGACGCTGGCGGTGCGCAACAACCTGCCGGCCGAGCTGAGCCGCAACCTGCCGGCGGCATTGCGGCCAACGTTGGCCGCCAGCGACGAGAGTAGCGATGCGCCGTTCCGCAGCGAGTTCGACGCCCAGCGCCGGTGCCGCCTGGGGCCACCAGTTCATCCCGCGTATCGGCCAGGAAGTGCTGGTCGACTTCATCGAAGGCGATATCGACCGGCCGGTGATTACCGGCGTGCTGTACAACGGCAGTCACCCGACGCCGGACCTCAGCGGGGCCGGCAAGCTGCCGGGCAACAAGACGCTGTCCGGCATCAAGTCGAAGGAACACCACGGCGGGCAGTTCAACGAGCTGCTGTTCGACGACATGCCGGGCGAAGTCAGAGCAAAGCTCAGCAGCGAACACGGTCCGTACGGGATAAGCCCGCCTGGGGTTTGGGGTTGTTCGGCCTTTAACTTATTTGTGCAACAAATCCGCCGCCATTCAAGAGACGTGATGATTTTATTAACCCAACAGCCACACTGGATGCAGCAGATTATTAAAAAAGCGATGCAATTTATTTTGTTCATTACATCAACTACTCTAAATTTTGTTGTCGCAGCAGATCACCAAGTTAATCTTTATTCATTCCTTTCTAATCCAAAGAGCCTTGTGGGTAGTAACAGCAAGTCGCTGCCCTTAATCCAGAAAAAAACTGCAAGCCAGTGAAATCTGATGGGGGCAAGCCAAGAGGCAACTACAGCGAAATTTACAAGTGCAAACTGGACGAAAAAGATGTCATGGCCGGCATTAATCTCCAGAAAAAAACTGGGACGACCGAATACTTTGCCCTTTTAGCTCCAGAAGAGTTGTACTCTAGAATTTTCAGTAAAATTCAAGATAAAAATGGAAAGGGTTATAAGATAGATGAGTCCGGGGTATCCTACAAGATCAACGGATGGACTATCCCTCTCTCTAGCAGCAAGAATGTCAGCCTGGAAATTGAGATTATAAAGAAAGATAAAAACACTCTTATTCAAGCTCACGCAGAAGAAAATGAGGAGCCGTAAAAGTCATGAGGGCAATTTTTATTTTTGTATTGTATGCTATATCTGCATCATGTTTTGCGGAGAAAGTAATTCTTAGCTCACCTGACAAGACAGAAAGCATAAGTTATATTTGCACAGATGATGGTTGCTCTGCTTGGATTGACACTGAAATAGGCAAGATCAGCCTGTTCAATGGTATCCCGACCTGTACTGTCAGAGCCAAGTGGCACTCTACTAGGTTGGCCGAAGTGTCTTTTTCATGTGGTAGCCCATGTAACATCAGCTTTTTTTATCAGAAAGGAAATGGTGTCTCGAAGCCTACCCACGACGTGCTGGCGCTGGATGCACAGAGATACTGCGTGTTAAAGCCGACAGACGATGGTAAGGGTATTGCATTAGCACCAATTTTCTATAAGGGTGGTGCCGAATATTATTGGCGGGCCAGATATAGCGATCCAAAATTCGGTTTTTACACTCAGTCCGCAGTGATATTTTCTACCATCAAGGGTAATTTCCAAACCGTTGGAAGGCTCAAGTTGAGCTATTTGAACAAGGATGGCAATAACACCGCAAAGTTGATTGACCAAAAGTGTCCGGATTAGAAATCAATAAAGGGTACCTCGAAAAATCACGTCGCACTCGGCTTTGTTGCGGCTTTGTTGCACAAATCAGGGCTTGCGGCCATCCGGTAGAATGACGGCATGAGCAACCCCCTCCCTCCCAGGTACCAAACCACCAACTGGCAAACCTACAATCAGTCCCTCAAGCAGCGCTGGCAACTCCTTCTCTGACTCGACAAGGCTATGAACTGGCTAGCGGCTACCACTGCTAAACGGGGGCGCCTGCCAACATTTTCAAACGCCTCCATTTAGTTCTGTCTCACCATCAAATGCAGTTTGGGCCTCGCGTTACGCCAAACCACCGGCATGGTCGAAAGCTTGCTGCGTTTGGCCGGGCTCGACTGGGTGGCACCTGACTTCAGTGCGCTTTCTCGCCGCCAAATAGACCTGCTGGTTCGCATTCCAGTACAGAAAAAGGAGGGTTGCCTGCATCTCCTGGTGGATAGTACCGGCATCAAGATGATGGGCGAAGGCGAGTGGCAGGTGAAAAAGCATGGTGCTGATTACCGCCGCCAGTGGCACAAGTTGCATCTGGGGATTGATGCGCAAACGCTGGAAATCCGGGCAATGGAAGTGACCGATTATCGTACCGGCGATGCCACAATGTTGCCGGAGCTGCTGTCCCAGATTCTGGAGGCAGAGGAATTGGCGACAGTAACGACGGACGCGGCTTATAACACACGCCTGTGTCACGCAGCGATCGCAGAGCGTGGGGCTGCGGCCATCATTCCCCCTCGCCGAAACGGTCAATTCTGGAAAGGGCGTTCACGGGGCAATCAGGCTCGCAATGAGTCACTACGCTCGGTGAAGTATCTGGGGCGCACGCTCTGGAAAAAGTGGAGTGGCTACCATCGGCGTAGCTTGGTCGAAACGAAGATGCATTGCTTTAAATTACTGGCGGACCACGTCAAGTCACGAGACTTTGATAGGCACGTTGCAGAACTTCAAATCTGTGCAGCGATTCTGAATTGCTTTACTGCCTTGGGCACGCCACAAACGGTCCGTATGGGCTAAGTCCGTCTGGGGATTGGGGTAGTTCGACCTGTGGCTGATTTGTGCAACAAAGTCTTTTGAAGCTAGAAAAGAAATTGCTCCTGGCCTTGGTCTAGCAGGCCGTTTCGACCCTCTTCCACTTATTGATAACTGCAACAATCGTTAGGAATATATGAAAAACTTAATTTACTTGGTATCATTTACATTATTTTTTCCGCATTCAACATTAGCCGAAACAGAGAAAACACGTTACTATCGGCAAGAATGCGAAAAAATCCAGGAGCCTCAAGCATGCCGAGCATACGAATATGCAAAGAGCAATGAAAAAAAAGCCGACAATGAGCGCAGTAGAATATTTTCACTTGATAGCGACTATTCTGTCCTGATTGACTCAAAAGAAAACATAACAGGAAGACTAGTCTCAACAAAGAGAAAATACACACCAGAGGAGAAAAAATATATAAACATTGCTGACAAAGAATATTCCGAAGATGCTGAACTACAAATTAACGAAAACGGAAAACCATATCGATTTGATGTTAGTGGAATACCAAAGAACAAAAACAATAACTTCATAGAAATACTCTTCAGCAACAAAGATTATATTTACATGAAATACACAACGGAAAATATTCCTGACAAATACGACCAGACCAGCACCCACTATAGTTTTTATGTATTTGATAAAAAATACAAAACATTGATTGAGCTATTCTACTTCAGAGGTAACCATCCTGAAAATGGAAATTCCAAAGTTCCAACATTAACCAAAAATGGTAAAAACTACTCATTCAAATGGAGCGGGAAGTTAGATGGCAGTAGAAAAAACATCTACTACACCTTTGAGGTTCTTCCCAATGAAAAAATGGACTGCAAAATTTCCTGGGATGATTGCGAGGGAATAAATATCACTCCTAAAAAACAGTAAAAACCCAGACTGATCTTAATAACTCCCTAGCAGAGTCAACACTAAAACAGCATCCGCAATATAAAACATATTAATCAAATAACTTTATCAATTTATCAACCATCTCAAATACTGCGAGTAGCAATCATCCTGAAAATGCGCTAATCCGCACACACAGACCAAGTTGGCCGCATCACTGCGGCCAACCTTTTTCTGTCTGCCCACCCTAGTCCTACACCGCCATGAATCGCGCCAGCGGGGTGTGCTGCCAGTCCACACTGTCGAGCAGGTTTTTCACCGTCAGCCCCAGCTCGGTGTCGCCTTCGATGCGCAGGCGGCGGTTGAAGAACAGCGTGTCCGGATCTTCCTCGCGCAGCATCAGGCGGGCGAAGTCGGCCAAATCGGCCGCCAGCAGCAGATCGGGCGGCGTGTCCGCGTGGCTGGCGACAAAGCGGCTGCCGTCACTGGCAAAGTGCAGACTGATACCGGCATCCAGCACGCGGATGCAGAACTGGCGCCCGGCCAGCAGGCCGTGATCGACCGGCAGGATGCCGCGGGCGGCCAACAGGTTGAGCATGCGCACCATGCCCCACACCGGCGGGGTAGCCGGCAGCTTGCCCAGCACGCGCGCCAGCGTGGCCGGTACTTTCAGTTCAGGCACGGGCATGGGCGGCCTCCTTCAGAACGATGCCGGCTTCGCCGTGCCAGTAGCCGTTGACCAGCGGCCCCGGCGCCAGTGCGGACAAATCCGCCACCGGCTGTTCGCCGGCGATGGCAGCGGCAAAGGCCTGTACCACGGCGGCCAGGTGCTGGTTTTGCGGGCTGATGCGCAACGCCTGCACGCCGCGCGCCGGCAGTTGTGCGATCTCGTCCAGCAAGCTGTGGCAGCCGGCAGACATGGTCTGGATGCCGTTGATGGCGAGGAAATCCTGCGATTCGCGCGTCGCCAGCGTCAGGCCGTCCGGATGTTCCAGGCAGCGGAACTGGCAGTCATCCTTGTTGAGCTGGTAGTGACGCGCGGTGAAGCAGCGCGAGGACAGCGCCAGCGGCAGCCGGCCCCAGGCAAAGACTTCGGTTTCGATGTCCGGGTTGGCCACCGCAATCAGTCGCACGGTATCGCCCGGCATTTCCACCGGCGGCACCCAGCGTTGCGCCCCCAGGCGACGGTACAGCCGCAGCGTGTCGCTGTTGTAGATGTTCAGATACGGGCCGGCGACGAACGGCAGGCCGCGTTGCTGTAGCAAATGCACGGCGCCGGCATCGTTGGCCTCGACCAGCGCCGCGCCGTTGTCGATCAGCTTGCGCAGCCGCTTGAGGTCGGACTCGCTTTCCAGCAACGCCTGAGTGGACAGCACCGCCTGCTTGCCAGTTGCGGCAATGTCGGCGGCCAGCGCGATCCAGTCCTGGGTACGCAGCTGCTGGCGGCGGGAGCACACCACCTCACCCAGATACAGCCTTTGCAGCGGCCAGCTGCTGGCCTCGGCATAGAAGTTCATCACCTGCTCGCGCGGCCAGAAGTACAGCAGCGGCCCCAGCACCAGTTGCAACGGTAGCGACATATCGGTCATTTCCATGGTCGGTTATAGGCGCCCAGCGTCACTTGCTGGCCCTCGGAAAGCTTGCCCAGCGTGGCCATCGCCAGCGGATCGGCGTATTGCCCGCCCTGCGCCGCCTTGTCCAGTGCCTGGCGCAGCACGCGGGTCACCTGCGCCACGTAGGCCGGGCTGCGCTGGCGGCCTTCCACCTTGATGGCGGCCACGCCAATGCGCAGCAGCTCCGGCAGCAGCGGCAACACATTGAGGCTGGTGGGTTCTTCCAGCGCGTAGCCGGTGCTGCCTTCCACCTCGAAGCGGCCCTTGCATAGCGTCGGATAGCCGCTGGGTTCTTCCGGCGCGTAGCGGTCGATCAGGATGCCGTTCAGCCGCGCGTCCATGCCGTGCGCGCCCTCTTCCCAGCGCACGAAGCGCGCCGGCGAACACACGCCATGGGTATTGGGCGACTGGCCGGTGGCGTAGCTGGACAACAGACAGCGCCCTTCCGCCATCACGCACAGGCTGCCAAAACCGAATACTTCGATCTCGACATTGGTGTTAGCAATCACCTGCTCCACCTGCGCCAGGGTCAGCACCCGCGGCAGTACCGCGCGCTGCACGCCGAACAGCTGCTGCGCCAGGTTGACGGCCTCGTAGTTGCTGGCAGAGCCCTGCACCGACAGGTGCAGCCGCAGCTGCGGGTAGCGGCGGCTGGCGTAATCCAGCAGGCCGAAGTCGGCCAGGATCACCGCGTCGACGCCCAGCCCGGCGGCCTCGTCCACCGCGCGCTGCCAGCGTGCGCTGTCGGCCTGCTGGGCAAAGGTGTTGATCGCCAGCAGCGTCTTGACGCCCTTGGCCCGCGCGTAACGGATACCCTCGCTGGCAGTTTTGTCGTCAAAATTCAGCCCGGCAAAATTGCGGGCATTGGTATCGTTCTTCAGGCCGAAGTACACGCAGTCGGCACCATTGTCGACCGCGGCCTTGAGCGATGGCAGGCTGCCCGCCGGGCAGACCAGTTCGGGAAGCGGCATGCTGAAAGTCCTTGCAAGCAAAACGCAGCGACCTTAGCCCAGCGGCATCGGGGCGCCATTGCTGCAAATCAAGCATTTAGCCGCCGTGTTGCTTGCGGATACATAAAAGGCACACTGGCATCGTTTACCGCAGTGCAGCATAACGCCTATGATGGGCGGCTGCCCCCACCACTCACCACCACATCATGATCGTTCGCCCCCGTTATCACTGGTTCCGCCTGCTGTTTGTCTGGCGCGGCTCTGTCGTGCCGCGCATCCTCAGCCGCCTGCTGCTGGTGCTGGCCATTTCCGTCCTGGCCAGCCTGTCGGCGCCGTGGTGGCTAAGTCATCACGCGCAGTCCTCGCTGAATATCTACATCTTCACCCTGCTGGGGGTGTCACTGGCGATCTTCCTCGGCTTTCGCAATTCGGCCAGTTACGACCGCTTCTGGGAGGCGCGCAAGCTGTGGGGCGCGTTGCTGATTGCCGGCCGCGAGCTGAGCGGCAAAAGCCTGGCACTGGCCCCGGCCGCGCCGCAGACGCCACGGCTGATCGACGGCATCTGCGCTTTCATCTATGCGCTGAAAGGCCATCTGCGCCAGGACGATGTCAGCGCGCACCTGCAGCGCCTGCTGCCGGCCGAGGTGTGCCAGCGGGTACTGGCGGGTCGCAACCCGCCGGCCTTGATCGCCGCCTGGCTGCAGCAGCTATTGGCGAGCATGCGCAGTGACGGGCATCTCAACGACTGGCAGTGGCAGGTGCTGGACAAGAATATGGACATCCTGGTGGAGGTACAGGGCGGCTGCGAGCGCATCAGCAATACCCCGATCCCGTTCACCTACCGGGTGCTGCTCAACCGCACCGTCACCATCTACTGCATGCTGCTGCCGATCGGGCTGACCACCAGCATCGGTTGGGTAACGCCGCTGATCGCGGTCTTCATCGCCTATACCTTCCTGGCGCTGGATACGCTGGGCGACGAGCTGGAAGAGCCCTTCGGCAAGGAGGGTAACGACCTGCCGCTGGCGGCGATGAGCCACAATATCGAAGCCTCGCTGCGCGACATCCAGGGTGTCGCGATGACGGTCTCCGCGCCGGGCAGCGACGGCATCTACCTGCACTGAATCGTTGCCGTGGTAATGAAAAAAGGTTGGCCGCATGCGGCCAACCTTTTTTGTTACTGCGCGCCAGGCTCAGGGGCGGATCGTGTCCAGCGCATCGGTAAAGATGCCATCGACGCCCCACTGCCGCAGCTCGGTGGCGCGCGCCGGATCGTTGACGGTGTAAGCCAGTACGCGATAGCCGGCGGCGCGTACCGCCGCCACCCGCTCGGCGGTCAGCAGCAGATGGTCGCTGTGCAGCGATACCGCCTGCAGTTCGGCCAGGCGTTCGGCCCAGTCGGCCGGCCATTGCTCCTCGATCAGCCAGCCACGCGGCAACTGCGGCGCGACATCACGTGTCGCCAGCAGCGCTTCCCAGGCAAATGACGACAACAGCGGCGCGGCCGGATGGCCCTGCCACAGCGCGGCGGCCTGGCGCGCAACTTCACGTCCGGTTTCCTGCTCGCGCCCGGGGCAGGGCTTGATCTCGACATTGGCCAGCAGCCGGTGTGCGCGGCAGTAGGTGGCAATGCTGGCAAAGGTGGGCAGCGGCTCGCCGGCAAAGCGCGGCGCAAACCAGCTGCCGGCATCCAGCCGCGACAGCGCGGCAATGTCGTGCTGTGCGGCCAACCCCTGGCCATTGCTAGTGCGCTCCAGCGTGTCGTCATGCAGCAGCACGCAGATACCATCGGCGCTGAGTTTGACGTCGAACTCCACCGCGCCGTAGCCGTATTGCACGGCGGTCGCCATGCCAGCCAGGGTGTTCTCCGGCGCCAGCCGGCCACCACCGCGATGGGCGAACAAATAGGGATACGGCCACGCCGTCTGCATCGCTTGCGCCATATCAGTTGTCCCCCGCTTGCTGCGGTTTGCGCAGGTACAGCAACACCACCGCCAGTGCCGAAACCAGCATCAGTGCCAGACTGACGGCGTTGAGCACCGGCGAGGCGCCCTCGCGCATGCGGCCGTACATCAGGATGGTGAGCGGGTTGTCGCTACCCACCAGCATCAGCGTGGTGTTGAAGTTCTCGAACGACAGCAGGAAGGCCACCGCACCGCTACCGATGATGGCCGGCTTTAGATACGGCAGGGTAATGGTGCGCAGGATCGCCCAGCGGCTGGCGCCCAGGTTCAACGCGGCCTCTTCCAGCGAGGTATCGAAACGCTTGAGCCGTGCGGCGATGGTCAGCGTGGCGATGGTGATGATGTAGGACACCTGCCCCATCACCACCAGCGGCAGACCGGGACGCAGCCATTCCAGCTCGATCTCCCAGCTATCGTAGAGAAAGTTGGCGATCTGGCTGGCAAACGCGAGGATGGAAATGCCGAGAATCACCCCCGGAATCACCAGCGGCACCAGCATCAGCGTGGTGAACAGGCCCTTGCCGCGAAACTCGGCGCGCTCCAGCAGGAAAGCATTGCTGGTGCCCAGCAGCACCGAGATCAGGCTGACCCAGAACGCCACTTTGCAGCTGTTCCAGATACTGGCCAGCAGCTCGCTATCGAACAGCAAACCGGTACGGCCACCGGCGTTGGCCACAAACCAGTCGAGGGTGAAGCCCTTCCACGGCGGTGTGGGAAACAGCGAATTGTTGAAGGCAAATACCGCCACCACCGACAGGGGCAGCAAAAGGAACAGGAAGAACGCGGCCAGGTACAGGCTGCGGCCACGCAGCAGCCAGCGGTTGTCCGGCAGGCTTGGAATCATGTCAGGCTCCTCAGGTACGACGCATGGAGTCGGCAAAACGCTGGCCGGTGAGCTTGAGCCCCAGCCATACCAGCAGCGACGACAGCCCCAGCAGCAGGAAGGCAAAGGCCGAGCCTTGCTCCCAGTTGAAGCGGGTAATGAACTGGGTGTAGATCTGCTCGGTGAACCACATCGAGTTCTTGCCGCCGAGAATTACCGGTGTCAGGTAGTTACCCAGCGTCAGCATGAACACCATGATGCAGCCGGCGGCAATGCCGGGCGCGGCATGCGGCACCACGATGCGGCGCAGGATGTCCAGCCGGTTGCCGCCCAGGTCATAGGCAGCCTCGATCAGGCTGTCGTCCAGCGTCTCCAGCGCGTTGATCAGCGGCACCAGCATGAACAGCAGCGAGCTGTACACCAGACCGACCAGGATGGTGGCGTCGTGGTACAGCAGCTCTACCGGCTCGGCGGTAAACCCCAGCCAGAACAGCAACTGCGGAATCACCCCGCTGCCCCGCAACAGGATCAGCCAGCCCAGCATGCGCACCAGTTCGCTAGCCCAGAATGGCAGCAGGATGCCGGCCATCAGCATAGCGCGCACCCTGCCTCGCGCCACCTTGGCGATGCTCCACGCCACCGGAAACGCCAGCAGCAGTGCCAGCACGGTAACAATTACCGACATCAGCGCGGTGCGCACAAAGGTATGCCAGTACAGCGGCTCATCAAAGAAGGTCAGGTACTGCTTGAAGCTGGTGGCAAACTCGCCGGGGCCGACGCGTTCGCGCAATGACAGCAGGCCGACTTCCACGTGCGGCAACAGGATCAACAGCGCCAGCCACAATACGGCGGGCGCCAGCAACAGGAACAGGCCAAGGCGGCGCGGGGCCAATACGTTCATGGCGCTCACTCCCGGAAAGCCTTGGCATGTTCGGCGCGGATGCCGAGAAACACGGTCTCGCCCGGTTGCAGGTCGGCGTGCTGGCCGGTATGCGGCAGCGCCACATGCAGCGGCGTGCCGTAACGGGCATCGCGCACCTGTACCGTGGAGTTGGCGCCATCGAAGTACAGCGTTTCCACCTGGCATGGCAGTCGGTTATCGAACGCGGCCACATCGGCCTCGCTACGCGACAAGGCGATGGTTTCCGGACGGATGAACAGCACCTGTTTGCCACTGCTGTCGCCCTGCTGTGCGGCCAACTTCAACGGCAGGCCGCTGGCAGCAGTCCCTTCGCCGGCTGCCGACAGGTTCACTTCCAGCCGGTTGCTGTTACCGACAAAACCGGCGACAAAGGCACTGGCCGGCTGGTAATACAGTTGTTGCGGCGTACCTACCTGTTCGAAACGGCCCTTGTTCATCACCGCCACCTGGTCGGACATCACCAGTGCCTCGCTCTGGTCATGGGTGATATAAACGAAGGTGGTGCCGATCTCGTGCTGTAGCTGTTTCAGCTCCAGCTTCATGTGTTCGCGCAGCTTGAGATCCAGCGCGCCCAGCGGTTCGTCCAGCAGCAGCAAGGTAGGCTCCAGTACCAGGCTGCGGGCAATCGCCACCCGCTGCTTCTGGCCACCGGATAACTGGTCGATACGCTTGCCTGCGGTGCCGGGCAGGCCGACGCGCTCCAGCATCGCCTCGCTGCGCCGCTGGATTTCGGCTTTGGCCAGGCCACGCCGCGCCAAGCCGTAACCGACGTTGTCCCCCACCGACATCATCGGAAACAGCGCCAGATGCTGGAATACCATGTTCACCGGGCGGCGGTTGGGCGCCACGCCGCGCATCGACTGGTTACCGATGACAATATCGCCCTCGTCCGGCGCGATAAAGCCGGCAATCATGCGCAGCAGCGTGGTCTTGCCACAGCCGGACGGGCCGAGTATGGAAAAGAAGCTGCCCTTGGCTACGTCCAGGCTGAGACGGTCAACGGCAGTAAAGGCGGTATAGTGTTTGCTGACGCCGCGTACCGACAAATCGATAGCGTCATGTTGCATCACAGGTGGCATGAAAAGCCCCTTCAGGCAGGCGGTGTCGAAAAAGGCCGCGAATGCGGCCTGACAGGAATAGCCAGCCACTTGCGTGGCTGGCAGCAGTGCTTAGCTAGCGGCTTTTACGCGATCCAACACCTTGCCGTCGATCTCTTCCAGACCAGCCGGAATCGCTGGGTACCACTTGATGTTTTTCATCGCTGCCGGCGGGAAGGATTCGGCCAGTTGCTTCTTCATCTGCGCATCCATGAAGTTCTCGGCACCCTTCACCGCAGTGAAGCTACCAGCAGACTTGGCCACCTGGGCGGCGATTTCCGGACGGGTAATGAAGTTGATCCACTTGTAGGCAGCATCCAGATTCTTGGCTTTGGCCGGAATGGCGAATGTATCTACCCAGCCCAGTGCGCCGGACTTCGGCGCTACGAACTTGAGCGTCGGGTTTTCGCTGTTCAGCTTCCAGCCGCCGGCGTCCCACATCTGCGCGGCCACTACTTCGCCTGTGCGAATGTCGTTCAGCAGCTGGTCCTTGCTTTCCCAGAAGTACTTCAGGTTTTTCTTGCAGCTGATCAGCTTGTTGCCGGCGTCGGTCATGATCGCCTCATAGGCCTTCGGGTCGGCATAGGCCTTGAACGGATCCTTGCCCATGGCGAAAGCCTGTGCGATCAGGGTCGGGCGCTTCAGGCGAACTGCGGTCTTGCCGGCATACTGCGCGCTGCACAGATCACCATAATCAGCAGCCTTGCTCTTGGCGGCGTTCACCACCAGACCGTCAGTTCCCCAGAACAGCGGCAGGCCATACACCTTGCCATTCAGCCCGGTCACCTTTTCGGTGGCGCTGAGCATGGATGGAATGAAGTTGGCAGTCTTGACCTTGGACAGGTCGATCGGACGGTAGATACCAAACTCGCGAGCCGGGCCAGTAATGCGGTCCTGGCTCGGATTGGCCAGATCGAAGCCGGCACCACCGGTGGCGCGCAGCTTGGAGATCATTTCTTCGTTGTTGGACAGGGTAACCTCAACGGTGATGCCGGTTTCTTTCTTGAACTGGTCAACAACGGCTTGCGGCGCATAATCAGCCCAGGTCAGCAAGCGCAGGACGGAATCGGCTGCGTTGGCATTCAGGGCACAAGCCACCAGCATGACGCCGGCGGACAATTTCGAAGCTTGCTTGAACATGTATTGCCACTCCCTCGTGTATGGATAGACAAACGCACAGCCACCGGTAATGACTGTGAATCCGGCCACCGCTGCTACCACTATGGCGGGGCTACGGTAACCGGGCCAGCACCTGAGAATATATAGGCCATGTTACGCACATGTTTAACAAAAGCTCGAAATGTTGGTTTTTTGATCGATTGCTGTATGTTTTATTACAACAGTGTCGTATGGCACAGAATTGCCACTTAGCCAGCATGCCCCTCAGCTGCAAACGGCTCCGGTCGAATCCGTAGCGCCCACAGCACCCCAGCCACCAGCAATACGATGCCCGCCAGCGTAAGCAAGGATGGCGCTTCACCACGCCACACAAAGGCATAACCGAGTGCGGCCAACGTTTCGAAAACGATCAGCTGCCCTACCAATGCCGTGGGTAACCGCTGGCTGGCTTCGTTCCAGCACAGTGTACCTAGCCACGAAGCCAGCAACCCGATGAGGGCCATCAGTAGCAGGAAGCGCTCAGGCTGCGGTCCCAGCGGCATGGCATACTCACTGCCGCCGGCGGCATTGCCTAGCCAAAGCAACACGAAGCCCAACAGTGCCAATGGCAGCGTGGCGATCCCCTGGGCCGTCGCCCAGGTACGCGGGCAACGACCCGGATGATCACGCAACCAGTCTGCATTGCGCAGCGGGTACCAAGTCCAGCATGCCACGGCAAAGCAAGCGAGCACAGCACCGCCCGCATAGCGCCAAAGGTCAGCGCCGCCATCATGGCGTAGCGCATCCAGCTCCACACTATTGACGCAGGCAATGCCAGCCACGATCAGCAGCAACGACGGGAGCAGCCGCAGCCAAGGCAAGCGCCCATCCCGGCGGTGATCGCGCAAATTGGCAGAAATAGCAATCACGACCGGCAGCGTGCCGATCAGCATTGTCGGCAGCGGGCCACCCGCGCGCTGGATAGCACTAGCGAGAAACAGGTAGTACAGCAAGTTACCGACTGCGGCCAACTTCACCGCTTCCAGCCAGTCACTGCGGCTTAACTGCCGTAAAGCGCTACGATCCAGCCAGGCAAGCGGCAGCGCAATCAGCCCAAATGCCAGGTAGCGACCCACCGACAGCAGAGCTGCCGGATACTCTGGCAACATTTGTGGCGCGACAAATACCAAGCCCCACATCAACCCTGCAACAAGCGCGTATATGACTCCAGCCAACAAGGTAAATCTCCTCAAAATTTCGCTGAAGTCTAACGTTGGCCGCATCTAGGAGTCTTGTACCAGATTGCTCAATCGCGAATCACATAGCTTGTGCCGCACCTGTAACCCCTCTTGGCAAGCACAGGTAGAAACGAAAAAACCCGCGCATGCGGGCTTTCTATTTGGCGGTGTCGTTGCGCGGCCAACGTTGGCCACCGCGTGCGTTGGCGGACGTCGTCAGCACGGGCCGGGCTGAATCGCCCCTCCTTTCCTAGATACCTCGTGAGCCTCACACTAGGCCCTACAAGGAGGTGTCATGAGCAGGCAGCTTTTCCCCGAAGAATTCAAGATTGAAGCCGTCAAACAGGTAACCGAACGT